>NZ_JONO01000063.1 GCF_000711895.1 Photorhabdus australis DSM 17609
CAACCGTAGCACTCAAAAGTGTCCACACTAGTGTCCACACTTAAAAATTTCCACGCTACTTACAGTTGCTTACAAAAATTTTATCTGGTTGATTTTAAAGTGAATTAATCTTAGCCAGATAAAAAAATCCCGCCAAAAGGCGGGGGAAAAGACAGGGATGGTGTCTATGGCAAGGAAAAATTTTCGTTTACTACTAATTCACTGCTATGAATACAACAAAATCAGTTCGATAACTGAGACATATACTGCCGATGATGTTGCTCCAATTGAGCTTGCTGCTCAGGAGTCAACAGTTGATACATCTGATGATGAATACGAGCCATTTCTACCTGACGTTCAACATCATATTTGGCCATCTTTTCAGCCTGAGCCTTTACAGCCGCTTCATCAAAATCTTTCGCGGTCACCAGCTTACGCATCTCTTCTCGCTCCGCACGATTCATCAACATTGATGAACGCTGCTGATGTTTTTGCGCCATCAAATCACGCATTTGCTGGCGCTGTCGTTCGGTTAAAGTGATACCATTAAACATATAATCGTTATCACTGGTTTCATTATTATGATAATGATGGCCTTCAGCGCTCTTATAACCACACGATGCACAAATACCAGGGGTCGTAGCAGCATGAGCTGTATTTGTTGTTTCAGCTAAAGATGCTGTTGAACCAACAACAAACATTGACGCAAAAACTAACGCTGCTATGTTACGCATTAAAAAAACCCCTCGCTTCCCCAAACGATATCCGATTCAATGTAGACAACTATACCTACACGGCTGCAAACTAGCGTCAGAGCTTGTAAAAGAACGTAAAGTCGTGGAATGACAAAGTTCATTATCGTATTTTTGTTCCTGGAGGAACTAATCAATGCATAAAATCCTATTAGTTGATGATGACCGAGAACTAACATCACTATTAAAAGAATTACTTGAAATGGAAGGACTTAACGTCGTTATCGCTCATGACGGAGAGCAAGCATTAAAACTCCTTGACGAATCGATTGACTTACTATTACTTGACATTATGATGCCGCGTAAGAATGGCATTTCGACATTAAAAGAACTTCGCCTACATCATCAAACCCCGGTAATTATGCTGACAGCACGTGGAAGTGATTTGGATCGTGTTCTGGGGCTGGAATTGGGGGCCGATGACTATCTTGCCAAACCATTTAATGATCGTGAACTCGTGGCCCGTATACGTGCTATTCTTCGCCGCTCAAATTGGAGTGAACAACAACAGACGGACAACAGTCCTCTCACGCTTCAGGTCGATAATCTACAATTAAACCCAGGCCGTCAGGAAGCCAGCTTCGCTAATCAAATATTAGATTTAACAGGTACTGAATTCACATTGCTCTATTTATTAGCTCAACATTTGGGACAAGTTGTCTCCCGCGAACATCTGAGTCAGGAAGTATTAGGCAAACGGCTGACCCCATTTGACCGGGCAATTGATATGCATATCTCTAACCTACGCCGTAAATTACCTGAACGAGAAGATGGCCTGCCTTGGTTTAAAACTTTACGCGGTCGCGGCTATTTAATGGTTTCTGCAACATGATAAACAGCTTAACGGCACGCATCTTCGCCATTTTCTGGTTTACTCTGGCATTAGTCCTGATGCTGGTATTGATGGTACCAAAGCTGGATTCCAGGCAATTAACCTCTCTGCTGGAAAACGAATATCGGCAGGGCGTTATGCTGGAACAACATATTGAAGCAGAATTAGCGCAAGACCCTGCAAATGATTTACTTTGGTGGCGCCGTTTATTTCGCGCGATTGAAAAATGGGCACCACCAGGACAACGCCTGATACTGGTGACCAGTGAAGGACGGATTATTGGTGCCCAGAGAAACGAAATGCAAGTTGTTCGCAACTTTATCGGACAATCAGACAATGCCGACCACCCTAAGAAGAAAAAATATGGCCGTTCTGAGATGCTGGGACCATTTTCTATTCAGGATGGAGAAGATCATTACCAACTTTATTTAGTTCGCCCAGCAAATAGCCCTCAGTCGGACTTTATTAACCTCATGTTCGACCGACCTCTATTGCTATTAATTGCTACCATGTTAATCAGTGCGCCGCTCCTGTTATGGCTAGCCTGGAGTTTAGCTAAACCAGCCCGTAAATTAAAAAATGCCGCAGACGATGTCGCTAAAGGCAATCTACGCCAGCATCCAGAATTAGAAGCTGGCCCACAAGAATTTCTGGCCGCAGGTAACAGCTTCAATCAGATGATCAGTGTATTAGAGCGAATGGTCACCGCACAGCAACGACTCATCTCCGACATCTCCCATGAACTACGCACGCCCCTCACTCGCCTGCAACTTGCAACAGCATTACTTCGCCGCCGCCATGGTGAAAGTAAAGAATTAGAAAGAATTGAAACAGAAGCCCAACGGCTAGACAGCATGATTAACGATCTGTTAGTACTCTCCCGCAGCCAGCATAAAAATGAGTTGCTGAGAGAAAATATTAAAATGACAGATTTATGGAACGATATTCTCGATAACGCCAGCTTTGAAGCTGAACAAATGGATAAAACCCTCGAGACAATCTCACCACCGGGTCCCTGGACAATTTATTGCAACCCATCAGCGCTTGGCAGCGCTTTTGAAAATATTGTACGCAATGCCTTACGCTACTCTCACCACCACATTGCGGTGGGTTTCTACGCCGATAATCAAGGGATTACCATCACCGTTGACGATGACGGACCTGGCGTTAATCCGGAAGACCGCGAACATATATTCCGCCCTTTCTACCGAACAGACGAAGCCCGTGACCGAGAATCTGGCGGCACCGGCCTTGGTTTAGCCATCGTTGAAACCGCAGTTAGTCAGCATCGTGGCTGGGTACGGGCTGAAGATAGCCCACTAGGTGGCTTACGTTTGGTTATTTGGCTACCACTTCATGGTCGGTAACACAGATTTCCCCCAACCTTATTGTACAAATTAATTAAATAGATAAATTTTTATTATGCTTGACCCGGCGTGTCTGACGGTTTAACCTCCCTCTCTATTCATTAAATACGCTTATCTTTTTTGCTTTTAAATTGAGCCAACAAAAATATTGTAAAATCAACACAGTAGGTAAAATTATAAAATTCCACGGAGTTCTGGGAGCCAATAACCTAGTGCGGTAGCTTTGTTATTACGTCGATTATTATTTCAATAATATATCTTAAACAACCTATTTAAAATAGATTGTTAAAGTTTCACTTGCCAAATAAAACTTGTGAAAATAGATAGCATTCTATTAAAAACCAATGTGATTCATTTTCACAATTTCATTTTTAAGTCATCATCTTAAAAGGTGAAATATGTCCCTACTCAGCATTCTTACCGAGAAACTTGATAATAAAACCGCCATCATTGCCATTGTTGGGCTTGGTTATGTGGGCCTACCTTTAATGCTCCGATATAACGATATTGGTTTTAAAGTTATTGGTTTTGATATTGACAAAGAAAAAACAGATAAATTAAATCTAGGTCAAAGTTATATTGAACATATTCCCTCATCCAAAATCACTAAAGCCATCAATACCGGTTTCAAAGCCACGACGGATTTCACCAAAATCGCCGAATGCGATGCCATTATTCTTTGCGTCCCAACGCCGTTAAACAAATACCGTGAACCCGATATCAGCTTTGTCATTAATACCACCGACCGGGTAAAACCGTATTTAAGAACTGGTCAAATCCTCTCCTTAGAAAGCACCACTTATCCAGGCACCACGGAAGAAGAGTTATTACCGCGGGTTAAAGAAAGCGGGTTAACCGTCGGTGAAGATATCTTCCTGGTCTATTCCCCCGAACGGGAAGACCCCGGCAACCCTGATTTCGAAACCCGTACCATCCCTAAAGTCATTGGCGGTCACACAGAAAACTGTTTAAAAGCCGGTATCGCCGTTTATCAGCCCGCCATTGACCAGATTGTTCCGGTGAGTTCAACCAAAGCCGCCGAAATGACAAAACTGCTTGAGAATATACACCGGGCGGTCAATATTGGCTTAGTCAACGAAATGAAACTCGTTGCCGATAAAATGGGAATTGATATCCACGAAGTCATTCGGGCTGCGGCAACTAAACCCTTCGGCTTTGTCCCTTATTACCCCGGACCAGGATTAGGCGGTCACTGTATTCCGATTGACCCCTTCTATTTAACCTGGAAAGCCCGAGAATATGGTATTAATACCCGCTTTATTGAACTCTCCGGTGAAGTTAATTCCTCCATGCCGGATTACGTGGTCACCAAAACAGTATTAGCCCTTAACAAAGCGAATAAATCCATTAATGGCAGCCACATCTTAATACTCGGCATCGCCTATAAAAAGAATGTGGATGATATGCGAGAAAGTCCCTCGGTACATATTATGGAAAAACTCCGAGAATTAGGTGCTAATATTGAATATTCAGATCCACACGTCCCGGTCTTTCCTAAAATGCGGGAACATCATTTTAATTTAGTCAGCCAGCCTATCACTGAAAATAACCTCAACACTTTCGACTGCGTTATTTTAGCCACCGATCACGATAAATTTGATTATGAGTTGATCATCAATAATGCCAAATTAGTCGTCGATACCCGTGGCAAATATTCTCCCAATCATAAAAACATCATAAAAGCTTAACTTAGGATAAGACATGCTGAACATCATTAAAGACAGAAAGATAAGATTTGCTTTAGTGGGATGTGGGCGGATCGCAAAAAATCACTTCCATGCTCTGGAAGTCCATCAAAAAGAGGCCGAATTAGTCGCCGTCTGTGATAACGATCAAAACGCACTAAACACGGCGGTAGAACAAACCGGCGTTCCAGGTTTCAGCGACGTAAACACCATGCTGAATAATATCACCACCGATATCATTATCCTGACCACACCATCCGGCCTCCATCCAGAGCAAGCAATGACCTGCTTTAATAAAGGCTTTCATGTCGTCACCGAAAAACCAATGGCCACCCGATTGGCTGATGGTGAAAAGATGGTTAAAGCCGCTGATAAAGCTGGCAAACACCTCTTTGTTGTCAAACAAAACCGCTTAAATGCCACCTTACAATTACTGAAACGGGCCGTCAGTGAAAAACGTTTTGGCAAAATCCATATGGTTCACCTCAATGTTTTCTGGACCCGACCTCAAGCCTATTATGATCAAGCCGCCTGGCGGGGCACCTGGGAATTTGACGGTGGCGCCTTCATGAATCAAGCGAGCCACTATGTTGACTTGATTGAATGGTTAATCGGCCCGGTCAAAGATGTTCAGGCCATGACGTCTACCCACTTAGATATCGAAACGGAAGATACCGGGGTACTCAATATCCGCTGGCGGGATGGCACTTTAGGTTCGATGGCCGTCACCATGTGTACCTATCCGAAAAACCTTGAAGGCTCCATCACCATTCTAGGAGAAAAAGGCACAGTTCGGGTGGGGGGCATGGCCGTCAATGAAATCCAGGAATGGCATTTCGCTGACGAACAAGAGTATGACCAACACGTCAAAACAGCGAGCTATGAAACTACGTCCGTTTATGGATTTGGTCACCCCCTCTACTATAAAAATGTCATTGATGTGATGAGAGGGGAAGCTCAACCCATCACTGATGGCCGGGAAGGCTTAAAATCCTTAGAGCTGCTTATCGCGGCCTATTTATCCGCCAGAGATAATAAAACCATTTCTTTGCCTTTAACCTATTAACCCTATGGAACCGGTCTCATGTCAGCCGAACACGTAACGATACATCCCAGTGCCATCGTTGATGAAGGAGCACAAATCGGGAAAAACAGCCGTATCTGGCATTTCACCCATGTCTGTTCTGGCGCCCAAATTGGCGAAGGCTGCTCTTTAGGACAAAATGTCTTTATTGGTAATAAAGTCACCATCGGCAATTACTGCAAAATACAAAATAACGTCTCTGTTTATGACAACGTTCATCTAGAAGAGGGCGTATTTTGTGGCCCCAGCATGGTTTTCACCAATGTTTATAATCCCCGATCATTCATTGAAAGAAAAAGTGAATACCAAAATACGTGGGTAAAAAAAGGCGCCACCCTAGGCGCCAATTGCACCATTATTTGTGGCACCACCATTGGCGCTTATGCCTTTATTGGTGCCGGAGCGGTTATCAATAAAGATGTCCCCGATTATGCCCTGATGGTGGGAGTACCGGCCAAACAGATTGGCTGGATGAGTGAATTTGGTGAACAATTAGATTTACCGCTACACGGACAAGCCACCACCATTTGCCCACACACTCACCATATTTATCAGCTCAATAACCAGACCGTCGTGCGAATTCAATAAGCAAGGATACAGGCATGCAATTTACCGATTTAGCAGCACAACAATGCAGAATTAAAGATAAAATTGACGCAAATATCCAAAAAGTCCTCAACCACGGCAAATATATTTTAGGACCGGAAGTGGCCGAATTAGAAGAAAAGCTGATTGAATATACCGAGGCGCCATATTGTATTACCTGTGCCAATGGCACCGATGCGTTACAAATTGCCTTAATGGCAATTGGCATCAAACCCGGCGATGAAGTCATTACCCCCGGATTTACCTACATTGCCACCGCTGAAACCGTCGCGCTACTGGGCGGTATACCGGTCTATGTAGATGTAAAGCCCACCACATATAACTTAGATCCGGCGCAATTAGACGCCGCAATTACCCCAAAAACCAAAGCGATTATTCCAGTCTCCTTATTTGGTCAATGTGCTGATTTTGACGAAATTAACGCTATCGCTGCAAAACACAATATTCCCGTAATAGAAGACGCAGCCCAAAGTTTTGGCGCCACCTATAAAGGAAAACGCTCTTGTAATCTGACCACAATTTCCTGCACCAGCTTCTTTCCCAGTAAGCCATTGGGTTGCTATGGTGATGGCGGGGCTATTTTTACTCATGATGAAGAACTGGCGAGAATTATTCGTCAAATTGCCCGTCATGGACAAGACAGGCGATACCACCATATCAGAATCGGAGTGAATAGCCGTTTAGATACCCTGCAAGCGGCCATTCTGCTACCGAAACTGGACATCTTTGATGAAGAAATGGCATTACGTCAGACAGTTGCCACAAACTACAATCAGGCGTTGAATGACATTGGCATCCTGACCACGCCGTATATCGAGCCACACAATCTCTCGGCCTATGCGCAATATACTATCCGGGTTAAAAAACGTGATGAATTGCAACACAAATTAAAAGAACAAGGCATTCCAACCGCAGTGCATTATCCGATCCCATTAAATAAACAACCGGCGGTAGCCAGCGATATTGCTCTGCCTATTGGTGACGAAATCGCACAAGAAGTCATTAGCTTGCCGATGCATCCTTATTTATCTATAGATTTAATTAATAAAATTGTCAGTTCCATTTAAAATCTATGAATTATAAACTATTGCGGAATATATCTGGCTTATTACTCGCATCATTAATCAGCCAGATATTATTATTACTATCAACACCTGTATTAACAAGATTATTTTCACCTGAAGAATTGGGCACTTACGCTTCATTTTCATCGTTGTTAAGTGTTTTTGCAGTAGGAGCCTGTCTTCGTTATGAATTTTCAATAAGTTCATCAGAAAAAAATCGTGAAATTAATTCATTAGTCACATTATCTTGTATCATTCCAATAACCATTAGCTTAATAATCATCACTATATTTTCAATATATAATCCATCAGAAAAAATAGCCATAGGAAATTATATATACTATATTCCGTTGGGAATTATAACTTATGGATTTTATCGAGCCATCAGCTTCAATAGTATAAGAGCAAGGCAATACCGTGAATTCTCCATTACTAAAATCACTCAAGCTATTGCAATGATTAGCATTCAAATCATAGGTGGTATCGCTAGTTTAGGTGCAAGCAGCCTTATATTAGGCCAGATATTAGGCCAATCATTAGGCGTTCTATTTTTAGGTAAAAAATCTCAATATCGTTTTATTACAAGTAAAAATGAATTCAAAAAAATAAAACTATTGGCTAAGAAATATTATAAATTCCCAGTATATGATTTCCCTGCAGCTTCAATTAATACATTTAGTAATGAATTACCTCAATTATTCATCATGTTCACATACGGGCTAAAATCAGCAGGATTTTATTTGATTGCATCCAGAATATCAGGCTCACCGATTACACTATTAAGTCAAACCGTTTCGTCTATATTACAAGGATATTTAAAAGACCCGACTACATCGCCTTTCTTAAAGATCAAAAAAACATTTTATTGCCTGACATTCATCGCTATTTTATTTGCTATAGTGACATACTTAGCGGGCATACCCATCATAACCTTTATTTTTGGTGAAGAATGGCATGAATCAGGTAAATATCTATTATGTTTAATACCACATTTAGGCGGACAAATAATATATTCATCTTTATCAATATATCTATCCATTTATGAGCACCAGAAAAGCAATTTATTTATTCAAACAACATCCATTATATTAAGATTTATAGCCCTCTTTACCGGATATATACTAGGAGACATTTACTTGACTTTGTTATTATTTTCTCTCACGAGCTTTATTCTTTATTTAATAAGTACAGCTTATATTCTAAAATTATCTTTTATGCACAGAAAGGGTTAAGATGAAGAGAAATATAGTAAAAATAATTCCCTATATCATTATCGTGATGATTGTAAGTTATACATTCAATAAATATGCTTATGAACTAGATGAATTCAACGGTAATGTCAGAAGCCTGGTGATGAAAGGGAAATTTGCTCAACGCGAATTTAATAATAATGGTTTTCCCCTATCACATTCACCCCATATTCCTAAACCATTTTTATCTCCATTTTATGTTGTTCACTATGGAATGATATACTCTTCTTTAGCCTTAAATAAAAATAACACCAATATATTATGGCGAACTGATTCATCCTTATCTGGATGGAATGTACCACCCCCTCAATTCAATAAAAACCAATTACTTTCTAATTTTAAATTCTCAGCAGATTGGTTATCAAGTAATATAAAATTATTTCATGGTGAGAACCATTACTTATATGATTTTGACTGGTCATATACAGGATATAAAAATAATAAACTCTCTGCTCCCTGGTGGTCTGGACTAACAGACGCATATGCTATTATTCTCCTATTAAGGGCTTATGACCATTTTGGTGATGATAAATATCTGTCAACCTCGAAACTTCTATACCAATCATCACTAACACCTATTCATAAAGGTGGCAGTTTAACAACATTAGATAATATGCCCTGGATTGAAGAATATGTTGATCCTCAGGCTAATTCAGACCAATTGGCCTTTGTATTAAACGGAATGATTTATTCCACTTATGGCATTGAATCCTTCGAAAATTATCTAAATATAAATGAAAGTAAAAGAGCCTCCGAAAGTTTATATCAATCAATCAGTAATAATATATTTAAGTTCGACATAAGAAATGAATGGTCCAGCTATGATTTAATTGGCAATCCAAGTAATATCAAATATCATAGAATACATACCCTGCTCCTCAAAGACCTGATAGAGAGAAATCAAAATTTTAAAAATAAAGAAATAATGGATTTATATCATAATTGGAGTAAATCCACCGCTAACATTGGCTATTATTATATAAAACATGGGCCTATTAGTTGGGCATACTACCAATTTATTACAATGTACTTCCTCTCTATCTTAGCATTATCATCTATTTACTTCCTTATCAGAAAAAATGCAAAATAAAATTAAAATAACTCTGAAAATATTTATATATCAGATTATTATCTACCTGAATTCGATGCTCATATTAGATACATTCCATGAGGTAAGAGGCTATAATATTGCCCCACAAGGTCACTTGAGCATTTTTCTCTGTTGGATATCTTTCTTACCTCTCATTTTGCTCAATAACCAAAAAAACCCAGTCATGGTTTTTCTATGGTTAATATATATAACTTACATTATACCCGTATCAGTTATATTCCCATTAATTAATTCAACGTCCCTCAATTCAACAGTTTTTATACTCACAATAAACATATTATTCTTCTTGTCTATATTATTCTTTCGAATAATAGATAGAATAACGATGCCGAAACTGAAAATTCCATGGGATTTATATAAAATAATTATAATAGGATGTGGTATTATTGTGCTGTTATTCGTTATCAGTAATCCTGGACTCAGTCTAATACCACCAAATATATTTAGCGTTTATGCTGTAAGAGAACACTTTAAAGAAAATACACCACTACTCACCATGTACATCATTACAAATGGGGGATATGTTGTCTCACCATTGTTATTACTCGCTTCACTCTATATAAGAAGCTCTATTAAATACATCCTCATTGCAATAAGTTTTGCGATTTCCTATTTAATCTATAGCTCTTCTGGATTAAAAAGCATAGCATTCATGAACCTCGCCGTTATCATTCTATTCTTCTATATAAAAGGAACAAGATCGATAAGTAACTCAGTGATAAATATCATTCTCTATTTATTTCTTACTGCCGGGATATTATATTTTATTTTCGATTTTTATGATCCGCTTATACATTGGCTACGTAGAGTATTCTTCACACCAACATTAAATACCTATTACTTTTATGATTATATCTACAACAACAATAGTGAATTCACGAAAGACGCACCTCAAATAATTTCTGAAATATATTATGGTACATCAGGATCGGCTAATACCGGCTTCATCGGGGACGGTATCGCCAGATACGGTACATTTGGTTTATTAATAAACTTTTTTATATTTAACATGTTAATCTTCGCAATGAACCTGAGTTCAAAAAAAGTTCCATTTGAATTTTCAACCACATTATATTTACCCTTCGTATACACGATTTCAAATTCAGCGATTACAGCACTACTACTGACATATGGGCTGCTAACATTAAGCATATTATTATTTTTATTTCCTACAAAAACCAACAAAATACCCTTATGAAAATCACACATATGACCTCAGTACATTCACGCTTCGACATCCGTATTTTTCTGAAAGAATGCTCTGCTTTACAAAAAGAACATGAAGTCTCCCTTATTGTTGCAGATGGTAAAGGTAATGAAGTAAAGAATAACATTGCTATCATTGATGTCGGAATATTAACAGGCCGACTAAATAGAATATTTAAAACAACCGATAAAGTTTATAAAAAAGCATTAGAATTAGATGCTGACTTATACCATTTCCATGATCCGGAGCTCATCCCTATCGGATTAAAACTCAAAAAGAAAGGTAAAATAGTCATTTTTGATGCTCATGAAGATGTCCCTAAACAGATTTTTAGTAAACCTTATTTAAATAAATTTAACAAAATCATTATCTCTAAATTATTCGCTCTCTACGAGAAATATGCTGCTGCTAAATTTGATGGAATTATCACAGCCACCCCATCAATAAGAGATAAGTTCTTAAAAATCAATAAAAACACCATAGACATCAATAATTATCCGATACTAGGTGAGTTACATAACGAAAACACCAATTGGTATGAAAAAGAAAAACAAGTCTGCTATGTCGGTGGTATTTCTGACATCAGAGGCATAACAGAGATGGTTGAATCTATCTCTCACCTTACGACGAATACAAAAATGAAATTAGCAGGCAATTTTTCTGACAAAGAATTAGAGAATAAAATAAAAAAAATGAAAAATTGGTACAAAATAGATGAACTGGGATTTTTAAACCGAGGAGAAGCCCGGGAGCTTTTATCTAAATCTATTGCGGGTATCGTTCTATATCATCCACTACCCAATCATATCGATGCCCAACCCAACAAAATATTCGAATATATGAGTGCAGGTATTCCTGTCATCGCTTCCAATTTCGCATTATGGCAAGATATTGTTGTAAAAAACCATTGTGGCATTTGTATCGATCCATTAAATCCGAAGGAAATAGCGAATGCGATAGATTACTTATCAAATAACACGGATATAGCGGAAGAAATGGGTAACAATGGGCTTCTGGCAGTTAATGAAAAATACAATTGGGATATTGAACAAAATAAACTTAACGAATTTTATCAACAAATTGGACGTTAATCGATATGAAAAAAATCATTACTGTATTAGGCGCCAGACCACAATTCATTAAAGCAAGTCCAGTATCTCGCGCTTTAAAAAAGCACAATAAATTTAAAGAGATTATCATTCATACTGGTCAACATTTTGACACGAATATGTCTGATATATTTTTTAATGAATTAGCCCTCCCCAAACCTGATTACACACTCAATATTCATGGTGGCTCGCACGGTGAAATGACCGGTAGAATGCTAATCGAAGTTGAAAAAGTCCTAATCACAGAAAAACCCGATGCAGTCATGGTATATGGTGATACTAACTCGACTTTAGCGGGTGCATTAGCCGCATCTAAATTACATATTCCAGTTATCCATATTGAAGCCGGTTTACGTAGTTTTAATATGAAAATGCCAGAAGAGATAAACAGAATATTAACAGATAATGTGAGTTCAATTCTTTTCTGTCCAACAGACACCGCCATGAATAATCTGCAAGAAGAAGGTTTTAATTCAAAGCCAGTCAACATAAAAAAAGTCGGTGATGTGATGGAAGATGCCGCTTTATATTTTAGCCAGATGGCGAGAAAACCTGATGGTTTGGATTCTATCCAACATTTTATATTGACGACCCTCCATCGCGCTGAAAACACCGACAACCCACAGCGTTTAACTGAAATAGTCAATGCATTGAATGATATACATAAAAGAATTGCTACTGTTTTAATACCAATTCACCCTAGAACTAAAAAAATGTTAGAGCAATACAACTTGCATTTAGATGTTCATTTAATTGAGCCAGTAGGATATTTAGAAATGATCTGGCTACTCAAAAACACGGCCCTGATTATTACAGACAGTGGCGGACTACAAAAAGAGGCTTTCTTCTTCAGAAAACCTTGTGTAACCGTCAGGGATCAAACTGAATGGGTAGAATTAATAGAAGCCGGCGTGAACACACTTTCAGCAGCTGAAAATAAAAAAATAACTCAATCAGTTCACGACATGATGAATATTAATATAGACGCAGTTCAATCCATGTACGGCGGCGGTATAGCTGCGACAAGAATTACTGACGAATTAGAAAAATTACTATGAATATAGTCTATATAAATCATTATGCCGGATCACCGGATCTTGGTATGGAATTTCGTCCATATCATTTAGGCCAGGAATGGATTAAATCGGGACACAAAATTACCATACTCGCAGCCTCTTATTCTCATGTCAGGACAAAACAACCTACACTGATCGATAATAAAAAAACCACCGAAAATATTAACGGGTTAGAATTTATCTGGTATCCAACTCCAGATTACAACGGAAATGGATTGGCCAGAGTCAAAAATATCTTCTCCTTTTTACGCCAAATTTGGCTCGACAGCAATAACCTGGTCAAAAAATATCGGCCTGACGTGGTCATTGCATCAAGCACATACCCTATGGATATATGGGTAGCAAAACGTATTGCTCAAAAAGCTCGCGCTAAACTGGTTTTTGAACTACATGATTTATGGCCTCTTTCCCCTATAGAATTAGGGGGAATGTCACCTAAACATCCATTTATCCAATTATGTCAACTCGCTGAAAATACGGCTTACAAACACACCGATATCGTTATTTCTATGCTCCCTAATGTAAAAGAGCATATGCAGGCTCATGGATTAGAGCTGAATAAATTACATATTATTCCTAATGGAGTCGTTTTAGATGATTGGGCGAATCAACTCACGCCATTAAACAGCTTACTGGAAACACTAATCACAACTGAAAAAAATAAAGGGCACAAAATTGTATGTTATTGCGGCGCTCACGGGCGGCCAAATGCACTAGAAAAACTACTCAAAACAGCTTCGCTGCTTCATGATAAACCTATTACTTTCTTATTGGTTGGTACTGGCTTTGAAAAAGACAATTTAATTAAAGAATATGAATCCATGGGCATAAATAACATTATATTCTTTGATCCCATTCCCAAATTCCAGATTCCAACACTACTCAATAAAATTGACATTGCCTATATAGGATTACAAAAACAATCATTATTCAGATTTGGCATCAGTCCCAATAAACTGATTGATTATATGATGGCAGGTAAACCTATTTTATGTGCGATTGATGCAGGCAATGATCCCGTTTCTGACGCTAATTGCGGCATTACAATTAAATCAGGTGAGCCAGAAGATATTGCACAGAATTTATTAAAACTCAGTGAGTTATCAACTAACGAATTAAACCAGATGGGGCAAAGAGGTAAAATTTACGCTTTAGAAAATCACGCTTATTCCATATTAGCAGACAATTTCATAAAGGCAATAATAAATCATGAATAATAAATTCCTTCCTTTTGCATTACCTGAAATTGGACAACCTGAAATTGACGAAGTCATTGACTCACTTAAAACAGGCTGGATAACGACCGGACCTAAAACCAGAAAATTTGAATACGATTTTGCACAATACCTGGGTTCTGATGTTGAAGCCATTGCGGTAAATTCAGCAACAGCCGGACTACATTTAGCGCTGGAAGCTGTTGGTATTCAACCGGGTGATGAAGTTATTGTGCCTACTTATACCTTTACGGCAACAGCAGAAGTTGTCCGCTATCTAGGCGCTCATCCTATTTTTGTTGACTCTTTACCTGACAGCCTGAATATTGATCCAACAGCAATAGAAAAAGCAATAACCGCCAAAACTAAAGCAATTATGCCAGTACATTTTGCTGGTTTATCCTGCGATATGGATGAAATCATTGCTATCGCCAGGAAATTTAATTTACGAATCATTGAAGATGCGGCCCATTCATTCCCGACCATATATAAGGGAAAGAAAATTGGCACACTTGACACCGACGCAACGGTATTCAGCTTCTACGCTAATAAGACCATGACAACAGCGGAAGGAGGAATACTCGTATCCAGAAATCCAGACATTATAAAAAGAGCCAAAATCATGCGTCTCCACGGTATCAGTAAAGACGCTTTTGATCGATATCAATCTAAAACACCAGCCTGGTATTATGAAGTCATTGAACCGGGTTATAAATATAATATGCCAGATATTTGTGCAGCCATTGGTATTCATCAATTACAGAAAATAGACGCTTTTCAGAAGAAAAGAGAAGCAATGGCCAAATTTTACGATAATGAATTAAAAAATCTACCAATTACCTTACCCACTAAACCTAAAGAACCTAATAGTCAGCACGCCTGGCATTTATACACCATTAGACTCAATAATGAAGTCAAAATATCAAGAGACGATTTTATAATAAAAATGGCAGAGAAAAATATAGGCTGTTCTGTCCATTTTATCCCACTACATAAACAACCAATATGGAAAAACACCTATTCCCTGGACAAAAAAAATTTTCCTATAGCAGAGGAAAATTTCAAGCGAATTGTATCCATTCCTTTATATACAAAGATGACAAAAGATGATCAGATTTACGTCATTAACACAATTAAAGAGATTCTTGAGTAAATGAAAATAACTTATTCAATTATAAAAAGGATTTTTGATTTAATCTCATCTTCAATTGGGTTAATCATCCTCTCTCCTATTTTAATAGCAATAGCTATTTGGATAAAAATAGACTCAAAAGGACCTATTTTTTTCCGACAAAAACGCGTGGGACAATATAATCAAAACTTCTATATTCATAAATTTAGGAGCATGACTACCGAATCAGAGCAAAAAGGGCAGCTCACTATCGGTCATGATCTCCGCATTACCAAATCTGGAAAATTTATACGCAAATATAAACTTGATGAATTAGCCCAACTCATTGATGTTATACAGGGAAGAATGAGTTTAGTCGGACCAAGACCTGAAGTTCCACAATTTATGCACAAATATCCAGATGATATCAGAAACAAAATATTATCAGTAAAACCCGGCATAACTGACTTAGCTTCCATAGAAATGATCGATGAAAATCAGATATTAAGTCAATATAAAGATCCTCATCAAGCCTATATCGATATTATCATGCCGATAAAAGCCAAGTACTACTTAGAATATCTTGATAATCAATCTTTTTTCTATGACCTGAAGATTATTTTTAAAACAATTTACAAAGTAGTTTTTAGGTAATTAACAATGATGAACAAAATAATGTTTTTTAACCAAGACAGGTTAATAAAAACCATCGTTCTTCTCATCGTGGATATATTTATTATCGTTATCTCATACTGGCTAAGCATGTGGTTACGCCTCGATAGAGAAGTCCCCATTTATAGCTTACAACATTGGTTAACGATTATATTCACCATACCTCTCACACTATTTATTTTCTTAAGAATTGGCTTTTATAGACCGATATTAAAATACGTTAATATGAGTATATTGAAATGGGCCATTGTTGGTTCATTTCTGTCTACTCTATTATTGACCGCAATCTCCTTATACCAACAAGCATTTATCCCCAGAACCGTACCGATTATTTATTTCTCTTTTCTGGTGATATCACTCTGCGGTACCCGATTTTTATATAGAACACTACGCAATCTACTAAGATATAAAGGGGCTCCCGTTATTATATACGGCGCAGGAGAATCTGGTCGGCAACTTTTGCCCATATTAAGAGAGCATCGAGAATTCAACCCGATTGCTTTTGTTGATGACAATGCTAAATTACATGATTTATCTATTCATGGGGTTTATGTCTTCTCTCCAGAGAAAATAACACTTTTAGTAGAAAAATATAATATAAAGAAAATATTATTAGCAATACCTAGCGCGTCAATATCCAATAGAAAAAAAATACTTGATCGATTACAAAAAGAGCATTGTGAAATACTCACCATCCCAAGCTTCAATGACCTGGTTGAAGGAAAAGCCCAAATAAATTCACTCAAACGCGTTTCTATCAACGATCTACTCGGCAGAGAACAAGTTAACCCATTACAAAATTTGCTCAGTAAAAACATTAAGAACAAAAATGTTCTTGTTACAGGCGCCGGTGGTTCAATTGGATCAGAGTTATGCAGACAAATCATCACTCAATCTCCCACTCAGCTGATATTATTTGAGTTAACCGAGTACTGCCTCTATTCAATAGAAAAAGAATTACAAAAGATAAATTCAGAAAACGATTGGAATATCACTATAATTCCAATTTTAGGTGATATAAAAGATTCAGATAAAATAAACAAAATAATAAATAAATTCAACATTAATACAATATACCATGCTGCTGCCTATAAACACGTTCCTTTGGTAGAAATGAACACCATAGAGGGGGTAAATAATAATATCTTTGGTACACTTTCACTTGCCAAAGCAGCGGTTAATCAAGAAGTGGATAAATTCGTATTAATCTCCACAGATAAAGCCGTCCGCCCCACCAATACAATGGGAGCGACAAAAAGATTTGCAGAGCTGATACTGCAAGCCTTTGCTAAAGAAAACACTCATACAAAATTCTCAATGGTTCGCTTTGGTAACGTCCTTGGTTCATCCGGTTCCGTTGTACCCCTGTTTGAAAAACAAATAAAAAGTGGCGGACCAATAACCCTCACTCACAAAGATATTACCCGTTACTTCATGACAATCCCGGAAGCCGCCCAGTTAGTTATCCAGGCAGGTGCACTAGGCAATAATGGTGATGTTTTTGTTCTTGATATGGGAGAATCAGTAAAAATATACGATCTTGCCCGGAAAATGATTAACCTTTCTGGACTGACAGTTAAAGATGAAACTAACCCTCACGGTGATATCGAAATCAAAACTACCGGATTAAGACCCGGTGAAAAACTTTATGAAGAATTATTAATTGGTGATAATGTTTCTGGCACAAATCATCCGAGAATAATGACAGCCAACGAAGTCTTTCTAACCTGGGATAAATTAAACCCGTTATTAAACAACCTAAAAACATCTTGTGAAAATTATGATTTCGAGAATATTAGAAAGATTCTTACCAATGCTCCCATTGATTTTAATCCTAAAGACTATATTTACGACCTTTTAAAATAGCATTTAAATTTTCTAAATAAGTGATCCTACCATTACGCTTTAGAAGCTCCCTATTGATTTCAGAAGAATAAATAGTCGTTTCCATAAAAAATGGTGAAATATATATAAATTACTGGATTTAATCACCTAACATAAACCCAAAAAATAACGGAACAGTACCAAATGGCTATATTCATCGATCGTAAAATAACAGCCAACGCCTATGGACTGTCCTCTGGTGTCTTCTGGGGACTAAGCGGCGTGCTTTTAGCCCTATTATTAGAAGATACCGTTCTTTCCTCCTATCTTCTTATCCCTATTGTACTTGCCTTTCTGAATGACACAATCTCATGTGGATACATGTTTATATATCTTATCGTCAAGGGAAAATACCAAGCAATACGCCTTATTCCCAAGAACAAAAAAAATGGAATAATTGTCCTGGCGGCTATATTTGGTGGCCCAATAGGCATGTCTTGTTATATTTTAGCCATTCAATACATTGGCATTAGCTACACAGCAACTATTTCAGCAACTTACCCTGCTATTGGTGCTTTAACTTCTTTTTTTCTACTTAAAGATCGTATTCACCTTATCGGAATATTGGGATTAATATCAGCGGTTGTATGCACCATGATACTCGGTTACTCAGCATCAACTCAGACAATATCTGGTTGGATAGGCTTTCTTTTCGCTTTTATATGTGCACTAGGCTGGAGTTCCGAAATTGTTATTAGCTCTTATGGGATGAATAAAGACATCCCTGCTGACATTGCTTATTTCATCAGGCAATTATCATCCTCTGTGGGTTATTTAATTATCATCATATTATTAATCCGCTCCTTTCCTGGTGTCATACATATCTTCTCAAACATAGAATTATACTCCTTATTATTTTTCACTTCTCTGGTAGCCACGCTATCGTACCTCTTCTACTACAAAGCAATCAGCATGCTTCAGCCCATCCGTGCTATGAGTTTAAATATCACTTATGCGATCTGGGCAGTAATTTTTGCGTGCCTACTGGTAGACGAAACCATCTCTATAAAGCTATTACTCCTGTGTGTAGGAGTTTCGATCGGTTCATTCCTAACTGCTGTAAATCCACGTAATATCAAAAAATTAATTTTGACACTTAAATGAATGCGATTCTATTCTAAGCAGCTTAAGTTCATTTTAATCCTACGATTAAAAAACCACTAAATTTTACTGGCTATCAATAACATAACCTACATCAACTCCTCCCCATTCTCTAACATTTAGATAACAATTACCGATAAATTTACCGACACCTCCAAAGATGACGGATTACAGAATTAGAAATATCGTTTTTTAAACAATAAAAATCCTTTATTATCGTATGGATATCAAGAAGAAAGTTACCAATCTAAAAGAACGAATGTAAAACTGAAATACTCCCTACGAAACTAATGAAATAGAATAAAACTCTTTGAAAAGTAAGGCATCATAGACGTTATTAACGAATCTAACTACCACTTCATAGGCGATAATACAGATCTCAGCTAACCGTATTCTATCAATTAGTTAAACAAGTGGCTTATTAAGCTTGACCAGACAGAATTTACAGTTTAGTCTCCTTCCTAATGTGTTACAAAATCTTATCCCCCATTACTTTTTGTTAAAGCAGACAAAAGTGTTGGAAAATCAATACAATAGGTAAGATTACCGAATTTTGCAGGCGTTCTGGGAGCCAATAACCTAGTGCGGTAGCTTTGTTTAATGGTACTTAAACACGAGTTCTGATTTTCCGTTATACGGTCCCCTGTATATTAAGAAAAAATCATTAAATAACCTCATTTAATGATTATCGTAAAATTAATTTATATTCAGAAAAAACATGAATTATTTGGTCAAATTAAAATTAATATGAAAGGCATCATTTTAGCCGGTGGTTCCGGCACCAGATTATACCCTATAACAATGGGTGTATCTAAACAGCTCCTCCCAGTATATGATAAGCCAATGATCTATTATCCACTATCAGTACTGATGCTAGCAGGGATCAAAGACATTCTTATTATTACCACTCCTGAAGATCAAATAAACTTCAAACGCCTTCTGAACCACGGAAATAGCTTAGGAATAAAGATTAGTTACGCAACTCAGGATAAACCTGAAGGACTGGCCCAAGCATTCATTATCGGTGAAGATTTCATTGGTGATGACTCAGTCTGTTTAGTTTTAGGAGATAATATCTTTTGGGGGCAAGCTTTCTCACCAAAACTACAAAAAGCATCTTCCCAAAAAACTGGAGCTACCATCTTTGGTTATCAAGTAAAAGACCCTGAACGTTTTGGAATTGTTGAATTTGATGACCAGATGAAAGCGATTTCTATTGAAGAAAAACCTAAAAAACCCAAGTCTGACTATGCTGTCACCGGTCTTTACTTCTATGACAATCGGGTAGTTGATTTTGCAAAGAAAGTCACTCCATCAGATCGTGGTGAATTAGAAATCACATCAATTAATCAGATGTATCTTAATGATAATTCTTTAAATGTAGAACTTCTTGGTCGTGGTTTTGCGTGGCTGGATACAGGCACCCATGACAGCTTACTAGAAGCCGCCACCTTTGTTGAAACTATTGAAAAACGCCAAGGGTTTAAAATTGCTTGCTTAGAAGAGATTGCATACAAAAATAACTGGCTAACAACAGAAGAGGTTAAAGAAAAAGCCAAATTAATTTCAAAAAATAATTATGGAAAATATTTATACTCTTTATTATAACAATTATTACAATCACCATTTAATAAATTTGTAAAATATTTAATTTCAATTTTATTTATTCAATAATAATTACGACTCCACCTATGTATCTCTAATAGATCCTAAATAGGTGGAACAACGATAATTCTCAACTAAAGAAGTTATTATGGATAACAAAAGTATACCTGTAACACAACCATATTTACCCCCTCTGGAAGAATTCATACCATACTTACAAAAGATTTGGAACAACAAATGGTTAACTAATAATGGTCCATTTCATCAAGAGTTAGAAAAAGAACTTTGCAAATATCTTAACGTTGAGCATATTTCTTTATTTACTAACGCAACTATTGCACTAGTGACAGCATTGCAGGCATTACGAATTAGTGGAGAAGTCATTACAACACCTTATTCGTTTGTCGCTACAGCACACTCAATCCTCTGGAATAACCTTACACCTGTTTTTGTAGATATAGATCCAAAAACTTTTAATCTTGATCCAAAAAAAATCGAAGAAGCAATTACACCTCATACAACAGCAATAATGCCCGTTCATTGTTACTCTAATCCATGCGATGTTGAAGAAATCCAAAAAATTGCTGATACATATGGTTTACGTGTTATTTATGATGCAGCTCACGCATTTGGTGTTCAATACAAAGATCAAAGCCTACTGAAATATGGTGATTTATCAATATTAAGTTTTCATGCCACAAAAGTATTTAATACATTTGAAGGTGGTGCGATTATTTGTCCTGATGCAAAAACCAAACAAAGAATCGATTACTTGAAAAATTTTGGTTTTGCAGATGAAATCACCGTCACCGCACCTGGTATTAATGGAAAAATGAGTGAAGTCAATGCTGCATTTGGTTTATTACAATTAAAACATATAGATAATTCAATTTCTCAAAGAAGCAATATCGATTCGCGTTATAGAGAAAAACTACAAAACATACAAGGAATCACTATTCCTAAGCTATCTGATTCTGCAACTAGTAATCATTCATATTTTCCTATTCTAGTTGAAAAAGATTATCCATTAACTCGTGATGAACTATATCAAAAATTAAAAGATAATAACATTTTGTCAAGAAGATATTTCTACCCTCTAATTAGTGATATGCCAATGTATCGTGGTTTACATTCATCATCATCCAATCTCAACAATGCAAAAGAAGCCTCAGAGAAAGTTTTATGCTTACCAATATTTACATCTTTAGGAAAAAGTCAGCAGGATATCATTATATCCTTAATTAAGGATATCTAATGAAAATTGCTATCATGCAACCTTATTTTTTTCCATATTTAGGATATTATCAATTAGTAAGTAGTGTAGATAATTTCATTTTCTTTGATAATGTAAATTTCATAAAGAAGGGCTTTATAAACAGAAATAATATACTAAATAACAATAAAACTTCTTTATTTACAATTCCCGTGGAAAAAATCAGTCAAAATAGAAAAATAAACGAACATTTTTATACCGGGAATTTTCAACCATTTCTTAATCAGATTAAATCATCTTATAGCTCATCTCCGTTCTTTAAAGAAATATTTCCAATAATAGAATTTGTCGTTTCATCAAGTGATAAAAATGTATCAATAATCAACAAGTCTTCAATAGAAAGTATATTCAAGTATTTAGAAATAGAAAAGAAATTCAGTAAAGCTTCAGATTTTAATATACAAAAAGACAAAAAGGGAGTTGAACGCATTATTGATATTTGCCATTTACTGCAAGCTGATACATATATAAATGCTATTGGCGGCAAAGCGCTTTATGACAAAGAACTTTTTAGTAAAAAAAATATAAAAATTAAATTTCTAAATCCTGACTTACCATTTTATTCACAAAATAATAATAATTTTATTCCCGGATTATCAATTATAGATATTTTAATGAATTGTGATAAAAACACTATAAGAGAAATGTTATCAGGAGGAACTCTTGAGTAATAGAATTGCACTATTAAGCTCTACCGGGGGCTCTGTTGTAAAAACTTTGCTCAGAAATAACCCTGATATTAACCTCGATTTAATTATTACAGACAGAAAATGTCCAGCTGAAAATATCTCAGATGAATTTTCAATCCCCAATATAAGAATAGATGAGAAATCTAATATTAAATTTTCGGGAAAATTACTAGAAATACTTATTTCAAATAATATAGATTATGTTGTAGTTTTCTTCTCTCGTCTACTTCAAGGTAATATCTTAAATAATTATAATAATAAATTAATTAATTTTCATCCTGCACTATTACCTGATTTTCCTGGAATGAATGGATTCGAAAGAGCGATAAGAAATCAGAAAAAATTTATTGGCAGTACAGTCCATTTTATTGATGAAGGAATGGATACTGGTAAGAAAATTATTGAACTCAGATATCAC
Source organism: Photorhabdus australis DSM 17609 (assembly GCF_000711895.1). Taxonomy (GTDB): domain Bacteria; phylum Pseudomonadota; class Gammaproteobacteria; order Enterobacterales; family Enterobacteriaceae; genus Photorhabdus; species Photorhabdus australis. The sequence goes on from NZ_JONO01000063.1 coordinate 23,111, forward strand.
CGCAAAAATGAATGTAAAGATAGATTAAGGCATATTGTTTTTTCACAACAGGTAGCGTCTTTAAATGAAGTCCTTAAAAATTTAAAAAACAATAGAGATCTTAATACTTTAGGACCTGAAAATAAAAAAGACAATACTAACCTCGACCTATTATCTAAAGAAAGTTTATTAATATATAAAAAATTAATACAGTCATCATGATCAAAAGAAATATAATTGCTAATTATATTGGTCAGTTCTATCTGGCTATTATTGGATTGGTGGTAATACCCTTCTATCTTGAAAAATTAGGTTCAGAAGGCTACGGATTAATAGGCTTTTTTACAATGCTCCAAGGATGGATGCAATTGTTAGATATGGGCATATCAACAACAATAGCACGAGAAGCAACAATAGCTAAGAATAATCAACAAAAAGCCATATTTTTTAAGGGATTACAAAAAGTTATAACATATTTTTTTCTCCTCATAGCCATGATGATATTCCTATCAGGAATAATGAGTGCAGAATGGATCACTAAAAATTGGCTGACTACATCTCTATCAGTTAGTCTTGTCACTTTCTCAGTTTCATCAATGTTTGTTACAATAGCTTTTCGATGGCTTTGCGGTCCTTGGAGAAGTACTCTAATTGGATTAGAAAAACAAATTCAACTTAATATTATAAATATAATTATCGCCACATTAAGGTTTCCTGTTTCTGTTATTATATTAATATTAACCCACAATTCATTATATTCTTATTTCATATATCAAATTATTATAGCATTTATAGAATTAATTACCTTCTACCTTTCAGCTATATATCACACCCCTTATAAAGATAAATCACCAAGTATAGATAAAAAATTTATTCGTGAGTCGATCCCAACACTAAAATTTGCATTAAGCATTGCATTTACATCAGGTGTATGGGTATTAATTACTCAAACAGATAAATTATTATTAAGCTATCTACTTCCACTAAATGAATTTGGATTTTATTCAATGGGTGTAATTGCTGCATCTGGACTAATGATACTAAGTCAACCTATAGCACAAGCCATTCTCCCCAGATTAACTTCTCTACACGTTAAACAAAAAAATAAAGAGCTTATTTTTGTTTATAGAAACTCAAGCCGTATAATGGCATTAATAATATTACCTGTAAGTATATTATTAAGTGGATATGCTTACCATGCAATTTATATATGGACGGGAAGCCATCAAGTAGCCAAAGAAGTCGCTCCAATACTATGTTGGTATGCATTAGGTAATGGTATTTTGGCAATATCTGCATTCCCCTACTACTTACAATACGCGCATGGAAATATTCGACTGCATGTGATAGGAAATATTATATTTCTTATTACATTTATTCCAACAATCTATTTCACGGGAATAAATTACGGCGCAACTGGAGTCGCTAAAGCCTGGTTTTTTCAAAATCTAATTTACCTAATAATTTGGGCTGGTATTGTCCATAGACGATTTCTACCAAATTCACATATTAAGTGGTTGTTCCTCGATATTATGCCATTTATGTTATTTCCTTCGTTATTCATTTTTTTCCAGAAAAATATAGAAGCAATTATTCCTGATAGCCGCATTATCTGGTTTATTTTACTCATATTACTGGGTGGCACTTGCCTTATGATTAATAAAATAATTTTAAAGGTTTTTAAGAATGAATAATCCATTAGTTTCTGTATATACCCGTAATCATTGAAGATGCTTGATTTTATCCGAAATGGAGATCATTATCCTCGCTATGAAAATATTTATTACATCAGAACAAAAAATCAAACTTGAACGTCTTCACGACACCACTCGCGATGGTCAAGTACGAGACAGAATAAAAGCCATCCTTCTGGCTTCTGAAGGGTGGAGTTCTGTGATGATCGCCCAGGCATTGCGACTCCATCAGACCACCGTTGACCGCCATATCAGTGATTACCTCAATCAAGGTAAACTGAAATCGGATAATGGGGGGTCTGACAGTTTGCTTTCCCGAGAACAAACTGATTTTTTAATCAACCACTTATCTCAAC
>NZ_JONO01000064.1 GCF_000711895.1 Photorhabdus australis DSM 17609
ACCTTGCGATATTTTTCACTCGTCACCGGAATAGCCAGGCAAGCTTTACACTCTTTTTTACTCTCCGTTTTTTCACATTCTTCCGCTTTAGACTGGGCCTTCGCCTGAACCGTACTGGTATCAACCGATTCTTCCCCTAAATCATCATCCTCCCAAAAATCCGCATGCGCTTCAGCACTCCAGACGATATTTCTGTCTTCATCCGTGATGTCAGGACTTATTCCTTTAAACAATTCATTGGTAACTTTGCTATTCCGAATCTTTCAATAGGAAATTATTTAATCGGTTTACGACAAAACTTATCTCTCGGTTAGAGATTTTATTAAAGTCTGTTTCTTTTGGAAATTCTTGTCTGATTAATCCATTGATATTCTCATTTACCCCTCTTTCCCTGAGAGCATAATGACTCAATAATCCTAAACCATTATCAAACGTCATTATTTCACTCCTTGATTTTAATGGGTATAACACCTTCACTGTGACTTCCGCCACCTATTTTTCGTTCAGTTTAATGATTATTGTATATGGCATTTTGCGTCCAACCCATACAAATAATACGTTCTTTTGGCGTTACTCAAACCTAATTGTTACATAATAGGTTAAAAAAACAGATAATAAGAACCATAACTTCTGATAAATCCAACGAAAAAACATGCTCAGATGAGAAAAGTAAATTTTCCTCTTTAAAACAGTTTACACATAACAGATAAAAGAGATTGAAAAACCCACATGATAGATGTAGTTCTCGGTGATACGGAATATCTACAAATGTAGCAAAACCAAAGTCATGATATAGTAAAATTAAAATCAGTTATTTAAATTTTTCAGTTTTATTTTCATTTATCTAAGGGGAGTTTGGTAAATTCTTCACTATCAAACCTTCAAATAAAATTAAATTTTCATAGGAAAAATAAGATGACTAATAAAATATTTAAGAAATTTATTATGTTTCTTGTAACATTATTAACACTAGGAACATGTTTACCTACATTGGCCATCAATAGTAAAGAACACCCCCCGTCTGAATATCGTATATCAAAAGGTGACATAACAAAATTTGGTGGAGCACGCAGAGTTACACAAGAACAAACCGCAGCGCTTAGAGACTCATTAGATAATAAGAAAGTCAAGAACGTTATATTGTTTATCGGTGATGGTATGGGCGATTCTGAAATTACATTAGCTCGTAACTATGCAGAAGGTGCAGGAGGATTTTTCAAGGGAATTGATGCAATGCCATTAGTTGGACAATATACACATTACTCATTAAATAAAGACACCAAGAAACCCAATTATGTTTCGGATTCAGCATCTTCAGCTACTGCCTGGGCTGCTGGAGTAAAAACTTACAACGGGGCATTATCCATTGATGTTTTTAACAAACCCCATCAAACCTTATTGGAGCTAGCAAAAAAGAACAGAAAAGCAACCGGTAATGTCACTACAGCTGAAGTTCAGGATGCAACATCAGCAGCACTGTATGCGCATATCTCTCAGCGTGAATGCTATGGCCCAACAGAAACATCAAAAATGTGTCCTACTGATGCCCTCGAAAAGGGGGGAAAAGGTTCTATCACGGAACAACTTCTGGTGGCACGTGCAGATGTTACGTTAGGGGGAGGAATAGAGATTTTTTCCCAGCAGTCAGTGGCAGGTGTCAATACAGGAAAAACACTGAAACAGCAGGCGCTGGAGCAAGGGTACCAATGGATAACAGATATAACATCATTGAACGCGGTGAAAGAAGCGAATCAAAAAAAACCGCTATTAGGATTATTTAATGAAGAAGTTTTACACGGAATGTGGGAGGGACCTAAAGCGATTTATCATGGAAATCTTAACGAAGCCCCGGTGAAATGCAAACTGAACACCAAACGGAGTTCGCAGCAACCGACATTAGTACAGATGACCGAAAAAGCCATTGATCTACTGAAAGTCAATAAAAATGGCTTCTTCCTACAAGTGGAAAGTGCGTTGACTGATGATTATGAGCATTCCGCCAATCCTTGCGCACAAATCGGTGAAGTCGTTGCTTTAGATGAAGCAGTACAAGCCGGTTTGAGATTCGCTAAACAACATGGGGATACACTAGTAATTGTTACTGCGGATCATGGACATTCCAGTCAGATTATTGAACCTGATGTTAAAGCCCCCGGTTTGACCCGTTCACTGATTACCAAAGACGGGGCCGTTATCACAGTCAGTTATGGTAATTCAGAAACAACTTCTCAGAAACATACTGGCACACAATTACGTGTAGCAGCTTATGGCCCACACGCTGCAAATATTGTTGGATTAACCGACCAGACAGATCTATTTTTTACCATACGGGATGCGATGGGTTTGAAATAATATTAGATGAACAGCCCGTTATAAGATCACTCGCACAGCATAATGTTGCGCGAGTGATCTTATTAGCTAGAAGCCGAACGATATCCACGCAATGCACGCTTCCAAACTAATCGTGCCACGATAAAGAAAAAGATGGCTATTCCCAGCGATCCCATTGCCAAAGGCAAGGTCAACATCCCTAACAATGCCATAACTGGGGAACTGGTCATGACACCAATGGGGATCAGAAAACTAAAGATTAACCGCCAGGGCATACCAAATAGATGAATAGGCCAGCGAGCAAAACCCAATAACGAAGAGAGAACATTAGTCAAATTTTGCACCCTGACTAATGCAAAAGAGGCAGCAATAGCAAGAACAAACAACGCGTAAGCCGTGGCAAGCCCACCGAGCGATAAGATGACTGTCATCATGATATCCATGAACGAAGGTTGAATATCAAGCTGTATAAAAGCGTAAATAGCCAAGCCAAGCCCGAAGAAAAAATCAATACTTTTCCATAACCTAATATCGACGAGTGAACAGAGAAAAAGTGAATCGACGGGCCGCATTAAAATATAATCAAATAAACCCGTTCGAATACCTGAAACAGCGGCAGCAAGACTGGGAGCAATCAAACCTTCAACAACAGCATATAACATCATATACCAGCCCATTAATACCAGCATTTGCTCGAATGACCAGCCTGCAACGGTACCACGTTCATTAAACAAAATGAAAAGCGGTAACAGTTGTAGTATCGCCATGATGAGTGAAAGCAAACCATCTATCATGAAGTCCCAACGGTATTGTATAGAGCGTTTTATACTCAAGATAAACGCCATACGAATGACTACAAGAGAATGCATCATTATCCAAACGCCAAGTAACGGCGGACACCTCGCCGCCAGACAAAAAATGCGGCAGCAAACAGTAAAGCCACCAGTGCGAACTGACAGGCTACCCAATGAGCAGCGACAAGCAGGGAATGTTTTCCAATTAATATTTCTACTGGCAGTGAAATTACAAACCGGAATGGCAGCCAATTTGCTATCTGACCTGCCCACTCTGGTAATAAGGCCAACGGAAACATATATCCTGATAGTACACTACTGGCCGCAACATATATTTTATGTACAACTAATGAACGCTCGATCCAGAAGGTCAGACTCCCGATCAGCAAGTGGATGCTTTGATTAATAAGGAAGGCACCTGACAACGCCAGTGCCAGCAAACCTAATTGCGGTAAATTTAGCGGTTGGCTCTGTAAGCTCATTATCAGTGCCAATATAAAAATAGGTAAGGCAACAATTAGGCTTAATCCCAGTTCGGCAATAGTAATTGCCAAATAGTTGATAAAAGGATGAATGGGGCGCATCAACCAAACAGAAAGTTCACCAAGACGGATATTTTCGTTAATGTCCCAGACGTTGTTACAGCTGGTTAATATAGTGGTCACGAGAACGGCAACATAGTAAAGATTAAAATCCTCTGCGGTATAACCTTGAAAAGAGCCATCTTGAGTTACCGAACGCCAAAAAACCAGCATGATTAATGGCATACTGAGTGTGACGAGCCAGAGCAGAAATTCGGCTCGAAATGAGAATGTTTCAAATAATCGGACTTTTATAAGAGCGAAAAGCATGTCGGTTCGCCTCTATTCAGGAATTTATTTTTATTCGGTTTTATTCTGGTTGGGATGACCAAAAATCTGGCGCAGTATTTCTTCCAATGGAAGATCTTCTATGGTGAGGTCAACTGCCAATTGTTGTTCAACCAGAAAATGTACGAGTCTAGGGACATGATCGCGGTGAACTCGAATTTGGGAACGCTCTTCCGTTTGTGAAATGAGCGTGCCAAAGCGTGAAAAATCGGGAATATTGATCTGGCGATTCATCGAGAACGAGACGATTTTTTCAGGATTCTGTTTCGCCGTGAAGGTTCGCAGATCGCCGTCATAGAAAATCGTGCCACGATCAACAATGATAATACGTTGACACAATACCCGCACATCTTCCATATAGTGTGACGTCAGCAGAATAGTAGCATTGTGGCGGCGATTATATTCAGCAACAAAATCACGCAGAGCAGCTTGCATGGCGACATCAAGACCAATCGTCGGTTCATCAAGAAAGAGAACCTTGGGTTGATGGATCAACGAGGCAACCACTTCACACCGCATACGTTCCCCTAATGAGAGCTGGCGAGTGGGTTTGGTCATGATGGTGTTCAGTTGCAGTAAGTCGCCCAACTCTTTCAGAGTCTGTTTATGTACGGCCACGGGAATCTCAAACAGGACCCGGATCATTTCAAATGTATCAATAGGAGGCAAATCCCAGATCAATTGCCCCTTATTACCCATTACAAGACCAACACTGTGTAAAAAAGTTTTTTCGCGCAAATAGGGAGTATGTCCTTCGATGGTGATTCGGCCACTGCTGGGATGTAATAACCCACTGAGTAACTTGACCAATGTGGTTTTGCCGGCACCATTGGGGCCGAGTATCCCTACCCTTTCACCATTTTCTATCTGGAAGCTGACATTTTTTAGTGCGACGACGGTTTCATATTTCCTTTTCCAGAGTGAATTGAGCGCGGAACGGAAACTTTCGTTACGTTGATGCACCTGATAAATTCTGGAGACTTCTTCTGCTCGGATCATGCTCAGTCAACTCCAACAACATGTTGTGCTACACGTAATGCATTTGCCTGAATGGTGAGTGTGGGATTGAGCCCACCGGGGAAAGGCATAAAGCTGCCATCTACAATATAAAGGTTTTCGAGTTCGTGAACTCGGCAATTAGGATCTAAAACAGAACGAGCAGGATCTGTACCACTACGGCATGTACCATGCAGGTGAGTACTCCCTTCTTCAGAACGTGTACGTTTAGAATGAATTCGTGTGGCACCTGCGGCGTGAAGAATATCGACAGCGCGTTCAACCATATAGGACAGACGAGCCAAATCATGAGGAGCTATCTGATAGTCGATCATGATTTTAGGTATCCCCCAGACATCACGATGAGAAGAAAGTTTCACCCGGTTTTCATAGGCAGGGGTATCTGCAATGATGGTTTCTAGTTCTAAGGGTAGTAGTTCAGGGAACTCATCGGGGGCAGGGATGGTACGCGCTTCGTAAATTAATCCTCCCATTCCACTGGGGCAACGAGCATCAAGATAGTGGTCCAAAATCGCCAACGTGGAGAAAGGACCACGAAGCCCAACAGCATGATTACGTGTGGCATCAGTTACTGGTACTACACCACGTATACGCTGACTGAGTTTCATGCATAGCCCACGGCCAACGAGATCATGCCGATTGCCAATACCATTGGGCGCAAAAGGGGTGACTGATCTCAATAAAAGTGCCGCACTCTGTATTGCGTTACAGGCAACGAAGAAATACCGTGCTTTCACATGACGAATACTACCATCTTCCAGATCCAGACAGCGCAGCGTACTGATTTGTTCCGAACGTTCTTGTTCCAGCGCCACGCCCCGGATACCTGAAAGGAGGGTAAAATTGCAGTGGTTGACCAAACGCTTAATATAGATATTCAGGACATCACTTTTAGCACCGCTGGGGCATTGGAAATCAATACAGCGTTTTTCCTGTGTGCAGAGTTTAGGATCAATCGCCATCGGCGTTGTGAACGGATGATAACCGAGCTGTTTTGCCGCCGCTGCCATGATATCCGCAGGCAGTGACCTTGGGAGGGCATTGCCTCCCTCTTTTGCGGGTGCTGTGTGTGGCCCACCACTGACACGCAATTGTTCCTCAACAATAGCATAGTATTTTTCTAAATCAGTTAGATGAATTGGCCAAGCAATATCAAGCCCAATACCTGATAACCAGGAGCGAGCATCAAAATCACAATCCTGATAACGGAAAGATGCACCGCCATAAAAGAGCGTTCCCCCTCCTACGTTTCGCGTACTCCAAGACCATCCCCGCTCTTCCCAGCCATTTTCCCCCTTAATCTCTGCCATAGGAGAAGAGCTATCCACCTCTTCTTGTGTTACTTTAGGCGCAAGTAGGTTTCCTTCTTCAACCATAATGACCGACCAGCCACATGCTTGCAGTGCATTCGCAACTACCGCACCACTGGCACCGCTACCTATCACACAAGCATCGGCAACTAACTCAGCAGGTGCCTGTTTTAATCCATGAAAATGGCGTGCACCTAACTGTAATTTTTCTTGAATTGACATCTTATGATTTTCTCCAGGGTCCATTATCACCACTTCTTTTCATCACTAGAAAGGCCAAAGGAGGTTGTTTTCATCGGTGGCGCGCTGCCATGTGGTGTAACAATTGGCGATAAGCAGCACCCACGTCATTCCATAACCAATCAGATCGTGGAACTGGAGTCAGCCCCGTAATACCATCTTCTTTCAACCAATCAAGTAAAGCGTTGTTATCTTCAGCAAGATGAGCGGCAAAACGGCGTGTAGCCCCCGAATGGACATAAGTCACAACCGGTATACCCAGTTGTACAGCTTCGGCTGACAGAAAGTTAAATGTTTCGTGATAATCACTTAATACTAATGTGGCACTGGCTCCGCCAAAAATCAGCTCATGATCATATTCCAGATCGTAATAATCGAAAACCTTATGTCGTTCACCCAAATTTAAGCCATTAAAATAGTGCCTAGCTTCTTTGCCTCGTTTCGACCAGTTGTTAAAGAGGATATGCAGATGCAATCCCTTCTCCAAACAAGCCTCAACAACCGGAGAGAGCTTCTCAAGCGCCACTTTACCCGCCAATAAGACTACAGGACCGTTGGGGGAATGGTAATCTCGGGCGGGGATATGATCCGCCGCCCAGGGAATGTAATGTCGTTTGGGAAAGCAATATGTCCACGGCGCCTCATAAAAAAAGATATCGGCGGCATAGGCGTCTGGCGCAGCGGCAATGGCGACACAATCAGCGGCATTTGCTCCGGGCTGATGGGCATGGCAGGTAGACAAATTGGCATGGGTGTCGGTGAGCAACGAGACATCATGCCAGACCCGGATAGTACGCTGTCTCAGCGATTCTGGCGCTTGTTGGCCGACGCGAAATAACTCACTTTCCATTAAAGGAATGATAGCCGTGATATTTTGGGACGAGACTTGCTCTGCTAAATTATCAAAGGTTGGGTATTCTTGCGCAGAATACCAAATGACCTCAACGTCACAGCGGGGCAGGATATGCGCAAGATTCCAATAGGCCGTTTCTATTCCCCCCCATCCCCGCCGATCAAAATTGTCTGGATACCGTTCTATCAATACCACATATTGTAACGTTTTTTTAAAGGACATAATCGAACGCCTCACTTTTTTGATGTGAACGATTATTGCAACGACGGCAAATGTCCGTTGCATTTCGATTTCCACATGAGAGTGCTTTACGAGCCCGACGAAACTGAGGTGAATTCCAGATTCCCATGATAGGGGTGTCAAAGACGTTGCCGAGAACCACTTCTTCTTTGTTATCTTCATAGCAAAGTACTACATTTCCTGTGATCGTGATAATCAACATGTCTGATGGCGCAAAACAGGGAAGATTCGAGACGATTTCTGGCCCAGCGATCACATTGCCCGCGCGATTGGTTAACTGTAACTGATCAGGAATAAGCCAGATAAGATCAGGTTTGGGCGCTCCAGGTTTGCTATCGTGTTGAGTGATAATAAACTGTTTAATGCCATTTTTATGTAACAGTTGATATTTCTCATCCGTCAGATAATCGCCATTGCTATACAGTATTTGTCTGACTTCCGGCAGCCGTTTAGTGACCCGGGCAACAAATTGCGGTAATTTAGGATGCAGCAACGGTTCATTATAAAAATGATAAGAAAGTCTCCCGGTAAAATTTGCTTCTTCCAATCTGTCGATAATACGCTCAAATTGCTCAGGTTTCATTCTGTTAGGGGCATTGCGTGGCGCTGTTACATTAGGGCAATACACACAACGTCGATTGCATCGTGAATTGATTTCAATCTCTACCATAGAAAACATATACGCTATCCTTATATGTTATTTGGTTGGGTACTGTTATTTGGTAACAGATTGCTCGACTAGCTCGTGATAGATACTTTTTAATCGAGGCAATACAGCGTCTGGTGCAAAAATTTCTATCGGATTTTTATTGTTATCACTCTCTTCTATAATGGGAGTCTGTTGAGGCTGGGCCAGAGCACAGTTAATACAGTTAACCAATTGGTTCATGTCTCCAGCAGGAGCGAGCAGCTCAGGCGAAATTTTTCCCAGTATTTCGTTAATACCGCCAACGGCATAGGCCGCCACCGGCACTCCTACCGCAGTAGCTTCAATGGAAACACCACCAAACTCTTCGTGTTCTGACGGCATGACAATGACATGACAGGCCGCAATCGCGGTTGCCACCTGATCATTAGGGATAAATCCCGTGATGGTAAATTGGGACTCTAGCTGATGTTGAGCAATAGTCTCTTCAAGTCTATGCCGCTGCGGGCCATCTCCCACGACTAAAAAATGCAGGTCAAGATGACGCAGACGATCAGCCACAGCAACAAAATGTGTCCAGCCTTTTTCTTTTGCTATACGCCCAATAAAGCCAATGTTTTTTGTTTTTAATCCATATTTCTTTCGAAAAGCCTGGATTGCTGATTCACCGGGATGCCGGAATCGTTTAGGATCGACAACATCAGGAACGATTTCCACACGACGAGCATATGGACGAATAGCAGAGGCGGTACGTTCAGTCAGTGCGATGGTTGTTGCGGCAATGTTTACCGCCTTACGCTCCAGATAGCGAGCCAGTTTATGTGTCATACGATCCCAAATTGACATCGGTTGATAAACTGACAGTCGTGAACAGTGGATAGTGAGTATTAATGGACAAGATAGCAACTTAGGAACCAGATAAGCGACTAGCAGCGCAGGGATTTGCCCATCAAGATGGAGATGAATAAGATCAAAAGGTTCCTGTCGCATTTTTGGGCGGATAGCTAACAACGTTGCCAGTGCCCAAGATTGGGTTAATCCCTTTAATCCAGTCAACTCCGAACGTAATTCAGGTAACCGGAGATAAGTCCTTTCTACACAGAGATTGGTGTGTAAATTACGTTGGTGTGGCAGACCAGGAAAACCGATAGTCATCACATGCTGTTGTACTCCTCGCTCCGCCAACCACATAGCCTGCCGCCAGATCTGAATCTGCATTCCGCCGACAGAGTCATATTCAGCAGGCCAACTCTTTACATCAGGGTGATGAAAAAAAGGCGTTAATCGCAATACACGCATATCTTGTCCTCTTTTCCTATTTATTAAGTGTCATACGATCACGCTGGTTGTTGAACTCCTGGTTAGAAAGGCAAGTACCACAAGGAAAGTGGTCGTATTCCTGCTCTTCTTGCAATCCTTCAATTTCCAAATACTTGGGAACAGGAGAGTAAGAATCACACTTCACCATTGAGATATTTTCGCCATCAATGTAATAGTTGAAACCATTCTTAATCTGGTCACAGACGAAATCACCACGTCGCCCATGTTGGTAGATGTAATCCCAACGGTCGAAGAAAGCCTTACATTCCAAAAAAGGGGCTTTATGAAGTTGTTCATAATTCAGATGCACTGTCAGCGGTCGCCCTTTAGTTGCTAGCAGGGGTAAAAAATGTAGGCGACCAGTGAAACCACGAGTCTGTAAGGTATCGATAAAATCATTAATTTCTTCGATGGATTGGCCGTGGTAGACACATTGCAGTTCAGCAGAAAGGCTCACGGCATGGTCTAAAATGATATCTATCTGTTTTTGTTTTAAACCCCGTGCCTTATTCATTTGCTCAGTATGCCCATCAATAGAAATGACCCAGAGCAAGCCAGGACGAAGACAGGCGGGAAGACGAGTGCCATTGGTGAGTACTTCGATGGAATAATCTTTTTTCTGAACACATTCGGCCAAAAAATCGAGTATTTTTGGGTACAGTGTAATTTCCCCATCGGCTTCAACCCGAAGGAAAACATCATGCGGATTAAAGCGCTCCAAAATGCGTGTTAATGAACTAATAATAGCTTCAGTATTCACTCTAGCCCGCTTTATCTCACAATAGCTGCAACGTAAATTACAAGATGTTTTTATCCCGATATTACGATAACGACGCACCCGGCGAGTCACGGGGGGCCAAGATGAAGGTGGTTGAATAGTATGAATGATATTGATTAAGTCTGACATAATACCCCCTAAGAACCTGATTACTACGTATAGATCGACATTTATAGGCACCTCTAGAAACTGAGAACTCTCATATAGTGCCAGTAGGTTTTAACTTCTTTACTGCGCTCCGTTGAACAATTGTCGTGACAGGCTGTAATCAGATTCTGATTAAATTTTAGGTTGTTTGAAAAATATGCTGGCGCAACATTGATTCAACTAAATCAATAGGCACAAGTGTTAAGGGATGCCCTTCACCACTCCAAAGGGGGGTTCCCAATTCATTTAACAGAATCATCGGAATTTCATTGGGCTTCGCGCGCAGATAACCACGTTTATTATCAGATTGCAGTATCTGCATAATGGCTTCCGGGGTTGTTCCTACAGGTGCCTTAATATCGACGCCGTTAAGGTGAATCAGGCGGTAGTGCATATCACGTGCTTGTGATGTCAATAAACCAAGGGTGTGAGAAACTTCAGCTGCGACTATCATGCCAAGCGCCACAGATTCACCATGAGTCAGTCTTCCATTACAGCTTAATTCGATAGCGTGCCCTACAGTGTGACCATATTCGAATACAAGGGCATGATGTCTCTCCCGCTTATCGTTAACCATGACTTTTTGTTTGGTGAGAGCCCCCGCCTGAACGATACATGCAAGTGTTTGTTCGTCGTAATGCGCTTCTGCATTCAGTGTACTGGTTAAAAATGGGATATTTTCGGTTTCTAATATCAGCACATTTTTAATGATTTCGCATAATCCAGATCGCAAGTGTTGGGACGGCAACGTCAGCAGGAAAGCAGTATCAGCAAAAACCGCTTCGGGCGTATGAAAACAGCCCATCAGATTTTTTCCTTGTGGCATGTTTACCGCTTGTTTAAGAGAAATAACAGAATCGCTCATTGCAATCAGGCTAGTGGGGATATGCACGAAACGAATACCACGAAATAGTAGCGCGGCCAGCAGCCCTGCTATATTGCCGATAACCCCCCCTCCCATCGCGACAATAACACTTTTGCGATCAATATCCGTATTAAGCAATTGATTTGCCAGATAATCCAATGTATTGAGTGATTTATTTGCTTCTCCTTCTGGAATTGACCAGACCCAAACCGGCACCTTTGTTTTTAGAGTTAGCCGTTGTACGAAAGGAGCAGCATGAAGCTGGTTTACGGTATCGTCAGTAATGATATGCAGAGAAGACGCCGACATCTCAGCTAAATGCGCCGAAATTTCCTCTGTGCAGTGGCTCCCTACCCAGAAAGGATAAGCAACATCTTCAAAATGCAACTCAATTTTATGCATAGAATACGCATTATCTTGAAGTAAACAGGATGACACATTGCTTTTGTCATGTAATTTATTGTTATTAAAAGGTATATCAATACCATTTTTTTCAGTATTTATCATTTTTTTACCTATGATTAAGGTGATAATGGCATTGGTTCATCAGATGATTGTGTATTAAGCTTCTTGTTTATTATTTCTGCGAGGTTATTAATTTCCATTGACAAATGTTCGTATTTCGACCAACCCAGAGTGCAGTCAAGGAGTGCTTCCAGACGTACCATAAATTCAATGGCATCCCGTGCAGGGATCTCTAACCGTCCTCGCTTGATTAGTTCTTCTACGTCATCTCCCGTTGTCTCACAGGCGATTTTGATAATTAATTGACGAATATAACCTACTGATATTGACATGATTTCTCCCAAAATCTTTCTGCATGGTAAACGGCTTGCCCGGTATGGAAACATGTTTGTGCCAGACGTTGTGCATGGACAATAATTGCATCAATCGTTTCCTGATCGGTTTGGCTGGCATAATTAGATAGTGCTGAGAATTTATCTGCTAATGCTTGATCAATACTGATGGCTTCTAGTATGCTGAATTTTCGCTCTGTCAACTGTTTTTCCAAAATATCCAGTGTAAATTCAGCTGCATAGGGCAGGTCTTCGTAAAAAGCAAGTTGCCATTGATGATTATGTAGTGAACAAATGGCATGATGGACAATCTGATGGTCGATATGATGACCAATGGCGGCTGGCGCAATCACAACATCAGGGTTGGACTCTTCCAAGACCTGCTGTAGCATCTCCAATACGATTAAAGTTCGTATGTCATTAGTAAGTTGTCCCTGAGTAAACTGCAATTGGCGCTCACTCCCATCGTCATAGCCGGACAAGCTGGAATCTGAGAGCCCAAGAGGGTATAACTTCATCTTAAAATTTTGACAAAAAGTCTGCTCTTCTTTTACCCGTACTTTACTGATAACGTCGGAACCCGCATCACGCAGGGATTTAGGGAGCGCCCATCGACTTTGGGTAAATACGGTCACAACCTCTAATGTGGATACAGCCGCCAGTTGTGAGACAAAACCACCTATCGAATAAGCAATATCATCGGGATGTGGAGCAATTAAGGTCAGACGTTTACCATACCAGTCTTTTATTCTGCTCATAAGGCATACCTTTGTAACCAATGGATAGCATCGGCAGCAGGCATAATATCACTGGCACCGTCGATCATATTAAATGCGGCTTCCATTTGTCGCTCGATAGAGACATAGATTTGGTGCTGCGTAGAAAAGTGCAGAGCAAGTTCTGAAAATACCTGTTTGAAGTGGATTTCCAATTCCGTTAAAACGGCTTCAGTTGCCAGCGAGATAGCCTGATTATCAAACTTATACAGTAACAGGCCGTGTTTACCGCAAGCAGTATAGAAAGCCTCATCCAATTCTGGCGTTGCACAGACAAATTGCAGTAATGGTCCATCTCCCATGACTTTTATTGGCAACTCTGCCTGTGCAATTAGTGTGCGTAATGTGTTTGCTAACATTGACCCACACGTGACCAGACGTTTGTAGCCTTGTTCGTCATGCATATATTTCAATGTGGCTAAAGCAGCAACAATAGGCACTGTGTCAAAGTAGGCGGTATAGGTCATATGTTTAGTTTTTTGCATCATTTCAGTTGGCCCGACGAGGCAGGATAAGCGTTGCCCATTGCATAGTCCTTTGGCAAAGGTATAAAAATCAGCCTGTTCGCCAATAACCTGTTGTAACGCAGAACCAGTCACTGAACGATAGCCATTTTTGACTTCATCACTGCAAAATAGAACGCTATATTCACGGGCAAGATGGGCTATTTTTTTTAATGTTTCTGGTTTGAGATGTACATAGTCGGGAGAAATCATCACCATTGCGACTTCGCCATGATAGTTTTCTAACACATCAGCTAGTAATTCGGGGATGAAGTAGAAGTCGATAATACCGCTTTCATTTGGCTGCAAAAAATGGGAAGGCGAAGCCCATAAATCCCCCCAACCGTGGTAACCTGCGCTGGCGATGATTTTTTTACCTGTTATCTTCCGGGCACACTGGACAACAGCACGGCAGGCTTCAGTTCCTGAGCTGAAAAAGGCAACTTGTCCATTGGGGATACCACTATCAGCAACGATGATTTCTGCAAGAGCCTCAAAAGGTTCTGACCAGCAGGTGGAAGACCCCTGTTTATTATTTAAACTGGCGATTATTGCTTCTGTGACTACCGGATGATAGTGTCCCAACGTGATGCTACCTTTGCCATTCATCAGGTCAATATAGTCTTTTCCATCACTCAGTCTGACGATAGCACCACTTGCGGATAGAGCATGTAAGTTTGGTGCCGGTACGCCGACAACAGAGGCGATTTTTTCAGGTTTACTCATAGACACTCCCCGATATTTCAGTCGGTTGCATATTCGCGATGCTTTCGATAATCAAGTTGTGGTACTTGATAAAAGTTTGGAATAACAAGGTGAGATCTTCACATAAGCGCATCTTACCTATAGGGCTAAATTGACGTACTTCCCGGCGGAAACCGTCAAGTAGTAAAAGCAGCGCAACAGGTAAGGAAGTGAATATCACTAGTGAATTATCATTCTCTGTCCGGTTACGGCTGTACATCAGCTGTAATGTGGCGGGCGGCAGTTGATATACCAACAGAAAAACAGCTATCTCCAATTCTGGCCAGCTTATCCCTCCCCAGTTAGCCTCCTGATGAAAACGGTAGAGATGCCCATCCTTACCAACTTGCCAGTGCCAATCACCAAAGGCATAGCTAAGGGAAGAGCGTATTGGTCGGGTACTTCCTGCAAAAGGAGGAATATTGAGTGAATCAAGCCAAATAGGTAAGTCAGGTAATTTGTGTTCACTCAATTTACTTTTACCCATTTTGTGTTGCAAGCGTTCCCATGCATTACGAATGGCTGCGCCTATTGGAATCTGAGGTAGCTGGCCGGCAATATCTATTAAAGGTGATTGGCTGACAGACTGAATAACAGCGTTGCACTGTGTAAGCCAAACCTGATGATTTTCATGAGGTGTTTCAGCCATAAGATCTCGTAATGGCCGCAATCCCGGAAGATGTTGAGCAATATGATAACCATCAAGAAACCACGCCTGAGGATGGGCAGTATTGGCTTGCTTCACCCGATTGAATTCCATGAGTCCATAGGTGCTTTCCCCAATAAATCTCAGGTGCAACAATGGGGTTTCATGTTTATCCGTGACTAACAAGGGGGTTTTTTTGGGGTTAATCAACCTTCTTGCATATTTTTCCATTGCTGGCGAGTTCCAAGGCAACCAAGCCTCACCCAAGCCATATCTTTTTTCCATTGTTGGGCAATGGATAAAAATCTGTGTATCCGCGTTATTTATTATTGTCGAATTCAGTAAATCAGACGCTGGTATCGCAGAAGTCAATGTAGAAAGAAAATGGCGGTGATCATTTTTTAACAACAGTTGCCAGAGTGAACGCCGTTCACGTGTCATCAGTGGTGATCGCACAAATACGGTTGACCATGAAGCTGATGTTGTGATTTTTCTCACATGCCCAATGCTGGCAAACCAGATGTTTTCTGCTTTGAAGGCTAACCATTCCGCAAGTTTTTCAACGGTATTGCCTGTATCGGGTTGATCATCAACAATCACGACGTCTGGACGTTCAGATTGTGCGTCAAGAAGACGAAATAGAGTATCCAACTCTGAAGGATGGTACTGACAATAGGCGTTAATATGCCTTAAAGGGCGCAGTGTTAGCCATGCAGGGGACACACCATTAATCTGAGTTAATCCTGCAACCCAACGTGGAATAAGAAAACTCCCACCACTGCGGAGACCAACAACCACAATGGAACGCCCAGAGGCAAACTGGCGGGCGAAACGGATTGCATCATCCACACAGACTTCGGTATCCCCTAAATCATAGCCATAACACTCTGGCAAGGGGAGTGCCAAAATACGGGTCAGTAGATCCATCCAGGGAGAAAATTGACCTTGCAATACAAGACCTATTTGTTGAGAACACTCCGTTTCAGCCGTGATTTTATGACCACAAGCGATAGACAAAGCGGCCTGTTGTGCATGTGTAGCAAAACATTTGGCCTGACGGCGGACAGATAACGGCTGTTGACTGGCTTCAGTAAGAAGACTTAGGTCGCTCCATATTTGTCCCAGAGCGCAGGCTGATACATAACCATCACCGTTTTGAGCATATTCAGTGGCGAATAACTTCGCCACTAACTCTGAGGGGGTAATCTGTATTCTGGCAACCTTGCCTAGGTATTTAGTCATTCTGCCCTCATTTTGTCCGCATAGTGCTAATAATCGCAATCGGATCAACTTCAGACAATTTAAAACGGCCTTTCTCCTCTGTGGCTATAGGAGCCAGAGCACGTTGAATACACGTTTCAATTTCCTCTGTGATGCCATAAGGGATAAGACTAAGTTGTCTGACAAATTGTTGACATTGGCCCTCAGAGAGTACATTTGCATGATAGGCAAGCAAGTACTCTTTGCAACGTTTAAACTGACTTTGCCAAATCGCGATTTCACCTGCGATTGAGGCAGCAGAACCTGCATTTACCGCGATTTCAGGAACGTGGTGCAAAACTAAATTACGCAATCCGGCATTTTCTGGGGCAATAACCAACTGCTGCAATGTGGCCGACAAATCACGACGATGTAACAAGCTGACTGCGATCCGCTCAGCCCCAATCTGGGAGAGTGGTTTTTGTACCATCCGCATCAACGTCTGCTCAGGCCATACTGCTGAAAGGAGTAATCCCATCTGCCCTGCGGTAGTGTGAAGGCATTCCCACTGTTCTTGGTCATCCTCTGTTTTTTCCAGCTTCTCAATAATTCGGTGAAAAACATCCCAGGCATGGTCAAAACCAGCAAGGTAAGCGCTGGTGACCTCATCACGTATAGATTCATTCAGGCAGAGTGCAGCGAGCGTTGAGGCAAAGGGCAACGAATAAACCGTGATACGCTGAACAGAAAAATCAATCACAGCCCGGTAATTAACATAAGCGTGGAATAGATCACGCCAGGGAGAATGTCCCAGCATGTCATATACATGGGAAACTTCATCATTAGGCACATAGGAGAAATCATAAGCAGTATCGAATAGCACCCGCAACCAAAGCACCAGTTGTTCGAGATCCTGTCTCTGCCAATGTAAGCCATCAGCACGCTTTAAACGTAAGAAAAGTGTCCAAGTGCCTAATTGGCAGACCCGATTTGATGATATCTGCCATTGTGGTTTCCATTCTGAAATACGTGATGCCAATGCATCGAAGACATATAAGCGACCAGTCTCCTCTTCCGGGGCATTCGGAAGCTCGCAGAACTCAACAACCAATTCCTTCTCATTAAAGAGGAAGCTGGCCTTGTGTACGACAAAGGGCAGAGAAATCTCAAAGAGGTTATTAGTTAACCTTAAAAGGCAAGAGCGGGCATCACCAAAACCATCAGCGATATTGATCAATTTGTGTAAATACGCGGGTAGATCCGGTCCTGATTCAGCCCGGAAACGAACCAGCATCCATTGATGCAATAGATTGTGTAACTGGTGGGCATTTTCTATCGGTAGCTGTTCCGGTGTCATATTACCGGCGACAGGCATTAAAACCTGCCAACGTAAGAAATCATCCCCCAATATTTCTACAACATCTTCTTTTAATTCAAGAAAAAAAGTGTCCGGCATAGGGTTATGACGAACATGTTCTATCCATCTCTGGAAAACGCATAATGCCGATTTTTCTATGGCGGAAAGCGCTGATAGCTGGGCAAATTCCATCCAGTCTCTGAGCAAATCTAGATAATTTTGATACGTGATCAGCTCATGTTTATCAACAACATCGGCTAATACCGCCTTGAGTACTTGATCGTAAGTATCCACTAAATCTATGCGACAAAGTGCCCATAAGGTGGATAATTGCGCCTGATGTAACTCTTTCATCAGGCTATCCGTCGCTTGTAGCAAATCAGCAGCTTCACTCGCTCCTGCCAGTGCTGCGGCTGCTTTAAAGCGCTTAAGTGGAGACAAGAAAGCCACATAGTCAGCAAACGCTTTGGGCACACAAACCAGATTCGCCAGTGCAGTCGGTGACAATTGGCGATGATGGATAACTTCAAACAGTTCGTGAACAGAAAGTGTAGAACCTGCTGCCTGGGTTAGCGCGTGTAAAATGTTGATCCGGTCTGCATCTTCATAAATGGGAATAATGTCTGTATCTGCAAGCACATGAAGTAGACACTCCAGTAGCAGACGCCCATCCCCATTTGGGGACGTTATCGCAACATCAACCCATTGCGTCAATGGCATCGCGGGAATTCTCTCAATCCATGATTCGGCTTTGGTGAATAACATCAGCAGGCGCAGGTCATTGAGTTGCCTGACCTTATCCGCCAATGTTGGGATAGCCCTACATAGGTGCGGTAATGTCGATTGCGGATCGGTTTTGGCTCTGAAAGCACAGAGATAATCTGTTGTCGCATCAGTTGCCGACCAATGAGCAGGGTAGAACGTCATTGCTTTCTCACCGACTTGTGCAAGGAGCCAACCTGTTAAACTTGGGCTTCGGACAATGTCACCATGCTGTAACCACGTGTCCATTGGAAAAAGAGTACGTTGCCTGAGTGAGGCACCGATTTTTTCCTCTAATACCGGTAAGCCAGCCAGCACACGTTGCAAAACATCCGAAAGATCTTGAGAAGACAGCGCCGTAGTGGGCAAAGATTCACTATCGTCAAAAATATGCTGTACAGCAGCGGGTAAATTAACTGATTCAGTGGTTTCCGTTGCCAATTCGATAAGCGGCTTTTGTGCACTAAAGTAGGCGTGCTCTCCCACACTATCAATAATGACCAAAGGAACTGCGGGGATATTGGTTAACTGGGTAAGAAAAACGGGCAATTTTTGTTGACGGAACATGATGCCAGCATGTTCACTGGCAACGCCTGATTCAACGAAGACAGCCACAAGAGTGGATCGCACTGGCAAAGGAAGACGCAGGTAACGAGACCAAGCATCGTCTAATGTGGATGCCGAAAGGAAAACGCCTAAATTAGGCTTTGCAGGATGCAGCAATGTTGTTACGGGAACCACCCGCATACTACGTGCCAGCTCTTCTTTCACTTCAGTGGTTAACTGTTCAACCTGACGCTCAAGTACATAACCCGGAGCGGGGCGTGCCTGTACTAACCAAATCTTATCCACTCGAACCTGACATAATTGAGCGCCATACCACAAAGGTGCAGCTAACGTTGGCCAATGATAGGCCACAGAGTTTGCCCTTGAGCCGGGGGATTGTGCCGACGCAAAACCAAAACCGAACGCCAGTTCTCCCCGGATACCTTCAGAGGCATGTAAAGTCAATCCGGTCACGGAAACCAGGCCATGATCCGTTTCCAAAACCCACTCAGTGTCTAACGCAATTTCAGAGAGATGTTGATGTAATTGATTGATAATTTCATTTAAATCATGGCATACATCGGCTGTCAGATACGGAGCCTGTAAGGCATCCACTGTAGATGGCGTACCTTCAATCAATTTTTGAACAAAACAGGTGATTGGCTGCGGTTGATAACCCGGATCTCTTAACCGTTGCTGTTCAATGGATTGAGGTTCAAATCCACTAAAAGCCACCGCAGAAAGCGTATCACTAAAATCTGCCGGACAATGACAGATGATACTGGCATAGCCTCCAGCATTCACGAAAGTATCGCCATCCTCTAAACCCGCACTGCGAATAATCCAGGGTGCAGGGCCACAAACTCTCTCAACTTGTTTTATCCAGTCAGGGTGCTCAGTGATGTACTGACTGTAGAGGGTGCGTAGCAGCGTGGTATCTGCTTGCGGATAATGTCTTACAATGGCAAGCGCTTTATCAGCCGCAAATCCCACTAAAGTTGGAACCAATGCTGAAAAATCAGTGTGCCGGGAAAGTTGTTGTAATCGTTCAAATTTTGCAGCCATACGTTTTATCTTCTTACCTTTAAAGCCATAATCTCAAATGATTTTTCGCGTTAACAAGAACAAGCCTAGATTTTCCACCTATCTCTTCATTCTCTATAACGTGCAATGCCGTATTACTGATACGCATATGCCAGCGTTGTAATGGGGAGATTTCCAGCCCTAACAACACAAACATTGCTAACTCTATAGTGAATGCATGGGAAACGATCAAAGTGACCTTTTCCCGGCCACGCTGTTGGTGCCGTTGACGCAAAAAATCGGTCACTCGTGCTCGTTGTTCAATAACAGTTTCTACTTCAGGTCTTACTTTAATTGTGGGACTATTCAAACGTTCTTCCAGCATTGCATCCCATTCCGGCAAACTTAATGGCGGTATCAGTGAAGGTGCTATACGCACTTCTTCCAAACGCTCATCAGGTATCAACGGTAAATTGTACCGTGCAGTGAGAAATTTGGCCGTTTGCATTGCTCGGACCATTGGGCTGCTAAATATCTTGTCTCCGATTAACTCCTTGGGAAAATTATCTGCCAATAATTGTGCTTGTTGCTGGCCCATTTCCGTCAGTGGCGAATCAGGCAAAACTGAACTGATTAACACATGGTCATCCTGTAGATTGCATGTTGCTTCTGCATGTCGGATGAACACAAAACGATGGCAATGTGTTGATGTCATAATAGTTTTGGCCTTTTGGTGATTCACAGATGCTCGGCATGGCTCATTACCTTCTCCAGAGCACGCTGGACATCAAGCATGTCTGTTTCTTCTGCAAGTAAAAAATGATGCGGCAAGGCAATGTGACTATGGGAGAATGCCTCCGCTATTGGCAGACTAAAACGCTGCGGCTGAACGGATGACTGAAAGTCTTTGCTTAATGCGAAACGCCGCCGACTCGCGGGTTGGTATAACTTACATTGATTTAATGCGGCGTACATAGGCTTACAAGGTAAATTCAGCTCTGCTGACAGGGCTTCCGCCAGTTTTTCTACTGAAGCCTTCTCTAAAACAAATTCAGGTAATCCAATGACATAGCTATAATAGACTCGCTCAGTGGTACCCAGAGTGGTTTTCTGAGGAAAACAGTCAATTTGCAGCATCAATTCATCCAAATATTCGGCATTACAGCGCCGAATCGCATTCTCGGTATCAAGTTTTTCTAATTGAGCTAACAAAATTGCGGCATGAAATTCAGACAAGCAATAGTTTGAACCCATTAGCTCTGCGGTTTCTAATAACTCCATATGATCCAACGGTGGTGGTACACTGCTTAATGTGCGTCCATCGGCGCGTAGATGGGCTAATCGTCTAGCAATTTGCTCATCTTGAGTTAGTACCGCTCCACCTTCTC
This sequence comes from Photorhabdus australis DSM 17609, assembly GCF_000711895.1. GTDB lineage: Bacteria > Pseudomonadota > Gammaproteobacteria > Enterobacterales > Enterobacteriaceae > Photorhabdus > Photorhabdus australis. The sequence goes on from NZ_JONO01000064.1 coordinate 21,153, forward strand.
CACTGGTTAACAGCTTACTGTGTTGCATGCTGAACGTTCCAGCAATACCAAATGTCCCCACATGTTGACCAGCAAAACGAGCACCGTGTGCTTGAGAACAATCTTCAATAAGTGGCAGATTATGTTTTTCTGCGATATGCATTAAGGCATTCAGATCTGCAACCGCAGAACCGAGGTGTACAACTGTAATAGCACGACAGCGAGAAGTAATTGCTTTTTCAACCGCATTTGGATCTAAGCATCCTGTCTGAGGATTCACGTCGGTTAGCATTGGAATAGCATTAATATTAAGAACAGCTGATGCTGAAGCGACCCAAGATAAACCAGGTACAATGACTTCATCACCAGCTCCGACCCCTACTGCCTCTAAAGCCATAGTCAAGCTGGCAGTACCACTGGAAGCAGGAACACAATAATTAGCATTCGTGTAATGTGCATAAGCTTCAGCAAAACGCTGTTCAAAAGAAGGTACCCCACGGTATGGTCCACTTATTGACCAACGCTGACTATTTAAAACAGAAAGTAGATTATCTACAGTTTCGGGAGAACTTGTAGGCCACCTAGGCCAAGACATTGTTCGAATGGAAGAGCCACCATGTATTGCCAGTTTAGACACGATGAGTAATCTCCTTTTCAAATAAGAAGTGATATTAATCCAGCGAAAAATCCATAGGTATCGTTAAGCTATAAAGGATATGTCTCTCTTTCATTTACATAGAATATCCTATGTGAATTACTACCGGTTTACTAAGTTAAATAACCAATAGCACTGCTACACTCAGTCCTTAAACTCAGTTATAGCTATAGGCTTTCACTTTAATACAAGGTGTTACACTATTTTTAAGTTTAACTTAAATAAAATCGTAAGATTTGAAAAAGATTAACATTTGGTATTCTGCTTCTTAATAGAAGATGTATTATTTCGTTAGATTTTTTAATCTAAAATTTATTTTAAACTATGTATAAAATACAAACCATACAAAAAAAATCAATAAATTAATAATCTAATCTTCAATATCGTGATTCACGTCATAATTAATTAATCACACGTAAATACCATAAATTCAAATATGATATTACCAATTAGAATTACACCACAGACAATACATTTAATCTTAATAATCAAGGTCATACATTAAATAATTAGATCTATATATAAAATACAGTTTTCACGCGCGATGAAAGTCTCTATAACTTTATCGCGCATTTCTTCTTATTTGTAAAAAAAATGTTTTTTCGGTTCAATCGCTTGCTTCGAGTTCTTGAATTCAAGTTATCCAGCTCTATACACGGAGTAAACTATTTTCCAACTAAATAGCATATATGGACACCGACTCAATTCAAGTGGGTGAATAAATTTTTCTGACAACGTAATCGCAAACATATATTCGGCTTCAATGAGCCCTGATGAAAATCCGCACTCTCTGCCCTCATTATTTCAACAGTCTCGATAGACTGAGTGATTTACCAGGTTCACAGAGAGTCGGTTCTACCTGTCAGTACATCAATTTATGGACTTCTACATCATTTACATCATGGGTAACTGGCAAAATGGCGGCCATTTTTGAAATCCGTACTCTCTCCCAGCGCTATCATCAAAGCGGAAGCCCCCAGTGGACCAATACCTGGTAGCGTCAGTAGACGACGAATATCTTCCTCTTGTGCATTCAAATGATTGAGGCGTTTATCCAGTACTTTCAGACGCAGCTGCTGTTCTTTGAGTTCAAGCAAGAGTTCTTGAAATAATTCACGGCTCAGCGGGGTCAGGTCATTTTGCATTAAATGTGATTAAGCAGAATACCAGTATAAAAGACAGTCAGGCGGCTAAACGTCGAAGAGCCATTTGGTCAGGGGAATTCCGTAGTCAACTTATCTTTGATTAAATTAAACACAAAGTGGAATCCCGCCTTGACCCGCGATAGGAATACCCTTGTGAGTAATACCCTATGGATTTCAAGATGCATCGCGGCGGCAAGGGAGCGAATCCCCGGGAGCATATACCCAATAGGTTTCAAGTTGCAGTGCGGCGGCAAGAGAACGCATCCCCAGGAGCATAGATAACTATGTGACTGGGGTAAGTGAACGTAGCCAACAAAGCAGCAGCTTGAAAGATGAAGGGTATAGATAACGATGTGACCGGGGTGAGTGAGTGCAGCCAACAAAGAAGCAACTTGAAAGATGACGGGTATAGTCATCAATAGCGGTAATCACCTTACCGCCATGATCTGTCGTATCACCCAGCAGAATAACCGCCTTTGACATTAACGTTCTCCACCATTTCTCGATTGGTAAATAACACCATCTCCATCACACTTCAGTAATTAATGGCAATAATCCCAAGTTCACTAACTGAATTTCAACATCATTGGATTTATCAATATCATCCTGATTTCCACCATCAAAAATGCCTTTCTTAGTGATAATCAAGGTGCCGATTTGTTGATTATGTTGATAAACGGGAAGTACCTCCTCCGCCATAGGCAGATAGGATTTATCAATAATGCGGGGCTGGTAAAGCATCCAGCCAACACTGAGGCGATCAGGGAAAACCTGTCTGCCTTTTACGGTATAACCATTATTTTCGATTTGAATATAAGGAAGGTCACGACTGGTCGCTAAATATTTGACAAAGTCGATTAATCGGGATGTATCAAGCCGGGTACTCTCGATTCTTAGGTTTAATATTAACCAAACCCAGTTGGGACGAACACTTGACATTTTTTTATAACTAATACCACAGGACAATTCATCCTTTTCGCCATCCCATATGCCAGTGATCAATGAAGGAAAATCTTTCTTATATTCTTTTTCAAAGTCTTTTATAGCAACCTCGGTTGGCCCCAATTCATCAAACACAATATTCTTCAGGGCCTCCTTTCGGGAGTAACCAGTTAAATACCAGTTTTTTTTCTGCCCGAAAAAGATATCGATTTGCCGTGTAATATGAAACAAATCCATCAACGCAGTACGGACGGTAATAATTTCCTGTTGTTGATGACGTACATTAATTTTTACACGAACTATTGTCATATTTACCTCGGATTAAACTAAATTTGTTAGAAGTGATAGGGAGTATAATGAACGCTAATATTTTTATGATCGCTAAACAGTATCTTAAAATACCCATAACTAATCGGCTGTAAAAAATGCCATTCCACACGGGGAGTCTCCTCCAGTACATCACAGACTTTTTGATGCCTTTCTGCTTGCTTTTCGGCTGAGAAAACACCTTTCCACCAACCTTTAGGCTCATCCTCACTAATAAAAAACTGATCATACCGCGCTTTGGCCTCCAGAAATAAGCAATACGCGGGTCGCCAGCCATCAAAGGTCACTTTCAGGCACTGAAATTCCTGGATCATCTGTATAGTGGGATCATATTTCGTTTGGGCAATAAATCGCTGATAATTAATTGTGATAGCGCTCCAGCGGCTAACCTTGCGATATTTTTCACTCGTCACCGGAATAGCCAGGCAAGCTTTACACTCTTTTTTACTCTCCGTTTTTTCACATTCTTCCGCTTTAGACTGGGCCTTCGCCTGAACCGTACTGGTATCAACCGATTCTTCCCCTAAATCATCATCCTCCCAAAAATCCGCATGCGCTTCAGCACTCCAGACGATATTTCTGTCTTCATCCGTGA
>NZ_JONO01000065.1 GCF_000711895.1 Photorhabdus australis DSM 17609
ATGGAAAAGATGTTGAGATAAATGGTTGATTAAAAAATCAGTTTGTTCTCGGGAAAGCAAACTGTCAGACCCCCCATTATCCGATTTCAGTTTACCTTGATTGAGGTAATCACTGATATGGCGGTCAACGGTGGTCTGATGGAGTCGCAATGCCTGGGCGATCATCACAGAACTCCACCCTTCAGAAGCCAGAAGGATGGCTTTTATTCTGTCTCGTACTTGACCATCGCGAGTGGTGTCGTGAAGACGTTCAAGTTTGATTTTTTGTTCTGATGTAATAAATATTTTCATAGCGAGGATAATGATCTCCATTTCGGATAAAATCAAGCATCTTCAATGATTACGGGTATACATATTGCAGAACGCCACCTGGCTGACAATTCCGTGCGTTGAAGATCTTCAGATATAATTAATAAGGAGCCTTTGATTTCAACAACAATCAGGCTCGTCACAGTGGCATATTTTTAAGTTTATTATTTATTTTAAACTCATTATATACGATGAGCAGTGATGTACTGATACTTACACTTACACATCATGATAATTCAACAGATTTACTCGTTAAACTGTCGTCAACCATATGCTTAAGTTGCTGTAGAACAACTTCTTGCTCCAATAATTTTTTCACAATCCAATAGTTCTCTGACTTCAATATACATAATTCCGTTGCCAGATACTCAATCTGATTTTTATAATCATTTTTTTTACACATTATATTTCCTCTATTTATATTTAATTTTGATATTTATTTTGTCAATATGTCTTTATTTACCCATTGGCTAGATTAAATGATCTACATATAAATAAAATTGGCAATATAACCTTATAGCCTATTGTATTTAAATTAAATATAACATTGAACTGTCGGTAGCATCATTAACTCTTCAGGAAGGTATGTGGAGGTTATAAACCAGCCACTATTGATATTTTTTTAGATAATACAAAGTTAAAAAACAAAATCAACATAAAATCGATAAAAACGATCATAAATTAATTATTGATAGGTTTTAGCAATCAATGATTAAAACAACGATCGATGAGAACATTTTTATATCACGATTAAATTAGGCTATAATATAGACGATTTTATTATTTTTAATAAAAAATAAAGTAATGCTTAAAAATTTTAAAAACGGTTGCTTCAATCTTTTAGTTATCTCCTATTTATTAACCATTTCATTATTGAAAATGTATCAGAGGATAAATTTAATATAATAACAGTTCCTGTGGAGTTAAGACTGGCGCTGGAGGAATAAAAATAATATTTAAAAGCCGCACGTAATCTTATGTAAATCTTGTTGTTATTATAATATAAAAGAATAGATTGAATTTATTATTTTAAATAGAGATCAAATTATGTTATTAAATATTGATTTTGATAGAGCGTTACAGGGTTGTTTATATCCTAACATACATGCTTTATTGGTTTCTCAGAATGACAAAATAGTTCTGGAGAAATATTTTTCTGGAGAAGATGAATGCTGGGGAGATAAAATCGGCAAAGTGACTTTTGACAAGGACAAATTACATGACGTGAGGTCCATTACCAAAGGTATTTTAGCTATTTTATATGGAGCGGCAATAGAATATCATCAGGTTCCAAAACTCCAGGATAGGTTAATTAACGTATATCCTGAATATAGGGAAAATAATTCATATGATGGATTGAAAGTAGAGCATGTCATAACAATGACATCAGGTATGGATTGGAATGAAAACTATCCATATGATGATATAAAAAATGATGAAATCGCAATGGAGAATTCACCAGACAGGTATCATTATATATTTTCCAAACCAGTTATTAGTATTCCGGGCAAGAAGTGGAACTACTCAGGAGGATGTTCAGCATTACTGGGGGGCATAATTGATCGAACTTCTGGGCATACCCTGGCTAATTTTGGGGATAAAACCTTATTTACCAGGTTAGGGATAAGTCAATTTCATTGGTATAAAGGAATGGATGGTGTTGACTCAGCGGCATCTGGGCTTCGTTTGACAGGTCGGGGGTTGTTGAAAATCGGTCGATTGATGCTAAATAAGGGACGGTATAACGGTATTGATGTTATTCCCTCAGCATGGATAGAGGAGATTCTTAAGGTTCGGGTAAAAACAGATGATAGCGATTATCAGTGCTATGGATATCACTGGTTTATTGGCGGTTACTATTCTTGCGAGTTGAATAAATATTTCAAATGGTTCTCTGTTATAGGAAATGGCGGTCAGGTTCTGTTGATATGCCCGGAGTTAGACACTGTAGTTGTCATATTCAGCGGAGAGTATAATAAAGATAGCATTTGGGATGATATTAAAAGGTTGCTCGATAACTTTATTTTTCCCTTATTATTGGCGAGATATTTTAAATAATAAATATACCGAATGAACTTCAAGATGCTTGAGCCGTCAGACATAAAAACATTTAAATTCAACAGCATAATCATTTTTCAAACATGCACTTTGAAGTGTCTTGAGTATATACCCTTCATCTTTCAAGCCGCTGCTTTGTTGGCTGCATTCACTTACCCCAGTCACCTAGTTATCTATGCTCCTGGGGATGCGTTCACTTGCCGCCGCACTGCAACTTGAAATCTATTGGGTATATCTGTAATCAGGTGCATGGTTGGTTTACTGATTAAAGTAAATTAATAACATTATTCTCTCCTGGACAATGTGATTAAAATTGTCTGTATATATATGCTAACAGGTATAATACTGATAATGCAGGCGATATTGCCGCCTGCATTAATATTAATGATTTTTGTTTATCTGGGCCTATTGTTACTAATAGTAATAATAAGCAGAAATGCCGTGCAAGTTCCTGCCATTGTCCAGTTATTCGTATGGCATAACTGGTGCATCTTCATAGTATTTAGTTTCCTGTAAATAAATGGTATTCCCTTCAATTTTACTCACTCCAAAGCATGCTTTTGGTGAGTATAAAATTTCATTTTCACCACCATTGTTAAATTGCAGGCCATGATCAACACTTAAATTCCTACCACTGTTACCTTGCACAACAAATAATATCGCACGTTCTCCTCTTCCGGCAACGCTAAATCCTTCTGCTACAGATTTAGTTTTTGATGTTGAGAAAAACTGAGCAGCCTTGAATACTGGAATTTGCTCTGGGTTTTTCTTTTTGATATTTTCAAAGCTCTTTACTAATTTATTATAACCAGCTTCTGTAATACCTTGTCCCCGGAAAGTCTTTATCATTTTTCCTTGGGGCTGATAGAGATCATCTGTCGCAGCCTGAACTATGTCTTTTGTATCTCCTCGACAACTTTGTTCTATCAATGATTTCAATTCCTTCCATTCACCTGATCGATAATTATCAGCATGGGCTTTGTAGTATTCATTATAGATTTCTGTACTACTGATGCGTGGTAAATTACTAAGGTTATTTTTTCGATATATCTCTCTTGCTGCTTTATTTAATACTGAGCATCCAGCATTAGAGTGGTAAATACGCCCGAATTCTAACAACCTTGCGCTAGCTTTTTTATGATACTCAACAAGCTTAGCTTCTAACTTAAGCTTTTTAGATTGAATATTATTTAACTTATTCTCAACTTCTTTTAATTCCATTTCCGCTGGCTTATATTTCAATGCGGTCTTTTCTTTCAGCGAAGAATCCTTTTCATCTAATACCTGCTTCTGATTTTTTAATTCATCTATTTTCTTCTGAATAGGTTTTATATCATCTTTTAATTTAGATATTTCACTTTCAGATTTAGTAATATCTTCTTTTGTGGATTTTATTTTTTCTTTCATAAAATTTATCGAAAAATTGTTATCCCCCGAATTATATTTATCTTTCGCTTGTGCTTTTTCTTCTGCGTAGCGATTTTTGTAAATAATATTTTTAATACATCCTGTATTGACTGGTTTGAGCTTTCCATTTTTTAGCCTTAATTCAGTTTCTCCTCTCAAATTTTTTACATTACTTAAACTTTCCATAGCTGTTGTGAGTTTAGAAATATTTTGATTATCATCTTTTACCCAACGTTGAAGTTGGGTGATCTTATCTGATTTTACACTTACATACTCCTGGAGTTCTTTTGAATCACGTTGTATAACAGATAGTTGAGAGCGAATATTTTTATGCGCTTTTAAATTTTCAGGTGTGTTTTTTATTCCGTTGATTTTTTCTAAAAGAAGAAACTGTTTTTTTTCCAACTCATTAGCTTTTTCTGACAAGCAACTTATTTCGGAATTGATGGTATTAATGATACTATTGTGCATTTTCAAAACATAACTCTCCATATAAAAAATTAAAAATATTCATAAAAAAACAATTAGTTAAAAGGTGATTGGTTACTTAAGTTCAATATCAGCCATTGAACAGGGTTTTACGCTATCTATAACAAAAATTTTCAGCTATGACTTCCCCTTTGATAAGCCTTCCTGTATATCATTTGTATGTAACAAAAACGGCACAACATTATGAAAACAGGTATGATTTAAATTTTTGGCCATTTAAAATAGCTTCTTAATAGTTTTTTCGTTCCATTGTTCCTGAAACCCCAATAATGCTTTATGATTGAGAAGTATTTGTTATTATTGTCATAAAGGTCCTTAATATTATCTACTGAGATTTTCATCTCATCATTTTCATATTCCAATTTAGCCTTTTTGAAAGGCTATTCCTGGGTTTAAATTTCTGTTGAAAGCATGTCCACATATCTAGGGGGCGATTTTTAATTTTTTACAAAGGTGCTCATCAATGAAATGATCACACCGTTATAATGATGAATAAAATGAAAAAAAGTGAAATTTTATCCATAATCATTTTTACTGGCCGCAATGGTGTCCGATTTTACGTGACCGTTACAATCTGAAAAATATAGTATGGAGTTGACAGGATTACATGTCAGTGTCATATGCATGATAAATGGGATTAATTGGTTAAAATTTTTCTATATACAGTGCTCAAATTCGGTATAACATTACATACTTGCAAAAGAAAAATTGAACTGGCAATTAATGAAAGACATTGGGCTGATTAGATTCATATTTTAATTATGACAAGAGTCAGATATTGAATATCTGTTTACAAAGATAAATGGATTAATTGAGAATATAAAATGAACGATCAAAAGTCAGGGCCAGTACTTGGCACTATGTTTTCAGAAACTTAATTTGTGGAACCAAAGCATTGTGTTTGAGCATACAACTGCGCCAGGCGCTCCCCGGATCTCCATTATCCAAGGTAGTCGCGGTAAAATAGGGAATTCCAATTGTTACAGATTTGGTATAGTTACTGTTACCAAGTGGTTTAGATTGTGAACTCACATAGAAGGCAAATGTAAAAACCTGTTTCCCCTCGTTCCTTGTTATTTTCTTAGAAAGCTCGGTTACACAATCTTTGGCTGAGCTATTAATTTGGTTGAACTTTGTATCAGTCTGATTTTCTGTAGATATTTTTGTCGTACATCCGGTAATGAATATAGCTGGCAAAATTAAAATAATTAGACCGAATCGCATATTTTTCACCCTGGTGTTTGATTTACTTGGAAAAATATTTTTAGAGTAACTTTTTTTTAATTTATGAGTAGAAAAATTTATCTGTGTTATTGAGTGATTAAGTATACTCAGGGCGCATTAGAATGAAAATTTATTTAACATGGTCGTATCTTTGTTGGCTCATATGGTACCTTGAAACACATTGATACCTATCATATGACTCAAGAAATCTGAATTTCACATTTAGTAAGGAAAAAATTTAATTGTGGTCATTTTGAATCAATTGCAGTCGACAAAATGAATGGTTGGAAGAGTAAGAATTGAAGAATGTGCAGTCAATTGGTGCTGTTAGGTGCGGCTATGTCAGAGCCAGTAATAATTTTAACTGTATGTTTTTCTATATTGTTATATACCCGTCATCTTTCAAGTTGCTTCTTTGTTGGCTGCACTCACTCACCCCGGTCACAGAGTTATCTATGCTCCCGGGGATTCGTTCCTGGCCGCCGCGATGTATCTTGAAATCCATAGGGTATATTAAAAGCTAAACATTATGGTTTTCATATTCAGTCAGTTAACAGAGAATACACGAGGAACGTTCCTGCGGCTATTTCATGTTTGTGATTTTTTCTGATTAACCACATAAAATCAAAAAAAACTGAGTCTTTTTTTTTCACTGGTGATTTTACGATGGTATGGGTAGTCTTGTGCCTCGAATATAGGTTATTAACTGTATTCAATAATCTACTTCAGTATGAATGAGTAAAGTAGAATTCTATTTTTTATAAAGAGGTTATATCTAATGGCTGGGACAGTAAGCAAACCCGATTTAACAGATGGTCGATTGACTACGATTGATGCTGCTGGCACATTTCAGGAATTCATTAAAGTTGCAGATACAGCAATTGAAGAGTTTCTAACAGCTCATACCGAAGAAGGAGGGGCTTTAAACCTTTCATCTGCGGACTCATTAAAGCTTCAGCAATTGATGTCAGACCAAAGTATTGCCGCTCAGACAGGAACATCCACGTTAAAAGCGGTAAAAGATAATATCGTAGCGGCAGCACGTAATATCTAATATCTGCCTTGAAAAAAGGGTAGCAAAATATATTTTTAATATAGAAGAGTTTTTAATGGTACATTTGTTGAGTCCAGAAAATGCTTACTCTGGTGTGAACCTGGTAATATTGCTTTGCCTGGTGCTTCTGTCAGCGGTTTTTTTCATCTGCTTTTCGGGCTTTGTTAAGTACAATATTGTCCTGAATATTTTGAAAAATGCTATGGGGACTCAACAAATACCACCATCTATTGTTGTGAATCTATTAGCTGCCCTTTTAGCATTAAATAGTATTTGGGGAGATTTAGAACCCGGTCTGGAAAGAATTAAGCCATATTTTACTGATACGTATGATAAATCAATACCGATAATTGATCCTATTAGCGGATTAGGGCTTAGCAATAACGAACTGAGCAAATCAGGTGATGTGACTATGTATCATTTGGTTTCACGTATTGACGAATACTTCCCTGAAATAATAGCGAGAGCTGAACGTAAATCTCTGGAATTAGAAAAGTTATTTACTCTTCCCATAGCGTTTAATGATGAGAGTGGCAGTGTGCTTAAACCGTTGCTTGGGGGGCTAATACTGGATTTATACAAAGGGTTCGAATTGGGGATTAAACTCTATATGATATTTGTCAGTATAGATTTCTTAATTGCTGTTGTCCTTAGTGGTGTTGGTATGAGCATGCTATCGCCTACAGTCATATCAATACCGATTAAATTGGCTGTATTTTATTTTTCCGACGGCTGGACTATTTTGTTCAATACATTGGACGGATGATGGAAAATTTTCTCTTCCCAAGTTGGTTAAGCTATGCTGCCTTCTTTTTATTTCTGAAAATATATAATCCAACCCGATTGTTTCTTGACAATATAACGATCACTGCAATATCCGTATTTTTTGCTGTTTATGTGGGTTCTCAGGATTGGGGAGGAGTATCAGACTACTTTTGGGTTGTTAGGGCTGTGGTATTTGCATTGTTTGTCTCAGTTCCTTTTTGGTTGGGTAGTATGGTTGGGAGTATTATTCAGCAACTTTTGTTACTCAATGAACAATCCGTTCAGGATAAACGGTTTACTGAGGAGTCTGAAGCATTAGCCAGGATGAGTGGTTTATTATTCGTTATGTATGCTTTGGATAACGGTGCATTATTTACACCTATTATTAACTTACTAAATGGTGACATCAGTATTGGCACTGGAGAGTACAGTGATATGGATTTTCAAAGACTGTACTTTTTAATCGTTGGTTATCTGAAAATGACCGCAATAGTGGCAAGTAAATATATGATTGTCATCATATCTATTTCGATTTGTGTGGTAATGGTAGATCTATTTTTTAAAAAATCCTCATTGTCGATATTTGTTACTGCCGACCTAAAAACAATACTCGTGATTATCCTTTTAAATACATGGTTTTTTAATGACCAATTGTATCTATTCCAGAAAATGACCGGGGTTTCCAATGAATGAAATATCAATTCCTTCACTTCATTTTTCTATACCAAATGAATCTTCAGATTTTCAGGAGATGATGACAAAAATGAGTCAACAGGAGGAATCAACTAAATTGGTATCAAATCAGTCGATAAAGTCTGATACAGATGATGAGATAATCCCTGATGATGAGATGTCTGAAATTATAATTCAATATATGATAACTAATAATACAATTAAGATGTTAAAACAACATCAAGAAGCAATGAAGGAAATTTTAGATGAAGAGTAAGGTCGTATTTTTTTTCTTGCTATGCTTGATAGGCGCTACAGCTAATGCACAAGTTATGCTGAAAAAAGATGAAATGAATCTCAAAGAGGCTTTAATTGCTATTGCGAAGGATGAGCAATTAAAACTGGTAGATGGTTTAGATGATAAGACAAGTCGACAGCCGTTAACTCAGGTGCTGAGAGGAGAAGGCACAGAATTATTGGCTAAACTTTCGGATGTCTATGATTTTGACTGGTATATTTATGGTGGGACGATAAGCGTACAGTCAGGGCAGTCTTATATAAATTATACCTATAAACCGAAGAATATCTCTCCCGAAGTCCTGTTAACTGAGCTTGAATATGCTTTTCAAACTAATAGTACGATAAAGATAAAATTGATAGAAAGAGGAAACTCTTTATTATTTTCCGGACCTCGTAATTTTATCAATGATGTTCTGTCATATTCGAGCATGACAGACAATAACGAATTTTTGGAAAACGGTAATGATCTTGAAATTGCCAGGATTGAGTTTAACTATCTATCTGTCGTTGACCGTAATATCAATACCTTTGGTGGGTCGGTTAATTTCCCTGGGGCAGGTTCGCTTATTTCTGGCGCTCTTTCAAATATGGGCCAATTTAAAAACGTGGCAGATGGTGAAATGTTGGAACGTGCCTACAAGGTAAAGTTAAATGAGGGTGATAAGCAAAAATTAGAGGAGGCGGAAAAAACATCAAAAGTTCAAGTTATTCCAGGTACTAATGCCTTACTGGTACGCGGTACCCCGGACGAAATTACACTGGCAAAACGCATTGCCTCAATGATTGATGTTAAAGGAAAACAATTGATGTTTTCCCTGAAAGTGTATGATGTAGCTGCGGACAGAACAGAGCACTTTGGTGCCGACAGCTCAATGCTGAATGGTTCTACAGGAATATATGACATATTGACTCTGCCTTATTCAGCGACCAAGGATTTTTTAAATAACTTTCAGGCCATGTATAGTAATGGATTAGCACGAAGTGTTTATTCTACTAACCTACTTATATTAGAAAACCATCAAGGGCATTTTGGTAAGAAAGATACGATAACGGTGAATCTGGTTTCTAATAAAGAGGTCGAGAGCCTGAAGATAGAGGCGGATAATAGCCTTTATGTTACTGGTCGTGTACTTCCTTCCGGTGGTGTTCAGGCTAAGCTTGAATATATCGAGGAACACTTTGATGATGATAAAAGTAGTAACCAGAATGGTGTTTCCCAGCCGCCAAAAATCAGCTCGCAATCATTATCCTCAGAAGCATTTATTAAACCAAATGAAACGATTATTTTGGGCGGTTTTGATAATATAGAAACGCTATCTTCTGAATCAGGCGTGCCAGTTTTATCGAGTATTCCGTTATTAGGTGAGATATTTAAAAATACCAAGTTAACGAAGCGTAAATACAAACGATATATTGCGGTTTCATTTCAGGTGATTGATTAATGTTGCAACGGTTTTTTAAAGTCAAAGAATCCTATCAGGATATGGTTATCTGCTATGTGAATGTTGATACGTTTGTGGGGCAGGAATGTCTGGTACATACCGTTGATGGAGAGCGTATCCGAGGGGAAATTATGAAAGTGGCCGGGCACCAGATAGAAATAAAACTGTTGCAACCTGGTACTGTTCAGCGTAATGGGAAAGTTGAAATTCCATATCGTCGATTTTGTTTTCCAATGAATGAAGATGCGCTAATAGGGAAGGTCATTAATTGCTATGGTGAATCACTTTATGGTGATGCCTACCTTGAAAAGAATAAAGAATATTTTGACTTACCTATTTCGATTGAACCTATTCCTTTGAAAAATCGGGCTTCAATTGAAAAAGTATTCCCGACTAAATTGAAAATAATTGATGGCCTTTTTACTATCGGAGAAGGGCAACGTGTAGGGTTATTTGCCCCAGCAGGGGCAGGAAAAACCACTACCGTTTCTATTATGGCCAATAATATGGATGCAGATGTTGTAATCTTTGCCATGATTGGTGAGCGTGCTCGTGAAGTTGTTGAGTTTTTGGAAGGAGAAATAGGTCCAGAAGTCATTAGAAAAGCAATAACAATTGTGTCGACATCCGAAGCAAATCCATTAGAGAAAGTCCGTTCTGGTTTGGTCGCTGTTTCTATTGCGCGTTACTTTATGGAGCAAGGGAAAAAAGTAGTACTTTATTTTGACTCTTTAACTCGTTTTGCCAGAGCTCAAGCGATGCTGGATGGCACCCCTATTCAGGGAGGAATACCTATCGGTGTTTCTCTCGCCTTGTCACGATTAGTCGAGAGTTGTGGTAATTCCGTTTATGGTTCGGTTACCGGTATTTTTACCGTGTTAATTGAAACTGATATTGATAGCGATCCTATTGCACATGAAGTTAAATCTTTAATTGATGGGCACCTGGTTTATTCAACGATGATTGCATCTACGGGAAGATATCCCGCAATAGATGTATTGAAAAGTAAAAGTCGATTGCAGAATAAGATTCAGGATAAACGTTATGTACAAATGTCTGAACGGATTAAAGATATGGTATATCGTTACTTTGATGTTGAATTATTGATTCGTGTAGGGGAATACGAGAAGGGTAACGATTTATTGACCGATAATGCGATAGAACTCTATCCGGAAATTATGAATTTTCTAAAGCAAGGGTATGAAGGGGTAGAGTATGAAGAAACCCTCCAAGAGATGGAAAGAATTCTGTCAGATTATTAGCATTATCGATATTGGAATTGGTAAGCAGCAACGAAAATTAAAAAAACTTAATAAACAACATGATGTGTTGAAAATGACCATTGCTGATTACTGGCAAGATGTACAAAAAGCACAAAATAAGCTGAAGATGTTAGATATTGAAGATGAGATTGATGCGCTAAAAATTTTTTTTAGGCGCAGAGAGAATATTCGATCGTTAATAGAATCTTTGGTATTTGATGTATCTGTCGTTCAGCAAGAGTTAGAGAAAATAGAAATAGAAATAGCAAAAGCAGAATCGGAAAAACTGAGGTTAGAGAAGCGGAAAGATGTATTGGATGAATTAAAAAAACAATTGACTTAAGAGGCGGGAATGAAACTAGAATTAATCAGTATAGATGAGCCTGAGTCTTTGAATTCTGATGATGCAGATCAGGGTTTTAAAAGTGTTCTTAAAGAAACAATGAATGATGTTAAATTTGTTAAAGAGATGAAACGAATGTCATCGATTCATAAAGATAAAAAAAGGAAGGTGAAAAAAAAAGAACCGGATAATCTTTGTTTTTCATCTTTCCAAGCCTCATCTAATTTACAGTTTAATGCTGACAGAGCGCTAACTAATGATAACGTAAGTATAGGGGGGGAACTTTCACTGCAAGGATTAAGTGATAAGGCTAGATTGGGTCAATATAATAAAGCCTTGCTAGGCAGTACTCGAGTGCGGGAAGGTTTCCAGCTAACAGAATCTAATGTACGGTTTAATGCTGACAGAGCACCAACTAATAATAAAGTGAGCATGGAGGGGAAACTTTCACCGCAGGGGTTAAGTGATAATGTTAGATTGGGTAAATATAATAAAGCTCTGCTAGGTAACACTCGAGTTCAGCAGGAAGATTTCCAGACAGAATCTAATTTACGGTTTAATGCTGACAGGGCACCAACTAATAATAAAGTGGGCATGGAGGGGAAACTTTCACCGCAGGGGTTAAGTGATAAGGCTAGATTGGGTAAGTGCAATGAAGCTTTGCCATATAATACTCAAATTCAGCAGGAAGATTTCCAGACAGAAGATGTTTCTCAATATATTCATATTTTCTCCGACATAGTAAAAGAGAACCCATTATCATTACCCTATAAGTTCCTGCAGGGATTGCAGTATCTATCTATGGTGTCGCCAGAAAAGATAGTGAATTCATACGTTCCAAAGAATAATCAAATAAAGGGTGCTCAGGATTTTAACCATTGCGATAGGGCGGTTGTTGGAGCAAGATTTTCTGCTGTAGAAGTTAGTGTTGGTCCTATGTTTAAAAATACTGTCTATAAATCTAATTCATTGTGTTCGAATATTTCTAATTTCGACAATAGTACTGGTTGGATTCAAAATTCATTACTAAATGAAAGTATAAAATATACCTATTTAGCTAATTTGAAAAATTCACCTGCTGATGCATTTTATCGCAACCCGGTGGCTCGTAATTATCGTGTTTTCTTTAAAGGTATGCGCTATTTATTTAAAATAACTGGAGAAAAAGCATGGTTCAATGAGGGAGGCGAGGATGACTGCTCTTGATGTTGCGGCATTGTGTTTGAGTATTTTGAAAGATGGAGTTTTCATATTTTCTATCTGGTTTGTTATTACTGGTGTGTCTGTTGGTCTATTACAAACTATATTCAGTGTACAAGATCCAGGGTTGCCATTAACTGCAAAGTTGATTGTACTTTTCATTCTTTTAACCCATGCAGGGAAAGATGTGTACGAACAGTTTCAATTATTATTTAGTGTTTTGTAATTTTTTATTAACAAAAGTAAAGTTATAAGGATGATTACGTTGAAAAATTTTAGAAATATTATTTCCAGAATTTTAATTGAGAAGTTAGGTTTGGATGCGGTGATGTTGTCACGGCTTGATGGCAATAAACCTGTTTGTATTGAACTAAACGGCGGGGCAGAGATATATATAACCTATGACGATGATTTTACATTACTAATGTTTATAGAGATACCAATTAAAGATTTTCGGGTTCTACAAATGAAATCATCACAAGTTATGGAGGTTTTTATAGCAGATGAGGAGTTACATATGAATGTGAAACAGAAAAAACTTGTTGTACTTACTCATCTGGATGCGGAAAGTAAAAATTTAGATGATAAATTGTTAGATAAATTAGTATCCTTTAATATTGTCTATGAGATCATTAATGGGTGAAGTAAAAGTTAAAATTGATTAATTTATTCACCCCTGAATTAAAATGAATGTTAGTGAATTGAGATGGTGGAAGGTTTTATTAAAAAGACAGTTTTAATAATGGTGAATTATCTCGATAACAACTGGCCAGTAACAACAAGAAAATAATAGGTAACCTGCCTTTTGGCGGGTTATTTGACGGACTGTGAATTCTACCGTTAGTACAGCTTTTCCATGCTAAATTTTGTGGTTTTGAGTGCAACCACTTCAAATGTCAAATGATAAAAAGGAAAAATATTTTGGTTATGGCTATGATTAAGTAGAGATGTCACATTTTCTGAGACTTCTATATAAATCTGAATTATCTGCCGATTTTGGAATGTAAATCTATATGATTTATTTTTTTGAAATAAAAAACTATATTTTGTGTGATTTTCAATGCAACTTCCTTTCTTCAGGGTACTTATGGCTGAATATGATGGTATGTGAAATAAAGTGCTGCTTGATGAGGTTAGTTGAATAGTATCGTTGTGTAGAAGGCTTGGGGAGACGAACGTCATCTGCTCCCATTGGGAGAGAAGATCTTATTGCTGAGATTTGTTTGAGCTCCTTATTATATTGATTAGCCAGACATTTGGTGTGAATTTTAGAGGTGTTATAAAATGAAAGATTATGTTATTGGCCGGAATGTATTTTTTAACAGCTTAAAATGTAATATTTCATCTACAGTTCAGGAAATAACGTTAGGAAGTAGGGAAGCAAGCCTGTTAGAGTTATTCTGTAAAAATCCAAATGAAGTGATTAATAAGACGCAGATCCATGAATCAGTGTGGGGAGCAGTGATTGTTAATGAAACGTCGTTGACTAAGGCTGTTTCTAATCTTCGGAAAGCGTTATCTGGATTTGATGATTTGACTTGTGAAATAAAAACTATACCAAAAGAAGGATACATTTTTATCATTGACGAAAAACTTGATAATTGGTGTATTAAAGAAAATTTGCTGCCTAAAGAAACTAACTTATCTTTTAGTCGTCAAGATAAAAAAATGAATACCGTTTCTGATGAACTGAGCCTTCAGAATAGCATTTCTCCTGCGGTGAGTAAGTCGTTTTTAAATCTAGTATATATCGTTATTCTTTCATCCTTATTTTCATCAGTGATAACGACAGGATTAATCACATTTATCAGTCAGCACTGAGATTACAGTGGTTTTGTAATAAAACAGTCCTTATCCTTCAATGGAATAGGTACTTAATAAATCGAAATTATTTTTCTGGGAAATGTTAAAGTCATGAGTGATATATACTCAAGATACTTCAAAGTGCATGTTTGCAAAACGATTATTTTGTTGAATTTAAATGTTTTTATGTCTGACGACTCAAGCATCTTGAAGTTCATTCGGTATATGCCGACTACTTGGTAAATTCAAATTCTTGAATCAAAATGAATTCTGAAGAATTCACTATACAAGCAGTTTCAGGCTGGTACTTTGGTGGTAAGTATGGTTGTGTTTTCAGACAGAGGATAATGAGTTAAAGATGAATGATTTTGAGATTGCGAGTATACGGAACGAGCAAGCGACTATTTTTGAAAAAACTTATAATAATGTAGGTGAAGGTTTTAAAGAGATATTTGATGTTTTGAATGAAGTCAATGCGAGTGGAGGGCATATAACAGTTACGGACACTTTCGCGCTTCAGCAAGCTGTGTTCCAGTTTTCGATGTATAATGAAATGGTAACAAAGGTAGCCTCTAAATCCGCGGCAGCTGTTAATGATGTTATGAAGGCTCAGTAATGATACGTTTGAGAAATGTGATTCGTGGTTTTCTCTTTTTTTTGTTAGTAGGATGCCAGGATAGCAGTGGAGTTTCTATTGCTATGTTTGAATCGGCAGATATTGCGAATAAAGTATTAGTATTATTGAATCAATCTCATATTAGCGCCGACTTGGTTTCAACAAAAAATGGTTATTCTATTTTCGTTAATGAGACTCACGTTATGGAAGCAAGGACCCTACTATCAAGGTTCAATTTTTACTTTCAGACAGAGGATCTTAATGATTTGTTGGAATCAAAGTTTGCAAGTTTAAGCAAGTTAGAAAATATTAAAAGTAATCTGTTAGAAGGGAGAGAGATATACAATAAGCTGAATGTCATACCTGATGTATTACGCTCTAATGTGATGGTTTCGGGTAGTGAAAGTAAAAGAGTCTCCGTTCTTATCATTAGTATTAAAGAATTAGATGCTACCAGTAAAAGTAGTATAGAAAAATTCTTGAAAGGCATTGTTTCTGAACGAGATATTCTAACCGTTGAATATTTAGTACAATCGATAGTTGATGAAAAAATCTAAAAGGCATTACTATAAAATTCTTCATTACTATTTGGTAAAGGGTTTTCTAAATGAGGAAACATTTGACGTTATTACTACATTGAGTAATGAAGAAATTGTTATGTGGTTTTCTTCGTCCAGAACCAGAGTGTTTAAGGTCATTGAGTTACTTTCACTCGTGGCTCAATATCAGAGAGCGAGGTTAAATTATACTGGGTTGGATTGGTTAAGTTATAGAAAAAAACTGCCGCAGAATTATTATTTGTGGTCTGAGGCGGCTTTTTTCAAAGAAATACCTGGAGGTTATACTTCGCAAGAGCTTGGTCTTATCGTATTAGCGGCAGTTAATCGGCGTCAGGCAATTGTTTGGTCCTTAAGACTGGGTGTTAAGTTACCAGAGGGGCGGGTTATAGTGGGGCGTCCTGAATATTTAAAATCTCTTATTTTTGGGATGATTGAAAATAATGTTAAATAAAGAGAAAGAGATACTTATATGAATCATCAGTTAAATGTAAAAAAAGATAATGATGCAAGTGATGATTTTGAGGTTTTTTTGGATTCTCTTGATGGAAAAAGGATAGAGAGAGAACTTGCGATATTAGCAAAATCAAATAAAATCACAATAAATCAACTTAAATCAATATACAATTTAGGCGTTAAGTTTTATGCTAATATGCAGCTAAAGGAAGCAGAGGCAGTATTTTTATCCTATTCAGTTCTTAGTCCCTATGATCATCGGGGGCCTGGTAGCCTTGCCTCTATCTATTTAGAAAAAGAAGAGTTTAGAAAAGCGTTGGATTTATTAAATGTGTTGAAAACATATCCAACCTGTGATTTAGATGAAGTATTTGTAAATATTGCATTGTGTCACTATAAATTAAAAGAGTACGCAAATTCTAGCGCCGTATTTTATATTGTTAAACCAGAGAATTTAAGTGATTTTTATTGCAAACGTTATCAATTTTTACAGCAGCAGCTTAAGCCCTATATTGATACTTGAGAGATAAATATTTTGATTAACATCTTAAATACGCTGAGTAGATCGCCTATTGAAATAGCTCCCTTATCTCAGGATGATGGTTCTGAAGGTCAGGAGCTTTTAGTGATAAAACGCTCTGAAAACCAACTTGAAAAGGTTGACCAGGGTTTGGCGGCAATGCCTAATGATGCCAATGCATCGGTGCTGGCAATGATAGCCACACAGCAAAAACAGGTTGTACTGGCAATGTTAGGTGTTAATGCTGAACAGGCAATTGCTCAGGCATTAGCTAGTAGTATTGAGATTTACGCGCAAAAATTAGAGTTCATACAAGGATGGACTAATGGCGGCGTAGAAATGTTCAGATCCAGCTTAATGTTGATGTTTGAAAATAAAAAAGCTGATGGGGTTCAGTCAATTGATCTGGAAGATTTATTCCAGCTGGCGTTACTCGAGATCATGTGTAATCCACAAGAATATAAGCTGGAAAGTTGGTACGAACAGAATAAAGTCGATATTAGCCATATATTGGAAAGTACAGGTAGTGGCAGCCATTCCTTGCATGAGACGAATTGGAACACCCCACAAAAGCTTGGCGCTGTGGTGGTTAAACTTTATGACAGCATCATGAGCAATGGCAAGATTCCTCCTGACTCATTTCTCGGTCAAATTATGCAAGAGCTGGAGAAGGCCGGTGGGGGAAAAACCATATCCAATCAGATCGTCAGTGGATGGACGGATGATTATGGATGGTGGGTTAATCGCGGTAAGCCTGGAAGTGCTACAGAAATCAGCCCTATGCTCAGACTGTTTCTCTTGAGTTCATTGCTGGAAAATAAAGAAATGAGCAAGGAATCTGTTGAGCTTATTCTAACGGGATCTGTGGACGAAATAGATGCATTCGTTGCTTCAGAATTTGATGGGCAAGAGGGTAAATATAAGAGTGCATCATTGCAGTGGCTTATTGATCATGCTAATTGGCAGATGCAAGATAAACATAATACCGACCAGATCGATTGGATAGGTGATGGAATAGAAATTAAAGAGCTGACAAAATTATATAGCGAATTCCCTGGTAGAGAGTTATCGGAAGATGAATTAGAAGAAATTAACCGTATTGGTGATCAGGTGAAAATGATTCAACAGACACTCAAATATTGGCTTCAGATCTGCAAGGATGAGCAATTAGCAATAGCTCGTAATATTTGATAAGAAATTAAATGAATGTTTAGACTGTCTAAAACATGACAGGGGGCACTACATTTGATAGCGTCGTTTTATGATGGTAATTTAATGCTGATATTTATAAAAATGAGAATTAAGAAATAGATAAAATGTGACGAATATTTCGAAGATCTATTCAACCAGTAGCTGGTTGTGGTTTTTATATATATTTTATCACACGTTAAATGTATGCTCAGGTTTTATTTTTAAATCAAAGAGTTTAAATTATTTTATTGTGATTTTTATCAAATTCAACATCAGAGAATCAGAGCGTAGACTAATAGGAAAATATCAATGATTCACACTTTGTATCCTTCTAGTAGGTCGTCAAATGAAATAGTTCCCTTTGATCATAATGATGATGCTAAAGGCCAAAAGCAATTGGCCATGAATAACATAAAAATTATAGAAAGCTCTGAAAGCCAACGTGAAAAGATTGACCAGCGTTTGGCGACAATGCCCAATGACGCCGATACATCAGTGCTGGCAATGATAGCTACACAGCAAAAACAGGTTGTATTGGCAATGTTGGGTGTCAATGCTGAACAGGCAATTGCTCTGGCATTAGCTAGCAGTATTGAGATTTACGCGCAAAAATTAGAACGCATACAAGGGTGGACTAATGGCGGTGTAGAAATGTTTAGATCCAGCTTAATGTTGATGTTTGACAATATAAAAGCTGATGGGGTTCAGCCAACTGATCTGGAAGATTTATTCCAGCTGGCGTTACTCGAGATCATGTGTAATCCAAAAGACTATGGGCTAGAAAGTTGGTACGAGCAGAATAAAGTCGATATTAGTCATATATTGGAAAGTACAGGTAGTGGTAGTCATTCACTACATGAGGAAGCCTGGAATAGCCCGGAAAAGCTTGGCGCTGTGGTTGCTAAACTTTATGACGGCATCATGAAAAATGGCAATATTCCTTCTGGCTCATTTCTCGGTCAAATTATGCAAGAGTTGGAGAAGGCCGGTGGGGGGAAAGCCATATCCGATCAGATTATTAAAGGGTGGAAAGATGAATATGGGTGGTGGCTTAACAAGGGCCAGGGAAATATAAATATTAACGATCCTACTTCTGCCACAGTAATAAGCCCTATGCTTAGATTGTTTCTTTTAAGTTCTTTGCTTGAGAATAAAAGTATGAGCAAGGAAGAGGTTGAACTGATATTGACTGGCAGTCTGGAAGACGTGGATAAATTCGTTAAGGATAAATTTGAATTAGATGATAAAGACGTCAAGTATTCCAGCGCTTCTTTAAACTGGCTTGAAGCAAATACAACCTGGCGGATGTTGCCAGATGGTCGTCTTGATTGGCTTGGTAGCGGTATAGATCTTAATGATTTGGTTAATTTATATAGTAATTTCCCTGGTAGAGAGCTATCGGAAGATGAATTAGAAGAAATTAACCGTATTGGTGATCAGGTGAAAATGATTCAACAGACACTCAAATATTGGCTTCAGATCTGCAAGGATGAGCAGTTAGCAATAGCTCGTAATATCTGATAAGAAATTAGAAATATCACTTCTGAGACTTATTCTCAGTGTTACGGAGTTCACGTTCTTTTGGTTAAACGAACTCCATTTACCAGGCTCGTATGGAGGTTAAATGACTAGCATCAATATTATTTCTGATGTCGGATATATCCGCACGGAAGAAAATAAAGAGCAGCAGCCTGAGCTGCAAAAATCAGGACAAAAGGGTTTGCAACCATCAGCTTCTCCATCACAGCCTCTGCCAGGCAGCACACTATCGGAGAATGCATTGTGGCGAATGATTGCTGAAGCGGCTAAGACATTGGCTAATGGTATGTCTGGTACAGCCAAAGAAAATTCAGAAGCTAAAAAAGCGTTGATTGCAACATTAAAGGATGCACAAATCGCGCAATTGAATGAGCGTATGCAGAAATTGGAAGAGCAGGCAGCGGCTGAGAAGAAGAAAGGTTTTTGGGGCAAGCTTGGCATGGCCCTTGGCTTTATTGCTGCTATTGTCATGGCCCCGTTTAATCCAGTTATGGCCGCAGTGATGATCGGTACTATGGTCGCTGCTATCGTTGTGCCTAAGATTGTAGATAAAATTCTTGAGGCTAGTGGTGTTGATGAAAAAATCCGCAATTGGGTAAAAGTCTCATTAGAAGTGATCATTGGTATCGTGGGGGCAGTGTTGAGTTTTAACCCAGGAAATATCTTAGCTTCTGCGAGTAAAACTATCGCTAGTACGACGGCTAAAGCTGTAGAACTGGTTGAAAAAGCCATGAATGTGCTGAAATCCTTTAAAGCGTTCAACACTATTGCGGGAAAAGCGCAGAATATTATTAATAAGGCACTAAAGTTGCTGGAACCTTTATTTGCGAAAATACAAGAGTTTGCCAAAGGTGGTAAATTGGCAGCAGCGAGAATTGGTCAGGTAACATCCGTTTCATCCGATGTTGTTTCTGTGGTCGGAAGTGGTTATGCCATCAAATCTGCTTCAGTAATGAAAGATCTTGAGGTTAGTAAGGCTGAACAAGAAGAGATGGAAGCCCGCTTTCAGCAACTTCAAATTATGTTAAGTACGGCGATGAAAGCATTGACGAAATCGTTTGAATCTCTTTTCAAAAT
This sequence comes from Photorhabdus australis DSM 17609, assembly GCF_000711895.1. Lineage (GTDB taxonomy): Bacteria > Pseudomonadota > Gammaproteobacteria > Enterobacterales > Enterobacteriaceae > Photorhabdus > Photorhabdus australis. The sequence goes on from NZ_JONO01000065.1 coordinate 20,285, forward strand.
CAAGAGTGATGAACGTGAGTTTAATCAAAAGATGCTGAGTATACATTTGTAAAAAGGAAATGAGATATGTCAAACATTCAATTCAGTGCTGTATCTGCTATGACCTCTACGTTCGAAGACCAACTCAAGGCTGGGGTAGAGAATAAGGAATTACAGGCAATTAGCGCGAAAATGGCGAGTATTGAGCCTCAGGTTAAGTCTCTAAATCAACAGGTTGAATCGGGGACTGTTAGCATGGGCCAGCTAATGAAACTGATCGGTATGATAATCGATTCATCAAAAGAGTTGCGTTCACAGTTGCTGTTCAATCGAATTGATGAAGCGGTGTCCACGTTGGAACTGGGCATTGCTCTGGCACAAAACAAAAAGGAAACTGCGCAGGTTAAATTTGGTATTAATATGGCTATATCTCTTGTTTCCATGACGATACAAACCGCATCTGCCTACCAAACCAGCAAGTTTAAGACAGTAAAAGATAAACATTTGCCGGAGGGCAAAGTTTCTGATCTTTCGCCACAACAGCGTAATGACATTTCCGCAACATTACAGCAAGCCAGAACGGCTAAATATAATAATGTTACTAATTTAGCTCAAATGTCCAATAAGATTGGCTCTGATGGGGTTGAGTTTTTACATGCGGATAATGTGCGACATGATGAGGAAAATCAGGCATCAAAAGAAACGAAGCAGAAATTTGACGAGCAACTGACGCAATTCATTGAGAGTTTAGGTAATGAATTGGTGCAATTGCTAAAGATGATGGAAGCTATTCAGGGTGCAGCTTTGGTTACTAACCGTTAATTGAGGAGGAGCGAGCGCTTGTCGCTCGCACTATCAGTATATGGCTATATTACCAACTTCTTTTTCACAGTTTAGGGGAATTAGGGCTATTTCATCGCCTGAATCTCCAAGCCGAGCGACTGAACATAAACTTAATGATAAGGGTAAGGTTCGCCGAGTTCGTGATATCAAATCCGCTGAGCGACTGGTTAAAAAAAGACCTAAGTTATTCCGGATTAGGTCTGTTCAATCAACGCGAAGAAATCAGCGCGATTTTGCCAGACGAGTTAATGGGGATCTTCTTAGAGCAATTAGTGACTGGCATGGCTACGTTGATCAGTTACCTGAACCAGAAGAGCTGGATGATGCTACGCTCTTTGTTGTTCAATCAGCATATCATTCTCGCTATTTATACCCCAAAGATGTTTATGAAAAATTAAGTGTGTATCTTGAGAAATTAGAGATGAATACTGATGATTTACTCGAGGTGGATGCTGAACTTATTCAAAATCTTTTGGCAAGAGACAATGTCATATCTGATTTGATGACGCTATTAAATTTATGCCGTTGTTACGAAAAGCATAAAGTTAGATTAAAGCAAAGAGGTGTTAATGAATAAAAAAATACCTTCGAAGAAAATCAGACATTCTAATACCAGCAGTTTACGTCTGGACCCTTATGAAATGCTTAAGAATAAATCAAAACGATTAAGCTGGAATGGATTGTCAAACCCAGACATTTTTCTTGATAAGGCCGCGACTATTGAGTGGTTTTCCCTGCTGCGTGATTACTCTGATGAAATGGTAAATTTAGCCATTATTGAAGGGATTTTTGATAATAAATTTCATAATATTTCATTTATTTTGAGTTTGGTTCAGTCAGAGGATTTCAGGGAAAAATCCTCTATGGAAGTTTATAATTTATTATATAATTTTGTTTGCAGTATGCCAAAAACACTCCGGGACTGGATTGATGATGAGGATTTTTCAATGAGTCAAAACGTATTGGCTTTACTATCGAAAAACCGAGGGAGTGTTTAAATGGAAGAGAAGGAAAATTTTTTACCTTTGCTTGAATTAGATGGTGCTTTTTTTAAACAATTTAATCGGGTAGCAGGTAAACGCTTTGATAATGAAGACTTATCTATCGATTTTAACGGCTTACATAATACAGATGATTTAGAACAGGACGTTTTTCTTCTACGTATTGAGCATGTAGGAATAAGTGGCGAGTTTTACTTATCCTGTTTAGAGGCACGGCGAATATTTAATGTAGATACTAAACTATTCTCCCCCTCTTATCTTGAGTATATTTTTACTCGTCATATGGGAAAGTATGGCATTCAGTTTGAGCGTTATATCAGTAAAAGTGAACGGGAGCAGCAGCCTATTTTAGTCTCTGCTAAGGCTAAAATACACGATGAATACTACTCAATCCTGTGTGATTTAAATCAATTAAAGATTGATTCGGAATATCTCCGAGGGCGAAAAAATTCCTGGCCAGGAACGTTGAAGTTGTCTCTGGATGTGATTTTGTTTGAAACATTACTGGAAACGCAAGAGATTCGTGATTTGAGTAATGAAGATCTTGTCTTATTATGTGATAAATAAATGACGAAAGACCATATTGAATCTTTTTTGCAGCGCCTGGAAAATAATGAAGAGCAAGTGTTTGAATTTTTCCAGGATTATTTGCTTCTTCCGATTCTTCCTTTTTTTCAGTTGATATATATTGTTAATACTGAAGAGATCATTGAGGCATTGGCAAACATAGATAAGACATTTGATAGCATGATGATTCGTGTAGATGGGTATTTAACGGTTGCTATCTCTGAAAATAATTATCAGGAAAAAGAGCTGAGGAATATGGTCATTCACATTTTACAAATTATGAGATTTTAATATGTTAGAACCTAGAATATCTGTTGCCTCAGGTAATAATAATGTCAATGCTGATTCTCCAGCAGTTGAATCTGAAATATCTCAAGTGAGTGTCACAAATTCAATTATTACAGGAGGCAGCAACCAAATAATACATGCGCATAATGAGCAGCCATCTGCTGTGCATGTAGAGTCACCTTTGTTGCCGTTATCAGGTAAAGAAACAACAGCAAAAACAAAGAAACAAGCAAAACTGAGAACATCCAATTCAATCAGTAATAAGAGTAAAGCCATAGCTCATGTAGGGACCTTAACTCTCGCTTCTGTGATTGGAATTGCTTTGGCTCCATTTACCGCAGGAATCAGTTTGTTACCTACGGCATTTGTGGTGTTGTTTGGTAATGCTTCTGCTATGGCGATGTATGGGGGTTCCCAGTATTTACTAGGTAATCCTCAAGGAAATAATGAGAATAAATCGGATATAGATAAACCACGGGAGCCATTGAATGAGCCAGATTTTCACTCCCCTAATAGGTCAGCACATCGTTGGTCAGTGCCTGTTGTTGATGAAGAAGTTCAGCGACCTGATATTTCTGAAACTGATCATTCAGAAGAAGTAAAAAGAGATAATCCAGAAAGCGAGGGTGAAAAATCTGAACGTATTGATCAAGACATGATTGATGAAAAAGCCCGCTCTGAAGATAAAAATAATGATAAGCACCAACCCACGCTTATTGATCAATTAAAAGAAAAGTTCAAAGATGTTCCGGTTATTAAATACGTTGAACACGAAAATGAAATTGATCAAGTGGACTTTACTGATCAATTGCAGGAATTGCCGAATTCAGAAAATATCATAAATTCTTCGGACATGGTGGCGGTAGCGCAGCGAATGATTCATCTTGAAAATGGGATGAAACTCTATATAGGTGAAGTAGTGCCGTTGACGGCGGAATCTGTGCCAGCGACGGAACAACCCCCTCAGGTTGCCAGCCCAACACCGGGGACTACGGCGGAGGTTGAGAAACGACAGTGGCCGCCAGTGAAGGTGGATTACGGAGTGAA
>NZ_JONO01000066.1 GCF_000711895.1 Photorhabdus australis DSM 17609
CAACAAATACTCGGTCATGCCAATATACAACAAACTATGGCGTATGCTCATCTGGCACCCGACTATTTGCAATTTGCAATCACGTTAAATCCACTAAATGGAGGCATAGAAATTTAGCAATAACAAGCAACCGTAGCACTCAAAAGTGTCCACACTTGAAAATTTCCACGCTACTTACAGTTGCTTACAAAAATTTTATCTGGTTGATTTTAAAGTGAATTAATCTTAGCCAGATAAAAAAATCCCGCCATAAGGCGGGGGAAAAGACAGGGATGGTGTCCACATACAACCCATAACATATTGAAAATAAATATACTTTTTCTATCATCGTCCACCCAATGTCCACATTGACGACAAAGCCCCTTAAACGGGGCTTTCACCACAAATTACTTTCATAAGAAATACTTAATTAAAATTTAACCATCACCTTAACAGATCTATCAATCCTAAATACTGTAGGCTTTTTCATCTATCAAGGCCGAACAGGAAAGTATCCTCGATAAGTCACTATTGCAGTATCTGTTATCGCTGGGGTAGGAGCAGATCAACCTAGCTGGGGATTACCTCTGGCGCAACAACATAGACCACTACGACCGCTGTTGCCGAATTAACGTGCTTTATTTTCCGAATCCTGAGATGTCCCTTAAATGTGCGTAATGTGGTACTTACCTAGCAAATTCTTTAGCAAAGTTACCAAACACTATAATATTCTTTAATAGCTAAATGATTTTTGTTAAGTAAGTTTTGACAAAAAAACATTAAGAAATGTTACATATATCGTCAACTACACCTTTAATAACTGACGGTTAATTTTATGATTAACAAACGCTTAAAAGCCGCTCGTTTACGTGCAAATATCACACAAGAAAAACTCGGAATTACGGCTGGCATAGATGAAAAGTCAGCACGAGCGAGAGTATCACAGTATGAAAATGGAACTCATCAGCCAACCTTTGAAACAATGTGTGCGTTCTCCAAGGTGTTAAACGTTCCTGAATGCTATTTTTATATCGTAGATGATGATTTTTCTGATGTTGTTTTGGCTATTCATCAGATTTTAGTGAACCACAGAGGCGTCCCTGAAAATTGAATATAGTTTGAGACGATCATGACATAAGCCTTCTCCTCACCGCATCTAATTCCCTCTCAGAAAAATATTCTCACATAAAAAAAGCGCCCCACGATGAATAATGGAACGCTTTTTTTAATTATTTACTCATCGACAACTATTCGATCAGAATACCAGCACGGTCTGTTGTCCACTATCAGGATGCGGTGGAACCGCTTCAATCAATGTTGGCTTGGTGACGAACCGCACAAAGGTTTCATGACTAACAAACGTTGAGCCACAATTAATATTCTGGCACTGGTTGTAACGTTCCTTAGTTTGGGGCGTGTGTTCAAAACTGCTTCGAGTGTGGGCGGCATGACCGCATAAGGGGCATCTCATCATAGCGCGAGTACCTCAACAAACAGGTTGCCATAGCTGCAACTGGCACGAAAGCAACTATATCATATCTGAATCAGAAATTTTCACTTCCAATTGCAAGGATGACGTTAATCCACTGTCATTCAGTGTGTGTGTGACAGTTACCAACGTCCAGTCTGCCGCGTCGATTTCGGGCTTGAAGCCGCTCACCCTGACTTTCATTTCAGGGAACAGCTCTGGCCTTCCCTTCGCCAGTCGAATAGAGAATGACGCCACACCGCGCTGAATTTTCTCCCATTCTGCTTTAGCTGCACGTTCGGCATTGGCCTTGTTAGCATAGATGTGCTTCATCACAAAAACGTTGCCCTCATTACCAACCAGATAATGGTCCTGTTTTTTCTCTTCTTTCTGCGGGTTGGTCTTACTCCGCTTGCGTTTGACAGTGATGTTCTCTTTTTTCTTCGGGTTACGGATATTAAGCCAACTGGCAGAAACACCAGTGTAAGCGCCCCGATCAGCCAGTGAAAAACGGTGACTATCTCCAGACTGACGGGTAATGATAACCGAAGGCAGGGACTGCCCGCTGGCAGCTTTGTTCTGCCCCTGTCGGGTAAAAAGCAAATAGCCATTCTTGATCATGGCAATGGCCCCCTCCTGTTTTGCTAACCGGGTTAGAAAATTGCCGTCGGATTCGTTGGTCTGGTCAATATGGCTGAGGGTGATGTTGGCTAGCATTTTGTCCACTTTCGGCGTCAAATCGTTACGCACAGCAATAGTGTGCACAATATCGCTGATTGTTTTCTGGTGATAGGCCACCTCACGATTGATATTAAGCGTCGTCCGAAAATCGGCACTCCGAGCACGGATGGTTATCTTGTCCGGCGCACCACTGTATTCGATTTCATCCACAATAAACTTGCCTTTGTGGATCAGCGGCTCTCCCTGCCAGCCCAGATGCAGAGATAACTCCGTCCCACGACGAGGCAGAGATAACAGACCACCGCTATCATCCAGTTCAATATCCAACTGGTCAGCCTCAAAACCCCGATTGTCGGTTAGATTCAAGGAAATCAACCGTGACTGAATGCGGGCATTGGCATTTTTGTCACCAGCACTGAGAACATACACAGGTGTATTAGTTTTGCCGGTTACCCCATCGAGTTTTAGCATATCAGGTAAAGAAATCATGAAAATAGCCCGCCCAATTTGGGTGTGACACGGGTTTTCAAGTCAGTCATTTGGGTGCGAAGGTCACCGAACATCTCCCCTAAATTGTCATCCACACGGCGCAACGTGACAGTAAAGTCAATTTTACGGGCGGTACCGTCGGTAAAAAATTCACTTTTGGTCTGATCGATACTTTCAATAATAAACATGCCGTAAATCGTGCCGCTACCATCCAGAAATGACCATGCCTTGCCACTCTCGGCCATCAATTGCAGGGCCAGCAAGGACAACCGGCCGCCGGTGATTTCAGGGTACAGGGCACCGGACAGCGTGATAGTATCGTTGTTCGGTCCCACAAACTGACATGTCGGACGAGCACCTACCCGATTGTTAAATCCATAGCGCCATGATTGCTGGTGTTGCAAGCTCTGGTATGGCGAGGTTTTCAGCATAAAGACAAATAAACCCAATACGGCCATCATGAATAAAAGTCCTCTCTATCAGAAAATGAGCTACGGGCGCGGGCGCGTTGTTGTTGCTCACGGCGATCCAGTTCACGCGCCACCGCCTGCGCGATATTCTGTACGGATTGCTCAGGAACGGCGTGTATATGAATTTCATAAACAGATCGTCTGTTGTCCTGAATCTGGTTAGCAACTGAAACAACCGATGTCTGATACTGTGACGCGGGCAAACTGTATGGATGCAATGGAGCATTTTGGGCGTTGACTGACGAGGCTGCCCCCATAGATAGTGCCGCGATTGTCGCCAGTGCAGCCGTTTGACGGCGACTAGTGACACGGGCGGGGCCGTTGATGATCTCCGGGCCATATTCCCCCACAATGCCAATCTTGCCCGTCGGGATGTAACCGCCTTTATCGAATCCACCCGCCAGTATGCCGCCAATCGAACCGGTAGCTTCCTTATAAGCATTCAATGCGGCCTTTTGCTTGGGATCTTGGTTTTCTTCCCGCATAAAGTCGGGAGTCAAGGCGTCTTTAACCATCTTGCCCAGTTCGGAGAATTTCTTTTTCAAGGATTCCCATTTTTCCTCAATGCCGGCCTTAAGATTTTCGACAAATTCACCGCCAATTTTTTTAAATTCGGACGGAATTTTTTTCGTGTCAGTGACCAACTCATTCCATTTGACTGATGCCCGGCGCTTGATATTTTCCCATGTGGTAGAAACATAGTTTGAAATGTTGTTCCATAAGTTCTGGAACCACGGGCCAAGTTTGTCCCAGTTCTGCCAGATCAGGTAAGCGCCCAAGGCAATCAAGCCGATAACCGCTAAAATGGGGTTTGTCCACATAATATGCCCCAGCCACATCATCATTTTCCCAAGATAGGAAAACACTTTACCAAGATGTAGCATTGAACCTGCTCCCTTGATACCCAATACTGACAAGCCAAATTTAACGATTGCCAGTGGTCCCAACAGAGCAACCAATGCCAGCGTAATCGCACCAAAAACCGTCAAAATAATACCCAGCCCGATACTCACCATCGTTAACGTTTTGGTCAGTTCAGGGTTGGCTTTCATCCATTCGCCCGTCTTGCTGATAATTTTGGTGATACGCTGGGCGATCCCACGCAGGGGACTGCCCACACCGCCAAAGATTTGAATACCGATATCTTCCCATGCCGATGACAGACTTTTCATGTCGCCGTCAAGGTTATTAGTCATAGTATCGGCGACTTTTTTGGCCTCACCTTGGGCGTTCTTCAATTCTTTGATGAGTTTCTGTAATTCCCCCGTACCGGCTCTTTCAGCCAATACCGACAGAGCGGAAAAGGCTTCCTCCCCGGCAATAGCTTTAAAAATGCCGGCACGCTGGGCGTTACCCATTTTAGTAGTTTTCTTGTCCAGCTCAGTCAGAATATCCGGCAAAGCGCGGAGATTGCCCTTGGCATCCTTAATCTGAATATTCAACTTTGCCAACGCTTTCGCAGCGGCGGCGGGCGGTTCAGCCAGCCGTCCCAAAATAGATCTTAGGGAGGTTCCTGCCATACTGCCCTGAATCCCCGCATCACCGAGTTTACCTGTCGCAGCGGCAGCGGTTTCAATATCGACGCCTAATCCAGCCGCCACAGGCGCGACGTACTTCATGGTATCACCCAGCATCATCAGATTGGTGTTCGAACGGGTAAAGGCACCAACCAGTACATCACTGACCCTCCCCATTTCTCCGGACTTTAATTTAAATCCGGTCAGGATATTAGAACCAATGTCGGCGGTGGCCGCCAAATCTGTATCGCCCGCCAATGACATCGCCAATGTGCCAGGCATGGCTGACCGTATCTTATCGGGAGAAAAGCCGGCCATCGCATAGAAACTTTGTCCCTGTGCGACCTGATTCGCCGTAAATGCGGTTGTGGCGCCCAAATGCCGTGCCTGCTCCCACAGTTTTTTCAGTTCGGGCGAATTTTTGTCCAGCCGGGTCAATGCCTGAACTTTTGACATCCCCACTTCAAAGTCGTAACCCGGCATCATCACCCGCTTGGCACTGTAGAGCGCTCCGACACCCGCCGTAGTCGCAACCACACCCGTTGCGGCCATCTGGTTACTGACGTTCCGCATTTTCTGATAACGGGATCGGGCATTCACCAGCCGTTGTTCCCCCTGTCTCAGACGTTCAAGCTGCTGCTCCTGTTGCTGGAGTGTGCTAGTTGTACGGTTAATATCTCCATTGAGCCGCCGCTGTGCCTGTCCTAACTGATTGGTTGAGATACCATTGGCGTGCAGGGCATCACGCTGGCGTTGCAAGGATTGGCTCAGGGATTGATTTTTCTCCTTAAGCCGGGCAGCAGCATTCTTTGCCCGCTGGAGCTGGTTGATTTGGACCTGTGTCGGGTTTTGGCTGGCGTTGATTTCACGGGTCAGTGCTGCCACTTGTCCGGTGGCACTACGGTAAGCCTGCCGGGTTTCTGCCAGTTGGCGCTTGGTCTTGCGAAAACCATCAATCCGGCCAGCCTGCTGGTTTAGCTCCCTGAGCTGCTGGCGCGACTGGCGAAGGGTTTCAGCCAGCCTTTTGTTGGACGCCTGCGCACTCTTGAACGGGCGGGTAATTTTATCAACAGCATTCAGGATAACTTGCAGGCGTAAGTTTCGGTCACTCATTATCGGCCCCACTCCGTTTCATAGCCCGGTAACGCCATGCCAACAATTCAGGCAGTCCCATCTCAGCTGTCACAGCAGGCGGCCAATGAAACACGGTGGCAATGTCTGCCACCAGTTCATCAACGGTTATTGATGCTGGAAATCGGACTTCACCGACTTCGGCAGCAAAAAATTGACCACCTCAATGCTGAGGTTAATCAGATCGCCGGGCGACATCAGCAACAAATCATTTTTGGTCAGTGCCGGCGCGGTGACACGAGGCAACACCAACATCATAGAATCGACGTCCATTTCCATCAGGGCCTGCAAACGGGCACCACGCAGTGCGCCACTGTTGGGCTTACGCACAACGACGTCGCTGATGGTGGTTGCACCACGGGTAATAGGTTCTTCCAGTGTCACTGTAGCGTGCTCCGGCTGGGCAATAGGGGTTTGTTCAATCATGGTGAATGTTCCTATAGTGATTTATAGATGATAAGCGTTCAATTGTTACAAACCAATAGCGCGTCGGTGGGCTTCCAGACGGTCAACACCACCAACGATTTCCACCATATTAACGGTGTCGATTTCGATCAGGATTTCTCCGTCCCACGTCAGTTTGAAGTAGGTGTTTTTGGCGCTGACTTTGGTCTGGCTGTTGTCGCCCTGTTTGTAGCTGCCGTGGTCAAATTCCGAAAAGCGGCCACGCATCACGACTTCGACCGCAATCACTTCCCCGGTATCATCACGCTGAAAGGAGCCGTTAAAGCGCAGAGAAACACCGTCCACTTTCTCAATACCCCACTGTCGGTAAAGTTGGGACTCGACACCACCGAGAGAAAATTCGGTATCTAGTGCGCCATCATCCAGCCCCAAGTCCACCGAGGCAGTGCCATTCATGCCACCGCCTCGATAGGCTTCAAGCTTACGGCTCAGTTTAGGAAGCGTCATTTCTTCCACAACACCGATGTAATTATTGCCATCATTGAATAAATTCAGATATTTGAGTTTACGAGGTAATGCCATGAGTAGCCCCTTAGCTGTTAATGCTGTTTGCGAAATTCATCAGGTACTGGTCAGTGATTTGCTGGCGCAACAGCAGGTTTTCCAATGGCGGGATCGGCGTGTAGTTGTAATCAATGAATAACTTGCCTGCTTTCAGGGTGTCCTTGGTGTTAGCGCTTTCGTCATACCAGCACCGGCCGTCTATCAGGTAACCATTGGCTTTTAGTTCGCGCAGCTTGGCATTGATGCCCTCGATAATATCGCGTACCAGTGAAGGCACCAGCGGCTTGTCAATCGCCCACATATGCGCATCAGCCATCGTGTCAGCCAGTACCTGCGCCGTGCGTGTGTAACTCTCGAATTGAAACGACGGATCACCCGAACAGGTGCGAGAACCCCAAAAACGAAAACCACTCTTGCGGATTAAGGTCGTAACGGCGTTCTGGTTAAGCAGGTTGGCATCGGTGGCAGCATCCTGCAAATCCCAAAAGACATCGGCAGAAATCCCTGTCACACCATTGACACCAACGTTAGACAAGGTTTTGTGCCAGCCGGTTTCCTCGTCAATTTTGGCACGCAGGCCCAGCGCACGAGCCGTTGCGTATGCGATAGACTCGTTATTTTTGACCGTATCCCAACTGAGGAAGTCCGGCCAAATCAACATCAGTTCGCGCTGGTTAAAGTTGTTGCGGTATTTGATAGCGTCGGAAATGGTCTTGCAGCCGTAAGCATTGACATAAGCCATTGCTCTCAGCTTTTGAGCGATGTCGGCAAGGGCTGTTACGACAGGTTGGGTATCATGACCGGGTACCCCCAAAATACGCGGTTTGATGCCGAGCTGACCTTGTGCCGCAAGCAGCGCCTGCATTCCCGTTTTTTTGCCCTCGTCGGTAACGCCGCCAATGATATTCGACGTGGTTTCCGCTTCGGTTTCCCCTTGAACCACACGCACAACAACAGTCACAGGTTTGGACTGGTCAGCAATCGCTCGCAGAGCATGGGACAGTGTGCCCGTTTTGCCGGCCTTACTACTGGCAGTCAAAACGTCGGTTAGCAAGACTGGCGTGTTTAAGGGAAAAGTTTTGGTGTCAGCATCATCCGCTGTACAGACTAACCCGACAATAGCGGTGCTGACAGTGGTAATGGTACGCGTGCCCTCGTTGATTTCCTGCACGCGGACGCCATGATGATAATCTTGGGCCATAGCGAAAGACTCCCGTAATGATGATTTCGCTATGGTGATCTCAGGGACAATAAAATTCAGTTGATTGGGTAAGTATCAGGAATAGCACAAAGTGGAGGGTATAAAAGGAGTATTAGAAATGTTCATCCTTGAGTAATCAAAAGACTCATGCCGCGCACGATAAATGAAGCGACAATTCTTGTAACTTTGCACAGAATTGTATAAAATTTTATACAGACAGGTAAGTAAGGGAAACTATGACGAAAATCAGGAGCAGTACAGAGAAAGAAATTGCCTGGATTGGCTCTTCTTATGAAGATTTGTTAGCCTTCCCTACAGATGCACGTAAAGACGCAGGCTATCAGCTTCATAGAATACAGCATGGAATAGATCCTGAAGATTGGAAACCCTTTTCTGACATCGGTTCTGGCGTAAAAGAAATACGGCTAAGAGACAGTACAGGTATTTATCGTATTATGTATGTTGCTAAATTCGATGAAGCTATTTATGTATTGCATAGTTTTCAGAAAAAAACTCAACAAACGAATAAACATGATAAGGATATCGCTAAAGTACGATACAACGCAGTTATCCAGCAGCGGAGAAATATCAAATGACCACTAAAATTGACACTGAAATTCGTAGAGTAACTCCAGCCGGACATAATATATTTTCTGAGTTAGGTTTTACTGAGCAAGAGGCTCAGCAACTTCATGCAACCTCTTTACGAGAAATAGACAACACATTGCAAATCAAAGAACAGCTAATGAAAGAAATTACTTTATGGATTGCAGATAAAAAAATGAAACAAACTGAAGTAGCAACGGTGTTGCACATTTCTCGTCCAAGAGTATCTGACGTTGTGAATAAAAAGGTAAATAAATTCACCATTGACGCATTAGTTAATATGTTAACCCGTATAGGAAAACCTGTTCAGATTACGGTAGGCTAAGACCACATATAAAGGTGTTAGAGCAATTCAAGACAAGAGGCACCTAGAATGGGTGCTTCTTGGCATTTCAAAAGATTCAACCTTTCGGTTCAATACCTCGTTCCCGTAGTTCCTTACGCAAAATCCGCTTGATCCATATAGCTGAAAAGGCTGACCTCATAAACCAGCACCCGCTCCAACCTAAATCGGAACGTTTATCTGCGCAAAAGGAGCGCAGATAGTCCCAATTGTAGTGTTAGCCAAGTAAAACGTGTATAGACACTGCCCAACATGAAGTATAAAAAAACAATTTCAGGGGTATTAAAACCCTAATTGTTTTACCACATGGTTAACTATGTGAATCCCTCTTTAGCTACGCTATCTGATGAAACTAGTATAGATAGAAAGTTATCAGCATATTGAGGAATATCTTCTTGGGATTCTTTTTATGAGAACACTTGGCTCTAATGATAACAAATGTGCTATATGAACAAATTCCACAACATCCAATCTTCTTTCACCATTCTCAACTTTCGCAATAAACGATTGAGGGCGATCTAACGCTTGAGCCAAATTCTCTTGTGTGACTCCCTTTGCTACACGAGCCTCACGGAGTGCTTTGATAACTATTTGATATTCATCAGAGTAAATTGAAACCATATATTCAATCCTACTAAACATTTAGGATTAAATATCAATCGATTGTTGATTTATACCAAAATGGGATTTTTTATTTTATAAACTCTGATCGTTTTAGCTTGTTAGGTAGTTTTTTGAACAGTATTTTTCCTAAAATTAGTCCATGATCGACAGATAGCAAATGTGCTATATGCACAAATTCAACCACATCCAACCTTCTTTCACCATTTTCAATTTTAGCAATAAATGATTGAGGTCGATCTAAGGCTTGAGCCAAGCTCTTTTGAGTAATACCTTTTTCTATCCTAGCCTTACGAAGAGCGTTTATAACCAGTTGATATTCATATGAATAAATCGATGCCATTTCTTTAACCTTGATTAATATCCCAAAATCGAATATCAATCATTTACTTAAATATCCCAAAACAGGATAATTCATGACGTGTGTTATATGGAGATATAAAGGAAATGAATAAAAAAGATTGGCATACCGCCGACATTATCGCTGCCTTACGTAAGCTCGGCACTACCTTAGCAGCAGTATCACGTAAGGAGGGACTTAGTTCATCTACGTTAGCTAATGCTCTATCACGACCTTGGCCTAAAGGAGAATGGATTATTGCTAACAATCTCGGAGTACATCCCTCAGAAATTTGGCCAAGCCGATATTTTGATGAGAATGGACAACCTATTGAACGAGTTAGCCGAAATAATTCCTCAATGTGATTAATTCCCAACCAAATGGTCTAAGTTCGGTACAATATCGAACCTAGGCCATGTTAGCTGCTTAGACTGTCTAACTATTGGAGCCAGTTTATTGCAACCCTTATCCTATTACTCTGGGTTTTTCAGGCCAATGAATATCTGGTACTAAATTAACATCAACGCGGTTCAGTAATACCCTATATCTTTTCAAAGCGGCTAACAGCGATTTTTCCTCATCACTCGCTATCCCCAAATCTACCGCATCTTGTAACGGGGCTATCTGTTTACCTACCGTGAGCATAAGTTGCTGTTTCTTATGTTCTGCTTGTTGTTGCTGTTCCTGTCTAAGCTTTATTTTATCACTTTCTGATATTATCCACTTTTCACCATCATATTTATGATAAACGGACGGAGCACGTTCAATGAGTACTGGATAACCCTCTTTACTACTGACAATTGATAAACCGCGCGATTGCCCGGCGAGTAATTCATTGTGTTTTTCTGCTGTTATTTCAACGCATTCTTTATAAGCTTCATTATAAAAAGCGCATTCTTTTCTGGAGAAATAAACCATTTATACTCCCCAAAATAATATATGTACAACTCTGTCTGGATTCTCATTATTGTTAGGAGTGCCAGCTTGATATTCAAATGTCGATAGTGTTGCATTACGTACTAATGTGTGGCCCGTTGATGTATTGACACTCGACATACTGGCAATATAGCCAAAGAACTTATTTTTAAAAGAAATTGGATAATTGACTTTTACCCATGATTGTTGACTGGATGCAACTTTAACCCATTGAATCATTATTCCCGTATCCCCGCATTGCCACCAACCATTTTCAGATTTTATCGCTGCATTTTGTAGCGCAAGAGTACCGCTTCGCTCAGGTATTAGTATATTGTAACGCCGCCGATTGCTCGTATCGTTAGAATAGATATGCAACAATTTTCCTTCTGAGCCGTTAATTCCTACTACATACCCATCTTTCGATTTGAAACGCAATTCAGGAAAGGTCGTTTTGCTATCAATCAGTAAACTACCAACGGTGGCGCTTTTATCGCTAGAAATACGCAAGAAAGTATTATCACTCTCTGCTCGCGTATATGCTCCCACATCTCCAGCACTCAAACTAAGGTCCCCGGTCAATGCCTTACCGTTGATTCTCCGGTTGCTCGGTACTGCTCCTTTAGCCAACACCACCGTTTCCAGCAAATTGAGATTTTTCACAAAAGCATTTCTGTCAGGAATGTCAGCGCCGTTCTCCTTCCTGGACAATCGACTATTAGCATTATCATTAGCATCGGTCGCATTCTGGTTTGCCGTGTTTGCCAGTATGCTGATTTCATTCACACGAGAATTAATTTCCCCTTTGGTATACGCCCCAATATCCCCCGCATTCAGTGAAATATCAGAGGAAAGCGCTTTCCCGTTCACTTTACGATTAGCAGGCACACGGCCATTAGCCTTATTGTCCGCGACATTTGCCAAGTCATACGCCGCCTTAACCGCCTTCGGGGTTGCCGCGTGGATTTCACTACTACTATCTACCGCGCTGCTCAAAACAACGAAACCCTTATCTTTTAGCGTAGCGTCAGGGTGGTTAGGGTTCTTCACATGAATTTGAATCGACTCGTCCACATATTCCCGCGTTGCCAGCACCACGGAGGGATCAACTTTCAATGTTACTGTGTCAGTGCTGCTGATAATCAAGACCATACGAATAGTCTGTGTACGCCCAGCGCCTTCCTGTAACTGCGGTTTGTAAGTCTCCGCGCAGTTTCCGACGGCAATCAAAATACCGTCTTTATCAAACAGGCCAATTTCCCGTATCCACCAACCGCCCTCGTTTTCGGGGATTACCTGCTCGGCAATAATCTGGTTAGTATTCTTGGGATCAACATTTAGTTCATTAATCGCCGCGCGGCGGCGTTCGTTAACCAATTTAGTCTGTGTAGTATCTGGTGTCGGCAGGCTTCCACCTCCATCACCAACAGCCATATGGGTGATTTCAATCTTGGTACCCAACGCGGCGGCATTTGCCAGCTTATCCGCGCCCAATTGAGTTAACAGGGTAAAATATTTGGTCCTCATGACTCAATCCTCACATCATCAATAATATGCACTCCAGCCCCGACTACACCAGAGCCAGTAACGGTGATTAATTCCAGGATATAGGGGTAAACGGTTAATACATCACCGCTGTAACTGGCGACCGCGCAATAATTTTCGCCGCTGGTCTCCAACTGAATAGACATACCGACCAAATGCCGGGAGGCGGGTTTGGCATCAAAAATCAATCGTTCTAGTTCTTGATAGGTGGTCTCGGTGAGTCCCGTTTCCATGACGCCAATATCCAACCGGAAAGTGCCGGGGACATCATTGGTTTGCCACCATTCGATAACACGGATGAGATAACCGAATGGTTCCACTATTCGCCGGATTGCGCCAATGGTTCCCTTATGTTTATGAATAAACATCGACGCCTTAATTGACTCGCGTTTAGTATTCTCCGGCCAGTCCATATCCCAGCGGTCAACCGACCACGCCCACGCCAGATAGGGGAGCAACTTCACTGGACACCGCTCAGGACTCCACAAGTCACGCAGGGGAACCGGCACATTTGACAGACTGGCGAGGGCTTCAGCGGCGGCCACTTCCAGCAGTGATGATCCGACAGGTAACAAACGGTTATTCATCCGCTCCCCCAATCACTACCTGCTCACATGTGCAAAAACTCGCTTGAGTTTTATCCAGAATCACATCCTGCGCCGGAGCTTTCAGGTGAACACGCTGAACACCGGGCATATGCAAGACAGCAAAAATGGCACTGCGCACGATATCGCGGCCAATCCGGTGTTGCTCGGCAGTGTAACGCGCCAGCCGTTCACGCACAGCCTGCAATATCGGCTCATATTCCGGGGTTGGGTACAGGTACAGCACGGCATCAATTTGATAATCGACAATCTCCGCAGACTGTACAGTCAGGCGATCGGCCACGGGGCGAACGTTTTCATCATTCAGAGCAGTATTCACGACCGCAATCAATTCATCACTGGCCGCGCCGTTCCCCTCACGTGACAAAATACTGACGGTGACACAGGCAGGCGCTGGACTGATCACCGACGCATCGGCAACCCGTCCGTCAGCACTGCGCGCATGGTATTCATAGGACGCCACAGGGCCGGCGACGCTTAACCCCTCGAACGCTTGCGGAATGCGTACCCGAAAATCAGCGTCAGATTCCAGCACCGCAGAGATAGGCGGTATGGCATGATTGTTAGCGGGCCGTAATACCAAACGCTGCACATTGTTATTCATCCCCAGTTGGTCTAAGTCGCTGCCTGTGGCATACGCCACCATCGCCGCCCGCGCTGCCTCATTGACGCGTTGGCGCAAGAGCAACTCACGGTAAGCATTTTCCTGTAACAACTTAGTAATAGGTTCAGACTCCAGCGTTAAAGTACAGGTGATTGCTTCACGCTGTTCTGGCGGATACAGTGAAATCAGTTTTTCTTTTCGCTCGGCCAGCAGGGTTTCGAAATCCAGCAGTTCGACAACTTCCGGCGGCGGTAACTGACTAAGGTCGATGGGCGGCATGGTCACCCCACAGGCACAGAAAAAACAACCGGGACATTGGATAGCTGATATTGTCCGCTGATATCAACAATCATATGTCCGGCTTCACCCTGATTGATAGTGATAGCGGTCAGGGTAATGCGGGGTTCCCATCGCTGGATGGCGGTATAGCACGCAGCCATAATTTGCAGACGTAAAGCAGGATTTTGGGGCGCATCAATCAGTTCGGATAACAACGAACCATATTGGCGGCGAGTAATACGGCTACCCATCGGCGTTAGCAAGATATCGCTGACTGACTGGCGAACATGGGCAATATCGCTGATAGCCTCGCCCGTCTGTCGATTCATACCAAGGTACATCATGATAGGGGGACTCCCGATGTGCTGTCACCGGAGCGCACACCGTTGTGTCGGTGCGAATCCACCACAACCCCGTTAGAACTGAATTCACCCCCTACATGAACGATATTGCCGCGCATAGTGCCACCTTTTTGCACTTCCAGACTGCCCGTAGTCAGATGGTGGGTGCAAATGACGGTGGGTGTATCCAATGTGATCTGATTGCCGGCCATACAAGTGATTTCTGGTGCAGTAACATGCACGGAAGCCGACGCGGTAATCGTGGCGGTCTTAATACCTGTGACAGTTAAGGCGCTGATCTGTGGTTCATACTCCATCACAGCACCATCAGGAAAAGCGATACACACCGTTTCCGGAGATGCCGAAGGGGCTGGAAACTCATCAGAAAAAATCGCAGGCAGTATAAAGGCCGTGGTCAAGTCACCACCAAGGGATAACAATAAAACCTGCTCATCAACACTGGGTGCCCACCATGTTCGGGAACTTCCCGCTCTGGATGTCAACCAATGCAACCAGTCAGTTTCAAGATTGCCTGTCATAACCCGGCACATGCCCCGTGTAGTATCTACCTGGGTAATAACACCGATTCGGATCAAGTTGCGCAATCGGCGCAACAGTTCAGTTAATTGTGTGTTCATGTAGACAACAATGTCACCCCACCCCCTCACCTGCACGTCATGAGGTTTGTGTACTGACTGGCACACATCCGTGGGTGAGATGGAAAAGTATCTGGTCTTCGATATGTTGAATATCGCTCTGTGTCAGTCCCAAAAGTCGCCGCGATGGATATTTGACTTCAATGTTTTTCCCTTTCATGCGCTCCTTTAATCCGAACTGATGCACACGAGCAACCGCAGTGACTTTCGATGCGAAAAAGATAACGGCTTCCCGATCACTGGCGGACAAGCGTAAGTAACGCGCGGTAGCCAGTTTTTTAAACATGCGGGTCTTTTTATTGGATTTTCGGGTACTGATCCGGTCGGTTTTGACGTCCAGAAAACGTTGGATATCGCGTTTGTAAAAAGTACGCTGACCTTTACGCTCGGCATCATAGCCGGTAATCGTTTCCCCCTTCTTGCCCTTGCGGATTTGCCAATTTTTCAAGGTGCGAGGTTCACCACGCCAGATGAATTTTATACCATGCTGTACAGCGCGGGTTTGTGCCTTGCGTTGGGTAAAGCGGCTGCCGTCAGGGTTACGCTGGGATCGGATACGTTGCATTTGGCTCTGTCGCAAGTCCCGCGCAATATCACGGGCCAGTTGCTTTCGACTGGCGGGAGAAAGTTGATTCAACAGGGCGGTTAGTGCGGTATCCAAAGGCTGCAATGCGTTACTGTTCATCTCACCACCTGTCAAACGGGTTTTCAGGCTCAGAAAGGGCGCTTACCGTGCTGACCGGCCCTTGCTGGGTGACCAGTATACGCTCGGTCAGTTTCAGGTCGATACTGATATCAGCGGTGTCATCATTGAGAATATTCACGTCAAAGGTAAAGCCGCTGCGGCGATTGTCAGGATGAGCAAAAATATCTGGCTGGCGCTCGCGTATCCAGTGCCCGATAACCGCCATGAGCACATTCTGATCATCGGGATAGGCTTCAATAATCAGGTTTAGCGTGTATTCATATTCGTAAGACAAGGAGAGCGCCATTGTCGCCAGCACAATGCCATCTTCAACAAACAAATGCAGGTATTCAGGGTTGTCGCGCAAGTAGGGGATCTTTTCTGTCAGGACTTTTCGCAAGGCGTTAGGCTTATTCATGTATCACCTGTCTAATCTGTTCTATTTGTCGAATGGCCTGTTTATCCAGATTGCACTGTTCAATAACCGCCAGTAACTGTGCATTCAGCAACAAGCTATCACCCCATGTCATTGTGTCAGCTATGACCGGGGGCAGACAGTCAGCGAGCAGATGCATCGGAATCGGCATCAGCGGTACCTGAACGTATTCGGTTCGCGTGCTGCTGCAACCGGACAACAGCCCTATCAGGAGCAGCACGACGGGCGCAATCATTCCCGACAACAGCGGTATTGATATCCGCCTGAATTTGTGCGGCATCCACGGCTGATCGCTCCCGATTTTCGTTATTAACCCGTGAGATATCATTGATTATCCTGATAGTTTGGAATGCGTTATCGGTAATGGTTTGCTGTTGCTTATACCACTGGCTCAGCTTTTGGTATTCATCGCTTTTTTGCTGATACTCACCGTAATAGAACCAGAGCAGGCCGGACACTGCCACCAGCATACTCAAAGTGAATATGTGCAGATTAAACCTCATAACAGCGCAAACGCCCGTTTAATGATCGTATCGGCATACGGTTGCTGTCCGTTCTCCATTTGAATGATGGCGCGAACCAATCGGGTCATGATCACCGGATTATCAACATCAATCACCGCGTTACAGGGAATACCAACCGCCCGGCTCATATATGCAATGTAATTTTCGGTATCATTTTCATTCGGGGGCGCCCAACGAGAAATTATCTGCCGGATACTGTTCAATCCGTATTTTCGTTCATAATTGCGGATAATCTTGATAATGGCCCGTATGCCGTATTCTGGTGATACAAATTGACAAAATGACGGGTCTGTTTGTGTGTCGTGTAATCCCAGCCATTTATCACCGTGGCGGATATTGCCCGGATTATGGTTGCGAACACCTCTAGTCACGTGATTTGTCTCCCAAACGTTTATTGATTGCGCGAAGGGCAAATTCACGCAGTTTTTCAACACCAATAAAACCAATGGCACCCCCCAAAGCCGGTGAAACACTGCCGGGAATGCCAAACAGTTCCAACCCGCTGGAAACACCCCACGACAACGCGCCACATAGCAACGGTTCAACCCAGCGTTTTTTCCGCTCTATGCCGTCATAAATCAGGCGACCATAACAGATCAGTACAGCCAGTAAGGAGCCGGATATCTGCGGCCATGAATTTCTCAGGCCATTCAATAAATCGGCCCATAAATCCGGTTGTTTGTCCATTTTCTAATCCCATAATTGAATGATGGGCATTACAGCAGCAGGCGTGATTTCAGGCAGTTCAATCTCGGTACCCTGCGGCAGGATGGCCCCAACATCGGCCAAACCGGGATTAGCTGCTAATACCCGTTCGGTGACTCCCTGTGTTCGTCCATAGTGGCGCCAGCATAAGGAATCCACGGTGTCATACTGTTGTGCCCTTACCCGCATTAGATCAGCGCCACAATGACATGATCCCGCCCCTGTATCCGGCGCATCGCCCATTGCGCATCCCGCCACAGGTCGTCAATGGTGATTTCCATTGCCTCAGCCTTTTTACTACCGGTCTGAGTCGTGTCGATATCGCGGTAACGTTCGATCAGGTTCGCCTTAGTCAGGCAAAACACCGCTCGACGATAGAGAGAAACCAACTCACTCTCGCCATTGAGAGTGTCGGCGGGAATATCGGCCAGTGATGAGTATCCCCCATCGATATGGATCAGCCGCCAATGGTTCAGCTCGCGATTAACCTCAACAATGGCGTTGGAAATTGCTTGATGTAATCTCGGCGCGGTGACCGTACCATCTGTCCGCATCTCGTCACGGTAGCGACTGATCTCAATAGCAGGAAAAAACGGGATACTGGTCATGGTGGCCTGTTTATCCGTTGCGGATGTGGTTGAAATAAAGTCCATATTGCCCCCTGAATAGGTGGGCGGTGAACAGGGCGTTGAGACTTCGCCACCCCGTGCCGCCCCGGCGCGTTGGCACGTTCGGTTATGTGTTGTCGTGTTCCTGACTGCGGAGCGCTCTGGCAAGTTGCTCTAAGTCTTTTTTCACGCCAACATGATTATTCAGTTCTAAAGCCCTGCTCAGTGAACAATAGGCAGGCTGCGGCTGGTTGTTATCCCGCTGGCTGTAACCGAGCCATTTATACAACTCCGCCCTCACCTTATCGGGCATATCCTGATCGTGGGTGAGATTGGCCGCCCGTTCCAGCGTGGCAAGAGGCATCGGAGATTTAGCGGTATAACAACGCTGGGCTGCTTCGGCGATCTCTTCTGTCACGGCACAGCCCGTTGTCCGCTCATGATTTTCAGGCATAGCAAGTCGGTGCTGTAACGCGTACTCGGCGATATCCAGCGCACCATCATAATCACCGGCATCAATGCGCCACAGCAGGACATACATCAGCACATCATCTTGATGACCTATGCCCTCCTGTAATACCCCAGTAATCCACGGCGCATATTTAGGCAAGATCTGCCTTTTGTGCTGCGCTTTGCGCTCCATAGACTGGATTTTTTTAAGGTGACGGCGGTCTTGCTCCAGCATCAGCAGCATCTGGTTATAACCGCCGTGATTTTGCAGCGCGGGGCTACTCAGTTGAGCGGCCTCGGTCGCCTGTAATCGCATTCGGTGACGCTGCCACGGGCTAGCCATTATGGTTCCTCAGTGTCGGCGTTGTGCTCAGGTACGGCATTATCTGGCTGCAACGACGCTGCTTTTTTGCTGGCTGCCAACATCTCGATATTTTCAATCAGGGCCACACCGCGATAGTCTTCAACGACATACGCCTCATTGACTGATTCGTAATTTTCAATGCGATCACGTTTGGGGTTATCCAGCACAGAACGTCGGCGGGTGCCTTCCTGATAATAGATAGACAGATTATCCAGACGGCTAATTAGCAAGGCTTTGGGCGGGAAATACGGTACACGCACTGCGGGCAAATTACCGATACGTTTCTGGCTGATAATCACATCTGCCGCCATTTTTTCGGTGTTGGGCTGCGACTGATTGACCAACGGGAAATATTTATCAGCCAGCAGTTCACGGCCACAGATGACCACCAGTTCCGTATCATCCTGATATTCTGGGTCGATAGCATTGTTGACGGTATCTATCACCAATGCGTCAAGATTATTAAAATCTCCCCCATCTCCTACACGGATGGTTTCAGATATAACCTTACCGGCTTCGTCAGTGATATTGCTCATGACATGATCCGGTGCATCCTGTCGGATTTTTTCCAGCCAGCCGATATTTACATCCTGCAATAGTGGATATTGAACGCGGTTTGAGGTTTTGGCGCGTTTAACCCCATTCCAGCCGATCATAATGCGGTCCAATGCCTGACGACGGATAATGGCGTTACGGATACGTAACTGGAAATCTTGAAATTTCGCCCACAAATCAAGTTTTTTGTAAGGAATGCTAGTGTCAAAGTTGGTTTGTTCGCATTTATACTCAATAGCGTTGAGTCGGGTCGGATCGGAAGTTTCTCGCTCCTTACTGTCGGTGTCTGTCGTCCCTGCAATAGTTGAACCGATACCTAGCCCAATCGCTTCGCCCGACTGCTCGCTGACGGGAACCATGTTAATTTTTTGCAGAAAATCGGCACTTTGCTGGATTTCATCTTCCAACGTCTGGGCAACGGATGGATTAACTTCTACCTTGCCTGTAAATGCCGTGGCGTCCACACCGTAAATTTCACCCAGACGCATCAGAAAGGCGTTAAATTTAAATCGAGTTTCGTTCTTCATGGGGTTATTCCATTAACAGTTGGTCAGATGTTTACTGACTGGAGTGTCGGCGTTCGGCGATCCCAGCGAAACAGGTCGGTGTGTTTTCTGGCTGTCTTGCTGACTCAACTGAGTTTTTAAGTCACTAAGCTGGGTTTCAAGTTCGGTTTGCTTCTGTTTGATAGCAGTTATTTCACCTATTTGTTGAGAAAGTGTGCTCACGGTTTCCACCGTGGCCTGCTGCTCTTGGGCGCATAATTCGACAGCCCGATGGATATCGGTAAAACGAGTATCATCACTCTGCTGCTTTTTCTGGAAGAACGTCTGTACACGGGAAAAGAGAGAGATTTTTTCAGTTTCCTCTGGTAAATCAATAAATTCGAGCAAAGTTTCTTCCGCGGCAGTAAAAACATTGTTCGGGTGCTGCTTGCGCGAATTCAGCGGGTTATTGGTCGCATTAGCGCTAAACTGCAACATTTCAGTGCCAAGACTTGCCGGACTGTCAGTAACGGCCAATCCCACCAAATACGCCCCGCCGAAGTCAGCAAAATCCAGGTTGATTTCAGCGGAGGTGTAAACTTTTTGGCGTTTACGGTTCATTTCCACCAGATCATCGGTGGGTGACAGTACCCCATACAGCCCCAGCTTGCCCGCCAGCGCACCGTCCTTAATTTCTTCGGTAAAAACCGATTCCACATCACCAAAGCGCGGACTCCACGAAAAATTGTAATGTTCCATGTTGATACGCGCACCGTAGGTCTGCGGGTCATAGTTGGCAGCAATCTGTGTCAGCCATTCACGCTGAACCTTGCGCCCGTCTGTGGTTGCGCCTTCCACACAGATTCGAAAGGGTTTGGATTTCTTCGGCATTGTAAGCCCCGATTATCAATGAATCAGTCATGGCCTACTAGTTTGTATCGTCAGGTCGAGGAAACAATAAAATACGGTTGTGTCTGGGCTGGCACACAGGGCAGACACAGAGAAATGACGGACGGGTCTGTAGTCTGGCAGCATGAAAACAACGCCCGATTTTGATCCCCGTAAGCACGCAATGCACCTGTATTTTAACGGGTACCGGATCGCACGGATTGCGGAAATGCTCAACGAGAAAGCATCAACTATCCATAGCTGGAAACGTCGCGACAAATGGGATGAGGTGACCTCGTTTGAACGAGTCGAGTTATCTCTTGAAGCACGGTTATGTCAGCTTATCGCCAAGGAGCAAAAAGAAGGCAAGGACTTTAAGGAAATTGACCTGCTGCACCGTCAGTTAGAACGACAAGCGCGGATCAGGAAATACAGCCGCGGCGGTAATGAAGCCGATCTGAACCCCAAAATTGCTAACCGCAACAAAGGTGAGCGCCGGCCACCGGAAAAGAACGTGTTCAGTGAAGAACAAGTCAAAAAGCTGGAAGACATTTTCCGCTCGACCCTGTTCGATTATCAACATAACTGGTATCACGCCGGATTAGCGCATCGTATCCGCAATATCCTGAAATCCCGTCAAATTGGTGCGACATTCTTTTTTGCCCGTGAAGCCCTGATCGATGCGTTGACTACCGGACGCAATCAAATATTTCTCTCTGCCAGTAAAGCGCAGGCCCACGTATTCAAGCAGTACATCCTGGAAATGGCGCGGGAAGTGGACGCCGAACTAAAAGGCGACCCGATCACCCTGAATAATGGCGCCACCCTGTATTTTCTCGGCACCAATGCCCGCACCGCGCAAAGCTATCACGGCAATCTCTATCTGGATGAATATTTCTGGATTCCGAAATTTCAGGAACTGCGCAAGGTAGCATCCGGTATGGCAATGCACAAAAAATGGCGCCAGACTTACTTTTCTACCCCGTCCAGCTTAACCCACAGCGCGTACCCGTATTGGTCAGGCAAACTGTTTAACCGTGGCCGCGCCAAGGCCAATCGCATTGACATTGATATTAGCCATCAAGCATTAGCCAGCGGCCTACGATGTGCCGATGGTCAGTGGCGGCAGATTGTCACGGTTGAAGATGCCGTCAGGGGCGGCTGTAACCTGTTTGATATTGACCAGTTACGGCTGGAATACAGCCCGGACGAGTACCAGAACCTGCTGATGTGTGAATTTATGGACGATATCGAATCCATTTTCTCACTGCAACTGATGCAGGGTTGCATGGTCGATAGCTGGGAAGTCTGGAACGATGTGCAACCCCTGATGCTACGCCCCTATGGTTATCACCCTGTCTGGATCGGTTATGACCCCGCCAAAGGGGGCGAGAATGGCGACAGTGCCGGCTGTGTCGTAGTCGCTCCACCGCAGGTACCGGGCGGCAAATTCCGCATCCTTGAACGTCATCAGTGGCGTGGCATGAACTTTCGCGCTCAGTCTGACGCCATTAAACGATTGACAGAACAGTACAACGTCGAATATATCGGCATTGACTCGACTGGCGTCGGGCATGGGGTTTACCAAAACGTCAAAGAATTTTTCCCGTCCGTGCGGGAATTTGTCTATAACCCCGCCGTTAAAAACGCGCTGGTACTTAAGGCATGGGACATTATCAACCATCGTCGGCTGGAATTTGACGCCGGCCAGACCGACATTGCACAAAGTTTTATGGTTATCCGCCGTTCTACCACCGCCAGCGGCAACCGCCCGACCTATCAAGCCAGCCGCAGCGAGGAAGCCAGCCACGCAGATCTGGCATGGGCCACCATGCACGCTCTGTTTAATGAACCGATTACCGGTGACGCTCCCCACCATAGAAATATTGTTGAGGTTTACTGATGAGCCGTAAAAACAGAAAACGCAATCCGGCGGTGAAAACCACGGCCAGCCCATCGATTGAGGCATTCACCTTTGGCGATCCGATCCCGGTCCTTGACCGGCGCGAGGTGTTTGATTATCTGGAGTGTGTACTGGTCGATAACTGGTATGAACCCCCAATCAGTTTTAACGGGCTGGCGCTGTCGTTTCGCTCGGCACCGCACCACAGCAGCGCGGTGTATGTCAAACGCAACATCCTGACCAGTACCTTTATCCCACACCGGCTACTTAGCCGACAGGCATTCGACTCATGGGCGCTGGACTTTATGCTGTTTGGCAATGCCTATCTTGAACAACGCAAGAATCGCCTTGGTCAG
>NZ_JONO01000067.1 GCF_000711895.1 Photorhabdus australis DSM 17609
ATGAAGTCTCAGTTATCGATACAACGATAGGTTTTAAAACTGTTTTTTTCTCAAATGATGATGCTAAAAGTGTTCATCATTGGGCATTAATAGAAGAACAGTTGCTGGATGATCTACTTGAATTAGATGAAACTGCTTATCAACGCTTTTTGGCAATCCTAAAAGCGGAAGGTAATATAGAACAGGATTTTTGTTAATTAGGCGTCCCGGTCAGTGGCCGGGAGCTTCCTGCTTTTAACCGTCAGCTGTTCTCAACAAGCCGGATAATCAACTGCCCGTGCTCAACACTAACCTGCACCTGCCAGACTATGGTTGCCGCGGAAGGGAGTGTGTTAGCCTTACCATTGTTATCGGGAACCGCCATAACAACGGGCCTGATTGGTGCCGGAGCCAACACTGGTATCCAATATCTTGCTAATGGCAATGTTGACCCCAATGATGCTATTTTTGCGTACTGGACGGGGGTATTCACGACCAATACTGGTCTATGGGGCACAATAGCCTGGAATGTGGGTATGGGAGCTGCTTCGAGTTATGTGAAAGGGGATGATCCGCTAAAAGGAGGGGTGATAATTGGCGCCGCTTCTGGGATTGGTTATGGGGTAGGTAAACTGGTTCAAAATCCCCTGGAAAAACTTATTAACCCGAACTGGAAAAATTATGAATGGGTTGACATGGGAATGGGGGTTTCGAAGCCACTCCTTTTAAACCCTCTGCCTAGCATGGTAGGTAATGCGGGTAATTCTTTAACAACAGAATTCTCTAATGATCAAATTAATAAAGGTATCAATTTGATTAAGGAGAAAAATAATGACAAATAAGAGATGGATCTTTATTCTGATTTATTTGATGGTTTTTTGTTCTTTTGCACTGATATTAACAGCAATGGCTATGCTGATTATTATTGAGCTATTTTTCTTTGTCTTTTATAACATCCCGTTTGATTTAAGTAAGGAAATTCTCTGGCGTTGCTTTGAAGGAGGAATAGCAGGAGGCATAGTAGTTGGAGGAGGAAATTGGATATGGTATTACCGACATTATCGTTCATAAATGCTATAGATAAATGGATAACTGGTGGCTGGGACCCGAAATTTAATCCCAACTTACTTAAGTATTCAGAAGTAAAAGGCCAGTTTGGGATCTCGAAAGAGGTGCCACCGAGTAAGATCCCCGGTATTGTTGGTAATATGGGAGCTTCCATTACAACTGAAGGAACGAATTCCCTTATTCAAGAGCAAATTAATAAAACTCAGGAGAAAGGCAATGGTTCCCCAAAATAATCGAGTGAAATTTTTCTTTATTACAAACATTATATGGATAGTGGCTATATTTTTCATGAGCTTGATTATTTTTTTCATTATCAGGTGCTTAGCTTGGTATTTTATAGGCGGAATATTTCTTTTTTCATTTGAAGATATAAAAAAGGCTTTCAAAATAAGAACATCTATAGGATCAATAGGCGGAACAGGTACTTGGATTATGTATTTCCATCAGTATAACTTACGTAAATAATGGAGCTTATCTTAACCTGTAAATCGAGATTGTAATTTTTGTTGCGGACAATAATGCCCTTAGCATGGGAAGTTTGTTTGGTCCCGAAGGCGCTAAACATTTTGAAGGCGCAGGTTCACTGGCTCAAAAAATGGCTCAATTCGGGGCAACACCGGAAGAAATCAACGCAGCTTTAACTCACTACCTGAAAGGGCAAGTCCCTGATGGTCAGGACCCGGCAAAAGGTTTGATTATTGCGTGGGGAAACTTCTTTGATGTTCCGTTGGATGTCGTGTTATCGAATGAGCAGATGACACCGCAGAAGGCGGCGGAAATCGTTGCCGGTGGTATACCTACCAGTGAAGCGAAGCTGATACAGTTTGCAGCCGTGAAAGCATATCTGTCTTTAAGTAAGTATAAGTCGACAGAAGTCGTTGAAGGAAAAGGAGGTTCTCTGGCTGATAAAGGTATTGCTGAAAATAAGACGACAGCCCCCTCTGAAAAATTGCACAATTAGTCGAATCTGTTCTTTAAATATGTGCATAATTTAATCCTTTATAACCAAAAGAGGAATTGATATATCAGAAACAAAAAATTATACTGGTTTGGCTCGAGAGGTATTTAATGAAGTTACTCCTATTCATTGGGATAATAATGATTATTTAAAAAAGTTAATTGAGCATAAATATTTTTCTTTTTTTATCTCTTATACATTCTAAATGAGCTAAAAAGGGTTGTTTTTTTGATAAAATGTAGCCCAATTCAACTGTAATATTAGCAGTAACTTTAACAATCGTATGCTTCTTACAGAAAATGCGGTTGTCGGTCTATTTTGCTTGGTGGTCTTTTCATTATCGTTATTTTTATATCTACCTAGTGGATTTCAAGATGCATCGCGACGGCAAGGGAGCGAATCCCTGGGAGCATATACCCAATAGATTTCAAGTTGCAGAGCGGCGGCAAGAGAACGCCTCCCCAGGAGCATAGATAACGATGTGACTGGGGGAAGTGAACGCAGCCAACAAAGCAGCAGCTTGAAAGATGAAGGGTATAAATAACTCCGTAACCAGGGTGAGTGCAGCCAACAAAGAGGCAACTTGAAAGATAACGGGTATCTATCATTAATATGAAAGTCCGGAGGTAAGTGATGATATCAGTGCAAAATTTTTTTCTAAAGGATAACCTTCTCTCTATTAAATCATTAGACTTAGACACTATAATGAATATTATAGATCTGGCTCAGAATTTTAAAGTATCGAAACCGGATAAAAAAATAAAAAAAAGAAATGAAGATATCCTTGTTGCTTCACTTTTTTTTCAGGCCAGTACAAGAACTCGCCTCAGTTTTGAAAGCGCAGCCAACCGCCTTGGTGCAAAAGTTATAGGTTTTGCTGATGGTGAGTCAAGCCGTTCTGGTTCAAGCTGGAATGAAAAATTTACGGATACTGCACAAATGATCAATGCGTATGCCGATATTGCCGTTATGCGCCATGCCGAAGTTGAGTCTGTGCATAACTATTGTATAAAGAGCCGCCTTCCAGTTATAAATGCGGGAAATGGTGAAGGATTAAATGCAGAGCATCCAACGCAGGCTTTGCTTGATATTTTTACCATTCATCAATCTTTCCCTCTTCATAAATCATTAACTTTATTATTATGCTGTCATCCCTCTTCTCGCTCAGCGCGCTCCTTTCTCTTTTGTATCGCCCTGTTTCACAATATAAAATTATTACTTTGCACTGAAGAAAATTGTAAGCTTTTTCAAGAAGACGAAGCGTATCTTCGTCAAGCTGGTGTCACCTACGAATATCTCCATAACATCAAAGAGGGATTGTGTAGTGCGGATGTTATTTATATGGCGGGTTATAAAGAAACAGCAGATCATTTACCCAATTCCAATTTGATGCTTACTCCTGATCTACTTTCATACTTACATCCCCGCGCCATAATTATGCATCCTCTTCCGCGAGGTTATGAGCTTCCTTATGAGTTAGATAATTCAGTACATTGTGCTTATTTTTCTCAGGCTGAGAACGGAGTTTTTGTTAGAATGGCAGTTCTCCAAGGTTACTTCAACGTTATTGGCGGACGGTAAGGATTTGTGTGTAAACAGGAAGGGGTTTGGTGGTGTTCACAGTGGCGGCGATGACACAAGTTATTACACACCGGCAACGTGTGCCTGATGTGGCCCGGACTCTCGAACTCGACTCCAGCACCTTGCGCAAGTGGATAAAACAATATCAGGCCGAACTCAACGGGATCACCCCTTCCGGTAAAGCCATTTTAAAGTAGGCTGCCGTGTTGATGAGCGAAGCCCTCGGCAAGTTTGCGCTTTAATCACACGGCTAAGTCGGCGCTGGCCAGTCACTGACCTTTGTCGTCTCTTGAAGGCTTCCCGTCGTGCTTATTATGCCGGGAGTCGCACGTTAATGTGCCAGCTGAGAAAAGCCGGTATTCCAATAGGTCGCTGGAAGGTTCGTCGTCTGATGAAAGAGTGCAGTCTGATAAGCCGTCAGCCGGGGGGAGTTACCTGGCGGTGATGATGGATTTGTATTCACGTCGTGTTGTCGGTTTGGCGGTGTCATCAACAGCAGACGCGGCTCTGGTTTGTCATTATTTTTCTATCTAATAAATATATTATTCGTATAATGAGTTCTTAATGTTATCAAGAAAAAGATCCTCCTAATGAAGGATCTTTTGTATACCTGTTATCTTTCAAGTTGCCTCTTTGTTGGCTGCGTTCACTTACCCCAGTCACATCGTTGTCTATGCATCCTGGGGATGCGTTCTCTTGCCACCGCACTGCAACTTGAAATCTATTGGGTATAAAAGAAAAAATTATTGAGACTTATGGTTAATTATTTCACCATGAGTTATACCATTTTCTGTCTCATTACTATAGGTTTTCACCAAAGGTATTTTACCGGACAATACACCTTCCTGAACGGCTTTGATAATTCCGCTAACTGAATCAGGTAATGCGACATTGCCACCTTTGCCGTTGTCATAACCCGTGACAGATTGTTGTTCTAAATTTTGAGTATTAAGAATGACATTGCCTTTCTCACTACCAATCTGCCCGCCGATCAAATGTGTATTTCCTTTTACATCCAGATTAACGCCCTGCTTACCTGAAATAATGGATTGTTCGTTGACACTTTCCCGATCTTTGATGTCAACATTACCTTTGAATTTACCGGTGACACCATTAATACCTTTAAGATTATTAATAGTGTTAAATGCGGAGGTCAGCCTTTCCTGCAATCCTTTCTGTTGTGGCTCTTCTGTTGGGTTTGTAGCTGGATCATCTTTCAATACATCGTCTTTAGACGAATCATCCTGAGGTGCATTACCTTTCGTGACCTCATTTTTAGGAATATCGTCGCTTTTTACTTTGGATTCTTTCGCGTAATTAAGACCCGCATCAACACCGACATTCAGCCCATGTTCAGTGTCTTTACGGCTTTCGACCCGCAAGTCACCGCCAACGTTACCTGTTACCTGATCAGCGTCGATACGTGCTCCGCTAATTGTTGCATCACCGCCACTGTTGATGACGACATTTTCACCTTTGATATGGCTATTATGGTGAGTGGTTGCTTGCAGGTGATCAACTCCAGCTTTTAATTCCCCGCCAAAGCTCTGCTTTGTGATGGTAGTTGTACTGTCGTCTTCCGCTTTTTTGACAGAGTTTGAATGACCACCGTTGCCTTTCAGATTGAATTCCCAACCATCGTTATTCACCCGATCCTGAGCAGATACCAACTCAACATTACCTTGTTTAGCATTCAGGTCGATCTGCTTGCCCGTGACTTCTGAGCCTTTCAGGGTCAAATGATTACCCGCGTTCAGGTTGACACCTTGCTGACCGCCAATTTCACTCACCTGAGCTGTATTACTATTTTTGCTGTCTGTGTTGTAACCGCCGCCGAGACCGATGTGAATATTCTTGCCTTCTGGGGAGGTTCCGCCTTTAGCAGAAGCTTCACCGTTATAGCCAGTCGTGGTTTTCGTTGTGCTGTTGGTGGCATGGTCAAACCGGATATCACCTCCAGCATCTATATTGGTTTTGCCAGTATCAGCTTTCAGAGAAGTACCTTGGTATTCAGCATCCCTTGCGACACGGATATTAACGTCATTGGCTGCTGTAATCTGGCTGGTAACAGATTGGGTTGTGGAGGTGTAGCTGCTTTGTGTGCCGCCTTTACCTTTACCATTCGCGGAGATATCCTCGCCGGTTGTGGTATAAACTCGTAGGTCAGCATTGCCGCTGGTTTCACTGTGACTGCTTTCGTGGCGATTCTGCGCTGCTTCACTGGTATGGTTGCCGGCTCCCAATGTAACGTTACCCTTGTCGGCGTGGTATTGAGTGCCTTGATCATACAGTTCGCCATTGGTTTTAATAACGACATTGCTGGCCCGGACAGAGGTTACAACAGCTTCAGACTTTTTGTCCTCAGTCTGGATGCTACTGCCGTTGGCTGCCAGATCTGCTCCCAGATTGGGGGTACCTTTCTTGGCGAATGTGCCATCCAGCGCGGCTTTAGCAGGTTCTTTCACGGCTTTCTCAACCGGACGGGTGACAGCGCTATAATCTATATTGACGCCAATATCGGTACCAACTTGTAGTTTATTGTTGGAATGTGATTCAGTATTGGATGCGGCCAAATTACTGACTTTACCTGCTTCAGCGGTGTAAGTGCCACTGACTTTATGGTGAGTACCTTCCTGAACCAATTCACCATTAGCTTTAATATTCAGATTACCTGCGATCTGAGAACCAGAAACAACAGCGGCACTATTAGTATGATGGCTGTGATTGCCTTCATAGCCACCATGAATACCGGAACCCACTTTATCTATTCCGCCGGTAAGGTAGGCACCAACGTGCTTTTTACTCTGAAATTTTTCTTCGGATTTTTTGCTTTCCGCTGCTAGCAGATGAACATTTGTTCCGGTGATCTTCGCATCACCCTTGGTCGTCACCAGATTGGAACCGCTGAGGGTGACATCTTTATCAGTATCGATGGTGATACTGCCTCCGCTTAAAGTGGAAGCTTGCTGGGTTATCGTCTGATTGTTTTGGGTGTTACTGGTATGTTCAATACCCACGCCGGCACGATACTGTTTATCTCCCTTTTGTTGAAAGTGGCTTTGCAGATCCAACGAGGTGTTTTGTTTATCAACCTGTTGCTGTTCGCCATAAGAAAGTACTTTGATATGACCGGATGTTTTCAGATTGAGCGCGCCGGCACTTTTTATCTGACTGCCGATGACATTGAAATCTTCATCACCGAGTAATTTAAGATCCGCCTCAGAGACTAATTCACTACCATGCGATTTCTGTTGCTTATTATTGGTTTTTTGTGAGCTATTGGTAATGTTGAATACGGTGCCCGTTCGCTCATCAATTTTCTGATTAAGATGACTGACCGCATTATCAATAGTTAATTTGCCACTATTGGCATCAACAAAAGCACCTTGATCCGATTTGACTTTACTACCGGTAATGGATATCCCCTCCTGGCCTGACAGCAATAAACGCCCGTTGGCAGTCAACTCAGATGCATGACTGGTTTCTTTCAACTCACTGTTATCTTTATTACCGCCACCGCCAATACCGCCCCAATATCTTTTATCATCACGTACAACACGGTTGTCAGAGATTTTCTGAACATCGATTTGCAGTTTTTGACCGGCGTTCACTGTCATATTTTGACCTGAGTGAATTTTTGCGCCAAGAATGTTGGCTTGGGTTCCTGCCTTGATATTAAGATCATTTCCTGCTTGTAATTCACTGGCGATCAGACGCTGAGTTTGTTTACTCTCTTCCCAACTTCCGGTTTGCAATTTAGCTGTGTGATTTTTTTTGTAACCTGTTTCTGCGGTTTTTTCTGTTTCAGTCAGACCGGCAATTTGGACACTTTTTTTCGCTGTAATAGTCAGTTTATCCCCGGCATCTATTTTGCTGCCAAGGATCTTAACGTCACCTTTTGTCGCGTTTAAAGCCACACTTTTTTTCGCCTGAATATTGTTTTTTTCCTGATGCAGTTTTTCATTCTCTTTAGTCACATCGTGTCGCCAGGAATAACTTCGTTGGTTATTAATATTCTTCGTGGATTGAATTAATTGTTGTCCATCTAAAGTCAGATTGGCGCCACTGAGATTAACATCATCACCCATTATATCCGTGGCGGTAATCTGGTTATTGTTATTAGCAACTAACGAGATATTTTTACCGGCCAATTTAGTACGGGTAAGTGATTGGCTTTTTTTACTGTCATGTGCATAACGTTCACTGAAAAAGCTTTGGTAATTATTACTACCGTCGCGATGATATTTCGATTCGCTGATTTGACCTTTTACCTCAATATTATTGCCTGAGAGATTAACATTTCCGCCTTGTAGATGTGCGGCTGTTAAATTCAGATTGCCATGAGAATTCACATTAATCTCGTCACTTGCAGTAAGAGAGCCTTGTAGATTTACCCCGCTGCCTTGTGCGGTATTGAGCAGGTGGATACGTCCGGCTTGCATACTGCCGAGATAATAGCTATCCAGCACACCAGTCAGCTCCTGTTGAGAGTCAAGTATTTCTCTTGTGGCTGAGATTTTATTTGCACCACTGATAGCATGAATCGCTTTTTGAGCCGTGATGGTGCCCCGGTTGTCAATTTTGGGTGCGATGAGCTCAAGAACCGCATTGGCGGTTAGACCATCTGATTTAATCTTCAAACTATTCTGATTATTAAAAGTATTAAAACCTTGCAGATTACCTTGTTCCACCATTGGATTACCGACGACCAGAGAAGCTTGGTTGGTATTGATAAAACCACATCCATTACACGTAATGCCGTTCGGGTTTGCCAACACATAATCTGCGGCTATGCCGAAAACTTCCTGTTGACCTAATAACAGGGAAGGGTTTCGGCTGATAACTTCATTCAGGATCAGGCTGGCGGCTTGACCATTCAGATTGGGGTTAGCCGCGAGTTGGCCTGCTAATTGTGATTGGCCATCCTGCAAAGCGTTATTCAGAACGGCACCTGCATGGCCGACGTTATAATCCAAATATTGGTTATGTGACAGCCCGGAAGAAGAAGGGGGAACGATATTGATAACCGTTGCTTTACCTTCGATAGCTAAAATATCGGGACGATGTGCCGAATCGCCACCACCAACGATTTCGTTGGCAAAGCTGGTAGAACAGGATACAAGGATGATTGCCATGGACGCGGCAAGTTTGCCGGTAGGAGATAACTTGAATTTTTTATTTTTCATATATGAGTCTCTATATATTATTTATATTTGTGTGTACAACATTAGGTACTGCTGAAAACCATCAAAAGGTGTAAGAAAAACGGGTTAGCACTTGAACGGGTTCATCAACGGCTTTGCGGTTGGAAAGCCATTTCCCACGGCTGGCTTCGATATCGAGCACCATTCGTTGGTATCTCAGCGTGGCTCCGGTGCTTATCCCCACACTGCTTTGCCAGCCTTGCGGGCTGCGATAGCCTTGAACCTGGCCGACATCAATACCGATACGCATTGATAATGTACTGTTGGCAATTGGGAACGTTCGGGACAGGGTATTTTGCAGATACCAGCCGTTATCACCGGATAGCGTGTTTTTGCTAAATCCCCGTACCGCATTTCGATCAGAAATATTCAGCCATTCGACACCGGGTAAACTGTGCCGGTTGTATTGCCCATAAAGCAGGTTATTGAGCTGGTAAGAAGAATTGAATAATGTAAAACGCTGATGTAGGTTGACCATCAACTTACCTTTGGTGAATTGTTCATTGAGATAAGTCGTGGCTGTTTGTGCACCGAACCAAGGTAACCCCTGTTCGACACTCAGATTCAGAGTGATTAAACCGGTGGGAATTATTTGTAAATGATTCACACCGAGTTCAAATACACTTAGCGTCTGGCTGCTGACACCAATCTTGGTGTTATCAATATAATTGTTGTAATTCTTATAAATAAGTTGCCCGCTGACAGTATTAATCTGAGATTGATTGCGATAGAAGGCAAAATCAGAACGCACACCAACTTGCTGAGTATTCCCATAGATTTTCACAGTCTTGTTTTGCAAATGGGGGTGACTGGCATATTGGGAATAGCTGCCAAATCCGCTGAATGTTGCTGCACCGTAGGGTATTGAATAGAGAAGGGTTGTGGCGCGGCTATATCGATTGGATGGGCTATCCAACGTGCTGCTGGCATTTAAGCTGATAAAGTCAGATAAACCAAACGGACTATCGAAACTAGTATTTGTGCGAACCAGCCATTTCCCGGTACTTTTCTGCCCATAATTATCGGTAATGATATTCAGCAACCAGGGTTTACTGTGCTGATTATGCAGTTTAATGACTGAACCACCGTTCACTGTCCCTGGCAAAATATCCAGCGTGGTTTTATTGGACTGTAACCGATTAGCTTGATCTAAGCCCTGATCAAGTTGCGTAATATTAAGGGGCTGTTTTTCCAGACCGGGGAACAACACATTGCTGTTAACCCAACGATCACCGCCTTCGATTTTCTCAATAAAACCTTCAACAACATTTAGCCCTAACTCTCCATCTGCATCGGGAGCAATAAATTGAATACGGGCAGTGATATAGCCTTTACTGATATAGAGACGAGTAAGCTCATGGCTGAGCCGGTTGATATCATGGCTACTGATACATTCTGGGGACAAAGCGCTGAGAGTATTTAAATCTCGTACAGAGAGAAGCGAGATCCCTTTAAGGTAAACACCGGTTAATGGCAGGCACTGCCTGGATTCTGGCAAAACAGGCGCGGGTGTTGATTCAGGGGTGGTATTAGCCTGCTGTTTTAATTGCTGATATCGGCGTTGTTCTATTAATTGGTTAATTTCCCGAGAACTCTCTTGCAACGTTCTCCTGGCTTCTGTCATTGGCAGATTATCATTTATCTCTGCGGGTGAAGCGGTTATTTGGCAGGAAATAGAACACAATATTAAAATAGATATTCTTTTTATCATACATTCACCGATAAAGATGATATTTTATTCCATAAAACAAAAATATGGGGTTTTAGCCTGATAGGTAATTGCATGCATATTGGCTAACTGATTAGTTATTAAAGCATATTCCAGGTTATATCATGCTCTGATTAACGAGTAGCGTTTCTTTTACATCTGGATTTTATATTAGAAATTTCAATTAGTTGGTTATTCGGATAATAATGAGTTAATAAGAATACTTATTTTATTGCTTATTACTGAATTAACTTAAGTGAAATGATTGACCAGGGGTTATTTGGATGGACAATAGAATATTCTCGTTAGGAAAATCTTTAAATAAAGTAAAATTTAAGATAATTCAGTAATAATGGTCTAAATTTTAATTTAAGGTTGCTTAGCTTGGGAAATGATAATGTCTGGTGTAATAGTTTTTATAAGTGATTTTTGGTAGAGGAATAAATAGTAGGAATGATTTTATCTAAATTTTTAATGGAATAATTGTCGGAAGATTGTTGAATTGGTGGATGGAAATAAATCTTGCTGGGGATGGAAATTAAAGTATATAAGTTAGTGATATTGTTTAATTTTTCTATTATATGAGTTGGTATTTTTAACAAACATTTAGGTAAGGTTGGTAAAGTGAAAATAAAAAAACTGGAAAATTATTTTAATAATTTTCCAGTGGGAGCTTTTTGTATTTAAATATTTAGTTGCTATTTGATGGTGTTACGTGAATATATGGATCATATTTAAAGAAGCCTTGTGGCTCTTCACCATCATAGACACCAAAAGCCCATGTATATCTCTCTCTGCCTCTAGCGAGGGCTACTGCTTGAAAAAAATGATCTTTAGTTTCAATTAAATCTATTTTAGGTGCATTTTCACAGGCATTCACTCCAGATTGAAGGGCTGGAATTATTCTACTAGGGGTATGTGACCATATTTGCGATGCTTGAGAGATAATTTTATTTCCTGATGAATGTAACTTATCGAAATGATACAAGATAACAGTGTAATTAAAGTTATCAGATATAGTTGTAGCCCTCCATCTAATATTTGAACCTACAGGTACTTTTATGTGTTCACCAGATGAACAGGAAGCGTGTATTCCAAACGTTGGAGTATGACTAATAATATATACACCGCTATTGAGCTGATATGGTTTTTTGGGTTCCAAATAACACTTAGGATCGATATGATTTGTATAAAGATGAGTAAGAATGTCATCAACACTAATAACAAAGATAATATCAGCTATAACCGTTCTACCGTCAACTGAATCATATCTATTTTGAATTATGTCACTCATTATAATACCTCTTTATGTATTTAAATTTTTTATGAATTGAAAGATTATTTTAATAACTCCTTATCACTCTAATGAATCCCTTTGTTTCTAATAATTAGATATTAGGTGAAAAATCGCTACTAGTATAAATTAGTGTTTATATAATAAAATAACCCATATATTTACTAATGGTAGATTTACATAATTAGTGCAACATCATTATGTTGTGAGTAAACAGGTTTGTATTTCTTTAAATAATTCATTAGGTGCTTTTCCATCTCGCATTTTTCTGGGAAAGTATTGTTTGATTAATTCATTGATATTCTTATTTATTAATATTTACCAAAGAGCATAAGGACTTGCAAAGTAAATTTCTGTATCTAATCTTTGCTAAAAAAGAATATCTATCATATTACTTATTTTCATGATCCTTCACTGAGCTAAGATGCTTGAATAGTGAGTTATTACACTAATAATTGACCATTCAAGCTGAAATCGCTACTAATATAAATCATAGTTTATATAAGAAAATTACTGATATGGTTTAGAGGTTGACTTGATGCATTAAATACCTCTTTGAGTTTGCAGATAACGAATTATTTAAAAAGAACAAACACTCATTCTAGATTAATGTATTAAAATAATAGATTAAATTGCCTTAAAAACAGTTCAATATGCTTTTCATGGGGCAATGAAATGTGTATATATGTTGTTCGATGATAAAATTTTCAGCCATATTAATATGGTTCTTCTGGTTAATGAATCAAACATGGTGGGTTATCCAATTTTTTGTTTCTTTATCACAATAAATAAATATTTTTTATCAAGTATAAGTTTATCTACTATGATAAATATTGGGTTCATTATCAATATTCTGAATTTTTAAGAGGGATTTGAATGAATATTTATCGGCCATATATTTTACCCTATAAACTTCATGAATTAGATGTAGATGCTTACTTTGTAGCTGAAATTTGTGAACTTATTGAAAAAATTTCAGGATTTAGTTTGTTCTTATAATCGTAGGTTTATTGTTATATGAATTAATATTTGTTGTAGATATTGAGCTATATTTGATACCGTGATAAATAAAAACACTGGAAAATTATTTTAATAATTTTCCAGTGAGGAATTAACATATAATTAAATTATATTAATGAATGGGTCATGAGTACAATAACCTATGAGATTATTCCATCTATTATAGATAGATATGTACCATGTATATTGTGCTCTTCCTGGGCTAAGCAACGTAGATTGTTGGCAATAAACATTTCTTTGTTTAAATGTAACTGGATATATGTGATTAGGTAAACCTGTTCCCTTTTGCTCAGGAACGGCGATTTTAAAACTTGTTTCCAGAAGGGTTGGTAAGGAGACGTAAGAATTAACTCCTGAACCTGTCATATGATATAAAAATACTTGGTAATCAAATTGGGTGGATAAACTAGATGCTCTCCATCTCACCAGATCGCCAACTTTACCTGTAATTTCAAGCTCACCTGTGGCATTGTTCTTGGGAGCATATAATTGATTTTGAGAAGTCGTATAATAAAAATATTTGTTGCTAATTGCGGTCGGAGATTTTTCTATATGGCTTAATCTTAATATACCTTTATTGATATCATCTTCGATAGTTTGTGCATCAACAGAAACAAGGACATCAATTATTTGGATAGAGCTATCTGATAAAAGAGTATGTTCTATATTGTTCATAATATTTTTCCAACTATTAGTCTATTAGTTTTATGAATTTATTTTATTTCAATTGGAAACTCATGAGATATATACCCCTTGAAAGTTTCTCTTTTATATATCATCATTGACCAAATACATGAACCTTTACCTGACTTCTCAGCTGTCGTTTGATGATAGTATTGCCTTACGTTATCTGGCTTATATGTTGTAGATATAGTTTCTTCATTATCTGAAGCCAGATAAGGAATAGTAATATCACCAGAGTACATAAAGGGCGAATCAATCAGTCCTTTACTAATAGCCGTACCTTCCATGTTATATAAGAGTACTGTATATTCAAATTGTTGTGTCAGGGATGTAGGTCTCCATCTAATAATAGAACCAGTATCAGTTTTTACGTCTGTCCATGCCGTGGCATTATTTCCAGGAGCATAAACATTCCCATTGCCAGTTATATAGTATAGGTATTTACTATTTTTATCTAATCGTGTGGGGTTGTTATAATTTTTGCTTAAATTATATCTGTTAACGATAGAGTCTGCATCTACACAAACAAGAATATCTATGGCTTCGCTCATTTTATTCTCCTTGATCATAAAGAGTTATGTTGTGTTAGATTGTTTAGTCATTATCTAACATATTAATAATTAAATATTAAGTATGAAATAGCTACTAGTATAAATCATAGTTTATAAAAGAAAGTTACTTATATGTTTATTGATTGATATATTAGATAATGGTAAAACTTTACCTTTTAGATTTTTTTCAGATAATTAAATTCTATATTTTATTTTTGCATATTATAATTTCATTTGTATTATCTTGGGGGATATTAGATCTGAGTGTGTTTTTTGAAAACAATATTGATTTTTTCTAATCCTGAGTGCTGATTAAAGTGGTTATAAGTGGTTTTTTAAGGATCTTATAGTTCTGAGTTTTCTACTTATTAATGAATCAGAGTAAATAACAAACAAGAATTCTATGTGCATCTGTATAATAAGTTAAATGATTTTTTCTATATTATAGATTAAAATAATTCATTGGGTAATTTGTACCGCAATATCTTATTTTACAGGTCAATTGTTTATATTTCATAATATATTTTCTTTTTGTGGAAAGATGTTGAAATATAGCAACTGACCGTCATTTCTGGAAAATATGCTTGTTAGTCGGATCGCGTGGGGAATTACTGTATTTAGATGCTTGGTGGGTAGTATTAGTACCCGGGCTGAACAGAGCCGGTTAATTAAATAATATGAATAAGTGGATCATGACTGCAGTAACCAATAAGAGAATTATTATTATCATATATAGATATATAGGATATGTATTGGACGTCACCTGGGCTAAGTAACGTAGTTTCTAGATAAGAAATGTACATAGCTTTGAAGGGAATGTAGGCAACCTTAGGATCTATTTTTTCCTTTTGGAAATAAATGTCACTAGATAATTTATTAATAATTGATGAAGAAATATAAGTTGCATTTGATAGTGCTTTCATATGATATAAAAATACTTGATGGTTATTTTGAGCAGAGAGACTCGTAGCACGCCATCTAATAGAATTGCCCACTTTTCCTGTAATTATAGTCTTACCCGTGGCATTATCCTTAGGAGTATATTGTTGATCTTGAGTAGTAATATAATAAAAATATTTATCATCAATTTGGGTTGGTTTTTTACAATCTTGGCTCAATTTTGGATTGATTTTTCCAATGTCATTTACGATAGATTTTACATCAACAGCAACAAGAATATCAATGGAGTTAATTTTTCTAAAACTGGTTTCGTCATTCATAATATTATCCTCATTATTATTTGGTGATTTTTTAATTTATAAGACATTAATCTTAGCATCATAATAAATATATTTATTGAGTTTCATCTTCACATTATATATATACATAACACAGTAAAATGATATTTGTCCTCTAGTTTGACTTTTCCATTCTATATAGTTATCCACTGTCTGTTGATTCTCATACTTCCCACATATATCTGAATTATCTTCACTTTTATCTAGATAAAGAGTGTAACTATAATTATTGGAGGCATTTAGTGTGACCTTTTTTTCGGGTAGAATTATTATTTTATGTGGATATATACCATATTCAAATTGTTGCGTTAGAGACATAACTCTGAGCTTAATAGTATCGCCAATATTAATCTTTATTTTTAATTCTCCTGTGGCATTTTTTTCTGGTAGGTAGGTATTGCTATTACTAGTTATATGGCGAATAAACTTATTATCTATTTTTGTAGGAGAATTAGGGGTGTTGCTCAAGGA
Source organism: Photorhabdus australis DSM 17609 (assembly GCF_000711895.1). Lineage (GTDB taxonomy): Bacteria > Pseudomonadota > Gammaproteobacteria > Enterobacterales > Enterobacteriaceae > Photorhabdus > Photorhabdus australis. The sequence continues at coordinate 15,757 of NZ_JONO01000067.1, forward strand.
TGCATATTCCTTAATGATAGAATTAATATCCACACAAACAAGAATATCCACAATTTCACTCATTTCTATACTCCTTTATTGGACTAAACTGCTCTAAGATTTTTCTGTCACTTAATGATCAACTATTAATCCTGAAATAACCACTGGTATAAATCATAGTTTATATAAAAAAATTACTGATATGGTTTAGAGGTTGACTTGATGCATTAAATACCTCTTTGAGTTTGCAGATAACTAATTATTTAAAAAGAACAAACACTCACTCTGGATTAATGTATTAAAATAACAGATTAGATCTCCTTAAAAACAGTATAATATGCTTTTCATGGGGCAATGAAATGTGTATATATGTTGTTCGATGATAAAAATTTCAGCCATATTAATATAGTTCTTTTGGTTAATGAATCGAACATAGTGGGTTATCCAATTTTTTGTTTCTTTATCACAATACATAAATATTTTTTATCAAAAATAAGTTTATCTACTATGATAAATATTGGGTTCATTATCAATATTCTGAATTTTTAAGAGGGATTTGAATGAATATTTATCGGCCATATATTTTACCCTATAAACTTCATGAATTAGATGTAGATGCTTACTTTGTAGCTGAAATTTGTGAACTTATTGAAAAAATTTCAGGATTTAGTTTGTTCTCCCTTGTATTAAAGACTCGTTTTCCGGTATCTAACCGTGAAGTGCACTTTTTTGATAATTATCACAAATCTTGGAGGGAGATTTATATAGAAAAAAAGTATTGGATGATCGATCCTGTACTACATTTCCAGCCTGCACCGCCTAGTTTTTCAAGAATATGGGATTTGGATTTCTTTGCGGAATCCAATGGGAAAGAACTTTGGTATATGACGCAGAAACATGGATTTCGGTCTGGGATCACATTTGGTCTTCCGGCATTTTCGGGAGCTTATGGAATATTTTCCGTTGCAGGGAAGGATGGGCCGATTGATAACGATACAATGTATAAATGTAGTGGGGAGATTCTAAAGGTATATATTAGAATAATAAGATATTTGACATCACATACAAAGTATTTACAGACGTTTTATATAGATAAGATTTCATTTTCGCGTAGAGAATTAGAAGTGCTACGGTATACCGCAGATGGTATGATTTCCAGTGAGATCGCTTCAACTATTTGCGTAACTAAAAGTACCGTTGATTTTCATCTAATGAATATCGTTAAGAAGCTGGGCTGTAGGAATAAATTCCAGGCAATCGCTAAAGCTGCATTACTTGGGTATATATAATTATAGGTTTTATTGTTACAAGCAGTGAATAGGGATCAGGAATAGTTTTACCTGGCAAAATTGGAATAATATTTTGTTAAGATCGGAAAATACGTTCAATAAAATACCCTTTTCCTCTGGCAGAATTGTAATGTCACAGTTCTGCTTGTTCTTTACTTAATGTTTGTTATCGATATTGAGCTATATTTGATACCGTGAAAAATAAAAAAACTGGAAAATTATTTTGATAATTTTCCAGTGGGAAATTACAGCATATAAGTATTTAATTATTAGTTACTTCAACATATGGATCGTATCGATAATAACCCAAGAGCTTTGTGCCGTCATAAGCGGCAAAAAACCATGTATATTGTTCTACACCGGGTTTATGCGCTGTTGCCTGGAAATAACTATCTTTAGATTCAACAAAAATTATCGTAGGTGCATCCCCATCTGCATTAACGCCTGAAGGGACCATTGGAACTTTTTTGCCCATAGGGTTCTGTGACCATATATGTGATGGGACAGAGATGACATCTTCTCCTGTACTAAGCTTTTTGAATTTATACAATATAATTGTATAGTCGAAATTATTAGATACAGTAGTAGCCCTCCATCTAATATTTGCATTAATAGGAACAGTGACACGGGCACCAGATGAACTAGCCACTTTGAGTCCAAGTTCTGGAGTATAATTAGCGATATATACATGCTGACGGATAACTATCGGATTTGTAGGGTCCAGAGAATTTTTGACATTATTATCATGAAGATAATTAATAATTGAATCAACGTCAATGACGAAAGTAACATCAGCAGTGACAGAGTTTCTGGCTGTAATACTATTATCTTTACCCTGAATGATTTCACTCATCACAACACCTCTTTACATATTTAAATTATTTATCTATCTGTAATCACAAAGTTATTTTGATTACTCATTATTGTTCTAATAAATTCATTTTTATATAATTAACTATTAAAGTTGAAACAGCTACTGGTATAAATCATAGTTTATACGGAAAAATTACTCGTATATTTATTAGGTATCGATTTATATAGTTCAATATTTCAGTTGATTTATTGTTGTGAAAAGTAAAATATAAAAACTTTAAGTGAGTGTGTTAAATAATCTCTTAAATTACTTTGAAAATGGTTTAATATATTTCATATGACTATAATATATTTTTACAAATATATTATTCCCCATGGTAATTAAAGTTTTAATCCTATTGATATAATTTCTCTCGTTTACGAATAATACATTGTGGACTGTTAGATTTTGCCTCTATATAACAATAAATTATTATTTTATTTATTAAGTATAAATTTTGCTACTATAATAAACATGGAGATTCTCTATCAATATTCTTAATTTTTCAGAGGGTGTTGAATGAATATTTATCGGCCATATACCTTACCTTATAAATTTCATCAATTGGATGTAGATGCTCATTTTGTAGCTGAAGTTTGTGAAATTATTAACAAAATTTCGGGGTTTAGTTTGTTCTCTCTTATATTAAAGGCTCGCTTTCCGATATCTAACCGTGAAGTGTATTTCTTTGATAATTATCATGAGTCCTGGAGAAACCTGTATATAGAAAAAAAGTATTGGATGATTGATCCTGTTCTAAATTTCCGGCCTGTTCCACCTGCTTTTTCAAGAATATGGGACTTGGATTTTTTTTCAGAATCTAATGGGCAGGAGGTTTGGTATGTGAGTCAGAAACATGGATTTCGCTCTGGGATCACCTTTGGACTTCCTGCATTTGCAGGAACTTACGGAATATTTTCTGTTGCAGGGAAAGATGGGTACATTGATAACGAGACAATGTATAAATGCAGTGGAGAAATTCTAGGAGTGTATATTAGGATAATAAGATATTTGACATCACACACAAAGTATTTGCAATTTTTCTATGTAGATGAAACTTCATTTTCAAATAGAGAATTAGAAGTATTAAGGTATACAGCAGATGGGATGACATCAAGTGAGATTGCATTAACCATTTGTGTCACTAAAAGCACCGTTGATTTTCACCTAATGAATATTGTTAAGAAACTGGGTTGTAGAAACAAATTCCAGGCAATAGCGAAAGCGGTATTACTTGGTTATATATAACTAATATCAATGAGAAATTATAAATTTTTTTACCTTATAAAATGATCTGAATTATTAATGTTATTACTCGAATAGGTTGATAGGAATTTTCCCTGCATCTGTGTAGATTTATCATCACCGTGAGATTTACGGATGCCACTGATTTTTATTATATTTCCAATTAAGAAAAAATATCGGGTTAAATAACCCGATATGGGTTAATTAAATCACCTGGACAAATCGACCGTTAATTAATGAAAAAATCGGCGCGATAGTAGCCAGATCAGTATCACCATCTTCATCATCAACGTAATAGGATATTGGGGAATTATTGAAGTCTGATTTATTTACTAATCTGACCATTCTGCCCTCATTCATTATTTTAACCCGGTAGTCATTCCAGTTAATTGGTATCATTTTAAAGCTTTTTTCTTTGAAATCTTGATGAAAGAATTTGCTGGTAAAAATACTCTCTTCACTTTCACCGGTTGACCAGGCCCAGGCTTTAAGCGCGACTTTTTGTTGTTCCCGGATAGTATTGACATCTTTGGCATGATATGCCTGCCAGACAGCCATATAAGCCTGTTGCAGTTGTCGGCGTTGTTCTGGTGTATCGGTATAAGGCGTTGCTTTAATCCATTCCCAGTCAGGTAAGCCACTGACTTTTACCGTCCGACTAAACCGGTATAAAGTCATATTGGGTGGAAACTCTTTGGCATCAAAATATTGTTTCTCTATATGTCCGGCTTCTGTACTTTCGGCCTGTATTACATGGCGCACAACTGGGGTGCTGATAGCGGTGTATTTGGATTCATCCATTGGCGATATTGCCACTGGCTGACCATTTTCATCAATCGCTACTTCAATCGCTGTCAAAATCCGGCTGTTTTTACCGCGCATAGCGGTTAACTCTAACTTACACTTAGCTTCGGGGTTGAAATGATTACGGGCTTTATCTGACATTTCATCTGAGGAGAACCAACCCAGGGCACCGAACTCCAGGCTAATTTTATTTTCTCCGTTTATCATAAACAACATAGAACCCGTGCTGGCGGTACCAAGCCCTCGCCCTTCCAGGGCCGAATTACGGTTACTGAATCCCGTTACGCCATTGGTTTTAATATCACAAAAGGCATATTGGATATCGAATACACTACGAATATACAGCCTGGGGTCATCTGCTTTAGCGTTAAACATGGAAATCACTCCTGATAATAGTAATAACAGTTTTAATTTCATTTCTTATCCTTACATTTTTAGGAATCCCGAATTGATAAATGGAGGTTTATCCATTTTAGATTAAAAGTGAGCGGTATAACTTATTTTGACCGCATTACCATTTACTGCATATTATCTCCGTACGATAGCAGGCCGTTCTTTTCCTAGCAGGTTAATTCTTAATGGAGATTCACTGGCTTTTAGCGGATCGGCAATAACCCATTTCCATTTATTTTTAACTTTTTTCGTAGCTTTTTTCTTCCTGCCTATTTCTGCATCCGCAGTTAACTCAATTTCAGCCGTCATTCCATCATGGTAACCGACGAGATCGAGCCCATTATTATGTTGATCGAATTGAAAACCTGCCGCAGTTTTGATAGTACCTTTCGCATTTAGCGCAATTTCTACAATAAAAATGTTTTGTTTAAATGCCGCACTCACTTTTCCCTCCAGACTTAATTTCAAATTATTCTTATTACCCGCATCAAAAGTCCATTGTTTGCTTTTATAAGCAGCTCCTAGCTGAAAAGACAGGTCGCAGGTTACAATAAGGCAACATTCAAACTCCAGATAGTTTTTATCATTCGCATTTTTACGTTCTAGAGCTTGCCGGAATTTAGCTGCGAGAAATTCTATTTTGCAATAAGCCGCACCCATTTGGATAAGGTCCAATTTGCCAGTCATACTCATAAATGGTGCGGCGTAGAAACCTGCAAAATGGGTACTGTCTTCGACTGAGGTGGTTCGGTCATAGGCATAAGCCAGCCCGATGTTGCTCGGAGTAAGCTTGAGATTAAGTAGTTGGTAATTCTGGGGAGTTTTGCCTTTTGAGCCGGGAGCAGGTACCAGGTATGTTTTAGTGTATCCCAGCAGCTTTTCGGCCAAACTAATAGCATCTAAATTTCTCCTGGTTTCCTTAGTTTGTTTGGTGTTGACAAATGAGGCCGAATAATCCTTATCCTGAACGGTCAAAGCGTATTCTACCTTCAATTTTGTCTCCCGGGTTAGGGAAAATTCATCTGTGCGAGTGGTCCACCCTTTGCGCAGTTTATTACCATTTTTAGGCTTGACATTTTCCATAGCCAGACGGGCTTTTCTCTGTTCATCACGTCGTTCTTTAATACTCCGTTTATCATAGGAAAGATCAAAACTAAATCCTACCGAGACCATAAATCTGACCGAGGGGTAAACTGCAATCGTCGCGTACTTTCGACGGTCAGTACAGGCTTGTATCTCTAGCTTATAATATCGGGGAGCTTTATACATGTCGGTGGGGTTGGCAATATTAGACAGATAAGAGGCGATGCTCTTCAGGTCGTTTTGAATATCTGTGCTTTTTAACTGCTCTTTGTAAAATAACGTGACCTTTTCAGGCGTATTAAATTTTAAAGCTTTCTCTTTTGTTCCCCCGTGTAATTTAGCCTGATGTTTGGCATGATCACACTTTTCTGTAATTTTTATCGTCCCGGTTTGGCCTTTCCCATTATCAACAAGGTTCATGTTGATTGAGGACTTTTTAGGCCAGACCTGAGTTTTCTTATCAAAAGTGACGTTGATTTCATAGAGACAGGGATCGGGATTATTACATGTCATACAGGCAGCCCCGGCAGGGGGAGAAATGCGTTGTTTGGTCATATTAATTACCTTATTAATCAGTTCATTTGGGAATAAATCCTAGTTCGCTTGTTAATAATTTTTCCATTCGATAATAGCCTGGCCCTTGATTATCGTTGAGTTGGGCTAACCATGTTGGCGGGATGTGCTGAAACTGCTCAATGCGCCTTTCCATCAGCAGATAGAGAAATCCCCGGATAGAACGTTCATCGGTGATTTCGTTATCCTGACAAAAATAAAAACACGCCTCTGCCAGGTTTTGATGACGTATTAATGCCTCTTCATCTATATGGGTTGGCGCAGACGAAATATTAGGAAGCGGGTTGATTAATATCTTGTCTGAAAGTGCCGTAAGGACGGAGTGTGGAATATTCATTGCATCGGCTGCATGATAATAACTCACTTCATTAATAAAATGCGTCAATTTATTAATATATCTTTGCGCGAAGAGATGGTTGAAATGAGCATATTGCTCTTTGGTAATTTTCAACATTTTTTGTCTGGAACGGGCTTCGGCGGGAAATTGTTTTCTGGCGGCGTGAAAACTATCCTGCCTGTCAATCCCCGGATAATTTGTGGCAATTTTATCTATCGGCCCGAGAAAACAGTGAATTTCCCAGTCACTCAGGACGCTGAGAAAATCCCAGATATTGCGCGGGTCATAAAACCGGAAAAACACCGGCTTGGCCTGATCGGGCAATAAGACCTGAAGATATTTACGCAGATGCTGGCGCAGTGTTCTCATGTCGGCTTGCGAGTGCAGGAAGATCCCCCAGGGCGTTCCCCATTCTGCCAGAAAAAGCCCGACTTTTTCGGTCACTTCCACCAGATACGGGGCCACTTTCAAGAGTTCAGGCTG
>NZ_JONO01000068.1 GCF_000711895.1 Photorhabdus australis DSM 17609
ACAAAGATGGTCCGCTCTACAACGGAGGCACTGATACTTACACCTTCACGGCGACAGTGGAAGATGCATATGGCAATCTGGTGGTGGATAAACCGATTGAGATTGACTGGCAGACAGAGCCGACGGTTGACGGATTAAAACTGATGAAACAGGGCAACTCGGTGAGTAACGCGCAGGGACAGGTCACGGCGACCTTAACCAGTACAGTGGTAGCGATTGATGTGCAAGTATCTGCAAAAACGGCTACTCAGCAGACGCCAATGAATGCGGATAAAAAAGTCAGTTTTATCAGCCCTGATGAGCTTGCTTCTCTTACTGTTAGTCCAGATCACGTAACAGAAGGAGAAGGAGCGGAACATACTTACACCTTCACTGCCACAGTAAAAGATTTTTCCGGGCAGGCGAAAAGTGGTGTTGCGGTGGCTTGGAGTGCAACAAATAGTGAGGGGGTTACCATTACTGATAAAAACTTGGTTACTCAGGTAGTGGGTGATGGTAAAACAGATGCTGATGGGAAAGCGCAATATCAGGTATATAGTAAAAGTGGCGGGTTTGTTGCTGTTATGGTAACGGCCAAAGTGAATGATTCATCTGTTGGTTCTAAGAATAAAACAGTGGAAATTAAGGCTAATGAGCAGGATGTTGCTAACTTCTTTATAGAGGATTATCACCAGGACCATGCACATGCAGAACAACCTGGGAACTCGGTTCCAAAAGAAAGAATGAATTTTGCTTGGCCAAAAATGAAGTTTAAACCTGAGTATTTGCATGGAAAAATAGGAGTATCTGGTGGTTATATTGGAGTATATGACTCAAGTAATAGGAACGTAATTGATGTTGATGGAGAGAGTTTTCAAGTTAAAAAAGCAGGAATGGTTACATTAACTGCAACGTTTACACACCCAGAATCTGGTCGGTATTTAAAATATGTTATTCCCGATGTGAAAATTAACCACTTTGTAATTGTTGATTCTAACCCGATAGGGCCGGGGGTTGGTTACCCTGACCTGAATAGTCGTATTGACCAGAGTAAACCTTTACCTCGTTGTACAAGAGGAAATAGGATAAAGGAGAGTGATCTTGGTAGCTCAATTGATTATCTGGTTAATGATTTGAATTTAAATCTTATGAAAAAAGGTTTGTTAGGTAATCCAAATACAGGGCTAGTTAATAAAAGAATAACAATGGGAGGGTTGTATATAGCAGGACAAGAGAAAATTCAGGCTCATTTGCTGGATAATAACGATCTAGATGCAGTGGCTTATGTAGTTTTATGTGAAGAGTAGAAAGGAAATAATAGGTAGTGAGCATTATTGTTGAAGCGCACTATTTTGATAGAAAATTAGGTGTTTGTTACTGATTGGTGTTTAATTCTAATATGAAGTTTAATATGTTAGCACTTACAGCAGATATAGTTTCAGGAATAACGGTTTTAGAAGCGTGCCCAATTGTCATTACTGTGACTTATAGTGAAAATGTAGCCATGCTATCTTCTCGTTATTTGAATCGATCCAGTCCCTAATGAACGATCACAGAAGTTTCTTGTGCATTAGCTGTAGCTGGAATTTTTACTCATCAAGATTATTTAGAACTTGAACAGTGAGGGAAAATCAATTATTTGATTATTCAAGGAAGGGACTTGGATGCTTATGTTGTAGGGCTGGAAGTTGAAATCAATGTAGATGATGTTATTAATGTAAGTGTTTACGCTAATGGTATTATGGGAGCGGAGTTAGATTTATACCAAATAGATTTCAAGATGCATCGCGACGGCAAGGGAGCGAATCCCCGGGAGCATAGATAACTATGTGACCGGGGTGAGTGAGTGCAGCCAACAAAGAGGCAACTTGAAAGATAACAGGTATAAGTATTTATTACTATTGATTCTCATACATGAGTCTAAGGAAGATACGGAGGTTAGAATAAGTGTTATTCAGCTTGGTCAGTCGCTTTTTTCATATATGGACTCATATGCTGATAGTTTCCGACTTAGTTTTTTGAATGTGAGGAGGAAGCACCGTATCCTATTTTACGATATCTTTTGGATAAAGAATATATTGCTATTACAGTAATGGTTAAAGTGAATAATTTATTTATGTGACAAACAGGAAGGAGGTAATAGAGAGTAAGCATCGTTGTATAAACGCATTATTTTGATAGAAAATTAAGTGTTTGTTACTGATTGGTGTTTAACTTTAATATGAGGTTTAATATGTCGACACTTACAGCAGATATAATTTCAGGAATAACGGTTTTAGAGGAGTGTCCAGTTGTTATCACTGTGACTTATTCAGGCGATGATACTCATAAAGTAACGGAAACGACTGACATAGTGCACAGTACCCCCAAAAATACCTATTTTGATAAAATTCCTCGTATTTCAAGAGATGTTGAGAAAAATACCTGTACTGCAAAATTTGTTGTTACTGCTGCTTCTGGCGCTGGTGATTTTACCATAGAATTTTCAATAGATAAGGCTACGGACCCTGATGCTAAATTAGAAATTTCATTTCATTCTATTGATAAAAATGGTTTTTCACATGCAGCATTTGAACCTATCATTATTGGTGATTCGCTGATAAAAGATTTATCTCCGGCAGCAGATAATGAGGAGCCTTCTGAGTTTAATGGCAACCTCTTCGTTAATCTATATGCGTTGAGTAAAACAAATGATCCATTACCCTATTTTCAAATTCCCTTGGTAACGGATAAATTAGTACGTATTTTTGGGTATTATAGGGAACAAATTACGGAAGAAATATTTCCTTTTATTCAAGAACTAAATAATAATAAATACTATATTAATACAGATGATAAAGGTTTTGTTGCCTTAAAGATTTTTCCCAGTCAGGAGGAAGATGGGAACTATGCAGTTAATATGTTCACTGAATTGCAGGGTTTTTCAAGGAAACCTTCATCAAATATTCTGTTTATTACAGAAGACATTGCTCCAACGCTTGTGATGCCAGATATAGAAGAGCTGGACGGTGATAGATTAACGCCATCAACAGGATATAGCAGTACAGGTTTTCATGTGAGTATCCCGTTCTATGAGGATGCTAGACCTAAAGATAAAATTTTCTTAATGATCAGGGAAGATAATGATGAAACGCCAAGTGCGTCCGCTGTCATTACTGATCTGAGTCAGTTGGATATACCATCTATTCTAGTTCCATATGCCAGTATTCCAAATATTGGTAGTAATGAATTATATTATTATGTGGCTGATACAATAGGAAATATAACTATGTCATCTGCTCTCCATTTTGATTTGACGAAATCAGTACCGAATAAGCCACCAGAGATTGTGCGTATATTAGCGAGACCTAGAATTTTTAATCATAAACGACAGAAGGAATTTGGCTGGCCAGGTAAGATTAGTTTTAAGTATATTTTAGGTGGAGGACTGGATGCCCATATCGCTGTGGGTAAAAACAATGAAATAGAGGTAAATAGTGTTATTAAGTTATGTATTTACATTAATGGTATTGTAAATGATAATCCATCTTCGAAAATTTATTCTATTGATCCTCATACGGTAACTGCCGACGAAGTGGCGGCAGGAGAGACTATTATTCCGCTTGGTCAGGCGTTTTTTACTAATATAGATTCATATGATGATGGTACGCCAGGCTTGGTTTATATCACTTACAGCGTAGGCAAAAAAGAATCTAAGATTTGGTTTGGACATATTGATACTGTTCCACCTAGGAGATAAATTTAACTGATTGAGCTTTTAACTGTTTATTGGAAAATGCTCATGCATTTTCCATTTTTCTGAACATATTTCTTATTGATGAACTGGCTATTCTTCATTACCAAGCTATAATATTTTATTAAGTGTTGTCATTTTACTTTCAACCAATGAATCACGGAATTAATGGTGGCAGTATGAATAATGGTCAATATGGCGAAAAGTGATTTAACAATTACTGTAATCTTAACCACAGATATATTGTGATTATATAGGATATACTTGGATATAAAGCTTATGTTATGAGTAGTGGGTTTATTGCTATTACATTAATAGCTAAAGTAAATATTTATTTGTGTGACAAACAGGAAGGAGATAATAGGGTAATAAATAGTAAGCATCGTTGTATAAACGCATTATTTTGACAGAAAATTAAGTGTTTGTTACTTATTGGTGTTTAACTTTAATTGAGGTTTCATATGTCGACACTTACAACAGATATCGTTTCAGGAATAACGGTTTTAGAAGCGTGCCCGGTTGTCATTACTGTGACTTATTCAGGTGATGATGCACATAAAGTAACGGAAACGACTGACATAATGTACAGTCACCCAGAAAATACCCGTTTTGATGAGACCCCTCGTATTTCAAGAGATGTCGAGAATAATACCTGTACTGCAAAATTTGTTGTTACTGCTGGTTCTGACGCTGGTGATTTCACCATAACATTTTCAATGGATAAGGCTACGGACCCCGATGCTAAATTGGAGAGAGTATTTCATTCTATTGATAAAAATGATTTTTCACATGCAGCGTTTGAACCTATCATTATTGGTGATTCGTTGGTAAAAGACTTATCTCCGGCAGCTGATGATGAACGACCTTCTGAATTGAATGGCAGCCTGCTTATTAATATCTATGCGTTGAGTAAAACAAATGAACCGTTACCCTATTTTCAAATCCCTCTGGTAATTGATAATTTAGTACGTATTTTTGGGTATGATGGAGAAAACATTACGGAAGAAATATTGCCTTTTATTAAAGAAATCAATAATAATAAATACTATATTAATACGGATGATAAAGGTTTTGTTGCTTTAAGGGTTTTCCCTCGTAAGGAGAAGATTGGTAATTATACCGTTGATATGTTCATAGAATTGCCGGGTTTTTTAAAGAACGCTTCATCAAATATTCTTTTCATTATAGAAGACACTGCGCCAGCGCTTCCTGCTCCAGACATTAAAGAGCTGGATGGAAATAATAGATTAACGCCATCAGTAGGAAATAGTAGCACAGGTTTTCATGTGAGTATCCCATTTTATAAAGGTGCTAAACCGAGAGATAGGATTTTTTTAGTAATTAGAGAAGATAATGACGAAACGCTAAGTGCGTCTACTGTCATTACTGATCTGAATCAGCTGGATAATCCATTTATTTTAGTTCCATATGCCAGCGTTCCAAATATTGGCGACAATGAATTATGTTATTATGTGGCTGATGTAGTGGGAAATGTAACTATGTCTTCTGCCCTCTATTTTGATTTAACGAGGTCAGTACCGAATGAGCCACCAGAGATTAGGCGTATATTAGCGAGACCTAGAATTTTTAATCATAGACGGCAGGAGGAGTTTGGTTGGCCAGGTAATATTAATCTTGAATATATTTTAGGTGGGGGATTGGATGCTCATATTGCTGTGGGTCAAAACAGTGGGGTAGATGTGGATAGTGTTATTGATGTACGTATTTACGCTAATGGTATTGTAAATGATAACCCATCCTCACGACTTTATTCTCTTGATCCTCATACGGTAACTGCCGATGAAGTGGCTGCTGGGGAGGCTATTATTCCGCTTGGTCAGGCGCCTTTTACTCGTGTAGACTCATATCGTGATGGTACGCCAGGCTCGGTTTATATCACTTATAGCGTAGGCAAAAAAGAGTCTAAGATTTGGTTTGGACATATTAATACTGTTCCATCTGGGCAATAAATTTAACTGATTGAGCTTTTATCTGTTTATGGAAAATGCGTAGGCGTTTTCCATTTTTCCGGACATGTTGCTTGTTTTGTGAACTAAAGATTTCTTTATTGCCGAGCTATATTATTTGGTGTTTAACTTTAATATGAGGTTTAATATGTCGATACTTACAGCAGATATTGTTTCAGGAATAACGGTTTTAGAAGAGTGCCCGGTTGTCATTACTGTGACTTATTCAGGTGATGAGATTCATAAAGTAACAGAAACGACTGATATAGTGTACAGTGATCAGCAAGATGTCAGTTTTGATGAAATCTCTCGTATTGCAAGGGATGTCAAGAATAATATCTGCACTGCAAAGTTTGTTGTTACTGCTCATTCTGGCGTCGGTGATTTCACCATAATATTTTCAATGGATAAGACTACGGACCCCGATGCTAAATTAGAGATAGCATTTCATCCTATTGATAAAAATGGTTTTTCACATGCCGCGTTTGAACCTATCATTATTGGCGATTCGTTGGTAAAAGACTTATCTCCGGTAGCGGATGATGAGCAACCTTCTGAGTTTAACGGCAGCCTCGTTGTTAATATCTATGCGCTGAATAAAACAGATGATCCGTTGCCTTATTTTCAAATTCCCTTGGTAACTGATAGGATGGTACGTATTTTTGGTTATGAGGGAAGGAAACTTACGGAAGAAATATTTCCTTTTATTCAAGAACTCAATAAAAGTAAATACTATATTAATACGAATAGTAAAGGTTTTGCTGCCTTAAGAGTTTTCCCTAGTAAGGGAGAGGGAGGTAACTATACAGTCAATATGTTTACAGAGTTGCAGGGTTTTTCAAGGAAATCTTCGTCAAATATTCTGTTTATTACAGAGGATATTGCTCCAACGCTGGCAACGCCAGATATTAAAGAGTTAGATGGCGATAGACTAATACCATCAGAGGGAAATAGTAGCACGGGTTTTCATGTGAGTATCCCATTTTATGAAGGTGCTAAACCGAAAGATAGAATCTTCTTAATGATCAGGGAAGATAATGATGAAATACAAAGTACATCTACTGTCATTACTGATCTGAATCAGTTAGATATACCATTTATTTCAGCTCCATATGCCAGTATTCCAAATATTGGCGATAATGAATTATACTATTATGTGGCTGATACAATGGGAAACGTAGCTATATCATCTTCCCTCTATTTTTATTTAACGAGGTCAGTACCGAATCAACCACCAGAGATTAGGCGTACATTAGCGGCACCTAGAATTTTCACTCATAAAGATCAGAGCGAACTTAAACAGCGAGGTAAGATTAATCGTGCAAAAATTTTAGGTGGAGGGCTAGATGCGCATATTGCTGTGGGTAAAAACAATGGAATAGATGTGGATAGTGTTATCAATGTACATATTTACGTTAATGGTGTTGTCAATCATAGTCCATCTTCAAAAATTTATTCTCTTGAACCTCATACGGTAACTGCCGATGAAGTGGCGGCAGGAGAGGCTATTATTCTGTTAGGTCAGGCACCTTTTACAGGTGTAGACTCATATCGTGATGGACCGGGATTAGTTTATGTCACTTATAGCGTAAATATAAAGAATTCCAAGATTTGGTTTGGACGTATTGACACGGTTCCACCTGGACAATAAATTTAACTGATTGAGCTTTTATTTGTTTATGGGAAATGTGTGAGCGTTTTCCATTCTTCCTGCCATATTCTTTGTTTGTGAACTGGCGATTTATTTATTGCGTAACTATAATATTTTATTAAGCGTTATCATTGTATTTTCAATTAATAAATCATGGAGTTAATGGTGACAGTATGAATAACGGCATATCAAGTGTGATTATCACAGAAAATGCGGCAAAAAGTGATTTAACCAATTATCCTAATCTTAACCCTCAAAATATTGTGACTATATATGGTCTGCCTGGACATAAATTCTATGCTACGACATCTATCGGTGCTTTCATTGTAGACGACAACATTAATCTAGATCAGATCATATTGACGTTAGATGAGACTGGAAAAGGACATTTTTATGTTCGTTCTCCGTTTGAACATAAAAATATTGAAAATAGCGAAGAATTTTCGGCTGTTTTAATGATTTCCCCACAAGAAGATATTAATAAGGTAATATCTTTTCCGCTTATTTTTGGTAATTATCGACAGTCTGATGAAGCTATAGTATTTACCGCCTATAATTATACTACTGGCGCTCCGGCAGATGGGAAGACGCCTTGTTCGATATATCTTTTTATTGACCGTAAAAACAATGATGATATTAATCAAATCCGTATAAGAGTGAATAATAATGCACTCATTGAGGGTTATAATAAAGACTGGGCAGATATTCCATTAAAGGAGGATGGTAGTGCGACAGTGAATGTGATCAGCAACACAGTAGGCAAAGTTAATGTTTGGCTAACAGCACCTGATTCAGATTCAGGAGATATAGTCAATTTTGTTTTATCGTTTAGACCGATTCCAATGGCAGGTGAAATATGATTACCAATCACGACAATACACTTACTCCTTTATCGTCGCCAACATTGCCGCAAGCAGATAATAATGGCTTGATTGATGTTTCTGTTCAACAGAACCAGGATTTAATTATCAAAGTACCTTATTATGAGGATATAGAAATCTGGGATGTGATCGTGGTAAGTGTTGGGGGAATTTTTTCTCGACCATATCATGTTCAGAATATTAATCTTGATTTTTTTACTGTAACTATGCCGTTCTCTGAAATACCTGATGGTTGCTATAATGTGACTTATACATCAGCGGATGATTTCGAGAATGAAGATTTCTCTGAACCGACTGTTATTAAAGTTATTAATTCTCCATCGATAAAATTATTACCATCAGTTTATCCAGATGCAACATCTGGCGTTATTCACTATTCGTCTCTTGTACAACATCATGGATTAAATGTGCATATTAGTTATAAGCAGATGCAAAAAGGCGATAACGTCATATTCCACTGGCAAGGATATAATTTCAACTATGAGCCAATTGCGAGGGCGGCCTGGGATGCACAACCAATAACGGTCAGTGATGAAGATGTTAAGCAGGGTTATGTTTCTTTAGTGGTGCCGGCGGAAAATATTCTTTGTTTGGGGCAGGAAGGAGTGGGAACCGGGTATTATGAGGTTGGCAATACTGTTTCTGCTCCAGGTTCAGTGATATTGTCGCTAATGGATATGTCGTCTGTCATGATATCAATTAGTGAAGGTGCGCCGATGGTATCTAATGAATATCCCAGAATAAAGTCGAAAAATTTGGTTGCGGTTTATGGGCCACCAGGAAAGCGGTTATCGGCTAGTGTTGAGTCGGGCAATATTGTTGAAGGGGATGATACAAAATATCAATTTGCCCCCAATAGTTTCGGTCTGGCTTATTTCCATTTGCAATCTGAGGAAACGGGTAGTTTTCGCTGTACTGTTTCTGCGGAGGATGGGGCTATAACACCGGGTGTAGGTCAGGCGATATTTAGTGAGTGGAAAGATGGAGGAGATTTTATTAAAGCTTATGCATTTACCTCTGAAGTACCTGCTGATGGTGTGAGTGTTTGCAGTGGGTATGTTATTGTGGACCGTACTGTTTATTCCGGTAAAAGATTACTTGTTCGTACTGATGGCTCCGCGATAATTTCAGGTTATGGTGATAACGAAAGGGAATTACAAGTTGCAATTAGTAAGGATGGTTGTACAACTTTCCATATTACTAATACCAACGCAGAAAAAAATAATGTGATAATAAGTTTACCCGATATTGATAAGTCGATTCAATTTTCTATTAATTTTAAGCATTTTCCTTCTATTTAGCGTAAATGATATTGTTAATTAGTATAATGTTATAAAGTTGAAATCATTTTATTTTTTAATTTTAAATCGATGATAACATATTTAAATATGCATGATGGTGATAAATCAGGAGAATGAAATGAATGAAGAACAAGCACCAAAAGAGGCTAAAACATTAAATTGGCTATCAAGTGAAAAAAAGGAAACCGCGGATAAACCGATAGATATCGGTGTAAATGTAATTCAGGATAGTTATTTATTGCGTGGGGTGAATGTAATTTTCACGTTAGATAATCAATCGATGGTATTTAAAGAGAATAATGACCGTAAAATTATAAAAAATACAGGGTTGCTGGGTAAGGCATCAGTTGAAATAATTTCTCCTGATTCAACTCCGTGTCAAGGAAATGTCTATGCTTGCCTGGAAGATGATACTCAAATAGAAGCCCCTCCTTTCCAGATCGAGTTTACTGCTGTTCCTCCATTTGTGGCAACTGTTGATCTTGAACGAGAAAAAAATGAGGCATGGGCTAATGACGCCGATGAAAATAGAGTAACTGCAACTGTGTATGATAATCTTGGTAATAGAGTTAAAGGCCAACAAGTAATCTTTAATGTGGATAATGGAGCAATGGTAATTCCGCCTGCGGGTGTAACAGATAAAGATGGTAAAATAGCGGTCTCAATACGGTCTGATAAGGTTGGGGAGGTGACACTAACGGCACAATCGGGAAATATTACAAAGGCTATAATTGTTTGCTTCACCACTAGTCCATATCGGTTAGATATCACTGACTGCCCACATTGGTTGAGTTCATTTGGTATTGTATCTGGATGTTTATATAAAAATGGTATAGGTGAACCTAATATACCCATATTAGTAGCTACGGGAATGTTTATATCACTGGATGATGATGGAAAAAATGTAATTACCGATAAAGATGGATGTTTTAGCTTTAGAATTTATTCTGATTATATAGGGTCTTCGTATCGTTATACACCGCCAAGAACAATATCTTCATCTATTGGCATAAGATGCCTGGATGATCGGATATATTATGGAACACGGATAATGTTAAGCTAATAACTATACTCTATGGATTTCAAGATGGATCGCGACGGCCAGGGAGCGAATCCCCGGGAGCGCTAAGTGACCGGGGTGAGTGAGTGCAGCTAACAAAGAGGCAACTTGAAAGATGACGGGTATATATTAGATGCTGAATATTTTTGAGATGCTGATTACAGGGTTCATCATTGAATAAAGATATATAACCTGGATGGAATTTCACAACTATCATTGTTATATATCAATATTTAGTTAAAAATCTGAATTTCTCTTTAACTGAAGTTCAGGCTACCTAACTCATTATTTTTTCATGTTATTTCTTACAATGATTGGGGAATTATTATTAAATCTCTTTTAGTTGTGATCGCGTCCGCAATGACCTCTGACAAAATAGGGCTATACTATATATGGATATATATATCAAGTAAGCATTAACTTTGGAGTTTTTGGTTCTTAGTGTTCACGAAGAGGGTTGGAGGTGACATATGAAACGTCAAAGTGCCTTCATAGTGGGTAATGTATTAATGGGTATCGGGATGTTCACTATAGTGAGTAGCCTTGTTTATACATTACTGCCCCATATCTTCAGTCTTGGCTGGCCTGAGTTTTTATCTGAAGCAGCTTTATTGGGGGTCTTTATTGGCGCTCTTGTTTGGCTGGCTGGTGCCGGTGTTGGAGGTCGGGAAGGTATAGCAGATCGTTACTGGTGGTTGAGAAATTACGATGAGCGTTATCGTCGCAATGATCATCGGTATCTATAACAATATACCC
Source organism: Photorhabdus australis DSM 17609 (assembly GCF_000711895.1). Lineage (GTDB taxonomy): Bacteria > Pseudomonadota > Gammaproteobacteria > Enterobacterales > Enterobacteriaceae > Photorhabdus > Photorhabdus australis. The sequence continues at coordinate 11,329 of NZ_JONO01000068.1, forward strand.
AATAGATTTCAAGTTGCAGGGCGGCGGCAAGTGAACGCATCCCCAGGAGCATAGATAGCTATGTGACTGGGGTAAGTGAACACAGCCAACAAAGCAGCAACTTGAAGGATGAAGGGTATATACCCAATAGATTTCAAGATGCATCGCGGCGGCAAGGGAGCGAATCCCCGGGAGCATAGATAACTATGTGACCGGGGTGAGTGAGTGCAGCCAACAAAGAAGCAACTTGAAGGATGAAGGGTATAAATATGTTTAGTCATAGCTTGTGTTAAATGGAGCTGTATTATTATGACTCCAGGTAAACAGAAAACCCGTTGCTGAGGCTTTTGTACAACGGGTTTTTTCTTAATAAGCGATGTTTATGGTAAAACTTAGTGTTCAAACATCGCAGAGATTGACTCTTCATTACTGATGCGGCGGATCGCTTCAGCTAACATACCTGACAAAGTCAGAGTACGAACCTTATTTAAGGCTTTGATCTCAGCAGACAGAGGAATGGTGTCACAGACAACCACTTCATCAATCACTGAGTTTTTGATGTTGTCCACTGCGTTGCCGGAGAAAATGGGGTGAGTTGCGTAAGCAAATACACGTTTGGCTCCGCGCTCTTTCAGTGCTTCAGCTGCTTTGCACAGTGTGCCACCGGTATCGATCATGTCATCGACTAATACGCAGTCGCGGCCAGCGACATCACCAATAATGTGCATCACCTGAGAAACGTTAGCGCGTGGGCGGCGTTTATCAATGATAGCCATATCCGTATCGTTCAGCAGTTTAGCGATGGCACGAGCGCGCACGACCCCGCCAATATCCGGGGAAACTACGATAGGGTTTTCCAGCTCTTTTTGTAACATATCTTCCAGCAGAATTGGGCTGCCAAATACGTTATCAACCGGAACATCAAAGAAACCTTGAATCTGTTCAGCATGCAGATCCACTGTTAGCACACGGTCTACGCCGACACTGGACAGAAAGTCTGCAACCACTTTTGCGGTAATAGGCACACGGGCTGAACGGACGCGGCGGTCCTGTCGGGCATAACCGAAATAAGGGATTACTGCGGTAATACGTCCTGCGGAAGCACGGCGCAGTGCATCAACCATAACGACTAGTTCCATTAGGTTGTCGTTAGTCGGTGCACAAGTGGACTGGATGATGAAAATATCACCACCGCGCACATTTTCGTTAATTTGCACGCTGACTTCACCGTCGCTGAAACGACCGACAGCAGCATCTCCAAGGTTAGTGTACAGGCGGTTGGCAACACGTTGTGCTAGTTCCGGGATAGCGTTACCAGCAAAAAGCTTCATATCGGGCACGAGAAAAACCTCAGGCTTGCGTCCAGAGAGATATTGTTGACCAATGTTAAATAAAACATTTATTCATTGGTTCAATAACACGGGTATCCCAGAGCGAAAATTATGCAAAGGTGAATTGTTTACGCCACGCGCAACAAAACCCTGCAACCACTCAGGGGCTTTATTTAACACCTTACGGGCCGATGCTTCTGATTCGAATTCACCGAATATACATGCACCGGTTCCGGTCAGGCGCGACGGCGCGTATTCTAGCAGCCATGAAAGAAGCTGTTCAACCTCACGAAAACGTTTTCTTACAAGAGGTTCACAATCATTTGTGTACGGAGCCTTTAATAATGCGGCCAGAGGGCGAATTGGTGTATCACGTTTTAATTCTGGATCTGTGAAGACGCGCAGGGTTGAGATTTCAATACCAGGGTGAGCAACCAGATACCATTTTTCTGCCGGTTCTGCGATTTGTAAGATTTCACCAATACCTTCTGCAAATGCCGCGTGACCTCTGATAAAGACGGGTACGTCAGCACCAAGGCTAACGCCAAGGGTTGCCAGTGTTTCGTCTGTGAATCCTGTTTGCCAGTAATAATTCAATGCAATTAGTACCGTAGCGGCATTAGATGAACCGCCACCTAATCCACCGCCCATAGGTAAGCGTTTGTTGATATGGATATCTGCACCTTTGTGAACAATCCCCGTATTTTGTTGATGGCTGTAGGATTGTAATAGATGCGCTGCACGGACAATCAGATTGTCATCGTGTTCCACACTGTCTATTGGTGTCAGTAAACGAATTTTATTATCTTGACGTGGGGTAATCGTAATGTCATCGCCATAATCAAGAAACTGAAATAACGTTTGCAACTGGTGATACCCATCAGCACAACGGCCAGTGATATAGAGAAATAGGTTAAGTTTTGCTGGGGAGGGCCAGGTCAGTGTCATTATTTTGTGGTCCAGTTATCCATTTTCAATTTAATGCGGCGATCACCCTGAGTCAGTTCAAGCCGGTCAGGAAGGGCAGGGATTATTGAAGTATCGTAGGATTGGTAATTAACTAACCATGTTGCGCCATTGTGTCGATAACTGACGGTTTTTAATAAATAGCCAGCATCAAGTTTAAAATCTTTTGCTTCACCGGGTAGACCAGTTATCCAATGTCGCAGATTATCCAATGGAATATGCATATCGGTGAGTTGATAAATGATCTCTTCAGGGTTATCACTGAAATATTTTTTGCCTTGATTATCTGTTAACTGTGTCATACCGGGCTGAACGATGAGTTCTAATTCAGTGCTGCCTAAGGGATTAGTCAGCAATAAACGGTAGCGTTCTGGATTATATTGATGCCAGAAAAAACGGGCATAAACTTTTTTCTCATTAGTCAGATAAGCAAAAGATCCACGGGTTTGATATTGATTCAATTGCTGTAATTGTTGTGTGTGTGCTCGCCACTGAGGAGAATCGGCGGATCCGGTTCCTTCCGGCTGTGTTGTTAATGTACAAGCGGTGAGTAGCACACAAGAGAGTGGTAGTAGGCGGAAGAGTGATAATTTTTGCATTGGCTTCATCGACAATCTCGGTTTAACAGCATGAAAATTTCTACATTACTTAATAATGAAGAATAAAGTATTAATCCAGTTAAATTTCGAAAAAATATTCTGAATAATGATATCAGACATTGCTGATTGTCTTTTATTGGCCTGACGTATCAAGTAGAATGCACAGCTTAAGAAGAGTCCTTATTAAGGGTGATGATTTCATCAAATAAAACGTTTTTACTTTTACGATGAATTGTCTCTCTGCTGATAACTCAATGCAGTTCATATGACTTTGTTAGCACTTGGTATCAACCACAAAACTGCACCTGTATCTTTGCGTGAACGGGTGACTTTTTCCCCTGATGCGATTGGGGAGGCACTTGATAACCTTCTCCAGCAACCACTGGTGACGGGGGGCGTTGTGTTGTCAACCTGTAACCGTACAGAGCTTTACCTCAGTGTAGAGCAACAGGATAATCTGTATGAACAGTTAATTAACTGGTTATGTGAATATCATCAGCTTAATCCCAGAGATTTGAAATCCAGTATTTACTGGCATCACGATAATGAAGCGGTTAGTCACTTGATGAGAGTGGCGAGTGGGCTGGATTCATTGGTGCTTGGGGAACCTCAGATTCTTGGCCAGGTGAAGAAAGCATTTGCTGAGTCACAGCATAGTCGTTCTTTGTCGAGCGAGTTGGAGCGACTGTTTCAGAAATCATTTTCTGTTGCTAAACGCGTTAGAACCGAAACGAGTATTGGTTCAAATGCGGTTTCAGTTGCTTTTGCGGCTTGTACGCTGGCTCGGCAGATTTTTGAATCACTTTCTGAACTGAATATTTTGCTGGTAGGTGCGGGGGAAACCATTGAGCTGGCAGCCCGTCATCTGAAAGAGCATCGAGTGCACCATATGATGATTGCTAACAGGACGAAAGAGAAGGCGCAGATATTAGCTAATGAAGTTCAGGCTGAAGTGATTACTTTGTCTGAAATCGATACACGCTTAGCCGAAGCCGATATTGTCATCAGTTCAACTGCCAGCCCTTTGCCGATTATTGGTAAAGGTATGGTTGAACGTGCATTAAAGTTGCGTCGTAATCAACCGATGTTGTTGGTTGATATAGCCGTTCCCCGCGATATAGAGCCTGATGTAGAAAAATTGAATAATGTCTATCTTTACAGTGTTGACGATTTACAAGCAATTATTCAGCAGAATCTTACACAGCGTAAAGCGGCAGCTGTTCAGGCTGAATATATTGTTCAGCAGGAAAGCGGTTATTTTATGGACTGGTTGCGCTCACAAGGAGCGGTAAACTCAATCCGTGAATATCGTGAGCAGGCAGAGCAAATGCGGGCTGAGATGACAGCTAAAGCGTTGTCTGCCATCAATCAGGGGGCGAATGTCGAGCAGGTAATCAATCAATTGACCCATCAATTGACGAACCGTTTGATGCATGCTCCTACCAAATCACTCCAACAGGCTGCCAGCGATGGTGACCTGGAGCGTCTTAATTTATTACGCGACAGCCTTGGGCTGGAACATAATTAACCATATCTCTGAATAGGGTCTGAAACCACGAATGAAGCCTTCTATTGTTGCTAAATTGGAAGCATTACAAGAACGTCACGAAGAAGTTTTGGCTCATCTCGGTGATGCCAATGTGATTGCTGATCAGGAACGTTTCCGTGCATTGTCACGGGAATATGCTCAACTGACGGATGTGACGACTTGTTTTAAGACCTGGCGTTCTGTTCAGGATGATCTTAAAGCAGCTGAAATGATGCTTGATGACCCTGAAATGCGAGAAATGGCACAGGAAGAGATCAAGGACGCCAAAGCCCGTAATGAGGAATTGGAGCAACAGCTGCAACTGTTGTTATTGCCGAAAGATCCTGATGATGAACGTAACTGCTTTCTCGAAGTGCGTGCGGGAACCGGTGGTGATGAAGCGGCTATTTTCGCCGGGGATCTGTTTCGTATGTACAGTCGTTATGCTGAAGCTCGCCGGTGGAAAATCGAAGTGATGAGCGCCAATGATGGTGAGCACGGTGGTTATAAAGAAATTATTGCTAAAGTTTCTGGTGAACAGGTTTATGGTCATCTGAAATTTGAATCTGGCGGCCATCGTGTTCAACGTGTACCAGAAACAGAATCACAAGGACGTATTCACACTTCTGCTTGTACTGTTGCCGTTTTGCCGGAGATCCCGGAAGCAGAGTTGCCGGAAATCAGTCCAAGTGATTTGCGGATTGATACATTCCGTTCATCCGGTGCGGGTGGACAGCATGTAAACACCACAGATTCAGCAATCCGTATCACGCACATTCCAACGGGCATTGTAGTTGAGTGTCAGGATGAGCGTTCACAGCATAAAAACAAAGCGAAAGCGATGTCTGTATTGGCGGCCCGTATTCGTGCGGCTGAAGTTCGTAAACGCCAAGAGGCAGAAGCTTCTGAGCGCCGTAACTTGTTGGGTTCTGGTGATCGCTCAGATCGCAATCGTACTTATAATTTCCCGCAAGGACGGGTGACAGATCACCGTATTAACCTGACTTTGTACCGCCTTGATGAAGTGATGGAAGGCAAATTGGATATGCTTATTCAGCCAATTGTTAATGAGTATCAGGCTGATCAACTGTCAGCTTTATCAGAGCAGGATTGATGGATTATCAGGGTTGGCTTAAACAAGCCACAATACAGTTATCAGCAAGTGACAGCCCTAAACGGGATGCAGAAATTTTGTTGGGATTTGTCACTCGCCATCCCCGGACTTATATACTGGCATTTGGCGAAACGCAAATCTCCCCGGAACAGTTTAGCCAGCTTGAAATATTATTAGCTCGTCGGGCAAAAGGTGAACCCATTGCTTACATCACCGGCGAGCGCGAATTCTGGTCGTTATCTTTGAATGTTTCTCCTGCTACATTGATCCCGCGCCCAGATACTGAATGTCTGGTTGAAAAAGCACTGGAACGGTTATCATTAACACCTTGCTGTATTCTGGATTTAGGCACAGGAACTGGCGCAATTGCGTTAGCGATTGCCAGTGAACGCCCTGACTGTCAGGTGACAGGGGTTGATATCAATCCTGATGCAGTCACTTTGGCACAGGGCAATGCTGAAAAACTGAAAATACAAAATGTGGATTTTCTACAGAGCAATTGGTTCTCTTCGTTGAATAATCAACAGTTTGATATGATTGTGAGTAATCCGCCTTATATAGATGAAGCAGATCCTCATCTTTCTCAGGGAGATGTTCGGTTTGAGCCAGATAGTGCATTAATTGCGGCAAAACAGGGTACTGCTGATCTAAATACGATTATTGATCTGTCGCGTAATTTTTTGTTACCTGATGGATGGTTGTTATTGGAACATGGTTGGAAACAGGGAGACGTTGTAAGAAGCCTATTTTCTGAGAGTGGTTATCAGCAAGTGGCTACTTTTCAGGATTATGGTGGTAACGAACGAATAACACTGGGCCAGTGGAAAAGTGATGAAAACCATAGCTAATTATGAATTTAATAACGCATCTTTAAGTAGTGGTATCTTGTTAATATCAAGAGCCATTCGTTCTGACTTCCCTCAGCACTTGGTGGAGATACAGCTCCAATCATTGATTGATGAAGCCAGGCGCGAAATATCTCCGCAGATGAATAAAGAAGAACAATTGGAAAAACTGCTGGCGCTTTTTTATCAGAGTTGGAAATTTGGCGGTGCCAGTGGGGTTTATTGTCTGTCAGATACATTGTGGCTGGATAAGGTACTGCATTCTCGTCAGGGTTCGCCGGTTATTTTAGGGGTAATTCTGATCCATATTGCTCAGGCTTTAGAGCTGTCATTGATGCCGGTTGTTTTTCCAACACAGTTGATTTTGCGTATTGATTGCCCGGATAAACCGGCAAGGTTTATTAATCCAATCAATGGTGAAATGTTGAGTGAATACATGCTTGATGTGTGGCTTAAGGGTAATATTAGTCAAGCTGCTAAATTAGCAGCGGATGATTTACAGGAAGCTGATAACATCAATATCGTACTCAAAGTACTGGATATAATAAAAGTCGTACTAATGGAAGAAAAGCAGCTGGAATTAGCGTTGAAAGCCAGTGAAGCTGTTCTGATGTTTGATCCGGATGACCCTTATGAAATACGTGATAGAGGGCTGATTTATGCCGAACTTGATTGTAATCATATTGCAGTTTCTGATTTGAATTATTTTGTGGAACACTGTCCAGAGGACCCGGTCGCAGAAATGATCAGAATGCAGATATATTCCATTGAGCAGCAATGTGTTGTGCTGCACTGATTTATCCAGTTAATTTATTTGTCCTTAACAGAAGGTATAAGTATGCAACAGAAAGTGGTTAATATTGGTGATATCAAGGTCGCTAACGATCTACCGTTTGTTCTCTTTGGTGGTATGAATGTCCTTGAATCACGGGATTTGGCCATGAGTATTTGCGAGCACTATGTGACAGTGACGCAAAAACTGGGCATTCCTTATGTTTTCAAAGCCTCCTTTGATAAAGCAAACCGATCATCAATTCACTCTTACCGTGGTCCCGGTCTGGAAGAGGGAATGAAGATTTTTCAGGAGCTGAAAAAACAATTCGGTGTGAAAATTATCACTGATATTCATGAGCCTGCACAGGCTCAGCCCGTGGCGGAAGTGGTTGATGTGATTCAACTTCCTGCGTTCCTCGCGCGTCAAACGGATCTGGTTGAGGCAATGGCTCGCACTGGCGCGGTAATTAATGTCAAAAAACCACAGTTTATCAGCCCAGGCCAGATGGGAAATATTGTCGAAAAATTCAAAGAAGGTGGCAATGATCAGGTGATCTTGTGTGACCGTGGGAGCAATTTTGGTTACGACAATTTGGTTGTGGATATGCTGGGATTCAATGTCATGGCTCAGGCAACCGGGGGACATCCTGTCATTTTTGATGTGACTCATTCACTGCAATGTCGTGATCCGTTTGGTGCTGCATCTGGTGGCCGTCGTGCTCAAGTTGCTGAACTGGCACGTGCCGGAATGGCAGTCGGTATTGCAGGTCTGTTCCTTGAAGCTCATCCAGATCCAGCGAATGCAAAATGTGATGGCCCATCAGCATTACCGTTGGCAAAACTGGAGCCATTCCTGATTCAGATGAAAGCCATCGATGACGTGGTAAAAGGTTTCCCAGAACTGGATACCAGTAAATAACGTCGCTTTCTGATGTAACGCATCAAATAATTAATAGATCTGGCGCTGGATTACAGCGCCATTATTTTGAAAAAAATCCACCAACCGACTCTTTAAGTGGTTTCAATTATCTGTTTTGCGATTGAAATGTAATTCTTCCATAGCTTGTGGCAATGTCGCATGGAAGCTAAGGCGATTTTCAATGAGTTGAACTCTGGCTCTGGCTAGCGTTTTTAACGGTTGGAATGGAATATCACAAACAGCGATATATTTATCTTTTCCCACTTCATTAATAAAGCGCTGGAAAGCATGTAAGCCGCCCGCATCCAGTACAGGAACGGCATCCCACTGCATGAGGATAGTCTGATAACCTGCACTTTCTTCTTTTAATTCTGTGAAGATACGTTCAGCCGCAGCGAAGAATAGCGGGCCATTAATCCGAACAACCAACAGGCCGTTACCTGTATTTGTTTGTGATAATTGGCTAATGCGGGTCATATTAGCGATTCGGCGCATAAACAGCAGCGAAGCCAATACGATACCAATCGTAATTGCGATGACCATATCAAACAGTACCGTGAGCGACATACAGAGCACCAGCACAATAATGTCATCCCTTGGTGCGCGGCGAATCATATCGATAACTTTATGTATTTCACTCATACTCCAGGCAACCATCAGCAACAGGGCAGACATAGCGGCGAGTGGAAGATAAGAGAGCATAGGGGACAAGACTAATAAAGTCAGTAGAACCAGTAGAGAGTGAACAATGGCTGAAACTGGTGATGTTGCACCGGCTCTGATGTTGGCTGCTGAACGGGCAATTGCTGCGGTGGCGGTAATGCCTCCGAAGAAGGGGACGACAATATTACCTAATCCCTGGCCAATCAATTCACTGTTTGAATGGTGTTTTTTGCCTGTCATACCATCCAAAACGACGGCACAGAGCAGCGATTCAATCGCGCCCAACATGGCCATTGAAAAGGCGGCGGGCAATAGGGCTGAAACTGTCGCCCAATTGATATCAATGTTATGGGAACCCGTATCAGGCAAATGCCACGGTAAAACAAATTGAGGCAGGATTGGCGGGATACCTTGGCCTTGTGTGCCATCATTGAGAATATAACTGAACTTAGAACCAATGGTAGCCACATCCTGACCAAATAAACTCATTATACCCATCACGGCAGATCCTGCGATTAGAGCAGGAAGATGCCCTGGTAATTTTAGCCCTAGCTTAGGCCAATAAATGAGAACTGAAAGGGTAGTCAGGCCGATCAGCGTATCACTCAGATGTAGCGTTGGCAGCGCATGAAATAGAGCGGCAACCTTATTGATATAATTCTCTGGTACATGTTCCAGTTGCAGACCAAAAAAATCTTTTATTTGCATGGTTGCGATAGTGATAGCGATTCCAGAAGTAAAACCCAGTGTGACAGGTAGCGGGATATATTCTATCAGCTTACCAAAACGGGCTAATCCCATTACCAGCAGGATAATGCCCGACATCAACGTCGCAATGAGCAAGCCACTCAGGCCAAATTGTTGAGATACCGGGTAGAGAATGACGACGAAAGCGGCGGTAGGGCCGGAAACGCTATAGCGAGAACCGCCAGTTATTGCAATAACAATCCCGGCGATAGCGGCGGTATAAAGCCCATATTGCGGGGCAACACCACTCCCGATAGCTAACGCCATAGCGAGTGGGATGGCGATAATACCGACAGTAATACCGGCAATAATATCTTTAATTAAACGGGTAAAAGAGTATGGTTCTTTCCAACAAGCATCAATAACAGCACTAAACGGCCGTATGCCGTTCATTCTACGAGTTTTCATCTGTGCATAAGCCAAAAAAGTAATAGGAAAAGCAATAAAGGAATCATATTCCAAATTGCGGTAATAATGTTTTTAATTCAAAACGATAGTGCTATACATCAAATTCCGGGTTAATAGCTTAACGACAGTGAAATAAAAAGCAAAAGGGGAAGGTAATAATTTGTATTAATTTTTGATTAAAAATTGCATTGATTGCTGACTTATTGGCAACTTAATACTACAGCCGTATTTCCCTTTTCAACAGAAGAACCATGGATAATTTTGCGTGTTTTCCGTGTTTATTCTCGTTTGTTTGGCTCTGGTGTTAATGATATGTATTTTAATTGTTATAAAACATGGGTTTTTACATGCATTTTCGATGATAAAATCCGCAATTTTCAGAGTATTCCTATATTATTTTTAAGTGAAATCTGATGAATTATTCATCATCTCTGTTAATGAATAAGTAGGATAAAAACATGATGATGATTTCAGTCAGATCCACTCTCCAACGGGTCAGCCAATGGAGAAGCAATTAGATGGCAATAGGATATTTTTTGCTCGTTGGTGACAAGACCACTTGTGGCGGCCAGATTATTACCGGTGACCCCACCATGACATTTAATGGTCGGGCAACCGCGCGTGAAGGGGATAAGGTGACCTGTGGTAAACATCCCGGTACTTATATGATTGTCGGTGGTGTTTCAGATGTGTTTGACATGGGAC
>NZ_JONO01000069.1 GCF_000711895.1 Photorhabdus australis DSM 17609
GATTTTTTGTTCTGATGTAATAAATATTTTCATAGCGAGGATAATGATCTCCATTTCGGATAAAATCAAGCATCTTCAATGATTACGGGTATAAACAATTTCCCCGCTCCCGGTTTAAGCTTAAACATCCCATATGTTCCATATGCACTCGCCACTAAATCAACTGAACTATAAGCGATATCGCCCACATTATCACCATAGCCTAAAGCATGAGAAATATATTGGTAGCCCTCCCTAACCCAACCTATATCTTGATGTTCATAAAGAATCGGACTCATAGATTCATAAAAGTTATTACCTCCATGAGCAAACAAAACAATTCCCATTGACTGAACCCTTCTAGATCTTACTAACTTACCTGATCTAAAAACTGAAAAACCAGCAAACATTTGAACACCACCAGCAACAACCCCGGCTCCTATTTTTGCATATTTAACCACGCCCTGATCTTCGAATATATCGGTTATAATATATTTGGTATAATCCTTACGTCTTAAAATCTGATATTCTTTTTCCGTTACTTCATATTCATCTTTTACTTCATAAACCAATCTCTTTTTTTCATTTACATCAAATGTATTTTTAAATTCACGTGTTTTTATATTAACAAAATCATCAATTTCTTTTAAATATGACATTCTTAATTGGCTATCCTCTATAAAAAAGGTAGCAGCCAAATGTGCTTTACGCTTCAACGACGAAGCGTAATTATTTAAATCATAAGAGAGATGAGATATCCCTTTCATAAAAACCTCAATAAACGTTATCTTCCCATATGCTATATGCACTTGTGCCAGACATAACATGTTCCCACGTGATTGACTGATACATTAAAGATAAACTTTCCTGAGGCTGACACTCATTATGCGTAGATGAATTTGGATAAAAACCATTCAATCCACATATATATGCGCCAGTGAGTTTTATCTTATAATAAAGTTCTAAACCGCCTTTACTTGATGTTCTGTAAAAATAAAAAATACATTGTAGCGATTCTTTATTGGTTATCGCTGCGCCCAAAAGAGGAGATGATTTATCGATTGGCTTTCTTATTTCAACCGGCTGATGATTAACATTCTGACTTCTGGTTATGTTCGATGTCAATTCATAAACAAAGATATGATCTTCATGACCAATCTGACATGTGTTACCAATAGAGTCAACCGTTGAACACCCTTGTGATATTAATCCTTGCTTATCACCCTTAATTTCCAAATAAATTATATTCGCCATAAAAAAACCATCAGTGAGTCAATATTCAAAAGTAGAAATATATATTACATTAATGAAAAATATAATTAGATATTGATTTCATTTGCGAAAAACGTGATAAACCTCATGAGAAGGAAAATTCAGATAATCCTCTTTGGTTATAAATAGAATTTAACCCATTAAAATATTCCACTTAAATCAACATTGAGATATTTCTTAACCAAAGACAGCTACGTATAATGAAACCATTGGCAATCAAAGATTACGAAATATATTTACTGAAAACGCTTAAGATTATTATGCAAGAATAAGTAAATCAAAAAACCAACTAAAATAAAGGATGGCAGGTTAAAACCTGCCTCCTGCTTGATTTGGTAAATAGTGAAATTCTTAAAATATGGTCCATGAAAGGTCAACTACCAATTCCAAAACTGCGATGTAACTTCAATTTCTGCTCCTTGAGTAAGGCTGAAATTAGTCACTATAATTTTATAAAAATAAACAGCATTAATAGGTGAAAGGAGTGTCTTAGTTTCACCGGGGTAAATATCAATATAGTTATATTGATTATAATCTCCGATTGGAGGAGCCCAGTAATTTATTGCCCTAATAAGTGATATACTGTTGTTTTTTATAATCGCTTCAGGGTAATGATTGGGAAATATTACATTTCCGTGCTTAAAAATTTCAAAAGATTGATTAGGGTTTATATATATAATTTTTGATGACATTTTAGTTATTCCTTATTATTACTGTTATTTGTTGGCATATATAATCAGGTAATTTTACCTGTAAAATTTAACTTAACACTTTCCTTAAGCAGTTAAATATTGAAATTTATCAGTGAAGTAAAAGGAATACGATAAATGAATTTATCGTATATGAGATCTCATTCAATAGAGCGGAGGAATTTCATGATTGTCAGCAATCAATACGGGTTATCAAATTATCCTGACAATTAAAACAGCAACACAATATTACTTTCAGCGAGCAGTCCCATATTGTTATACATAGCACAAGCCGCATCCACCAAATGCATAGCCAACGCAGCGCCACTCCCCTCTCCCAAACGCATGTCCAAATGCAAATAAGGCTCTAGTTGCAAGTGTTGCAATGCAATGATTGATCCTTTCTCTGCCGATAAATGTGAAGGAATCAGGTAATGACGCACATCAGGAGCAATACGACAAGCGGCCAACGCCGCCGCGTAAGAAGGAAAACCATCCAGAATCACCGGCAGTCCAGCAGAGGCCGCGCCAAGCATCACGCCCGCCATCCCCACCAAATCATAACCACCGACCTTTGCCAATACATCAATACTGTTGCTAGCATCAGGTCGATTGACAGCAATCGCCTGTTGCACAACCGCCACTTTGTGATGCAAGCGATCTCTGGGGAAATTAGCTCCAATGCCGACTATTTGTTGTGGATCGCTGTCGGTAAAAACACTGACCACAGCCGCCGCCGGCGTGGTATTTGCCATACCCAATTCACCCACACCAAACAGCTTCACACCAGTCGCAACCTGTTCCAGGGTCAGGTGTGCGCTTTTCAACAACAAATCTTCGGCTTGCTGGCAGCTCATAGCCGCTCCATGGGCAATATTGCCACTGCCACGCCCCATCTTCATATTCACCAGTCCCGGAATAGGATCGCTGTCAATGCCCACATCCACAACTTTAACATCAGCGCCCACATTTGCCGCCAATACGCAAACACCCGTAATCCCTTTCATCATATTCTGCGCATGAATAGCGGTTACCGGCTTGGGAGATATCGTCACGCCTTCGTCATATACCCCATGATCCGCAACCATCACAATGATCTGCTTACGATCAATATGATGACCTGATAATCCCCGCATACCAGCAAGCTGAATCGCCAGATGTTCCAGACGTCCGAAACTGCCCGTTGGTTTAACCAGCCCATCCAATCGGGCAGCAGTGCGTGCCATAGCAACATTGTCCAACGGCAGTATGGCATTTAGGATCGATGAAAATGTTTGCATGGTGTTATTCCCGCATATTAGGTTGCCAATCTGACTGGCTATTAAATGTACGCAGAGTGGTAAATCCATGGTGGATTTCCACTACACTGTATGTTCCCTGTTCAAAATGAAAGTGCCACATGGCAGAAGGCGGCATCGTTAACAAACGTGCCAATAGCAGGCTCAGTACTCCCTGATGGGCAACTAATAGCAGATTAGCCTGACTTTCTTGTGTCAGCAGTCGTTGCACTACATTTTCTATACGTGCGGCAAACGCCGAAAAGGTTTCACCGCCGCTAGGAGATGCCTGTTGCCAGTCTGTTAACCAGGCTGTCCAAGCTTCAGCATCCTCATGCTGCAAATCGCGGTGATGGCGCATTTCCCACTCACCAAAATCCATTTCATTAAGTTGCACATCAATGCTGGCTGATAGTGAGCTATCTGCCAGAATAATCTCCGCAGTATGACGCGCCCGCCATAGCGCACTGCTTGTCGCTTGCGAAAACTTCACTGCCGATAAATAGTGAGCAACTTGCCGGGCCTGATTTACCCCCGTTTCAGTCAACGCCACATCTGTCATACCACAGAAAACACCGCTCAAATTCGCTGTCGTCTGACCATGCCGAACCAAAAATAGTCGCATTGTTGTTACTCAACCTGAGATATGTTTAAGAGCAGCTGATTCAGAAACATATATACTCTTCATCCTTCAAGTTGCTGCTTTGCTGGCTGCCTGGCACTAGAATAGGGAGTTGGGCATTCTGTTAGGAAGTTACTCGTAGTAACGCCAGTAAAAACACCAACTCCCCGACTTCCACAGACGCGCCAAGGGTATCACCGGTCTGACCGCCTAAACGGCGGTGCAGATACACCGCCAGCAACCCAATAACCAACAGCGTGATTGCCAATGCCAGCACCCCAGACCATTGCGTCAATAGAGCAATCAACATTGCCCCACCTAACAACGTCAACAATGTCTGATGACCATTAACCCGACCAATATAAAGATTTCCCAAGCCAGTTCCTGCACGGGCACAACGTTGGCGATACATTAACAGTACAATTGCGCTCCTACCTGCCACCGATGCCGCAGTCAAAGCCATCAGCACAGGCGCATCACGCAGCGCTAATTCGCTCACCACCAGCACTTTCGCCAAAATAAGGAAGATCAACGCTAACCCACCGTTAGTTCCCAAACGGCTGTCACGCATAATTTCTAGCATTCTTTCCCGTTTACGGGAAGAAAACACACCATCACAAGTATCTGCTAAACCATCAAGATGAAACGCACCCGTTAATAACGCCAGCGCTAATACGTAACTTAATGCCGCCAATGGCACACCACACCAGGGAATCAGCAAGGCAAAAACCGCTGCCGCAAGCAGACCGACAATTAATCCAACTAATGGGAAACTCACAATACCACGCACGTATTGATCCATTTCCAATCCCTGCGTCCAACGCGACGGGACTGGGATACGAGTCATAAATTGCAAAGTGGCGAGAAACAGACGCAGATTCATTTAATTTTTACCTCAATCCCCGATACCATCAGAAATACCTCACTGGCCGCCGCCGCCAGCTGCTGGTTAACTCTTCCCGCAATGTCACGGAAATGACGGGCCAAACGGTTCTCCGGCACAATGCCCATGCCCAATTCGTTAGTCACCAGATATATCGGGGACGTCATGCAGGCACAGGCCGCTAATAGATCACTAATTTGCTGCTGAATTCCCACCTCCAATACCGCAAAATCCATGTGTTCCGGTGGTGTTTCTCCTGCCAGATCAAATAATAAGTTGGTAATCAGTGTGGTAATACATTCAAGAATGACAGCTTCCCCCGGCTGGGTTTGTGTCATGATGACTGCGCCAAGATCGTGATAGCCTTCCCATGTGCGCCAATGGGAAGGCCGGTTTTTGCGGTGCAAACGTATTCGCTCAGCCATTTCACTGTCTGTCACCACGGAAGTCGCAATATAAAACACTTGCTTACTCGCTTGTGCCGCCAGTTTCTCCGCCAGCAAACTTTTACCACTGCGAGCACCGCCAGTAATCAGGATCACAGCGCCGAATCTTGTTGATGGGTTTTCATACACTGATAAATCCGTTCTATATCCAAGTGCTCACGCATAGCTTCCGCCAGGCGGTCAAACTGAGTTTGTTTGTAGTGAGCATAATCCAATGTGTTACCTTGGTAAGCCGCCAGTCCTTTACGTTGGCGTAAAGTATTAAGCAGAGCGCGGGTAAAATTAGCGCTATCAAACAGGCCATGAATATAACTTCCCATCACATTCCCCTCTCGATTCACCGCACCATCAAACCAATTACCAGAATGGCCGTTACGCTCAGTAATACAGGCAAACGGTGTCGCATTTTCCCCCAGTGACGAGCTACCCATATGAATTTCATAACCCCGGACAGGCTGCTCAATACAATTTGACAACAAACCCGACAACCCAGACAAACAACGACCGTTTATTCTGGTTGTCACTTTTTCATGGGCAAATCGGGTTTCTATATCCAGCAATCCAAGCCCCTCCATCTGTTCAATACCCGATTCCACTCCATCAATAATCCGTTGTCCCAGCATTTGATAACCACCGCAGATACCGATAACCGGCACACCTGCTTGATGGGCAACCCACAGAGCATCAGCTAATCCGTTTTGCCGCAACCATTGCAAATCTCCCAACGTGTTTTTGCTACCGGGCAGGATAATCAGATCCGATGGCTGCAACGCGGATGGTTGAGTAACATAGCGCAAACGAACATCTGGCTGCACCGCCAGCGCATTAAAGTCAGTAAAATTAGCAATATGAGGCAAACGAATTACCGCAATATCCAGTGCTTTTTCTGCTGCACCATCATATTTACCGGTTTGCAACGCTACGCCGTCTTCATCTTCCAGATCAATATCCAGCCAAGGCATCACCCCCAGAACAGGCACTCTAGTCAAGGCTTCAATCTGCTCAATACCCGGCTGGAGCAGGGTGATATCACCACGGAATTTGTTGATGATGACGCCTTTTACCCGCGCTTTTTCTTCCGGGCGCAACAACGCCAGCGTACCGTAGATGGCAGCGAATACCCCTCCTCGATCAATATCCGCGACCAACAGCACCGGCGCATCCACCATTTCCGCCATTCCCATGTTGACAATGTCTCGATCACGCAAATTGATCTCCGCCGGACTACCAGCCCCTTCCAGCACAATCACGTCATATTCACGGGCCAGACTATAAAAAACGTCACGGATTTGTTGCTGCAAACGAGGCTTGTACTGGTGATATTCCACCGCATTCATGCTACAAGCGACTTTTCCCATTAGCACAACCTGAGCCTTGCGCTCGCTGGTGGGTTTAAGCAATACCGGGTTCATACGTACATCAGGCTCGATACCCGCCGCCTCTGCCTGAAAAATCTGCGCCCTTCCCATCTCTTCACCGTTTATAGTGATACCAGAATTCAGTGCCATATTCTGTGATTTAAACGGTGCGCAGCGATAACCATCCTGAACAAAAATACGGCACAGTCCCGCAACTAATACACTTTTCCCAACATCAGATGCCGTACCCTGCAACATTAAAGATAAACCCATAATGCCACCTCTTTATATTCCCTCAGTACGCCACTGTTTATTCACTAAAATGGTGGAGAAATAAGGTAATTTCTGATCAGCGTTTACTTGATCCAAACGGCGCCAGCATTGCTCACTTGGTAATGTGGCATCCGCCATTAATAAGGCATGTTCAAATAAATTCAGGCGTGCCAATAATGAACTCACAGCGGTAAAACGGTTATAAACTTTCATTAGCACCACACAATCATAGGCTTGCAGTGCCTGCTCCAACTCAATTTCCGGCGCAGTACAAGACATGATCGCCATTGATTGCTGTTCCATTGCCAGTGGTAATACGGTACGCGCGGCAATTGCAGCAAAAGAGGTGATACCAGGGATAATTTCCAGCCACTCTTGTCGACCAATCCGCGCCAGCAAAAAGACCCAGGTGCTGAACAACATCGCATCACCCAGCGTAATAAATCCCACTTGCCGCCCTTTTGCTACTTCATCTTGCAGTTGTTGAGCGATTTCATCCCATACCGTCTGTTTCTCTTCGTCATTACTATTCATCGGGAAATGACAGGTGCGAATTTCCGTGTGTGGTAACAGGTATTCGCGCACAATGGAGAGCGCCAGACTATCCCCCCCTTTACGCCCGGCAGGGGCATAAAGCACATCAAGGCGAGGAAGTATCCGGGCAGCCCGTACAGTAATCAAATCACTGGCGCCGGGGCCAACACCTATAGCATAAAGTCTTCCTTTCATCACACCACCTCCTGCTAATCTGCCTGTAACGCATCGGCCAGATGTTGAACGAACATCTGACGAATCAATGGATTTTCACCTAATCCCTGTAACCAGGATTGCGTTTTGATTCCAACCGCTTCCAATTGAGAGCGCCACGAATCCGGCTCGTCTGATGCCATATCGTTAATCGCATGATCACCAGCCACCAGCATTAATGGCATCAAATGTACTTTACGCACCGCCTGCCGCCGTAAACGGATGATGATATTATCGATTTCCGGGTAGCTTTCCACCGCACCAACTAATGCCGGGAAATTATGTGAACTCATCAGGTGATCAAGACACGCATAGGCAGAAAAGGCATGATGAGTAGCACCATGACCCATAAACACCACGCGTTCATCAGCAGCTAACGGCGGCATCTGACTTTTCAGGGCAATAAGCAGTTGTTGATAATCAGCGAAGCTGTTAAGTAACGGTGTACCAACAACCAAACGTTGAAAATATTCACTAAAGGTATGGACTTCGTTGACGATTTTTTCATATTCGTCGCCGTTGATAACATGCAGAGACTGAATAGCGACATCCTGATAACCTTCATTGACTAAACGCGCCAGCGCCTGACGTGGGTTATCTACTTGTAAACCATCACGCTTTTGCAATTTACGAATGATCATTTCAGAGGTGAATGCACGATACAGATCACGATCACGGTAAGCCGCTGCCAGTTGTTGTTCACAAGCCTCAATATTCTTCTGCCGAGTTTGCTGATAGCTCGTTCCAAAACTGATAATTAATAGTGCTTTTTTCATTTTATTGCCCTCATTATTCCTGCCAATTGGTCAGGTGTTGGACAAACTCATCCAATGAGCTAACCCGCTCTCCTTCATCGTAAGATAAAGACGAAGCAGGACGGCATACCACAATGCAGGGGATATTAAGTGCCAGACAAGGCGCCACTTTCTGCTGATATCCCCCTTCTGCACCGGATTCTTTGGTGATTACCACATCAGGATGGCAAAGTTCATACAATGCATGATTGAATTCAGCCGTAAATGGCCCACGCAACGCGATAATGTGATCGACTCCCAATCCTAACATTTCACACTGAATTAACACCTCGGCGGTCGGTAATACCCGTACCAACAAGGTTTTTTCCGGTAGTAAGCGCTGATATAGCGCCAGTTGCTTGCTGCCGGTGGTTAGCAAGATTCGTTGCCCTAATGTCTGGGCCACGTCGCAAGCCGCCTCCACACTATCAACTTTGTACAACAACGGGTGATTCAATAAATCAATTTCACTGGGGCGCTGATAACGGGTGAGCCGCAATGACAAACGGCGGCAGGCAGTAATCACGTTCTGGCTCAGTGCATCCGCATAAGGATGAGAGGCATCAATCACCCAACGTACTTTATGCTGTTCGAAGTAATGCCCCATCGCCTCCGTATCCATTCGCCCCACCACCACCTCGCCGCGAATATCTCCCGCCAGTTGTCTGCCGGCATCAGTAGCAACAGAAAGACGGTAATGCACGTCTGCCGCGTCTAATGCCTGACAGAGCATCCGGGCATCACTGGTACCCCCGAAAACATGGATTGCCGGAGAATTCATAATTCATACCCTCGTGGTGTGATCATCAGTCCATCACGGCAATAAGTCGTTTGATTGCCAACGATGACCAGACTGGTCATATCTACTGGCGAAAAATCCATCTCGCCAAATGTGGTGATCCATTTATCCTGTTTTTTACGTGCGGCTGCCTTCACCACCCCCACTGGCGTCTGTGCCGCTTTCCACGGACGCATAAGTTCAAATGCTTTAGCGAGATGCCCTTCACGGCCACGGCTGCGGGGGTTATAGAAACAAATAACAAAATCAGCTTGCGCGGCAGCAATAATCCGTTTTTCAATCATCGGCCATGGCGTAAGCAGATCACTTAAACTGATATGACAAAAATCATGCATTAACGGTGCGCCCAACAACGACGCCGCGGCAATACTGGCGGTAATCCCAGCCACTAACTTAACTTCAAGATCACATTGTTGCTGGCAAACTAACTCCAGCACTAAACCGGCCATACCATAGATCCCTGCATCCCCGCTGCTGATTAAGGCCACGTTGCGACCGGACAAAGCCAGATCAATCGCTGTCTGGCAGCGTTCAATCTCCTTACACATGCCAGTCTTAATCACTTCTTTATCCATAGTCAGATGTTTGACCAAATGGGTGTAAGTTTTATAGCCGACAATAATTTCAGCTTCGCGGATCGCGGCAATGGCTTCCTGTGTCATCATGGATTCATTGCCTGGTCCAATACCGATTACGGTTAACATGATTGTGATACCCCCAAAGTGATAGTGACACCCTGCTCACGCAGGGTCCGACCAACCAGTTTTCCTTCGCTCATCAACCAGGCGACAGGTTGTGAAACACTGCCAACTCCCACCGTCTGGCGTACAAAATCGGAAGCGGGAAAACGCTGTTCATGGCGACTTAGCTCATTAACACTGAATAACTCAAACGGTACACGCCAACGCTGGGCAAGCTGATTCAGCGCGGGTTCATCCTTTTTAATGACAACACTACCAATGGCGCGAAGGGCCATCAGATCAAAATGATTTTCCGCCATCTGCTGCCGCAATAGCTCAACCAGTGTTTGCAACGGAGTATCCCGCCGACAACCGATGCCAGCGACAACACGTTTCGGCACCAGTTTATAAACCGGCAGCGACAGCGCCGGCAGCGAATCTCGCCATGTGATACACACCAACGCATCCAATGCCGGCAACATATCCAAACAAGCTACCGGGACAAAACCACGGGTATCACAATGCTCACGTTCGCTAAGTAGTGGCTCATCCCACCACAACCCTACTTTCTGACCACTGACCAGCATTTGGTTTACCATCTTCACCACATGGCGAAAATCCTGCATATCGGCATCTAACTGAGTGGCAAGGGTGTCCAGCGCCGCCATTCCGTTAACATCCGTGGCAGTCGTAATTACCGGATCAGCCCCCAGTAGTTCCGCCAGAGAGTAAGTCAATGCATTTGCCCCACCCACATGACCGGATAACAGGCTGATGACATGCTGACCCCGTTCATCAATTACCACCACGGCGGGATCATGCATTTTGTCGTTTATCAGCGGAGCAATCATACGTACCGTGATCCCAAGAGCCGCCACGACCACCAGCGCCGAATAGCTTTTAAATGCCTCGCGTAAGGTATCGCCAAAACTGCCATTGAAAGGAATAAACCCCGGCTCCAGCAACTTTTCGCTGGTAAAACAAGTCAGAGGAAGATGCGTTTTCAACTGGCGTACCAGTCTGACCCCGCCCGGCGTCAAACAAAACACAGCTATTGACTCATGCCCGGCGATATTCATGGCTAAACCCCGCATCGTAAAGTCTGGAATTGTGATATTCCTCTCCCAGGAAAGCCCCGACCAGAATCAACGCCGTTTTACGGATACCCGCTTCGCGTACTTTTTCGGCGATATCTGCTAATGTGCCGCGCACAGTACGGCTTTCAGCCCAGGTCGCTTTGTATATCACCGCAACCGGCGTTGTGACCGGGTAACCACCAGCCTGAAGACGCGCGACCACATGTCCCATCTTCTGTACAGAAAGATAAATCGCCATTGACGTTTGATGAGCCGCGAAAGATTCCAACTGTTCGAGCGGTGGTACCGGTGTTCGCCCCTCAATCCGGGTAATGATCAGGCTTTGCGACACCTCGGGTACGGTGTATTCCACCCCTAATTGCGCTGCCGCGCCAAGAAAAGCACTCACGCCCGGCACCGAGACAAAACCAATACCCGCATCGGTTAAGGCTTCTCCTTGCTCACGAATAGAGCCATACAACGAGAGATCGCCAGTTTGCAGCCGAACCACCAATTTACCCGCATGAACGCCCTCAACCATCAGGGCAACAATCTGCTCCAGCGTCAGACCGGCGCTGTCATGGCATTCAGCCTCTGGAGGACAATAATCCAGCAACTCGGTATTAATCAGCGAACCGGCATAAATCACCACCTGCGCTTGTTGCAACAAACGGTAGCCTTTCAGGGTGATCAATTCCTTGTCACCCGGCCCAGCCCCCACAAACCAGACTTTCCGGGGATCAAAATGCTCAGACATGGTTCTCCTCCTTGTAACAGGAAATCAGATATGTCGGATTATTCGGTTTGAAATAGTGACCGTTGCCAAGTGATGCCAGAGTAGATGCCTGTAGCTGTATACATTCCAAATCGCTGACTTGACACATGCGCAAATGGGCCAGCGCATCATTTAGGTTATTCAGCAAAATAAAAGTCAGTACCAAACGGCCACCGGGATGCATATGATCCAGCGCCCAGTCGATCAGTGCCGTCAATTGTCCACCACTGCCACCAATAAATACTGCATCTGCCATAACCTCCAATGCCAACGGCGCTTCTCCAGCAATGATTTCCACATTATGACAACCCAGTCGCTGACGATTCTCGCCAATCAAAGCCAGTGCCGCTGGGTTACGCTCAATAGCCGTGACGGTCAGCGCCGGGAATCGCAATGCCGCCTCCAACGCTACACTGCCTGTACCAGTACCCACATCAATCAACTGCTTAGCATTAATCAACTCCAGCCGCTCTAGTGCTAATGCACGTACTGGCTCTTTCGTCATCGGCACTTTTTGGCCGCGCAAAAATTCATCATCTCTCATTTAGGATCACCACCACATTCATGTCATAGTCAGTCGCCACCGCGTCAGGCCGCAGGCGGTGAATACGCTCATTGGACAAAGAGAGGTTCTCACCAATAATTAATGTACGGCTCAGGCCACGCTGAATAATGGCCTGCGCAATTGCCCACGGGCCTACGCGCCCATCAGTCACCATCCCTACTTTGTCGTGTTGCAGAAGCCAATCAAAATCTGGGGTACGCCCATGACCGCTGGTCAGATAGATATCGTTCATATCCAACGCGGCTTTGGCACATAGATACTGAATTGAACTGATACCCGGAATAATGCGCAGATCATCTGCGGTAAAATATTCAGACAATAGTTTGCCGATGCCATACAACAACGGATCACCAGACGCCAATACCACAATATGACGAGTGCTGTTGTTCTGTAGCCAGACAATCAAGCTGGCAAGATCCGCATCCAATACGCGGGTTTCATGGGTTATGCCGCTAAATATCTCCAGATGTCGCCTGCCACCCACCAATACCTCCGCCTCAGTGATATAACGCTGTGCCTGCGGTAGCAGATACGCAGTATCACCGGGACCAATACCGACTACGGTGATCATCTCATCTCCTCCAAAATGTCGTTCAATGGGCGGCTAGTACCTAATATCTGATTATCAAAGGAAAACATAATGGCATCACAACGCGGCGGGTTAACGGCAAAACGCAACATCTCACTCATCCGTTCGCAAATACGTTCAGAAATGCGGTCATAAACTGCTTGCAAACCCTGTTCTGCAATCAGTTCCATAGCGGCTTCCGTGGTATCACAACGATTAACCTCCAGCAGAAGTGCCTGCGGTGCGCCCATCAGCGCCAGATATGCAATTAAGGTTTCCATGCGACCATCAGCAATATGACTATGAGTATGAAAAATGCCTGCCGCCACTTTCACTAGCTTGCCGGGATGTCCTACCAGCATAATATGACGGAACCCAAGCCGTACCGCTTCCTGCAACATGTAACCAACGAAGTTACTCATGGTGACAACTAGCTGTCCATCAAGCCCCAGTTGTTCACGCACAAAACGCTCACCGTGATTGCCCGGAACCAAAATGACCTTTTCAGCGCCCGCCGCGCGTTTCATTTCCAACTCTAGTGCTAATGAACGCTTCCAACTTTCTTCCGACATGGGGGTGACGATACCGGTGGTACCAATGATGGAAATACCACCCAGTATCCCTAATCGCCCGTTGTAAGTTTTCTTTGCTCGTTCTTCACCTTCCGGTGCGAAAATTTCTACTTCCGCACCCCGTATAGGACCAATAGCCTCCCGAACCGCGGCCTCAATGGTCTGACGCGGTGTACGATTAATGGCAGCACTACCTATTGGCAGCCCAACACCTTTGCGAGTGACAGTACCAACACCTTCGCCACCACGCAGATGAATCTCCCCGTGGTCGCATAAAGTGACACGAGCAAAAATCAGCATGCCATGGGTCGCATCCACATCGTCACCGCCATCTTTACGAATAGCCGCGGTAGCCTGCTGACCCTCAATCAGGGGTTGCTCGACATTAAGACGCAGTGTCACACCAGAAGGTGTAACAATAGAAACATGGTCAATCACTTGCTGGCGCAATACCATCAATGCGGCAACTTTAGCGGCGGCAGTGGCACAGGAACCGGTGGTATAACCTTTGCGATACTGTTTACCGTTATGCCAGATACTATCCAATTGCATGGTGTCGCTCATGGTGCCTCCCGCAATCGGTATAAAATGGCATTGATAATTGCTGCTGCGATGTTGCTACCTCCTTTACGGCCTGCAGCTGCGATACAGGGCAAGTCACTTTTCATCAGCGCAGCTTTCGATTCCGCAGCGCCAACAAACCCAACGGGTACCCCAATCACCGCTAAGGGGGAAGCCTGTCTTTCCAGCAAGCGGAACAACGCTGTTGGTGCATTACCGAACACGAATATTTTGTCGCCTTCTTCATCCAGTGCGACATCCACCGCTGCCATAGAACGAGTGATACCCTGAGCTTTCGCCATTGCCACTACGCGCGGATCACTGATATAACAACGACTCTCACATCCCATCTGATGTAACAGCGTTTTGTTAATGCCAGACTGAGCCATCGTGGTATCGGTATACAAAATGCATCCCCGACGCAATGCTTCAGTGATGTGGGTCAGCACATCTGGCGAGAACCACAAAATATCCAGCCAATCAAAATCTGCGGTAGTGTGAATCACCCGCTTAATTACCGCTTCCTGCATCTCATCAACAAAATGATAATCAGGATGTTCATGGGCAATAATGTCGCCAATGATTGCGAAGCTATTTTGTTCAATTTGCTGAGGTTTCTGGAGGTAATTCATATCATTGCCCTTTTCTAAGCCATTCCGACCAACAGTAAGCGCAACAACGCAAACAACAGTAAGGCCAGTTGCGAAGCTACCATCATCAAGTGGATACTGAGCGCGATATCCGTCAGCGCGATTTTACGGCGTTCATCACCAATCCAGGGTTTATCTACCCGTTCACCAAAATAATGATTCGGACCACCAAGGCGGATACCTAACGCTCCTGCAACCGTCGCTTCCGGCCAGGCACAGTTGGGGCTAGCATGCTGATAACGATCGCGCCAGCCAATACGCAGTGCCTGGCGAAAATCAAGCCGAATAAACCAAGCCGCCGCACTCAATAACAACCAACTCAACCGCGCCGGTAACCAATTCGCCAGATCATCCATGCGAGCAGAAACATACCCAATCGCACGGTATTCCGGCGTTTTGTATCCCACCATAGAATCAAGGGTATTAACCGCTTTGTAAGCCATTGCCAACGGAACACCGCCAATCATCAGGAAGAACAGTGGAGCAATAACGCCATCAACGCTGTTTTCCGCCACCGTCTCCACCACCGCACGCGTAATTTGTGGTACATCCAATTGAGAAGTGTCCCGCCCAACAATCCACGATAATTGCTGGCGACTTTCATCCAGCGAGCCATGTTGTAATACGTCATGTACCGCCAGCGCCGCGTCACTCAGACAACGGCCCGCTAACAGGGTATAAATCATCCACACTTCGGCCAGCCAACCCACCCAAGGGTGAATGTAGTTCATCAGCCACAAGCCTCCCCAACTCACCAGCCCAGTCAGCCCGACAACCACTATCCACAACCCTGCGCCACCGACTTTCAGTGCACGTTCACTGTGACAACAGTGCCGGATAGCCCGTTGTACCAGTGAGATCAGCTTGCCAATCCACCGTACTGGATGAGGCCAATGCGGTGGATCACCTAACCAACTATCGAGCAGGAAAGCTGCAAACCAAGCGGCAAGTGTCATAACAGCCTCCTGGCAAGTGCCAACCAGCGATCCAGCAGACCGGGACGCTGAGCAAAATGGATATGAAGATAACTGGCCAGAGTTTGCTGTACCTGATATCCCCCGGCCCATTGCTGTATCACCATGTCGTCACGCCACTTAGTGCAGTCAAAAACCGAAGGTACTGAACTGATAAAATCTGAATAGTGGAATTCATGCCCTCGCAAAATCTCGCCTTTTTTGGCCAGTAAAGTGTCACAACAGGCTTGAGCCTGACAGTAACCAAAGCGCATTAGTCGCGTCCCCATTCGACTATCTCCCGACAGAATGCCCGTCATTTGGTGACGTCTGCCCTCTCCATCAGTCAATGACTCGCCAAGGTACATCAAACCACCACATTCAGCATAAATTGGAACCTGCCGGTGATGGGCATCCTGTAAAGCTGCCCGCATGGTGCTATTGGCGGCCAGTTTAGCGGCATATATTTCAGGGTAGCCCCCACCAAGATAAATCATCTGGCAATCTGGCAGACGGCTATCATGCAGCGGACTAAAACGATGAATCTGTACACCTGCCTGCTCCAGCATTTCCAAATTATCTGGGTAATAAAAGTTAAAAGCTTCATCATCCGCTAACGCTAACGTCAGACCATCAGCCAACGCAGGATCAGGTAATGGAGGTACTTCACCCTTTGGTAAAGTCGGACAATCACAAAGCGCCAGCAGACGATCAAGATTGATATGCCTCTCAACCTGTTGAGCCAGTCGCTGCCAGCGAACATCATTAGCAACCTGCTCCTGAGCCGGAATCAGGCCAAGATGACGGGATGGTAACGATACATCCTTCATCACAGGCAAACGCCCCAGCACCGGAACACCACAATAATGTTCAATGGCATGACGGATGAGTTCGAAATGACTTTCAGAATTGACGCGATTAACAATGACACCCACAATCGTTAGAGAAGGATCGAAACGACAGAACCCCAAAACAGTCGCGGCGACAGAAGTGGATACTGCCTTGCCGTCTACCAGCAAAATCACCGGGCACCCTAATTGCCTGGCCATCGCAGCACTGCTGCAATAATCCGGATCAATACCGTAACCATCATACAACCCCATCACACCTTCAATAACCGCGACATCTGCATGACGCATATGCTGATTATAAAGACCGTTGAGCGTCGCTGTTGGCAGCATAAATGCATCAAGATTACGGGATGCTACACCGCACACAGTGCTATGCCAGCCACTATCCAGATAATCTGGCCCTATTTTAAACGGCTGGACAGCCAGCCCTCGCAGCATCAACGCCCGCAAAATGCCAAGGGTAACGGTGGTTTTACCACAACCACTGCCAGTACCCGCGATAACAAATGCTTTCTTGCCTGACCATTGCATAAAAAATTCCCGATATATCGATCGGAAAATGAGCGCCAATAGACGTGCCAATACTGCACACACCACTCGAATGACAACTCGCTTCCCACCGAAGGAGTTAACGTCTCATACCTGTCAGGTCGGTCTTCTGGCTTAGCATCATCCTTCTCCACTTCCTTCCCAGTCATTCCGACCAGTGGCATCAGCAGAGTCGTCAACATCACAGCAGCGGGGGCTGCGGAGGATTCTCACCTCCTTCCCAACTGTACCGTTGAGGTACAGCATTAACCTGATGGCGATTTATTTTTAACGCGGTCTATACCTGTATCTTTCAAGTTGCCTCTTTATTTTTAACGCGGTCTATACCTGTATCTTTCAAGTTGCCTCTTTGTTGGCAGCACTCACTCCAGTCACATCGTTATCTATGCTCCCGGGGATTCGCTCCCTTGCCGTCGCGATCCATCTTGAAATCTATTGGGTCTATTTAGTTTTGAAATTATTAGATTACTAATGATATATATTCACTTTCACCACAATAACCTTATTAAATTCGTTTAATTAAAATACAAATTAAATATATATTTTTCACATCGAAAAAATGATGAGCATTATTATTTTCGGCGATAAATTTATGTATTTTATAGTAAAAATCATCGCCAATTTGCTAACAAAGATGGTAACAACACAGTAACAGATTAATCGTTGATCATAATCAACTATCTATCCATATCGTATAAGATTATGATGCTGTTTATCGTAAAATTGCTTTTTACATCACTGTATAATCAAATCACAATGAGAACTACCAATATTATTAGATACCACTATTCCTCGCATGCTTGGCGCTTGTTTTTATTACTCACCCCAGTCGGAACAAATCAGCCCACTAATTCCATTGTTCGCAGATATCGATAAATTATTTCCATGGCCAGATAGTAATAAAATAAAAAGCCTGACGAGGAAAATCGCGGTCTTACCAACCAAACTCCTGCACTATGACTACTCCATTTTGTTCGAAGGACAAGGAGCTATGCCCGCCCCACCTTGGGGATCAATCTATTATTAGGTGAAAGCACCCTGGCTTACCGAGAATTTCTGGTACAACAAAATATAGCTCTGTTTTTAGCCGCCATTGCGACTGACTATTTAAAAACCCTGCAAACTGAACTAAAACTAACCGTAGCAGAACTAGAATTATTCCACTAACACTTTTATTATTCCTTAATAAATGCTCCGGATGGAAAATTAAGTGACGATTAATAAATGCACACACCTCCGGAGTTTAAATTCTATTTATCAACCCATTATTTGTAATATCAGAAAAACCCTTATATACCCAATAGATTTCAAGATGCATCGCGACGGCAAGGGAGCGAATCCTCGGGAGCATAGATAACGATGTGACTGGAGTGAGTGCTGCCAAAAAAGAGGCAACTTGAAAGATAACAGGTATATTGATCGTTACAGCTCTATTGCAGTATATAAAACAGTTAAACTGATTTTTATGTTATTTATTATTAGGAAAGGAGAACAGATACCTAATGTAATGATCTTATACGCTAAAAAAATGTTTATTAACTCATAAATTAGTAAACATCAAATACCCAAAATAGAGGATTTATTCAAACTCCCAAAAAAGCTTAGCGATAATCTTCACTTCATTGAGCGTCTGTTTCCTTTACATAGAAATATTAAAAATGTAAATAACATGAGGTAAAAATATGAAAAAAATTCTTTTAGCCACGCTTATTACAGGGATTGTGTCAACAAATTGTTTTGCACAAACCTTCCTCGAAGGCAAAAACGAACATATTGCTGATTTGCAAGACAATACCAGCAACGAAGCACCACTTTTAAAATCCACCGATCCTGGTGCTGATCGATTTAAGCATGTAGGAAAATTAAATATTAATTCCCATTGTACCGCTACACTGATTGCTGGTTCGGAAAACCCTAACCCCAATCAACAAGCGCTTATTCTTTCCGCGGGCCATTGTCTTGACGATTCTTTAGGCTCTAACGACGTAGTTATTGATCAGCCTGCAAGTCCAGGTTGGACATACACACCAAACTACTTTATTGATTTAATTCATAAACACCAACCCGTTAAAATCGACAGGGTTTTATACGCAACAATGAAAGGTGGTGACCTTGCAGTCTTCAGACTCAAAGCAACTTATGGTGAGTTAGCAAATCGCGGAATACACCCAGTCACTTTACAAAAAAATCATGAACCATCAATAAATCAGCCAATTGAACTTGCTCATATTCCGGTCAATGGCGTAGATGGTGATAAACGTTACTTACGCTATTCAGCTTGCCACATTCTTGGAAAAACACCACTCTTGTATGAACATGTATGGACCTGGACTCCAGCGGTTTCTGTTAATTGCGCTGGTGTCGCGGGAGGAACTTCTGGTTCACCGGTCATATTAAAAGATCAATCTGCGATAATTGGTGTATTAAATACCACCGTCGAACGAAATTACACGGGTTGCGGTCTTGGTCGGCCTTGTGAACTGATCAAAGATCGCGGTTTCTCACGCACAGGTGCTAGTTACTACATTCCTGTTGACAAAATTGCACGCGCATTTACCTCTGATGGAAAACTGGATTTAAGTAAACTTGATGATGGAAAAGGGATCACTATTAACGCCAGCGGCCCACAGATTACTAAAAGCACAGTTAACAACAAACCTGCCACCTGGAATTTACGTCTTGAGGAAAAGGGATTTGATAAGATTCGCTATAAGGGAGGACTTGCGAGTAATGTTGATTGTTCAAATCCTCAAGGATACAGCAACCCTATTTCAGTCACTACACAACCACTGGATAAACTCACTGTTCCTTCCGAAGAAGGGATTTACGCGATATGTGTAATTGGACAACATTCTGCAAATAAAAGCTGGCAGGATATGTCTAACGCATCAATAAAATTACGTGAAATTGACAATACTCCTCCATCAACAAAACCAGAGATAAGATTAATTTTTGAAGCAGATGATAGATGGGTTGTTAACCCTATTTTTAGTCCATGGGAAATTGTTGATTTACGTATAAAATCGGGGCCAGTGCAATCTACAAAATGCGATGATCACACAGGTTACTCCATTTATAGAAGAATACCGATTTCTCTTATGAAGAAAGATGCCCCGGTGCGCTTTTGTGTATATGGCTTAGATCAAGCTGGTAACGCAGGACCAATATCCTTTGAGGACTTTAAGAATTAATAAATCTTTAAAATTGGCCAGCACGTGCTGGCCTTTTTTTATTTTCTCTGATAAATATAAAATCTATTAAAGCTTCTCAGTTTCGTTCAGGCTTAATGTAATAAACGCACCTCTAACAATATTAAAACAACAAACATACAGATGATATTCTTACTCAATTGATAGAATTATTTTAAAATTAAAAAAACCAATTTGTTATTATTTACAAAACAAACCATATTTATAAAACATATATTCACTAACATTTCACCAGGTTACATTCCAATACATATCAGAGAGTTAACTTTTTACAAAAATAGCTCAACATATAAAAAGATGAATTATACTTATAATTACGATATCAATAACATTCAACAACACTAACTTAACAGGAAATAAAATAGTTCTAATGGAATGGGCAATTAATATCTTATGGAAACTATCTGACAGGTGAATGTTGCCCCTAAAAAATCACCTAATGAAGTTCCGAATAATTTCATCGCAGGAGCTTATTAATATGACAATTTTGAAAACTTTAATTGGTACAGCTATTGTGATTTTATCTTCGTCAACACAATTATCTTTAGCTGCTGAAACAAAAGAAAACGTGACCGGAAGGGAAGCAACATCAGAAGTTTCAGAGGATAAAATTGCTAATCTATCAGCTATATATGCACTAGAAATTAAAAACTCGTCAGCGAAAAAGAGTGTTACTCTTGTTACGCAATCATCTAATTGCATGTATGATAGTGGAAACAGAAACATACGTTTAGAGGCTGGTCAAACCTATCTGGGAAATTTGCAGGATAATAATAACTTCATAGATGGATGTACAAATGAAATTAAAACTGTAGATTGGAATGTTAGTTATATTAATGTTGCCAATACAGACTTAGTAAGCTGTACGCTAACATTTCGACATGGTCGTGGTCATGCAAATTCAGGTGTAGCGAGCCCAGAATGGTATACATTGATTAAAGGATGTCCTGATATAGTTGAAAATGCTATCTGCGGAGGCCAGATTTGTTATAACAATCCGGCATTTTGGGTAAGAAATCGAAGTATAAGTATAGAATTTTCTGTTAAATAAATTTAAATATATCAGTTGCAACTTTATTTAAATGGAGAGATGCCTGCTTCGATATAGGTTACCAAATTCTATATAAGATTCAGGTAACTCTCCAATGTATTTAGTTATAAAAAGTTTCCACAATTAAAATACGCAAGGCAAAAAAATACAACAACTGATATATACCCAAGAAACTTCAAGATGCAGTTTTTAGCACCTGAAAATGGTCATTAATTCTCGATGTCAGCGAGTCCGCTATATCAGGTAGCGTTGTAGTGAAAAATTTGAACACTTTGTCTCGAAATTCCTGTTTATTAGCGAAATAACGGTTATTTCGAACCTGTTCATTCATGACCTTCCATAATCGCTCTATCGGGTTTAAATTGGGACTGTAGGGAGGAAGGTAATGTAACTCAATATTGCTGATATAAGCCCAGTCCTTCACCAGATGCGCTTTGTTGTAACCCGCCCCATCCACAATAAGATGAATTTTTTGATGATAGTCAGGATAAGACTTTCTTA
>NZ_JONO01000070.1 GCF_000711895.1 Photorhabdus australis DSM 17609
CCGGGGTAATTCACGCGACCTTCCTGCTTATACCTGTCGGCTTTACGTCACAGCGTTCCGTGTAAGTATTGGGCTTTGACGATACTAGCCGCCTCACCCCACTGTGCCGCCTAAACCGCTTCCTGTTCGTCAGGCCAGCATTTTGCTTTCGGTTTCCTTCAGATCCGCAGTCACCCACGGCACCCTTACCGTTCAGCTAACACTTCCCCTTACCGGGTGTGTAGAGGACTTTCACCTCCAAGTCACCGGTTTGGTCACCACAACCAACCCGGTTGCGCTCACGCGCAACGCGCCATGCCCAGCGCACTAGCAAAAAACCGGGCTGAAAGCCCGGCTTTACCTAATTATTGGCACAATCAGGCATCAAACGGATCACGCAGGATCATTGTCTCTGAACGATCTGGGCCTGTAGAAATAATATCAACAGGAACACCAGTAAGTTCTTCTACACGTTTAATATAATTCAACGCCGCCAAAGGCAATCCACTGTGCTCTTTTACACCGAAAGTACTTTCGTCCCAGCCCGGCATTGTTTCATAAACAGGTTCAATACCTTCCCAATCATCCGCAGCCAGAGGTGTTGTCTCAACTACGCTGCCATCAGGCATACGGTAACCAACACAGATTTTTACTTCTTTCAAGCCATCCAATACGTCCAGTTTGGTCATACAGAAACCTGACAACGAGTTGATCTGTACCGCACGGCGGATAGCAATAATATCCAGCCAACCAGTACGACGACTACGGCCAGTAGTCGCACCGAATTCTTGACCTTTTTCACGCAGATAACTGCCCGTTTCATCAAACAATTCGGTTGGGAACGGGCCAGCTCCTACACGGGTAGAATAAGCCTTAATAATTCCCAGAACATAATCAACATAGCATGGACCTAAACCAGAACCTGTTGCAACGCCACCAGCCGTAGTGTTAGAAGAAGTCACATATGGATAGGTACCGTGGTCGATATCTAGAAGAGTGCCCTGCGCGCCTTCGAACATAACCAGTTCGCCTTTCTGAGTTGCTTTGTACAGCAAGTCAGAAACGTCAACAACCATGCTCGTCAGAATATCGGCAACAGCCATAATTTCATCAAGGGTTTTCTGGTAATCTACCGCAGGTTCTTTGTAATAGTTAACCAATTGAAAGTTATGATATTCGATAATTTCTTTCAGTTTGGTGGCGAATGCTTCTTTATCAAACAAGTCACCAACGCGTAGGCCACGACGAGCAACTTTGTCTTCATATGCAGGACCAATACCACGACCGGTTGTCCCGATGGCTTTTGCACCACGGGCTTTCTCGCGGGCATTATCTAATGCAACATGGTATGGAAGAATAAGCGGACAAGCTTCTGAAATAAGCAGACGTTCGCGAACAGGAACACCACGGGACTCTAACGCGTTCATCTCTTTCATCAGTGCATCAGGCGCTAATACAACTCCGTTTGCAATGATGCTAATAACATTTTCACGCAGGATCCCCGATGGGATTAAGTGGAGAACGGTTTTTTCACCGTTGATAACCAGTGTATGACCAGCATTATGGCCACCTTGATAACGAACAACATACTTAGCTCGTTCAGTCAGCAAGTCGACGATCTTGCCCTTGCCCTCGTCACCCCATTGGGTGCCCAATACGACAACGTTCTTACCCATTTCAAAATTCACTCGGTTGCTTAAAAATGGATTCTAACATCTCATTTCACACCTTTCAGTAATTTTTATCACATCCGTTATTTTTGTTAAACCACCAAATATGACAAGGCCCGCCTAATGCGGGCCTTACTTATAGATTTAAAAGTCTATCAACGCTGAACTGCTCGCCTTTCAGGTGCTTTCATATAACGGAAGAAATCAGTATCTGGACTTAACACCAGAACATCTTTCCCACCTTCACTGAAGCTTTTCTCATAAGCACGTAAGCTACGGATAAAGGCATAGAAATCTGGGTCTTGACTGAATGCATCAGCAAATAGTTTAGCCGCTTCTGCATCCCCAGAACCACGCAAAGTACGGGCTTCACGCTCCGCTTTTGCCAATGTTTCAGTGACCTGCTTATCCGCTGTTGCACGTAATTTCTCTGCTTCTTCCTGGCCCTGAGAACGGTGACGACGGGCTACCGCTTCACGTTCTGCACGCATACGCTGGAAAATAGCCTCTGAAACTTCCAACGGTAAGTTAATCTGCTTGATACGCACATCAACAACCTCAATACCCAGAGCAGCCATACTGTTCGGATTAACTGCCGATTGTTTGCCCGCAGTTTCTTTCTCTACACGAGCCGCAGCTGATGCAATCGCATCATCTGCTTCACTGGTTGTTACCGCTTCTCCGTCAGTCGTACCTTTGTTCAGAGCATCACGAACATCGGTAGTTAATCTGCCACGAGAATCAGTAACAATACCACGAACATCCAAACGACCAATTTCAGAACGTAAACGGTCACTGAACTTACGTTTCAGCAAAACCTCTGCCTGAGAAATATCACCATTGCCGGTAGCCAGATAGTAACGACTAAAGTCGATAATGCGCCATTTCAAGTAAGAATCAACAATTAGGTCTTTATTTTCACTGGTCAGGAACCGATCCGCCTGAATATCCATAGTTTGAATACGGGCATCAAGTGTTTTCACTGTTTCAATAAATGGCACTTTAAAGTGCAAACCAGGTTCATACACAATTGGTTTATTTTCTGCATCACGGACAACCTTACTAAAACGCAGAACAATACCACGCTGCCCTTCATGCACAACAAACACTGAGGTATACAAAGCAACCAGTACAGCGACAATAATAACAATAAACGACTTACGCATGATTATTGTCTCCCTACTCTAACAGTGTCATTACGCAGATTATCTGTACGGTTATAATCTGCTGTCCGGTTTGAACTCAGCGGTGTTGTCGGACGAGTAATCCGCGGGTTGGAAACTGTTGGATTCCCTTGCTGACTTTCCATGACCGTTTTACCACTGGCTGCATCACTACGGAACAATTGTTCTAATGGCAGAACCATCAAACTATTACTGTTCTCATTAGCAACAACTTTGCGAGTATTACTCAGTACTTTTTCCATGCTTTCAATATATAAACGCTCACGAGTAATTTCCGGTGCAGCTTTATATTCAGGTAGCATCTTAGCAAAACTCGCCACTTCACCCTGCGCTTCCAGTACCACTCGCGCTTTATAAGCCTTAGCATCTTCGATTAATCGTTGAGCTTGACCATTTGCACGTGGCTGAACTTCATTAGCATAAGCTTCCGCTTCACGAATGTATTGCTGTTCGTTTTCACGGGCAGCAATCGCATCGTCAAATGAAGATTTTACTTCTTCTGGTGGACGGGCAGTCTGGAAGTTAACATCCAGCAAAGTTATACCCATTTTGTATGGACGAATAGTCTCTTCCAGTACCCGTTGGGTATCACTACGTACAATAGTACGGCCTTCAGTCAAAATTTTATCCATGGTGTATTTACCAATAACACCACGAACTGCACTGTCTGTTGCTTGACGCAAGCTGTTATCAGGACTTGTTACACTATAGAGATAAGCGGCTGGATTAGTCACACGGTACTGGACGTTCATTTCCACACGAACAACGTTCTCATCAGAAGTCAGCATCACACCAGATGCCGCCAGCTCACGAACAGATTCCACGTTAACTGGAACAACTTCATCAATGAACGTTGGTTTCCAGTTCAGACCAGGCTGTACAATATGGTTCAATTTACCCAAACGGGTAACAACGCCACGTTCTGTTTCTTTAATCGTATAGAAACCACTAGCGGCCCAAATGACGACTATAGCGACAGCGGCAAGGCTAACAATACGCCCACCAAATTTTGTCCCTTGGTCAGAACCATTACCGCCCTTATTCCCACCGAAACCACCAAGTTTACTACTCAGCTTACGGAACAGATCGTCGAGATCAGATGCCCCACGGTTTCGACCACCTTTGTTCCCGCCAGAGTTGCCGCCATTATTATTGCTGCTCCCCCACGGGTCGCGGTCTTGTCCGTTGTTCCCGGGCTGATTCCACGCCATGTTTTAGCTCCATTCTTTTATGATTGGTTTTTCAGGCTAAGAGCTGCTTGTAAATAAGCCAACTCTCAATCACACAAGTTTTCTGATATTCGTCTGCCAGACAAATCAGACGAGGTAATCAATCAAACCCTGTTCTTGTTTGCACAGACGGCGCCAGTCAACAATCGGCATTCTCACTTCGATACCAACTTTGCCGTCCTCTTCTATCCACTCTTTCTCTATTGCCCGAAGTTGATAGAAGCGACTGCGTAAACGACCCGCCTCTGGCGGCAAGCGCAACTCGTAGTGTGCGATTTCACCCGAAAGGCGCTCCGTCAACGCTTTTAACAACAACGGGATACCTTCACCGGTTCGCGCAGACAACCAAACTCTGACCGGTAAGTTATCTTCGTTGCGATCAATACGCGGTGTAAAATCCCCCAACATATCAATCTTATTCATCACCAGCAGTACAGGAATTTCATGAGCGTCTATCTCTTCCAGTACACTGTCAACTGCCGCAATATTTTCGTCTATACGATTATCTACAGCATCAACAACATGCAACAATAATGTTGCTTGCCGGGTTTCCTGTAATGTGGCTTTAAATGCCGCAACCAAGTCATGAGGCAAATGACGGATAAAACCAACAGTATCAGCCAACACTGCGGTACCAACATCAGCAACTTCAATCCGCCGCAGTGTTGGGTCCAGTGTAGCGAATAGTTGATCAGCTGCATAAACCTCAGCAGCAGTCATGCAGTTAAACAAGCTCGATTTACCCGCATTGGTATATCCTACCAATGAAACCGTCGGTATATCCGCTTTATTCCTAGCCTGACGCCCCTGTTCACGCTGTTTTTCAACCCGGCTGAGACGACTCAAAATCTGGCGAATTTTATCCCGCAACAAACGCCTATCTGTCTCAAGCTGAGTTTCCCCCGGCCCCCTTAGACCAATCCCACCTTTTTGGCGTTCAAGGTGAGTCCATCCCCGGATAAGACGGGTAGAAAGATGGCGTAACTGTGCCAATTCTACCTGTAACTTCCCTTCGTGAGTTCGTGCCCGTTGGGCAAAAATATCCAGAATCACGCCGGTACGGTCGATCACCCGACATTGACAAAGCCGTTCAAGATTGCGCTCCTGTGCAGGGCTAAGTGCATGATTAAATAACACAACATCAGCACTACTAGCCTTTACAGCCTCAGCAATCTCCTCAGCTTTGCCTTCTCCGACAAAATATTTCGAGTGAGGAGCTTTTCTACTCCCCGTGACAATTTGCACAGGAGCCACACCAGCAGAAATTACCAGCGATTCAAATTCACTGAGATTACCTGTGTCTTTATCCTGCGAGAAGAAAACATGCACCACAACGGCTTGTTCACCGCCTTCATAACGCTCAAACAAAGGTGCGACCTCTCAGGCTGAGTCAAAAATTATAGGAAAAAACATAGGTAAAACCTCCCTACCTATGTTTTTCTTCATTCAGTCATTCTCAAGCTTATTCAGCGCCATCACTTTCCTGTTGTGCTGCTGGAGCAGAGGCTCCCCCAGGGTGATAATTACCTACACTGGCCCCTACACCTGCATTACTACTATGATGAGAAACCGGGCGAGAAGGCACAACGGTAGAGATGGCGTGTTTATAAACCATCTGGCTAACTGTATTTTTCAGTAAAATGACAAACTGGTCAAAAGATTCAATCTGACCCTGCAATTTGATGCCGTTGACCAAATAAATAGAAACCGGGACCCTTTCACGCCGTAATGCGTTCAGGAACGGATCTTGCAAAGATTGCCCCTTAGCCATTCTATATTTTCCTTATTTTGTTGTTTTTAACTAAGAACCTAGAGGTTCGAAAAAATGAACTACTCAAAAATTGCGCTTTGGTACTCATCAATTGTACACAATCAACAAACCTATGCACTAACAACCTGCATTACAGTGTTTAAAGCCTGCTCCGGTTGGGAACTATCCAACCAGTGAACCTGCTTCCAACCTCTAAGCCAAGTCATTTGACGCTTTGCCAACTGACGCGTCGCACAAATACCACGATAAACCATTTCATCGTAGTCAATCTCGCCGGAAAGATAGGACCACATCTGACGATAACCAACACAACGAATAGAAGGTAAGTCCACATGCAAATCATTACGAGCATAAAGTGCTTTAGCTTCTTCTTCAAATCCTGATTCAAGCATTTGATTAAAACGCGCTTCAATACGCTGATGAAGGATCTCGCGCTTCGCTGGAGCAATAGCAAATTGGTGGACACGATAAGGAAGATCTTCGCCTGATAATTTAGTCAGTTCAGTAAGAGTCTTACCTGAAATAAAAAAAACTTCCAATGCACGGGAAAGTCTCTGCGGATCATTTGGATGAATCCTTAATGCAGCCACAGGATCAATCTTCTGTAATTGCTGATGCAATACATCCCATCCTTGTTCTGCCGCCTGTTGTTCTATCTTTGTCCGAATAATTGGATCAGCAGAAGGCAAAGGTGATAAACCTTCAAGCAATGCTTTGAAATAGAGCATAGTTCCACCAACCAGTAAAGGAATACGCCCGGTAGCTGTAATTTCTGCCATTTCTTTCAATGCGTCCCGACGGAAATCAGCCGCCGAGTAGGACTGAGAAGGGTCCAAAATATCAATCAAACGATGAGGTGCCAACGCTTGCTCTTCCGCAGTCGGTTTAGCCGTGCCAATATTCATTCCACAATAAATCAGCGCAGAATCAACGCTTATCAGTTCCACAGGAAGATACTGGCGTAAAGCGATAGATAAGGCTGTTTTGCCTGAAGCCGTCGGCCCCATAATAAAGATTGCCGTTGGCAGATGTTGAGTTTTCTGATCACTCATGAGTAAGGGATGCCACCACTGCTTGTAAATCAATTAATTGTAATAACCCATCTGGCGGAGATTTTACCAGTTGTGGGCAAATCCGCTCAACATCAGCCAACAACTGTACTGCCTGAGCAACATTCCACGCTTCATGTTCACTACCGATATGAGAAGTAAGCCAAGTTACAACCTGTTCTACCGATGCTGATGGCTGCTGCGCCAAGTAACCTAGCAACTGAGAAATTAATTTAGGCAGATTCTGCTGACGCAATGGTAACGATACCGCACGTAGTGTTGCTTTTCCATGAGATACAGATGCTTCAATACCAAAAGAGCCTAATAAGTCACTATAACGATTTAAAGCATCAGCTTCTTCTTTACTGAGAGAAAGTTTTAGCGGTATCAAAAGTGGCTGTGATTTCAATCCTTGCTCTGTTGGTGTTAACTGTACTTGTTTTAACCAACGTTCAGCAACTGGCAAAGATAACAATCCAATGCCTAATGGAGATTCAATCAGAGCATAACATGGCGGATATATGCTCAATACCTTACCAAAACTATGACTGTTATTTTTAACCTGAACAGGAACAGAAGTTACCTTTTCCACCGTGACAGGAGTGATTCTTGTCGGAAATAACTCTCTCTTCCCTTCAGGCTCCGGTACAGATTGCATCATTTTCTGATACAACTCACCCTGACATTTCTGATAATCACCACCATGATATTGATAGTTTTCACCACTACGAGAAGAAACCTTGCTACTCCTGGCTGACGAAGCTTCCTTTGGTAATGAAGTTGCCACAGATGCAGCGTTATTTTGCCGGGAAAAATGATTTTCTCCTGCGGATGGGCGATTTTCCGGCTCCCAAACCGGTGCTGGTTCACAACATGCCATATCCAGCTCAGTGCTGCTTCCACGTTGTTTTAATACGGCTGTCACACCCTGATAGATAAAATCATGTACCAAACGGGCTTGATGGAAGCGAACCTCATGCTTTGCCGGATGCACATTAACATCCACCTGATGCGGATCAACCTCCAGATATAAAACATAAGCCGGCTGTTGCTCTCCCTGTATCAAATCCTGATAAGCTTGACGAATAGCATGATTGATCAAACGATCCCGCATCATACGTCCGTTAACATAGCAATACTGAATATCGCCACTCGCAGTAACACTCATTGGGTCAGCAATCCATCCTTTGATAGACAAATCTCCGTGTTGCCACGAAAGAGAAAGCACTTGCTGCATAAAAGCAGTACCACAAATAGAGACCAACCGCCGTTCATGCTGTGATCCATCTTTGGCTGGCCGGTACTGGCGAACCAGTTTACCGTTATGATGCAGATTAATTGATACATCCAGACGCGCCAACGCAATACGTCTGACAATTTCGTCAATATGACCAAATTCCGTTTTTTCTGTTCGCAAGAATTTGCGGCGTGCCGGAGTGTTATAAAACAAATCCAACACTTCGACAGTACTACCCACCGGATGCGCTGCCGGTTTCACAGTCACTCCCATATCCCGCCCTTCAGCGTATGCTTGCCAGGCTTCATTTTGCTCTTCTGTACGAGAAGTCAATGTCAAACGCGAAACTGAGCTGATACTGGCTAATGCTTCTCCTCGAAATCCCATACTAATAATGGCTTCCAGATCATCCAGCGTTGCAATCTTACTCGTCGCATGACGAGCCAGAGCCAGAGCAATATCTTGGTGGTTGATTCCACAGCCATTATCACGGACACGGATAAGCTTTACTCCACCACGCTCGATTTCAATATCAATGCGGCTAGCTCCAGCATCAAGGCTATTCTCCACCAATTCTTTTACTACTGATGAGGGACGTTCTACTACTTCGCCAGCAGCAATTTGGTTTGCTAATTGAGGAGGTAAGATCTTGATCGCCATATTTTTAATCCTTACTTCCCGGCTGTTCCAGGTGCAGCCTGTAATGGATTTGCCAGAAAATAGTTACGCAATCCTTTGTGGATAGCACCTGCCAACTTATCCTGAAAATCACTAGAACCAAGTAATGTTTCTTCAGCTGAGTTACTGATAAATCCTGTTTCTACCAAAATTGAAGGAATATCCGGTGAACGTAATACACCCAAGCTGGCATGCTCTGGAGAACGTTTATGTAATGAACCAACTTTACGCAACTCGCTCAAAATTTGCACAGCAACATTATAACCCACCCGTTGAGAGTGGCCGAATTGTAAATCCAGCACTGCCTGGCTCAGATAAGGGTTTGTACCATTAGCCAATGCATCACCAGCTCCCCCCAGTAACTCAGACTGTTTCTCATGCTGTTCAAGCCAATTCCCCAATTCACTGTTTGCACGCTTGTTTGACAATACCCAAACAGAAGCACCACGCGCACTGCGATTAGGTGCAGCATCCGCATGAATAGAAACCAGCATATTTGCGCTATGCTTACGAGCAACCTCAGAACGACCAGCGACAGAAATAAAATAGTCGCCATCACGAGTCAAAACAGGTTTGAACATAGGATCATTACGTAACAAAGCCTCAAGTTTACGCGCTACGCTGATAGTAACCTCTTTCTCTTTCAGCCCACGTTGTCCAATTGCTCCAGGGTCTTGTCCACCATGCCCTGCATCAATTGCAACAATGACCTGCTGACGACCTTTACCTTTAGGCACTCTTTGAGGAGCAATTTTTTTTGTCGCAGATAATTTATTATTAGTGGGTAACAGATTACTTGCAGCCACCTGTGAGCTTTCTCTGAAAACAGGATTGCTGACAGATATGTCGGAAGCCCGTAAGGTAAAGATAACCCGATATTCACTCCCCGATTTCTGCACTATAGAGTTGACTTTAACTTTACGATTTAGTTCAAGCACGATACGTTTTTTTTGTGGCACCGGCGATTGACTAGATCGGATTTTCCTCACTAAATCCTGCCCCGGCAAGCTCATTGGCAAACCAATATTTCCAGTCTGGTAGATATCTACGACTAAACGTTCCGGCGAATGTAGTGGGAAAATACTGTAATCAGGGCGGCCATCTGAAAAAACCATGGTCACTTTAGCTTCACTTATACTGTTACTAACGTGGATATTGGATAAAGTTGCCGCTGTTGCTGTTGTCACCATTAAATTGTTCATTACGATAAACAACAAACAAATTATCATAAAACTAATTTGCCATTTCTTTATCATTTTTGCGACTAAAGCACGCATCATACGCGGGTGATCCCTTATAAATATTTCAAATTATCTAACAGGCTCTCACCATATTCAGACAAAGCGATAAAATGTGCCTGTCGCCCTTCAGACTGGTAACTCAAATGTAATTTAATATCTGCGTCCGGTAATACACCTTCTCCTTGCTGAGGCCACTCCACCAGGCAAATAGCATCCTGATGAAAATAATCGCGTATTCCCATAAATTCCAATTCTTCTGGATCAGCTAACCGGTAAAGATCGAAATGGTAAACCGGCCTTGGCATTAAAGCATAAGGTTCAACCAAAGTATAAGTTGGGCTTTTTACATGCCCTTTATGACCCAAAGATTGCAAAAAACCGCGACTAAATGTAGTTTTACCGGCACCTAAATCACCATATAAATAAATTACACTGCCGCGATTACAGGCAACCGCAACTGCATTCCCAAGAGAAACAGTCGCATCTTCATCTTGAAGTGACAAAACAAGTTCTTTCATCGAATAATATCTGCTGTTTTATTAATTCATCAGCTAAAACGATAACCCTAACACAGCCCTATTATCAACATTTAACGCCTTCTATTCAGGTTTCATTACCAAACCTATTATTTTTAGCTTGAAGCAAATTATGCTACACTGTGGTTCCTTGCAGCATGAACTAATTTCCACCATGGCAACTCCCCTCGACCTCCATCTCCTGACCACAAACATCAAACAATGGGGTCTCTCTCTTGGTTTCCAACAAGTTGGTATTTGCGATACTGATTTATCAGTAGAAGAACCAAAATTTCAGGAATGGCTGGATAAGCAGTATCACGGCGA
The DNA here is from genome assembly GCF_000711895.1 of Photorhabdus australis DSM 17609. GTDB lineage: Bacteria > Pseudomonadota > Gammaproteobacteria > Enterobacterales > Enterobacteriaceae > Photorhabdus > Photorhabdus australis. The sequence goes on from NZ_JONO01000070.1 coordinate 10,881, forward strand.
GATGGCATGGATGGAACGCCACGGTATGATGCGCACACGTCCTAATGAACTACTGCCAGGGACATTGAGAGTTATCAGTGTAAGAATGAATTATCTTCCTGCCAAAGCCTCTTTTGCTAGCACGTTAAATGATCCAGAACTCGGCTATGTAAGCCGCTATGCCTTGGGAAGAGATTACCACAAACTGCTACGCCAACGCCTGAAGAAACTAGGTGAACAAATTCAAGACTATTGCCATGATTTTGAATATCAGGGAACCCTTAATTTCCGACCTTTTGTTGATTCAGCTCCGATAATGGAGCGGCCACTAGCCGCTAAAGCCGGTTTAGGCTGGGTTGGAAAGCACTCACTTATTCTTAATAAAGAATCTGGCTCATGGTTTTTCCTTGGTGAACTGTTGATTAATCTTCCCTTACCAGTAGATACTCCACAGGAAGAACGCTGTGGCCGCTGTGTGGCTTGCATGACAACCTGCCCAACAGGTGCTATTGTCGGCCCCTATGTCATTGATGCTCGCCGTTGTATTTCCTATCTCACGATTGAACTGGAAGGTGTTATTCCTGAAGAACTTCGCCCATTAATGGGAAACCGCATTTATGGTTGTGATGACTGCCAGATTATTTGCCCATGGAACCGCTTTTCTCAACTGACAGATGAAAATGATTTCAGTCCACGAGCAACATTGCATACACCGAAATTATTGGATTTATTCAATTGGAGTGAAGAAAAATTCCTGCGAATAACAGAAGGTTCTGCAATCCGCCGCATTGGTCACTTACGCTGGTTACGCAACATTATTGTTGCTCTGGGAAACGCCCCATATCAAGACGATATCGTTCTTTCTCTACAACGGAAATTAGGATTAAATACAATGCTCGATGAACATATTCATTGGGCTATCGAACAACAGATGACTTGCCGAGACGCTAACATTGTTAATGTACAAACTTCACAACAAAAACGGCTTATCAGAACGGTAATCAAAGGTCTACCCAGAGATGCTTAATTATTAGCCATTTATATGACACATAGAAGAATCAGATAATTCCCCTGTGAATAAAATAAAAAACCCTTGCTGATCAATGCTCAAAAAAAGCGCAAGTGATCAATATGACATTTCTTAACAAAGAAGCATTCTGTAAAACTATCAATAGGTTACAGAAGAAACACCTATTTTGTAAAACTTAGAATAAGAAAAATTTAAAAGAAGCAGCTTGTGGATAAGTCTGTGTGATAATTTTAAGGTGTCGTACTTATTTACCACGCGATTACTTTCCACTCTGTGGATAAAAAACAGGAACCTTTACCGAAGGAGACAATCCCAAAAATCTAATTAAAGTCAGCAAGTACTACCACCGAATAGGCAACCAAAAGCGAGATATAAGCCCGCCAAATTCACGCAACCTATTGATAAATAAGATATTTTTATCATTACCAAGTACTGAAAGGAGTGCATTATGTACTACCCTAGAAAATTTGGCAAGCAGAAGTTGGAAAAATCTTTTGAGTCCTTAATATCAGCCCTCCCGCAAAAGGGCTGACATTTGTTGTTCAAACTATCTCAGATATACATATACAGTTAGTAGCTGTATGTGAACGATACCTGCTCCTGCCCAGCTGGGCTGTGATAATACGAAGGTGTGCCGTTTGTCACCACATGCCGGATAACCACTCTAACGCCATTGTCAAACCGATAGTTGTTGAATACATCAGTACTCCCTGCCGAATTGAGCGCAACGGGAATACAAAGAGCCTCTGTCGAAGAGTAAGGTTGGGAGTAACAGAGTTCCGCTCGCTCTCCAGTTGTGGTGGGATAGGACGAGGTCCTCCAGTTAACCGATGACAACTTTTTGGTTGCGTTCAATGTCCCAGAAGGGAAATCTGTCGATAGCAATGAAAACTGACTAAGAGAAGAACCGGTACCTGTTGAGAACACCATTAGAGTAGGTGGATTAACAGTCTTAACAATAGTGTGTGATACAGCTAGTACAGGAGATACTGCCCCCAATAATGACAGGAAAAGTAGTTTTTTCATTTCTTACCTCTATTGCTCTTTATTGAAATTAAGTTAGTTACTTTCGAACAAACAACCTTCAACCGAACAACACCTACCTGAAAAAACACAGAACTTCGGCGCACTTAATTTTCACTAAGAATATGTTATGCACAACCCTCCAACACAATTAGCATATACGCCTTCAACAGATTATCAGCGAAATGACCGATTACGGCAAAACCTTAACCATAGCTACAAGATGAGGTTATTAAAGATTTCGGTTTTAGAGCAACAACAAGTTAAACAGGTGCAATCACGCCAGTAAAGGATACGGATTAACGTTTAAAGAATAAAGGGAAGTTCACCCAACGCTATACCATATAGCGCTGACTAGAAGTCCGAGGCAGAAAAGGATATTTCCAAGCTATCGGTATGATAGGAGAATTGGAGCGGGAAACGAGACTCGAACTCGCGACCCCAACCTTGGCAAGGTTGTGCTCTACCAACTGAGCTATTCCCGCGTCACTGATTGACTAATAATAGCCAGAAACAACATACTGATTGCAAGATTTGGAGCGGGAAACGAGACTCGAACTCGCGACCCCAACCTTGGCAAGGTTGTGCTCTACCAACTGAGCTATTCCCGCGTCACTGATTGACTAATAATAGCCAGAAACAACATACTGATTGCAAGATTTGGAGCGGGAAACGAGACTCGAACTCGCGACCCCAACCTTGGCAAGGTCGTGCTCTACCAACTGAGCTATTCCCGCATACCCTTATTTAGTATGCCATCCATACCTTATGAAATTCTTCATCGGTACGGGGAGCGCATTATACGAAAAATCCTTACGCCCGCAAGCCCCCCAACGCAAAAAAATGAACTTTTCTATCGAGTGACGATTTAAACACCAACATAGACACTTAATCGCCATACTGAGCTTGCATGATCATATCAGCAAAGGATAAAAATAAAACGTTCTTGTTACGATTGAATAAAATGTTCCCGATAATAAGCCAATTCAGCAACTGATTCGCGGATATCATCCAGTGCCTGATGAATATTTTGCTTCTTAAACCCAGCCAGGATCTCTGGTTTCCAGCGACGAGCTAACTCTTTCAGAGTACTAACATCCAAATAGCGGTAGTGGAAATAGGCTTCCAACTCAGGCATATAACGAAATAGAAAACGTCGATCCTGACCAACACTATTGCCACAAATGGGGGAAACACCTGCTGGGACCCATTTTTCCAAAAATTCAATCGTCGCCTTCTCTGCTCCATGAGCATCAATTTTGCTTGCTTTAACACGTTCAACCAACCCACTAGCAGTATGGGTACGCACGTTCCATTCATCCATCAGAGCAAGTTGTTCATCAGACTGGTGAATCGCAATAACTGGCCCTTCAGCCACGATATTCAAATTTGCATCAGTGACAATTGTCGCAATTTCAATAATGCGATCCCGCTCTGGATCTAAGCCCGTCATTTCCAAATCTATCCAGATAAGATTGTGTTCACTTTTTGACATATTATATCCTAGGTTGGAGAGATAATTCTGATTAATGGTGTATCATAACGCTTTTAAGGCATAGCAGCGATACATGTGGAACAAGTGAGGTTTGGTGGCTAAACATAAACTATCCAAAGGCCAGCAACGGCGGGTACAGGCAAATCATCAACGCAAGCTGACAAAACAACAGGATAACAAACCTGAATTGGATGATAGCCAGTTAGGTGAACCTCAGGAAGGGCTGGTTATCAGCCGGTTCGGCCAACATGCTGATGTCGAGGCAAAAGACGGTTCAATACAACGGTGTAATATTCGCAGAACTATCCGTTCATTAGTAACAGGTGATCAGGTAGTATGGCGCCCTTCACTGCAAACACAAACAGATGTTAAAGTGAATGGTATTGTTGAAGCAGTCCACAAGCGTGTTTCTGCACTTACGCGCCCAGACTACTATGATGGAATTAAACCTATCGCTGCCAACATTGACCAAATAGTCATCGTTTCGGCAATTCTTCCCGAACTTTCACTCAATATTATCGATCGTTACCTTGTTGCCTGTGAAACATTGGGTATCGAGCCATTGATTGTACTGAATAAAATTGATCTACTCGATGAAGAAAGCCGTGAGTGGGTCAGTGAAGTAATGTCTACGTACCATAACATTGGTTACAGAGTATTGAAGCTATCCAGCCATACAGGCGAAGGTATGGAAGAATTGGTGAAAATGCTCGCTGGCAGAGTCAGTATTTTTGCTGGTCAATCTGGTGTGGGTAAATCAAGCTTACTCAATACTCTCCTTCCGGAAGACGAAGAAGAAATTCTGGTCAATCAGGTTTCAGATGTTTCTGGTTTAGGTCAGCACACCACAACTGCCTCCCGCCTTTATCATTTTCCACATGGCGGTGATGTCATCGACTCTCCTGGTGTACGGGAATTTGGGCTATGGCATTTAACACCAGAACAGGTAACTCAAGGTTTCGTGGAGTTTCATGATTATCTGGGAAACTGCAAATTCCGTGATTGTAAACATCGGGATGACCCAGAATGTGCGTTGCGAAAAGCGGTAGAAGCCAATGAAATAGCTGAAGAGCGTTTTGAGAACTACCATCGTATTCTCGACAGCATGGACAAAATTAAACCACGCAAGACATTTACAAATAACAATAGTTAACTGACATTAAATAAAAGGGCAGGTACAATAACGCCCTTTTGTCTAATTTGCCGATAATAAAATCCAAGAGGTTGACGTGCTGGATAACATTAAAATCAGGTTGCATTATTTACTCCCTAAACAGGGACTTACTAATCTGGCAGGCTGGTTTGCAAACAAAAAGGCTGGCTGGCTAACTCAGCTGGCAATCAAGGCATTTGCCCGTATTTATAAAGTAAATATGAATGAAGCAAAATCGCCTGAATTTTCAGCCTATACGACATTCAATGAATTCTTTATTCGCCCATTAAAAGATGATGTTCGCCCAATTATCAGCGAAGAGCATCAATTGGCACTGCCTGCTGATGGTGTTATCAGTCAGTTAGGTCATATCCGAGCAGACCAAATTCTCCAAGCCAAAGGACACTACTATACACTTGAAGCCTTGCTAGCCGGAAATTACCAGTTAGCAGAAATATTTCGTGATGGGCAGTTTGTAACTACTTACTTATCACCTAAAGATTACCACCGTGTGCATATGCCGTGCGATGGATTACTGAAAGAGATGATCTATGTTCCAGGTGCTCTATTCTCTGTCAATCCGTTGACTGCTGCCAACGTGCCAAATCTATTTGCTCGTAATGAAAGAGTCATCTGCCTGTTTGATACTCAATTTGGCCCCATGATACAAATTCTGGTTGGTGCAACTATCGTCGGTAGTATTGAAATGACCTGGTGCGGCACAGTGACACCACCACGGGAAGGCATTATAAAACGCTGGACTTATCCTGAAGCCGGTACAACTGGCGCAATTGCTTTCAAAAAAGGTGAAGAAATGGGACGTTTCAAATTGGGCTCTACCGTTATTAACCTGTTTGCACCAAATCAGGTACAGTTAGCCGGGCATTTGAGCAGTGGCTCAGCAACCCGCATGGGTGAACTGTTAGCTCAAGCTATCATGCCTGAAGAATCCACTGACAACATAAGCTAATCCCTTTCCAAGGAGAGCCCTCTATCGTGCGCCTGATTATCAGCTTATTGCTTAGCCTGCTCATTATTAATCCGGCTTTTGCTGCTATTCAACTTGATGAAAACCAGCTCAAACAAGAACTGAAACAAATTGAATCCAGTAAAAACCCACAGGATGCAGAGGTTGCTCAGGCGCTGCAAGGCGCACTCAATTGGATTGCAGATACTAAATCTGCTAATGACAGAACGCAAAAGTATCAGACTGCCATCGATGATTTCCCTAAAATAACGAAAGAACTTCGTCAAAAATTACTCTCTGAAAGTGATACTCCCCGCCCAATTCCTGCTAACCAACCCATTGCAAACATTGAACAACAGATTATTCAGGTCAGCAGCCGATTAATAGAACAAGGGGGACAATTACAGCAAGAGCAGGACAAAGGACGGGAAATCAGCGACTCACTGGTACTATTACCACAACAACAATCAGAAGCACGACGCCTGCTAACTGAAGCATCTTCTCGCCTGCAATCATTAGGAACACCATCTACTCCATTAGGAGAGGCTCAATTTGCCTTCGCTCAAGCCGAAGTCAATGCCCACAAAGCAACAGTTAATGAACTCGAAATAGCTCAACTTTCTGCCAATAATCGGCAGGAAATTTCCCGTATGCGGGTTGAACTATTCAAAAAACGGTACCATCGACTTGATCTTGAGCTTCAACAACTCCGCAGTCAACTCAACGCACAACGCCAGCAAAAAGCAGAATTAGCCCTGGAACATACAGAGATGCTGGCGGAACAAAGTGATCAGCTACCCAAATTTCTGCTTGATGAATTACAACTGAACCGGAATTTATCCCAGGAACTCAATCAGCAAGCACAACGAATGAACATCATAGGCGCAAAACAACGCCAAGCAGCTAGTGATATTATTCAGGTTCGGCAGGCATTGAGCACCATTCGAGAACAAGCGCAATGGCTTGGCGACTCCACAACGCTTGGAGAAGCGCTCCGAACGCAGCTTGCCCGTTTGCCTGACATGTCTAAACCCCAACAACTTGATCGGAACATTGTCAAATTCAGGGTCGATCGACTGAAATACGAAGACATGCTGGAGCAATTACAAAAAGAAGCAAAACCAACACAAAAAAATAATGTTACGTTAACCAATGAACAAGAGCGGATTTATGATTCTCTCATCCGCACCCGCAAGGAATTACTCAATTCATTATTATCTGGTTATGATAGTGAAATTCTTGAACTGACTAAACTGAAAGTGGCTACTAACCAGCTAAATGATGCACTGACAGAAGTCAAAGAAGCCACACACCGTTACCTATTCTGGGTTGCAGATGTAAACCCCGTTGCGCTCGACTACCCAATCAATGTCGTACATGATTTAACCCGTTTATTATCGCTGGATACCTTCTCTCAGTTAAGTAGAGCCCTGATCGTCATGCTGACCACTCAGGATACACTGCTGTATCTATTTGGGGCGTTATTTCTGGTGATATTCAGCATTAGTTCTCTCCGCCATTATCACGCATTTCTTGAACGCGCCAGTAACCGTATCGGCAAAGTAACACATGATCACTTTTCCCTCACTTTACGGACCGTATTTTGGTCGGTTATTGTCGCGTTACCCTTGCCAATGCTCTGGTCTGCGGTTGGCTACGGGTTACAAAGTGCCTGGCAATACCCGATGGCAACCGCCATTGGTTATGGTGTCAGTGCTACAACTCCCGTCTTATGGATCTTTATATTGAGCGCCACTTTTGCACATCCAAACGGGTTGTTCATTGCTCATTTCCGCTGGCCAGAAGAGCGGGTCAAACGGGCATTACGATTTTACCAGCTATCTATCTTTGTTATTGTGCCACTGGTGATGGCATTGATAACTTTCGAACATTACAGTGATCGAGAATTCTCATCCACACTTGGCAGACTCTGTTTCCTGGTATTGTGTGTATCATTAAGCCTGATCACCAACAGCCTGAAACGAGTGAAAGTCCCGCTTTATCTGGACAAAAACGGCTCTGGTGAGAATGTTATCAATACAGCTCTCTGGTGGATTTTACTCTCTGCTCCAATAGTCGCGGCTCTGGCTTCCATTCTGGGATATTTTAGTACATCACAAGCCTTGCTGGGACGTTTGGAGACCTCTGTTGCTATCTGGTTCTTCCTGCTCGTTATTTATCATATTATCCGCCGTTGGATGTTAATTCAGCGGCGCCGGATCGCCTTCGAACGGGCAAAACAGCGGAGGGCAGAAATTTTGGCTCAACGTGCCAAGGGAGAAGATGATTCAACGGGTTCAAGCAGTATCGAAGGTGCCATTGAAGTTGAGGAGCCTATTATTGATCTGGATGCAATCAGTGCTCAGTCATTGGGGCTAGTACGTTCAATTCTAACCATGTTTGCGCTAGTTTCATTGATTTTGCTCTGGTCGGAACTCCATTCAGCTTTCTCATTCCTGGAAAATATCCGCTTGTGGGACGTCACCACAACCGTAAATAACGTAGAAACTGTTCAGCCCATTACCATGGGTTCTGTACTAATCGCCATACTGGTGATTATTATCACCGCTCAACTGGTACGTAACCTGCCCGCATTACTTGAACTGGCCTTATTACAGCATTTAGAACTCACACCAGGTACTGGCTTTGCCATCACTACACTGACTAAATACACCATTACTCTGATTGGTGGCTTAGTCGGTTTCTCACTGATCGGTATTGAATGGTCAAAACTGCAATGGCTTGTTGCGGCGCTTGGGGTTGGGCTTGGTTTTGGTTTACAAGAAATCTTCGCCAATATCATTTCCGGTCTGATGATCTTGTTTGAAAAACCCATCCGTATTGGTGATACCGTCACTATCCGTAACTTGACCGGGAGCATCACCAAGATCAATACCCGGGCAACAACACTTTCAGATTGGGACAGAAAAGAGATTATTGTTCCTAACAAAGCATTTATCACCGAGCAGTTTATTAACTGGTCATTGTCTGACACGATCACCCGTGTCGTACTGACAATCCCCGCTCCGGCAGAAAACGACAGCGAACAAGTCACCCAAATCCTGTTAACTGCGGCTAAACGTTGTATTCTGATCCTTGATAATCCAGCGCCTGAAGTCTACCTGGTCGACCTCCAGCACGGCATTCAGATATTTGAACTCCGAATCTATGCTGCTGAAATGGGACACAGAATGCCTGTCCGTCATGAAGTCCACCAGCTTATTCTGCAAGAGTTTCACAAACATGGCATTACTCTGCCATTTCCACCATTTCAGGCTAACATTGATATAATTGGTCAAAATATACGTAGCGCTACAACCAATATGTCAGGCCGAAATCCACCACGCCAACCGGGTAGTTTGTAAAAAAATGATGAAGAACTGAACATCCGTATTTAAATCATCCCACTCTATTTCAAGCAAAGTATTAGCTTTTACCGCCCTCCTATGCCTGAAATAGACTTTGCGAAGCAATCAATGTCGCCCCGCAAGAGGTTTTCATTCCCTCCAGAGCATATGTTTGCCCATTAGAGCCGACTATCCCAGGCGCCCCTCCACGATAGTTTGATTGCCACCACATTTTGGACAGGATACAGCATCCCCAACCCGAGCTGCTTGCTTCCCTAGCACACCACAGCTTTCATCGCCTGTTAACACTTTGCCACCATGCGAAGTTGAATCCCCGACCAAAATAACAGAACGCAACATATTTAACCTGAACTCCGTTTAAGAAAGGAAGAAAAGAAGGGAACTAAGTGCCTGAGGCACGATCAAAGTTTTTGCTTATAAAACAAAATCGTGGAGATCCTCAATCGAATGATAACATTGAAGAAAAGAGCCATTATTCCGTTGTGCCCTTTCCTTTCTTCACGCCAACAAAAATCACAAGGGATTGCCTTTATCGATTCCACTCAAATCGCGGTTTGCCATAATCTTCGTATTTCTCGGAATAAGGTCTTCGATGGCGTAGCACAGCGAGGAAAAACCAGCACAGGATGGTTTTATGGCTTTAAACTTCATCTGATTATCGATGATTGTGGCGAGCTTTTATCCGTTAAATTGACACCGGGAAATAGAGACGATCGCCAGCCGGTTAAAGCGTTGGTCACAGG
>NZ_JONO01000071.1 GCF_000711895.1 Photorhabdus australis DSM 17609
ATATACATTGCTTGATTTTCGTATTCCTACAAGTATGCAAATTTCTTATGATCTTACTGAACAAGTTGAATCTTTGACTTTCTTACCCACCTCAGCAGTATGTTGGTAGTTAATATAAAGAGGAGATTTTTCTTAAGAGCCAATTCATCAATCAGCAGTTTGAAAAGTTAAATTGAAGATGAATTGGCTTAACCAAAATGGAATAATTACTTGAATTTTTAGCGCGGAGTAATCTCTTTATCTTCTTTGGATAAAGTGGGCAGCGATATTGAATCGCTCCCGATGCCGGAAGAGAAGGATTTTCGCGATTATATTCTGGTATTTCCCATCCCGAATATGCCACCGGTGTATGTGTATTTGAGTAAACCACCGGTGAAATTGTTTGAAGTAGATTTGTACAGAAATTTTGCAGGGCGACCAAGAAATGGAACACATGCAGATCATATGCCTTCGGCGGCTGCGGTTAGGGAGCATTTAAAGGGAAGATTCCCAGATGCAAGTAAGCGTGAAATAATGGATATGTCGAAAGATGTTGCCGCTATTATTATTCCTGCGGAAGTTCATCAAAAACTCAGTGCGACTTATGGAGGGAGAAATACTCTATTTCAGATACAGCAGGACTCAAAGGATTTGCGTTCAGCACTTGATAGGGATTTTAATGCAATAAAACCAGCATTAAAGGATTATGGGGCAACAGAAGGACAATTGGAAAAAGCGAGATTGAAAATGCATAAGATTAATCAGGAACAGAGGTTATACAAATAATGGCAGTTAATATTGAAGCGTTAATTAATTGTTTGGGAAAATCTTATCAGGAAATTTTTGACGAAGGGTTAATCCTTTATAAGACCAAGCCAACAGGTTTTCCCGGAGATTCTGATATATCTCTTGATATGGTTAAGGAAGGTGTTTTCTTATCATTTTTGCGGGAGAATAAAATACTCACTGAGATAACGTTAACTTTAATTGATCATAAACGACCTAATTTTATATTTCCAAATAAATTACCGTCTCCTTTAGTACCGTTAATGTTCCGGCAATGGATTCATGAACATTTTGGTGATCCTGAAAAATCACTTCCACCAAGAAAAAGGTTGACTAAAGAAATTGGCTGGACTGAGCTATATACGTTATTGGATTTTCGTATTCCAACCAGCATGCAGGTTGATTATGATCTACTAGAACAGGTCAGACTGGTGACATTCTTACCCACATCAGAAGTGCGTTGGTAATCAATAATAAATATGGGAGATTTATTTAATAGCCAATTCATTTACGAGCAGTTTGAAAAGTTAAATCGTAGATAAATTGGCTTAACCAAAATGGAATAATTACTTGAATTTTTAGCGCGGAGTAATCTCTTTATCTTCTTTGGATAAAATGGGCAGCGATATTGAATCGCTCCCGATGCCGGAAGAAAAGGATTTTCGCGATTATATTCTGGTGCTTCCCATCCCGAATATGCCGCCGGTGTATGTGTATTTAAGTAAACCGCCGGTGAAATTGTTTGAAGTAGATTTGTATAGAAACTTTGCGGGGCGACTGAGGAATGGAACACATGCAGATCATATGCCTTCGGCAGCGGCTGTGAGAGCTAAATTGAGGAAGTTATATCCAACCTTATCAATTTCTAAATTAAATGAAGACGCTAAGGATGTTGCTGCCATTATTATTCCGGCTGAGGTACATCAAAAGTTTAGTGCAACTTATGGAGGCCGAAACTCTCTGTCTCAAATAGAGCAAGATGCTAATGATTTGAGAGCGGCTGTAGATCGTGATTTTGATGCTATAAAACCAGCGTTGAAGCAGTATGGTGCAACAGAAGAGCAGCTTGAAGATGCTAGAGCTAAAATGCATAAGATTAACCAAGAACAGGAGTTATATAAATGACAGTCAATGTAGAGGCATTAATAAACAGTTTGGGTAAGCCTTATCAGGAAATTTTTGATGAGGGGTTAATCCCTTATAAGACTAAGCCAACAGGATACCCAGGAGATCCTGATATCACTTTGGATATGATTAAAGAGGGTATGTATTTGGCCTTTAAGAGGGATGGCAAAATTCTGTTTGCTATAGAGCTTCTTTTGCTTGATCAGAAGAAATCCTCCTACCAATTTCCTAATGAGTTGCCTTCTCCTTTGAAGACATTGATGTTCAGGCAATGGCTGCACGAACAATTAGGTAAACCAGAAAAGGCTCTTCCTCCGCGAAGAATTCTCAAGAAGGATGTTGGATGGACAGAGCTATATACGTTATTGGATTTTCGGATGCCGACTAGTATGCAGGTTGATTATGACCTGTTTGAGCGTGTTGAATCTGTAATGTTCTTGCTTACATCAGAAGTATGTTGGTAGTTAGTAATAGATGGGTGGTTATTATTGAAAGCCAATTCATTTGTGAGTAATTTGAAAAAACGAAATAGCAGATGGATTGGTTTAATCAAGAACATGAGTTGTGAAAACAATGGTAATAAACATTAAAGAGTTAATTAATAACTTGGGGCAGGCAGTAGAGCAACTAATTGAAAGGCAAATTATTATAGTTAATAAATTTGAATATTTGTTTGAAGGAGACGATGAATTTCTCTGTATACCAGAGGATGGATTAACGTTAGTTTTTGAAGATAAATCAAGGTTGTTAATCTCAGTCGGTATTACTCTAATTACATCTGGGCCAAGGATGAAGATTTATAGAGGTGAAATGCCGCCCCCATTTTCTACAGATCAGAAGGTGAGTAATATAACGTTTAAAAAAATTTGAGTGAAGTGTGATTTCTAATTATTTGTCTTGGGTAAAGTGGATAGCGATATTAAATCGCTGCCCGTAACGTAGGAAAAGGATTTCCGTGATTATATTTAGCTGATTTGCGTGTTAGAGGGTTGGTTTTTTCGCGGGGGAATATAGTCTTAGCTTAATCAAGAACAGAGGTTATATAGATAATGGCGATCAATGTTAATGCATTAATTAATAGTTTGGGGAAAACCTATCAGGGAATTTTTGATGAAGGTCTAATTCCTTATAAGAGTAAGCCTGGAGGAGATTCTGGTGACGATTATGTGTCGTTAGATATGCAGAAAGAGGGAATATTTCTGGCTTTTAACCGGACCAGCAAGAAATTAACACATGTCACGCTGACATTGATCGATGAAGAACGGTCCCGTTATGTTTACCCAAATCAATTGCCATCCCCTCGGGTTAGTCCAATGACGCGTACATTCAGTTTCTACCGATATCAACTCATCTCATAATGTTCCATATATAGGATATTATCACTATTAAAGTCTATAATGTCCTTTTAATTGGACGTTATCATGTGAAGTTGTGATTGGTATGTAATGTGCTTATAATTGCTCATTATAGATAATAATGGTTTTAATGTGTCATTATGGGAGTGTTATGATGTTACATGAAAAAACAGCTTCAGCAATTGCAGAAGAGTTGGGAGAGCGCTTGAAACAAGCTCGACTAAACAATGATCTGACTCAAGCTCAAGTTGCTGAGCTTTTAGGCGTCACAAGAAAAGCTGTACTGAATGCTGAAAAAGGTAAAGTCCAATTAGAGATTTTTGTTGCCATTATGGCAGCATTAAACTTAACCGAACAATTAGATCTTTTTCTTCCCAAACAAAGCATATCTCCTATCCAACTCGCTAAACTTCAAGGAAAAAAACGACAACGAGCATCTGGTCTTAGAAAAAACAATATTGAAGAGGATACACCAGGATGGTAATGGAAGTTATCAACGTAATTTACAATCAACATGAAGTTGGTGCGATGAGTTTTGACCCTAGTAAAAACTTGGGCTTATTTCAGTACGACCCTAGCTTTATCGCTAAAGGAATCGAACTGTCTCCGTTGAAAATGCCTCTGACAAATAAAATCTACAGTTTTCCAGAACTGGACTATCACACGTTTAAAGGGCTACCTGGATTGATTGCAGACTCACTGCCAGATGATTTTGGCAACGCTGTACTCAATGCATGGGTTGCAGCTCAAGGTAAATCTCCTAACGACATTACACCTTTGCAGCGACTTCAATATACTGGGAAAAGAGGGATAGGCGCTCTTGAATACGCACCAGCAACCAAAATGAGAAACCTTAATTCCTCAAAACAAGTAGAAATAGGTTCATTGGTTTCTATTGCCCAAGGAATTCTTGACTCTCGTGGCAATTTTACTGCTGAGTTGATTAATAGTGGTCAGGAAGATCGCGAGGCCATGATGTCACTACTTTCCGTGGGTATGAGTGCTGGCGGAGCCAGACCCAAAGCTGTATTAGCCTTTAATGAGGACTTTACTCAGGTTCGCTCTGGTCAAGTTGAAGTTCCTAATGGTTTTACTCATTATCTTATGAAATTTGATGGTGTCAGTGAGCACAACAAAAATCAGGAAACCTTTGGTGATCCACTAGGCTTTGGAGCAATGGAATATGTATACCATTTGTTGGCAAAAGATTGCGGTATAGACATGATGCCTTGCCGATTACTTCATGAAGGCAACAGGCGTCACTTTATCACACAACGTTTTGATCGTTTGGGGAATAAAAAAATCCATGTTCAAACATTAAATGGACTTGCTCACGTTGACTATAAAAAACCAGGTTCCTTTTCCTACGCAGAACTTTTCTTTGTTGCTAGGCAACTAAAACTATCGGCTAAGGCTGCTGAACAGCTACTAAGAAGAATGTGCTTTAATATCATTGCTAGAAATCATGATGATCACGCTAAAAACTTCGCGTTTATATTAAAAGGCAAAAAATGGGATTTGGCACCGGCTTACGATTTAGCCTACAGTTACAAGCCTGACAGTAGATGGGTTAACAGTCACTGGATGAGTTTAAACGGTAAAAGAGACAACTTCACTCGGCAAGATTTTTATTCATTGGAAAAACTAAGCCCACTGTTCACCAAAAAAATGGTCAATGGGATTATTGAGGAAACCATAGAAAAAGTCTCTGCCTGGAGTAAGGTAGCCGCTGATTTTGGTGTACCAAAATCGTTGATTGATCTAGTTGATATAAATTTGAGATTGAATATCTAATATTGAAATTCTTATTTTCGAAAACAAGCTATATACCCAATAGATTTCAAGATGCATCGCGACGGCAAGGGAGCGAATCCCCGGGAGCATAGATAACTATGTGACCGGGGTGAGTGAGTGCAGCCAACAAAGAGGCAACTTGAAATCTATTGGGTATAAGCCTATCGTAAATCAAACATCTTTCAATGATGACGATATACTAACAAGTTTGATTTACGACTCTGCATTTGCAAGGCTTGTTGCTTCAGGAACTTCAATTAATTTTCCTGACTTCACATCATAGATGTACCCATATATGGCGATACTTGCGGGTACAAGGGGATGAGTACGAATACGGTGAACATCTTCAATTAAACTATTAACTTGATTGTCAATGGTAAGCCATTTGATATATTTACCCTCAGGTGAACCGGCGCTGGTGCCGACTTCTTTAAATCCCTCATCTGTCATGATGACACTTTCTAGGCTGCTTTCCAGTAGATCGCCCATGATATTGTCTGTAAAAAGCTCCATCCCACAATGAGTATGATGAATGACAAACAACTCTTTTGTGCCGAAAAGTTTGTAAGAAATGATAAGTGAACGAATGGCATCATCACTGGCTCTTCCGCCTGCGTTACGAATAATATGGGCGTCGCCTTCAGATAAACCTGCAAATTTTGCCGGGTCTAACCTGGCATCCATACAAGTCAATATGGCAAATCGTCTGACAGCAGGTAACCCAAGGTTTTTTTTATCATCATCAAAAGTTGCTGCATATGCAATATTAGCATCACTTATTTCTTTGATAGCGTTGCTCATCCTCTCTCCTTTTTTCTGGTTTAGTTAGTTGTGATGTAAAGCAAAAGATAGAAAGAAAACTCAACTTCTTAATAAAGCCAGGATATTCATTTAATAAATGAATATGAGTCTGAAAATACGGTATGTATAAATAAAATTTATGAAAATATATACTCGTATCCTGGATACGGGTCAAGTGAAACAGAGTATTTTTTTGAAGGACAACGAATTTATTACTTACGGTTAAATTGATCGCTTTATACTTGTTATCTTTCAAGTTGCCTCTTTGTTGGCGGCACTCACTCACCCCTGCCACATAGTTATCTATGCTCCAGGGGGGCGTTCACTTGCCGTCGCGATGTATCTTGAAATCTATTGGGTATATTATTCCTGACTGAATGAAATTTAGCGCCTGTGGCAATCCCTGTATGAAATGGTGATACGAAATCACTGTTGCCAGTATATGTGGCAGTGGCTCGAAAAAGTGAAAGTGTTTTTGAATTCATTTTCCTATAGGAATAACCGAGAGTAATAAAATGGGGCGTGTCATAATTATGAAGAGTTATTTATTTTTCCTCTGTTTTGATAATAGAATCAAACAGCGTCGCTAATAGTTTTCGATTCCTATATGCTAACATGATTAGAAATTTTTTATTTTACAATTGCGAGTGTAATAAATAATAACGTGTGTAAATAATTTGATATTATATTTTCGAGGAGATATATGAAAAATGCAGCGCAAATTGTGAATGAGGCTTTAAATCAAGGAATTACTCTGTTTGTTGCTGATAACCGATTACAATACGAAACTAGCCGTGATAGTATTCCTGCTGAATTATTCAGTGAATGGAAAAATTATAAACAAGAGTTGATCGACTTCCTGAACCAGATCGATGAAAAAGAAGAAATTCAAACATATCAGTTACAGAATATCCAACGTGATGGCAATGCAGAACATTATCCACTCTCATTTGCTCAACAACGCCTGTGGTTTATCGATCAACTTACCGAAGGTAGCCCTCAATATAATTGTCCCGGATATTTGAGATTACGGGAGCAACTTAATTTCAACGCTTTTAAGGCTGCGGTAAAAACGTTGCTTGAACGCCATGAGGCATTACGTACCTATATTAAAATTATTGATAATGAGCCACGGCAAGTCGTAGCACATTCCTATGATTTACCTATTACATTACATGATCTGACAGCATTCTCTGAAACTGAGCAAGAATCTCAAGTCAAAAGATTTAGTAAAGAAGGGGATAACTTGGTTTTTAACCTCAGTACTGATTTGATGTTGCGTATTCGCTTGATAAAGCTGGCCGAAGATGATTATGTGATTATTTATACCATTCACCATATTGCCTGCGATAGCTGGTCAATAGAAATTTTTGTCAATGAACTTATCACCTTATATCGTGCGTATCATAAAGGAGAAATAGCCTCCTTACCGCCACTTAAAATTCAATATACCGACTATGCTCAATGGCAACGAAATTGGCTGCAAGGTGATATTCTCAAAAGACAATTGGATTATTGGCAAACCCAGTTATCAGGTATTTCTCCACTTCACCGTTTTCCACTGGATAACCCACGACCAGAGAAACAGAGTTTTGAGGGTCAGCTTAATGAACAACGTATTTCAAAGGATTTGACACAAGAGGTAAGAGCATTATGTCACCAACATGAAGTCACACTCTTCATGTTTCTGGAGACAGCCTTTGCTGTATTGTTGAGTCGTTACAGTAATGAAAAAGATATTCTGGTTGGAACACCACTCGCAGGGAGAAGACACCATGATATTGAGCCTCTGATTGGCTTTTTTGTAAACTCTCTGGTGATCAGAACGGATTTATCCGGCCAGCCTACTTTCAGTGAGTTATTAAAGCAGAACAGTCGTACTATCCTGGATGCTTATGCACACCAAGATTTGCCATTTCAAATGCTGGTAGAAAAAATAAGTCCGGGACGAAACTTAAATTATAACCCTATATTCCAAATCGCGTTTACTTTGGAGAATACTCAGTGTGATATGACACTGGTGCGGGATAATAATATTGAGTTTGAAGAACGTCTGCTTTTGAAAGTCCGATTTGATTTGGAAATTCATGTTTATGAAAAAGAGGAAGGAGGATTATCCCTTTTATGGGTTTATGACAGCAGCTTATTCAGAAATATAACTATTGAAAGATTACTCGCCAATTATGAAACCTTGCTTGCTAATATTGTTAGTGTAATGAAGCCATGTATTGGTTCCGATCTAATATACAGGGAACCCTCTGTTCATGACATTCCACTATTAGCAGAGACTGAAATACATACTTTATTACATGAATGGAATGGCCTACCGGATCATAGCCAGTATGGTGGCTGTTTTCACGAACTGTTTGAGGAACAAGTTGCTCGATATCCCGAAAAAACAGCCGTTGTTTTTGACGGCAATTCCTTAAGTTATCGGGAGCTAAATAAACAAGCTAACCAACTCGCTCACTATTTGATAGAACAAAAGATTAAACCAGAAACATTGGTCGCGCTCTGTATTCCTCGTGCAATACGTGCCGTAGTCGCGCTACTGGGAATTATTAAAGCAGGGGGAGCTTATTTGCCGTTAGATCCCAGCTATCCGAAACCTCGTCTTCAATATATGTTAGAACATAGTGAAGCTGAGTTCATTCTGACTGAAACAAATCTGGTAGAAAAACTCCCAATCGGCCAGCAGAAAGTCGTCTGTTTGGATACGGAGACAATGCAATCACAATTGCAGCACATGCCTACGGACAATATCGCTGAACGCCCATTCCCAATAACGGAAAATAATCTGGCTTACGTCATTTATACCTCTGGTTCTACCGGTAAACCGAAAGGGGTTATGTTGGAACATAAGGGATGGGTAAATCTGGCACTTTCACAGGCGGGTTTATTTGGTGTTGATTCATACAGCCGGGGATTGCAGTTCGCTTCCTGGAGCTTTGATGCCATGATCTTAGAAATATCTATGACACTGGCGTATGGAGCCGCACTTTATTTAATTTCAGAAACCCAACAGCACACTCCTGAATATTTGGATGAGTTAGTTGATAAACACCAGATTACCCATGCTGTATTACCTCCTGCTTTGCTGCCTTATTTGGACTTTAACAAATGGCGTTCCGTTTCAACTTTACTTTTAGCGGGTGAAGCAGTACCACCACAAATTGCTGTTCGTTGGTCACAGGGTAGAAAACTGTTTAACGTCTATGGCCCGACAGAGTGTACTGCCATTGTGACTGCGGGCTTATTAACTGATGACAAAATTACGATTGGGAAACCATTGCCTAATACCGTTATCCGTATTCTTGATCCATCAGGCAATTTAGTTCCTATTGGTGTGGCGGGGGAATTATGTATTGGCGGCATCCAACTGGCACGTGGATATTTGAATGCTCCCGAAACAAACGCAACGAAATTTATGACTGATTTGACGGGTAAATCCCAATCCCAACGTTTATACCGAACGGGAGATTTAGCCCGTTGGTTGCCTGACGGTAGTGTGGAATTTATTGGCCGGATTGACTCTCAAGTCAAGATTAGAGGATTTAGGATTGAATTGGGAGAAATCGAAACGACACTGGTCGGACATGACGCCTTAAGTAGTGCCGCGGTTATTACTTATGGGAACGATAAGAGATTGATTGCCTATGTTTGTCCAACCAAAGACTGGCTGGATAAAAACGGGCTGAAATTTAATACCGACAACCCTTCTCAATCCTCCGCTATTAAAGCTGAACTTTCTGAGCTACTTGAATCAGTACTGAAAAAACAATTACCAGAATACATGGTTCCAAGCCTTTATATTCCGCTAGAGCGGATGCCACTCTCGTTAAATAACAAAGTGGACAAAAAAGCGTTGCCTGTTCCAAATGAAAATGATTTCCGCCAACAAAATTATGTCGCGCCAAGAAATGAAGTGGAGAAAAAAATCAGTCAATTATGGCAAGAGGTGTTGGGCGTGAGTCAAGTCAGCATTTATGACAATTTTTTCATGTTGGGTGGTCACTCTCTTCAGGCAACCCGTCTTATCAGCTTAATACGCAATGATCTAAACATTGAAATGCCGTTGAGCAGTGTCTTTGAGCATCCAACACTTGAGCGATTAGCACGAATCGCCACGATTCATCAGGTTAAAGAAAAGAGCAAACATCTCCAGGCTGGGCAAGAGACAACACAGGAACTATTGGAAGGCGATATATGAAAAATGCGGCACAAATTATCAATGAAGCTTTAAATCAAGGGATTACTCTGTTTGTGATTGATAACAAACTGAAATATAAAACCAGCCGAGACAGCATTCCTCCGGAACTGCTCAGTGAATGGAAGCAATATAAACAAGAATTGATTGATTTCCTCAAGCAAATCGATTCAGAAGAGGATACGGACGCTCACCGACTGCAAGGTATTCCGCGTTATGAGCGTGCAGAACATTACCCACTTTCATTTGCTCAGCAGCGTTTGTGGTTAATCGATCAACTTACCGAAGGCAGCCCTCAGTATAACTGTACAGGTGATTTCAGATTGAGAGAGCCGCTCAATCTCAAAGCTTTTGAGGCTGCAATAGCAACATTGCTTGAACGCCATGAATCGCTGCGTACTTATTTCAAAATTATTGATAATGAGCCACGGCAGGTTATCGCTACTGCTTATGATTTGCCGATTACAATCCATGATCTGTCTACACTTTCAGAATTTGAGCAGAAACAACAGCTTAAACAACTCGGTGAGCAAGAGTGGAAACAAGCTGTTAATCTCAGCACTGACCTGATGCTACGTATTCGGTTGCTAAAATTAACCGATGATGATTATTTTATTCTCTATACGATTCATCATATCGCTTGTGATGGCTGGTCGCTGGCAATCTTTATCAGCGAGCTGCTGACATTATATCGCGCTTATTGCCAAGGTGAGGGTAATCCTCTGCCGCCTTTACCCGTTCAATATACTGATTATTCTCAGTGGCAACGGGACTGGCTGCAAGGGGATATTCTGCAAAAACAACTGGATTACTGGCAAAACCAATTATCAGGTATTTCTCCCCTTCACCGTTTTCCATTGGATAATCCACGACCAGAAAAACAAAATTTTGAAGGGAATGTTCATCCACAACGTATTTCAAAAGCGTTGACCCAAGAAATTCGAGCACTGTGCGCCAAACATGAAGTGACATTATTTATGTTTCTGGAAACGGCTTTTGCTGTGTTGTTGAGTCGTTACAGTAGTGAAAAGGATATTCTGGTTGGCATGCCGCTTGCAGGCCGAAGACACCGTGACACTGAGGCTTTGATTGGATTTTTCGTCAATTCATTGGTGATAAGAACGGATTTATCCGGTCAGCCTACATTCAGTGAACTATTAAAACAGAATAGTCGTACGATCCTGGATGGTTATGCACATCAAGACCTGCCTTTTGAGATGCTGGTGGAGAAAATCAGTCCAGAACGGAATTTAAATTATAATCCTATTTTCCAGATCATGTTTGCAGTACAGAATAATCAACGAGATACAACGCTGGAGCAGGATAGCATTGTTACATCTAAAGAACGTTCTCTTCTGACCACCCGATTCGATTTGGAAGTCCATATTTATGAAGAAGACGAAGGTGAGTTATCCATTGGATGGATCTCTGACACCAGCCTGTTCAGAAATGCGACCATTAACAGATTAATCGCCAATTACGAAATTTTGCTGACTAATATTGTTGATGTGATGAAACATCATGCTGGTATCAGCGAGCCGTCTGTTCATGACATTCCATTATTGGCAGATGCTGAACGGAATACCTTACTGCATGAATGGAGCGGGCCACAAATTCCTTATCCGACCGGGAAATGTTTCCATCAACTCTTCGAAGAGCGGGTATCACAATACCCTGAAAAAAATGCACTGATTTTGGGCAATGACACCCTGAGCTATCAGTCATTAAATGAGCAAGCTAACCAATTGGCGCACTATCTGCTTGAACAAGGGATTATACCGGACACGTTGGTCGCACTTTGCATACCAAGGTCATTACAAGCGGTTGTGGCATTATTGGGTATTCTTAAAGCGGGTGGCGCTTATGTACCGTTAGACCCCAGTTATCCGCAAGCCCGCCTCCAATATATGTTGGATCACAGTGAAGTCGAATTCATCCTGACCGAAACTCATCTGGTTGAAAAACTGCCAATTAGCCAGCAGAAAGTGATTTGTCTGGACACAGAGATAGTCCAGTCTCAGCTACAACATATGCCTACGGATAATATTACTGAGCGCCCACTTCCGCTCACGGAAAATCATCTGGCTTACGTGATTTATACTTCCGGCTCTACCGGTAAACCGAAAGGGGTGATGCTGGAACATAAAGGGTGGGTTAATCTGGCATTCTCGCAAGCAGATTTATTTGGCATTGACTCACATTGCCGGGTGTTGCAGTTTGCCTCCTGGAGTTTTGACGCCATGATCTTAGAGATGTCTATGACATTGGCCTATGGCGCAATACTCTATTTGATTACCGAAACCCAACGGCGTTCCCCTGAACTGCTGGATGAAGTGGTTGAAAAACATCAGATAACCCATGCTGTACTACCACCCGCGCTGCTTCCTCATCTGAATTTTAATAAGTGGCGTTCTGTCTCAACTTTGCTGTTGGCGGGTGAAGCAGTACCACCGCAGATTGCTGTTCGTTGGTCACAGAATAGAAAACTGTTTAACGTCTATGGCCCGACAGAATGTACATCCATTGTCACCACAGCGTTACTTACTGACGAGAAGATTACGATTGGAAAACCGTTGCCTAACGTTGTAATGCGTATTCTTGATCCGGAAGGTAATTTGGCTCCGATGGGCGTTATCGGGGAACTGCATATTGGCGGCGTTCAGTTAGCACGTGGTTACCGAAATTCACCGGAAATCACAGCAAGGCAGTTTATCCGAGATCCATTCAGCCCACACTCAACGGATGGCAGGGAAAACAGGCTTTATCGAACTGGCGATTTAGTACGCTGGACACCGGATGGTCAGTTGGAGTTTATCGGTCGGGTTGACTCTCAGGTTAAGATCCGTAGTCACCGTATAGAGTTGGGTGAAATCGAGACAGTTTTGTCCGGGCATGATGCTTTAAGTAGTGCTGTTGTGATCGCTTATGGTCAAGATGAAGACAAAAAACTCATTGCGTATGTTTGCCCAAGTACAGAGTGGTTAGGTGAAAAAGCGGTTGAGTTTAACGCAAGCAGCGTTGAGAACTGGACAGAAATTTTTGATGAGCAGTACCGTCAACCCACAACGGAGAGTACTCGAAAAGAGAGCACTCAGAAAAAAAATAGCAGTAATGTAGTCGCATCAGACAGTGATTTCGGTGGCTGGATGAACAGCTATACTGAACAACCGGTTGCCCTTGAACAAATGGAGGAATGGTTAGCAGGAATTATGCACAGGATTAAAGCCTTGCATCCTCATCGCTTACTGGAAATCGGTTGTGGTACCGGATTATTGCTGTATCGCTATGCTGAACAGTGCGAATCAGTGGTGGCGACCGATATTTCGGCTGAGGTTTTAAATCGGCATCAACATATTCTGCAACAACGTGGCTGGTCACATGTGCAGCTCAGAAGAGGAGATGCACTCAATTTAGGAACATTGAGTGCTGATGAATTTGATACTGTCGTGATTAACTCTGTTGTCCAATATTTTCCCAATGTTCAATATCTGGAAAAAGTACTTGAACAGTTAATACCGGCGGTTGAAGCGGGCGGGAAAATTTTGCTGGGAGATATCCGCAATTTAGATTTATTAACCGCCCATGCTACAGCGATAGAGCAAAGTCATCTTAACGGGCAGCGTATTCAGGTAGGGACGCTGGCGAACCGTATTCAGCGGCGTTTACAACAAGAACCCGAGTTTTTACTTAGTCCAACTTATTTTGCCCAATTACCGGAGCGTTACCCTGAAATTGGCCGGGTTGATATTCTGGTTAAACGTGGCATCGGCGACAATGAAATGTTGCGTTATCGTTACGATGTCATATTGCATAAAAGCGATGAAAACACCAAATCTTGTCATGAGTTGCTTTTAAATTGGCATAATTTTGATTCTTTTGAAAGTCTGCGTAATTTGTTGCAGATGGGCGCAGAGGATATATTGGGTGTTTCAGGTATCCCCAATGCTAGAATTAAAGATGACCTCACTTTAGCAGAAGGGTTGCGTCACTGGTCTGCCAATCAGATAATGACGCCACCAGCAAATACCGGTAGTTTCTCCTCACAGGCATTACAACAGGTTCAGGAATTCGAATCATTACTGCAATACGCTGAACAATGTGGTTATCAATGCGGCATTACATGGTCACAACAGCAACTTGATTTGCTGGATGTGATTTTTAGTCGTGGAGAGTTACCGCCTGTACAAGCACGTACTGACTACAATCAAACCCATTTAGCTAATTATCCGCAAATTTCGGCCATTAGTGGGGAACTTTCAGAATTACTCGAATTCGCGCTGAAACAGCAATTGCCAGAATATATGGTTCCTGGTCTTTATATTCCTTTGGAACGAATGCCACTCACGTTAAATAATAAAGTGGATAAAAAAGCGTTACCGATCCCAAATGAAGAAGATTTACGCCGACAGAATTATGTGGCGCCAAGAAATGAAATGGAAATTAAGATCGGTCAGTTGTGGAAGCGATTATTGAATGTCAGTCAAGTCGGCATCTATGACAATTTCTTTACATTGGGTGGACATTCACTTCAGGCAACCCGCCTTATTAGTTCAATACGTAACGAATTAGAAATAGAAGTTCCGTTGAGAAGTGTTTTTGAACACCCGACACTTGAGCAGCTATCACAGATTGTCACTATTCATCTTATCAAAGAAAAAAGAAAACGTTTCCAGGCTGGGAAAGAGACAGCGCAAGAACTATTGAAGGGTGAGATATGAGAAATGCCGCGCGAATTATTAATGAGTCTTTAGAGCAGGGAATTACTCTGTTCGTTACTGATAACCGTTTACAATACGAGACGAGTCGCGGCAGTATTCCACCAGCCTTGCTCAGTGAATGGAAACAGCATAAACAGGAGTTGATTGATTTTCTGAACCAGCTCGATTCAGAAGAGCAAACTCATTACTTTTTGCAAGATATTCAGCGTGATGGCAAAGCGGAACATTATCCGCTTTCATTTCCCCAACAACGACTATGGTTTATTGATCAACTGGATGGAGGCAGTCCCCAATATAACTGTATGGGGGATTTCAGGCTGAGGGAATTCATTAACATAAAGGCGTTTGAATCAGCCGTTAAGGCATTACTTGAACGCCATGAAGTCCTGCGTACCTATTTTAAAATCATCAATAACGAACCGCGGCAATTTATTGCCGCTGATTATGATTTACCGATTACACATCATGATTTATCTGCGTTGTCTGAAACTGAAAAAAACGATCAGGTAAAACAACTTAGTAAGGAAGAAGAGAATCTGATTTTTAACCTTAGCGCGGACCTGATGTTGCGCATCCGGTTAATAAAATTGGCAGCAGATGATTATCTTATTATTTATACGATACATCATATCGCCTTCGATGGCTGGTCGATGGCAATATTTCTCCATGAATTTTTCACGTTATACAAAGCTTATAGTCAGGGTAAAGCAAATCCACTACCGCCGCTGAGAATTCAATATGCCGATTATGCCCAGTGGCAACAGGGTTGGCTGCAAGATGATGTGCTGAAAAAACAACTGACATACTGGCAGAATCAGTTAGCCGGAATTTCATCCGTCCACCGTGTACCGCTGGATAATCCACGTCCGGAAAAACAAAATATCGAGGGGCGGCTTCATCTGCAGCGCATTTCAGCACATCTTACCCAGGCAATCAGAGCATTATGTGCCAAACATAAAGTTACACTATTTATGTTCCTGGAAACGGCTTTTACCGTATTGCTGAGCCGCTATAGCAATGAGAAAGATATTCTGGTTGGAACCGTTATTGCCGGCAGACAACATCCTGATATTGAACCTCTGATCGGTTTTTTTGTTAATTCATTGGTTATCAGAACAGATTTATCCGGTCAGCCGACGTTCAGTGAATTATTAAAACAAAACAGCCGTACCGTCCTGGATGCTTATGAACATCAAGCTTTGCCGTTTGAGATGTTGGTGGAAAAGCTCAGCCCGGAACGGAACCTAAACCATAATCCTATCTTCCAAATCATGTTTGCAGTACAGAATAACCGACGTGACGCAATACTGGGACAGGATGATATTATTGAACTCGGAGATAATTTATTTAGAACAACCCGGTTTGATTTGGAAATTCATGTTTTTGAAGAAGAGCAGACAGGCGAATTATCTATAGTATGGATTTCAAATACCAGTCTGTTTTATAGCAGTACCATTGAAAGATTTATCGCTAATTACGCAACCTTGCTTTCTGGCATTGTTGAGGTAATGACAGATGATTCAGTCAATAAAGCGCCCTCCATTCATGAACTCCCATTATTGGCAGAAGCTGAAAAGCATACCTTACTGCATGAATTAAATGGGCCACAGAACCATTACCCACAAGGGCGCTGCTTCCATGAGTTGTTTGAAGAGCAGGAGGCGCTGAATCCTGAAAAAACCGCGCTGGTTTTTGGTGAAGAGGCTTTAAGTTATCAGGCGGTTAATGCTCAGGCCAATCAGTTGGCGCATTACCTGATTGAGCAGGGTATCCAGCCAGATATTCTGGTGGCAATTTGCCTTCCCCGGTCATTGCAAACGGTGATTGCACTGCTGGGTATCCTCAAAGCTGGTGGAGCCTATGTGCCTTTGGATGCCAGTTATCCGCAAGCCCGCCTGCAATACATGCTGGAGCACAGCGGGGCTGAATTTATCCTGACCGAAACAGCGTTGGTTGATAAATTACCTGTCAGTCAGCAACGCGTTATCTGTCTGGATGCCGAAACAGTACAGTCATATGTGCAAAACCTGCCTACCGACAATATCGTTCATCGTTCAGTGCCCCTGACAGAAAATCATCTGGCCTATGTCATTTATACCTCTGGCTCTACCGGCCGGCCAAAGGGGGCGATGCTGGAGCACAAGGGTTGGGTGAATCTGGCACAAGCACAAGCCGCGTTATTTGGTGCGGATGCTGATATTCGCGGGTTGCAGTTTGCTTCCTGGAGCTTCGACGCCGCAGTGTTGGAAATGGCAATGACCCTGGCCTATGGCGCTACATTGTATTTGATTTCAGAAACACATCGCCGCTCGCCTGAATGGTTGGATGAGATGGTTGAAAAATACCACATTACCCATGCCGTACTCCCGCCGGCGCTGTTGCCTCATTTGGATTTCAACAAATGGCGCACAGTTTCAACCTTGTTGCTGGCAGGGGAAGCTGTGGCGCCGCATATTGCCGCGCAGTGGTCGCAGGGCAGAAAGCTGTTTAACGTTTATGGCCCAACAGAGTGTACTTCGATTGTGACTTCCGCCTTACTAACAGCAAATAAGCGAGTGACGATTGGAAAACCGTTGCCGAATACCGTGATGCGAATCCTGAATTCCGACGGTAATCTGGCGCCTCTTGGGGCTGTCGGGGAACTGCATATCGGCGGCATTCAACTGGCGCGTGGTTACCGGAATGCGCCGGATATCACAGAAAAACAGTTTATCCGAGATCCTTTCAGTACCAACCCGGCAGACCGACTTTACTGTACGGGTGATTTAGTACGCTGGACGCTGGAAGGTGAGTTGGAGTTCATTGGCCGCCGGGATTCGCAGGTTAAAATTCGCAGCCATCGCATTGAATTGGGGGAAATCGAGTCGGTGTTGGCGGGGCAGGAGATTTTAAGTAATGCAGCCGTGATCGTTGATGGTCATGACAGTGAGGAAAGGAAACTCATTGCTTATGTTTGCCCGAGTACGAATTGGCTGGCGGAGAAAGCTGCCGCTTTTAATGCCGATTACAGCCAAACGCATTTAGCTGATTATCTGCAACTTCCTGCCATTAGAGGAGAACTTGCAGAGCTACTGGAATCCGCCTTGAAAAAACAGCTGCCTGACTATATGGTGCCCAGTCTCTATATCCCATTGGAACGTATTCCACTGAATTTGAACAATAAAGTAGATAAAAAAGCGTTACCTATTCCGGATGAAAATGACTTACGTCGTCAGGCTTATATCGCACCGAGAGATGAAATTGAGGAAAAACTTTGTCAGTTATGGCAAGAAAATCTAAAAATTAATCAAATTGGTATTTATGATAATTTCTTCTCACTCGGTGGTCACTCACTCTTGGCAGTTAAGATAACCGCTGCTATAAGAAATACGTTAACCAATCATTTCAGTATGCATCAGCTATTTACAAATCCAACCATTGCACAGATTGCCAGTGTGATTCGTCACAGTTATAAGCACGAAATATCCGCATCGAAGACAACCCTCAATATATCTGATCACAATACATTTGATGGAAAAATGCCTATTTCATATTGTCAGAAAATGTATTGGTATTTTGTCCAAGAAGCGTTGTTGGAGGACAGTTTCCATGTACCCATTACTTTGCTGATGGAGGGAGAACTGAATCACAGTGCGTTGGAAAAAAGTTTAAATACCATCTTGGAACGACATGAAAGTTTACGTTTTAAGTTTTATCAAGAAAATGAGCAGATTTTCATGCAGCCTGATAACAATATGAAAATCAATCTTCAAGTTATTGAAGCGTTACCAAGAGGAATCGAGAGAGAACAAATTATTATTGAAATTAACAATCTCTGGGAAGAGAAATTAAGAACACCTTTTGATGTTTATAATGGCCCGTTAATCAAGACATTCCTACTGCCTGTTTCGGAAACAATCACGGTATTATTGATTGATGTACACCATATTATCTCCGATGGATGGTCTATCAATATCATTATGAATGAGTTTAAACAGTTATATACCGCTTATTCACAGGGGCAAGAAAGCACATTGCCACCCGTTGCCATGCAATATTCTGGTTATGTTTATGAGTTGCAAGAAATCCATGCGACTGAGGCGGCTAAAAAACAAATTAAATTCTGGCAACAACAATTTGCTGATGTTAATCCAGAACGCGATTTTCCAGTTTCTTTCAGAAAACATCTGGCTTCAAAATATCGGTCTCATACCCGTCATATCAAAATACCTGATTCTCTGGATAAAGCTGTTTTGCAATATTGTGAGACTCATAAAATCACACCTTATATGTTATTTATGGCTTTGTTCCACACTTGTCTTTTTATGCACTCCGGTGAATCACAACATATTGTTACCTCACCAAAAGCTGACCGAACTCGCATAGAAAGCCATCAAACAATAGGATTATTCTTGGGTGACTTGATAGTAAAATCCAATATCAATAAGGAAATGAGCCTACAAGGAATTATTAAGCAGGTTAGCCAGTCTATTCATCGCGCCATAGAGAATTCTAATATCCACATGTCTGTCGTGATTGACGTGGTGGGAGAAAAGGCGAGGGAGGGTATATTTAACGTTCTGTTTAACTATTTGGATGCACAAAATTTCTATGATTTTATCGACGTGTCTAAAGATGAAAAATTATCATTGCCAAATCTTGATGTGGAAGTGATAGATACCGAAATAATACCCTTTGAATCACTTGGGATGAATTTCTTATATTTGCTACAAAATATCAGTTGTGAACTCAATTACAACCCGGAACTGTATACAGAAGCAGTCATTGATAAGATGGCTACATATTATGAACGACTGCTAAACGTCATCGTATCCGGCCAAGAAAAAGAGAGTATCAGTCAGTTTTATGACTAAATTTTTCTGAGATATAAAGAGATTGGCCTCAGGAATGAGGCTAATCGTGACATCTGTTTCATGATTTATACCCTATAGATTTCAAGGTACATCGCGACGGCAAGGGAAAGAATCCCTGGGAGCAGTATCTTCCGTGTTTTCTCCTGCTACTTATTTAACTGAACTTTATCATGAAGCCCTCAATGTTCACATGGACAATATCTCCAGTCTTATCGTGATTTTTCGGAATTTAATATATCTAATTCCCCATTAACAGCAGTAAATAACTGATCGCCGATCACATTTTGCACTA
>NZ_JONO01000072.1 GCF_000711895.1 Photorhabdus australis DSM 17609
GCGACGGCAAGGGAGCGAATCCTCGGGAGCATAGCAAACTATGTGACCGGGGTGAGTGAGTGCAGCCAACAAAGAGGCAACTTGAAAGATGACGGGTATAAACGTAATTAAAAATTGTGACCGTATACCTCTATCTTTTGTAATTCGTGTAGGCAATAACCCTACGTTCACTTCTTTATCGGGATCTATAGTCTCTCTGGTCATCATGAATGAGACTCCCCCGTATTCACCTTTTTATCAGGCATTAAGCGCAATAACGACAATTACCACGTTAACTATTTGTGAGGAAAAAGAGAGTGATAGACGTACAGATCAATGAAGTACCTCTTAAGGAACACAGCCCTTCAATAGATAATTGTTTGGATGAGCAAAAGTTACTTTATGACATGCTGCTGTCACGGGAATTTGATAATCGTAGTGCGATAGTCACACGACAAGGCCGAGCCTGGTTCCATGTATCGGCTGCTGGACATGAAGGATTGGCAGTGTTGCCACAGCTGATGGAAAAGAATGATGTGTTGGTTCCTTACTATCGTGATCGGGCATTAGTATTAGCGCGTGGTATGTCTATTGTTGAAATGACAAGGGAACTGATGGGCAAGGCCACTTCTCATTCAGCGGGCCGGACCATGTCGAACCATTTTTGCTCCAAAGAGCATAATATCTTCTCGGTAGTCAGTCTGACGGGAACCCAATGTATTCCTGCGACTGGAGCTGCCTGGGCAAGCGTGTTGGATAATAGAAATGGGCTTGTCGTGTGTGGTGTCGGTGATGCGGCAACCCGGCAGGGAGAATTTTATGAGGCGGTCAGCTTTGCGGTTGAAAGGCGTTTGCCTGTCGTCTTTGTGGTTTCCGATAATAAATTGGGTATTAGTACCTCAACGGAGAAGATGGCTCCGTATCGATTGGGAATATTTAACGAGTGTTTGATTCGCCGTGTCGATGCCCGCAGGCCGGAAACCGTATTTCCTGTTGCACAGGAGGTATTCAATAAGGCACGATTTGAGCGAACACCTTGCATCCTGGTTTGTCGTGTGGACCGGTTAGATTCTCATTCCAACTCAGATTCTCACAAATTGTACCGTACCCCGGATGAACTGGAGGCACTACAGGACCCTATTGAAAATTATGTCGCTTATTTAAAGGAAAAAGGGGCGATTACTGAACAGGCATTGGCTGAACAAAAAGAGCGCATTAAAGCGGATGTCATGGAAATATTTGAGCGTGTTTATCACGAGGCAGAGCCTGATCCTGCCAGTGTCAGTACCTATTTGTGTAATCGTGAAAGTGCCCCTGTTGTACATATTGAAATGGAAGCCGAAGAGACACAGTTTAAAGCGGTGAATCAGGTCTTGGACGAGGCGTTGAGCCAGAATCCAAATGTGCTGTTATTTGGTGAGGATATTGAAGATCCTAAAGGAGGGGTTTTTGGTTTCACCCGCGGCTTATCCACTCGTTACCCTGATCGCGTTTTTAATGCTCCCCTTTCTGAAGCCACGATTATTGGTTCATCTGTGGGGTTGTCCGCCTGTGGCTGGCGTCCGATTGTTGAGCTGCAATTTATTGACTTTGTTGGGCTAGGTCTCAATCAGTTACAGTCGCAACTTGGCACTTTAAGCTGGAGAACGGTAGGAAAATGGCGCTGTCCGGTGGTGATATATGCGCCCTATGGTGCTTATCTGCCTGGCGGCGGCATATGGCACAGCCAAAGCTCGGACGGTATCCTGGCGCATATTCCCGGTATTAATGTTATGGTTCCAACGACACCGGCTGATACCGTCGCATTGTTCCGTACCGCGTTAAGTCTGGACATGCCGAGTCTGATCCTGATCCCTAAACACCTGATGAGAGAGCGTCATGAGCGCCGGTTGGTGACACCAGTGTCGCTTGGGCAGGCAAATATTATCAGGGCCGGTCAGCATATTACACTGGTTGCCTGGGGGAATACGGTTCAGCTTGCGACGATGGCTGCTCTTCAGGCAGAAAAAAACAATATTGATATTGAAGTGATTGAATTACGTAGTCTGGTACCTTGGGATAAACAACGGATTGCGACATCTTTGCGCAAAACCGGGCGGCTTATCGTTGTGCAAGAGGATACCCGGACGGCCAGTGTTGGTGCATCCATTATCGCTGATGTTTTGGATGAGAATGACAATTTCTTCTCCTTACTGGCACCTCCGCGCCTGGTAACGCGTGAAGATATTCATATTCCTTTTAATCCTTGTTTAGAAAAAGCTGTTTTACCCAGCACGGATGACATTTTGACCTCCGTCTATGCGGTAATGGGCTAAGGAGAATTTATGGCACAGTTGTTTATTCCCCCGATGGGAGAAGGAACCACGGAAGTTGTCGTCATCCAGTTACTTAAGCAGGTGGGAGATTATGTCAAGCGTGATGAACCTGTTTATGAAATGGAGACGGATAAGGCCGCGTTTACCATTGAGTCTGATGTCGAGGGGATATTGGAAAAATGGCTGGCGGCGGAAAATGATATTATCCCAGTTGGATCGGCGATTGCTGTTATTAGAGCGGTTGGCGAGTTGGCAGAGCCTTCCCCTGTCAGTGAAGAGTTAACGCCTGCGCTGGAGAGCGTGGAAAATGTGGAGATAGAGGCAGCAGCTCCTGAGGTATCAGCGCCTCCTGCGCGTATTCCGCCAAAAACCCGGCAGTACGCGCAAGAACATCAGATTGAGCCGCAAATTCTTAGCCAACTGGCGGAAAAACACGGGACATTATTGCCAGGTCATATTGATGATTATCTTCAACAGCACCGCGAAACCAAACCGGCAGAAAAGGGTAATGCCGAGAATGGCAATATCGGTTTTCTGTCAAGGGATCAGCAACGTCTTAATCGTGCAATACGGTTAAATAGTGCGACTGTACAGCCTTGTTGGGCGGCTAAACCATTACCGATTGAGCTTGTTGATAGTGCCATTCGTCACTTAACGGACACTTCCGGGCAACAAGAGTGGATAACGCCATTTCAGGTAATCACTTACGCCGTTGCTCAGGCACTGAAAAAATTCCCGATGTTGCGTTCGAGGCCGCTGGATCAAGAACGCTATCACACTTATACAGATATCAACCTGGGTATTGCTTTTCTGGATGAAAAAGGTGATTTGAGTTCGTTAAAAGTACCGGGAACGCAGACAATGGGCTTTTTCGAGTTCAGACAGCATCTGAATAGTGTACTTGATCCAGAAGCGGAGAAACTGCACGTCGACATTGATGTACCTATGATGATTTCATATACCGGCAACGATGGCGCCACTTTTGCCGTACCGGTTATTGTGCCGCCATCTCAGTCAACATTATTCATTGGTGCGCCTCACAACAAAGAAATGAGCCTGGTTCTAGCATTTAATCACTATTTGCTGAATGGAGTGGAGGCATCTGAATTTATTACCGAAGTTATTACTCAGGTTCGTGCTCTGGCTGGGTCACAATCGGTAGCCCACCAAATGGCAAGTAAACCTGGCAAATCGGTCTCTGGTCAGTTACGTACACTTTTGGCTGATTTCCTGAATTGGGATGAGGATTTTACTGAATCAATGATGCAACGTACCTGGGCTGATTTGGGTATTGATTCGCTTAAGGCGGTAAAACTTGCGGGACTGATGTCACGGGATTTTCAGCGAAAATTATCTCCAACTCTGTTCTGGCGCCATAGTTCGCCGCATCGATTAATTGAGTATCTTGACATTTCCAGCACTGAACTGACTGAGAAGAAAAAGCATTCCTTAGATGACTTTACTAATGCAGTGCGTGACCTTGATGGTGAAGCTGCATTAAGGTTGCAGCGCCTCATAGAAGGAGGGAAGCAGCATGGATAATCTGTATCACATATATCATTCACTAAGTCCAGATGAACAGCAGATAGCCAAATCTGTCTTGTTAGAGCATCTGAACGCCATTGCTCCATCAATAAGCGATTCGGGTGATAAGAAACAGATGCCCATTGCTATTGTAGGTATGGCTTTCCGGCTTCCTGGAGCAGAAGATTCTCCTGAACAAATGTGGGAGATCTTAAAATCTGGTCGCAGCGTGATAAAAGAGATTCCCGAGGAACGGCTTGCCTCTGGGAAACCTTACGCTATTCCGGTGCCCCAAAAGGCATTAAAAGCGGGGTTACTTGATAGTATTGATGGCTTTGACGCACCATTCTTTGGGATTTTTCCGCGGGTAGCGGCAATGATGGACCCGCAACAGAGAATGTTATTGGAGCTGACCTGGCAGGCAATCGAAGATAGCGGAGCGAATCCGCTTGACTATTCAGGATCAAAAACGGGTGTTTTTATTGGGTCATGCAGTAATGACTACCGTGAGCTCGTTGCGGCTGATATGACGATGGCAAATGCTTATGTAACGACGGGAACACTGAATTGCCTTCTGGCAAACAGATTGTCATTTTATTACAACTTTGTCGGTCCGAGTTTACAAATTGATACTGCGTGTTCAAGCGGGTTAACTGCATTGACTCAAGCTGTAAATTCATTGCGTTCTGGAGAATGCCAACAGGCGGTAGTTGGTAGTATTAATCTATTGAGCAACACATTTAACATGGCTGCTTATTATCGAGCGGGAATGTTATCTAAAGATGGGTGCTGCCGGGTTTTTGATGCAGATGCTAATGGTTTTGTCCGTGGTGAAGGGGCTGTGTGTCTATTTCTGAAAACGCACAAACAGGCATTAGAGGATCGGGACCTGATTTATGGATACGTTCGGGCATCATCGATAAATCATGGTGGGCGAGCTAACTCACTGACTTCACCTAATCCAGAGCAGCAAATTGCATTAGTCAATGATTGTTTGCAACAGGCTGGAGTTTCTGCGGAACAAATCAGTTACATGGAGGCACATGGAACGGGGACTTCGCTGGGCGATCCAATAGAATTTAATGCGCTTAACGAAGTCTTTCACCATGATAAATCAGGAAAAACCCGGCAGCCTTGTTATATTGGTTCAGTAAAAGCCAATATAGGACATTTAGAGGGAGCGGCGGGATTAGCGGGCATCGTTAAAGTCTTATTGATGTTGCAGCATAAATCTATTGTACCTAGCGCAGCATTTCAGCGTTTGAATCCTGAAATTGATAACACGGATACGCGCTTACAATTGGCTACGGAAGTACATTCCTGGCAGGTGGGGGCAGGGCAAAAACGTTTTGCTGGATTAAGTTCCTTTGGATTAGGTGGAAGTAATGCTCATGTTATTTTGGAGGAAGCCCAGACCAAAACACAGCAATCGGTTAAGGCCAGTTCGGAGAAATATTACTATCCTATTGCCGCTAATAGCCCGGCATCATTGCAAAAAATGGTTGTCATGCTGGGAGATTTTATTGAAAACGACGCAAATATTGATTTACAAGCGGTGAGCTGGACATTGCAGTTTGGTCGGGCCGCTTTACCTCATCGGGCATTGTTTGTGGCGGCATCAAGACAAGATCTCCTGAGCCAGTTACGTAATTTTGTTTCGTCTGCTTCAGCCAATGAAGAACAATGGCTCCATATGGCGGAAGACGACTCTCGATTTTTATGGTTACAAGGTCAGAATATAGATTGGCGTACCTGCTGGCCTTCCGGGCAAAAACCGTTACGCATTAGATTGCCGAAATATGCTTTTGAGCATCGGCGTTACTGGTTACTTAATAATGAAGCTGTGGTTGAAAAACCGTAGGAAGTGAAACGGAACGGGAAAACCAGAGCATATGGTGGAAACCCCACAATCTCGTCAGAGGTTGTGGGGTTTCTTTTAGGTACAATTTATGTTGTTCACCCTTGTGATAAAGATAAAGTATCGGATTTGTCTAATGAATTAGAATAAAAAATTGCATTTATATATTTTTGAATATGGTTATTTTTAGTGGGGATTAATGTCAACTTAATTAACGACATTATTATCCTGATTTAATAATATAATTAACCTAAATTTTTACTGATATTACTTTAAACTGGGATTATCTTCTACAGAGAAATTTAAAATAACAGTTTTACGGTGATTGCTATCACAGAGTGAGCTTTTGTAAAATACTATTATAGAATTAAATATTTCTATTTGATATGTTGTTAATAACCAGTTAATTTCTTTTTCAATATGATTTTTGAAGATTAAATTTTTACTGGGAAATATTGTTTTATTTAATAGATGGATAGTTACTTTAAAATAAAATTTTATTTGTAGAGATAAAAGGAAGGTAATATGAAGTTTATTAAAAATAGGTTTTGTCACTGGAATGGTGAGCATCTCGTTGTAGATACAATGGCGAGAAGTCATAAAATGGTTAATAGTATGGGAACGGGCGAGGGATTAGTTTCGTTTGATGGTTTTGGTGCTGATCTAATTCGTTTCAGCAAAGATGAAGGGATGCAGAATCATACTCACGTAGGGCATCATATCTTATTTGTACTCGCAGGAACGGGTTATGTTATTTATGCGGGAGAAAAGCATAAAATAGAGCCTGGGGTTTGTTATTTTGTGAATGGACAAATAGATCACGCAATTAAAGCAACCAGTGATTTGGTTATGCTTGTTGTTGGTAATAATCATTGTGCGGTTGATTCACAAGATAGGACGAAGCTGGTGCCATATAGAGAGGGAACGCCAGAGGAATTAAAGGTTTAACTTGGGATAAATTAAATATGTGCTAGTGCTTGATGGATTGCGAGAATGCTATGATATTCATGAAGATAATTATAAATCAGGATAAATTATTGGCATGATAAAAGGATGATATATACCCTATGGATTTCAAGATGGAGCGAATCCCCGGGAGCGTAGAGAACTATGTGACCGGGGTGAGTGAGTGCAGCCAACAAAGAGGCAACTTGAAAGATGACGGGTATAAGATTTTTTCAATTAATATAATATGGGCATCTCATGAAGGGGATCAGGTACTAGCCTATGGAATAGAAATTTACTGGAAATAAAATGGAGAAATATATTAGAGATAATATGTTATTGTAATAATAAAGGTAGGAAGGGCTATTGAAATTAATTTAATATAATGTTTAATTTGGAAAATAATTTCAATGAGTGGTAGTAATGAGTTTCTGAATTGAAATTAACTTAAATAAGTAATAATTAAGCCAGGATGAAATTAGGAAAGTCAGTATTCTATGTTAAGGAAAAAGAGTTATTAAATGTTTATCATTTCAAAGCTTGGTTATTATATGCCCAATAGATTTCAAGATGAATCTCGACGGCAAGGGAGCGAATCCCCGGGAGCATAGATAACGATGTGACTGGGGTGAGTGAGTGCAGCCAACAAAGAGGCAACTTGAAAGATAACAGGTATAAAAGAATATGTTCATGGTGATGAATATATTATTGATATAATTTCAGGTTGTTTATAATGATTAATGATAATGTATATTTTAAAGAACCTGTAAATAAATAGACGACCCTGTAAATAATTCTAATTCCACTGTTATTTACCTTATCACGCCATTGAACTGTGAAATACGTTTTTCTTATCCCCTCTGTATGTTGAATAATATCCTCTATTTGGGGGCTATGGAATTGGTGTTTTTCAATTCTATTTTATATATTTTCTCATTATTACAGGGTTTCTTATAATTACGATTGAGCTCTGCTGGTCGCAAAAATCAGTTCTTATAAGCAATTATTTCTTATTGATAATGTTATGCGAATAATTCATTTGATAGTAATTTCATATAAATATTAATCACTTACAATAAAAGCAATGAAATACTACAAAGAATATTTAACTCTAAAATCAATCTTTCTTTGAAAGATAGAGTTTCTTCGCATCTTCTAAACTCATAGAATTAGCTCCTCCTGAAAAATGTGGGTCTGCTGATTGAACAGGAACATCCTCCCGATGACATATCGGACATATTTCATATTCCCCTAAACGCTCAATTGTCCGTTTACCACAACATGGACAAGTATTATATCCCATTATTTCCTATTCCAATATTCTATTCCTCTTTCCGGTTTAAACATTGTCCTAGGAATACCAATATGATAGCTGTATGAGGTATTAACCTTACTTAACCGTGATAAAAAGGATTACAAAAATCCTTTTTATCACTGACTTAATGGCTATTTTTTAAAGCCAGGTTTACCGCTTTTGGCTCGCCATTCTTTTACAACTTTAAGTACACCCTCCGGGCTATCTTCAACGCCATTTTCTGGATAGAAAATTAGTCCATTTCCGCTTGGATGTTCTACAAGTTTTTCAAAATGATCTATTAAATCATCATGTTCTTTCTCTGAAACATCTGCTGCCCATATTTTATTCAGCAGGGATAAAAATTCAGCTTCAGTATAATCTTCCAGCTTGTTTTTCAGTTCCATCTTTATATACCCTCTCTGTTAGAATGGAGTTCAATGTGTTTTTTCGGTGTTACTACTCGTAAATTATCGATATCATAGACAGAACCACCACTTTTAATTGGTTTTACATGGTGGATATCGAATTTTTTCTTTCCACCTACTTGTTCAGTTGGAATGGAAAACGGCGCATACCCAAGCTCTTTAATTCTTCTTTTATTTACATCAGAAAAATCCTTTATCAACTCAGGATCATTACCAACCTCTTTCCAAAATGCTTTTCTGAAATCATCAAAGTTATTAAATCTCCTCCCTCGTAACTTATCCGCTATCTGGCTGGGGATGGGTGCCCCCATATCTTGTCCTGCGAGACTTAACCAATTACCTTCAACTTTTAACGCACTTCTGAAGTGGGTAGAAATGCCAATGATTTGACTTTCTCACGTAAATCATAAGAAATTCTCATACTGATATTGTCTGTGAAACGATATAAATCTACCCAACCAAATTGCTTCTTTAAAATTTCCCTTGGTGGTATTGATTTAATCGGAGTACCTAAATTTTCTTCAATCCACCTTCTATCCATAGAAGGCTTTAATGGTGATGGTAATTCACTTGGAAATATAAAAGAAGTTTTATTTTCTCTAAGTAGCCTTAATGTAATTTCATTTAGTGTCTTACTACTCCGTTCAAATGATAAGAAAATTCCTTCTCTCACCATATCAATATGAATATCAGGATCACCTAGAAAACTACTCGGCTTATTCTTATAAGGAATTAATCCTTCACTATAAATTTCCTGATAAGTTTTACCTAAACTATTAATCAATGCTTCAATATTTATCGCCATTATTTATATAACCTCTTTTCTCAATTAAGCCAATTCATTTTCAGTTTAGCTTTGCAAACTGCGGATTAATGAATTGGCTCTCAAGAAAATCTCCTCTTTTATTAACTACCAGCCCACTTCTGAGGTGAGTAAAAAAGTCAAAGATTCAACCTGTTCAGTGAGATCATAAGAAATTTGTATACTTGTAGGAATACGAAAATTGCACAATGTATATAATTCTGTCCAACCAAATTGGTGTCTCATAATCATCTCTGGAGGATGAGATTTTTCAGGTGCACCAAAATGTTCATGAATCCATTTACGTGACATTTTGGGGACGAGTGGTGATGGTAATTCATTAGGAAATTGATACGATGGTTTATCCCTATTAATTAAAGTGACAGTCACATCAAGCAGTTCTTTATTATCTCTTTTAAACGCTAAATACACACCTTCTTTAATCATATTCAATGATATATAATCACAGCCTAGATCTCCTTTTGGCTTTTTTTTATAAGGAATTAGCCCGTCATCGAAAATTTCTTGATAGGTTTTACCTAAGCTATTAATCAATTCTTCAATATTTATCGCCATTATTTATATAACCTCTTTTCTCAATTAAGCCAATTAATCTTCAATTTAACCTTTTAAGCTGTTGACTAATGAATTGGCTCTCAAGAAAAAACTCTTTTATTGACTACCAACGTACTTCTGAGGTGGGTAGAAATGTCACTTCTTTAACGCGCTCTGATAGATCATAATCAACTTGCATGTTAGTTGGTATACGAAAATCTAGTATCGTATATAAATCAACCCATCCAAACTCTTCTTTCATTATCACTTTTGGTTCTTTTGACTTTTCAGGCAATCCGAATTGTTCATGTATCCACTGACGTGACATATGTGAGATCAGCGGTGATGGTAACTTATTTGGAAATGTGTATGATGGTTTATCACTATCTAGTAGAGTAAGTGTCACATCAAATAAAATTTTATCACTCCGTTTAAAAGCGAGATAAACACCTTCTTTAACCATATCTAGAGATATATATTCAGCGCCAAAATTTCCTGTTGGCTTGGTTTTATAGGGAATGAGTCCCGCATCAAAAACTTCCTGATACGTTTTCCCTAGACTGTTTATTAGTATCTCTACGTTAATTGTCATTTGTATAACCCTTTTTGCTTTCTACCAGTTATTACGACAGTTGATTTCAGCAGATGTTGAATATTACATAGATTGATTTAACACCTGAACCGGTTGGAAATATTAGAATATAATCCCGGAAGTCCTTTTCCTGATTTACCTAGTGTCTGTTATTTTCTAAAGCCTGGTTTACCATTTTTGGCTCGCCATTCTTTAATTTTTTTTGTTATTGCTTCAGGGCTACATTCACTGTCAGAAATAGCATAATAAATAATGTCTGTTCCTTCTGGGTATTCTGTCACTTTCTCAAAATGAGATAGTAATACATCTAACCTTTCATCTGTTCTTGCAATATTCTCTTTGAAAATTTCTTCCATAAATTCAATGAATTCAGCCTCTGTGTAGAATTCTATCTTGTTTTTCAATTCCATATCATTTTTCCTCTTTGCCAGAATGCATTCCAATATGTCGTTTGGGTGTAACCACTTGTAGATTATCTAGATCATAAACAGCTCCTCCATCTTTAACCGGTTTTACATGATGGAGTTCAAAAGAATTTCGTTTACCAACAGAGTCAATCCTACGAGTTTTAGCTGCTTTACCTACTTTCATTCTCCCATGATTAGAAATAATAAATTGCTTGGATAGTTCCAGATCATTACCAACCTCTTTCCAAAATGCCCTTCTGAAATCATCAAAGTTATTAAATCTCCTCCCTCGTAACTTATCCGCTATCTGGCTGGGGATGGGTGCCCCCATATCTTGCCCTGCGAGACTTAACCAATTACCTTCAACTTTTAACGCACTTCTGAAGTGGGTAGAAATGCCAATGATTTGACTTTCTCACGTAAATCATAAGAAATTCTCATACTGATATTGTCTGTGAAACGATATAAATCTACCCAACCAAATTGCTTCTTTAAAATTTCCCTTGGTGGTATTGATTTAATCGGAGTACCTAAATTTTCTTCAATCCACCTTCTATCCATAGAAGGCTTTAATGGTGATGGTAATTCACTTGGAAATATAAAAGAAGTTTTATTTTCTCTAAGTAGCCTTAATGTAATTTCATTTAGTGTCTTACTACTCCGTTCAAATGATAAGAAAATTCCTTCTTTCACCATATCAATATGAATATCAGGATCACCTGGAAAACTACTCGGCTTATTCTTATAAGGAATTAATCCTTCACTATAAATTTCCTGATAAGTTTTACCTAAACTATTAATTAACGCTTCAACATTAACCGCCATTATTTATATAACCTCTTTTCTCAATTAAGCCAATTCATCTTCAATTTAACCTTTTAAGCTGTTGATTAATGAATTGGCTTTCAAGAAAATCTCCTCTTTATATTGACTACCAACGCACTTCTGAGGTGGGTAGAAATGTCACTTCTTTAACGCGCTCTAATAGATCATAATCAACTTGCATATTAATTGGCATATGAAAACCTAGACAAATATATAGTTCGGTCCAACCAATATCTTTCTTTAATCTTTTCCTCGGAGGAAGTGATTTTTCAGGTTTACCAAACTGTTTATGAATCCATTCCCGGGACATTAGTGGCACCAAGGGAGATGGTAATTCGTTGGGAAACTGATATAGCGGTTTTTTTTCATTTAGCAAAGTTAATGTAATTTCTTTTAATCGCTTTCCTTCCCGATAAAATGCTAAAAATACGCCTTCTTTTACCATATCTAAATAAATAACATTATTACCGGAAAAACCTTTTGGTTTCGTTTTATAAGGGATTAATCCTTTATAAAAAATTTCCTGATAAGTTTTACCTAAACTATTAATTAACGCTTCAACATTAACCGCCATTATTTATATAACCTCTTTTCTCAATTAAGCCAATTCATCTTCAATTTAACCTTTTAAGCTGTTGATTAATGAATTGGCTCTCAAAAAGATTCTTAATTTATTGATTACCAGCTCACTTCTGAGGTAGGCAAAAAAGTAAAAGATTCAACTTGTGCAGTGGAATCATTAAGAAAAAGGACGTCAAAATTGTCATAATATCAATCACCATTTATCAACGGTTCAAATAAGATTGCATGTACACGGAGGTCAGGCCGATAAAGAAAGCGAATTTCTGCCTTTGGATATTGATCATTCAGCTTACGAATATAGGCATCAAAGCCACCTATTAGGCCAATTACCGGAATTCGTTTCGGACCACTGTTAGAATCCGGTTCTCCCATCAATTCTCTAACAGTAATTTTATCCATTTGATGGAAAAGTGGAGTTGGCATTTCACCAACATATATACCAGTATAATCAATATCATTGATCAACGTAAATTGAACAGAAACTAATTGCTTTGATATGCTATCAAAAACTAGAGTGAGACCGACTTCTAGTTCAACACTAAATCTGGCAGAACCTTCAAAAGCAAACTCAAATTTTCCGGCTGGAATAAGTTTACTTTTAACTAACATATCCGCAGTTTGTCCTAAGCTATTAATAATTGCAGTAATATCCGTCATCATTCATACCACTCCTGTATTTTATTAAGACGATGCAACTCTTCACGTGCTTTATCCAACTGATCATCGGTATAACCTTCTTCTCGTAAGCCAGGAACTTGAGCATCAAAATTACTATTAACCGCCGCTTTCAAGTTAGAAGCATCTCGAGTTTTTTTAGTTACAGAGTTACGACCACCGTAGGTTTCACTATATTTCTGATGGACTTGTTTTGGAATAGCTATAGCTATTGCCTTATTCAAAATCCCTTCGATCTGTTTACTAGTAATTTCACCTTTATGTTTTTTAAGCAAATATTGTTCTAATGCCGCTTTAGATGGAATATGATCAATATCCATTCCATCATTGCGACTACGCCCGGCCAGATCATGATATTCCCCCACTTCCAGCGGTTTCACCGGCGGTTTACTCAAATACACATACACCGGTGGCATATTCGGGATAGGGAGTATCAGAATATAATCCCGAAAATCCTTCTCTTCCGGCATCGGCAGCGATTCAATATCGCTGCCGACTTTATCTGGGATCGGCAATACGGTTATTTGCGACGGAATAAACGGCGGTTCTTCATTCCCGGTATGGGCCGGAACTTTAAATTCCTGCTCATTCGGCGTCCATAAAATCGTCGGCCTGTTTTCTCCCGGCTCCCAAAATTCGTAATTCCCTGTAGTCCGGTTCAATCTCATCATATGAACCGGCACTTTATCCAGACCACTTTCCGGGCTGACGTGATACCCCTGAACCGTCATCCTGCCGCTTTTTTCATCTCTGATCCAGCGAAAACGAACGCGAGTCGGTGCTTTACCGAACTGTTCAGCAATTTCACTAAGATGATATTGGTTTAAGTAATCTTCCTCGCCTTCATTTAACCCCGATGAATAAAACAACCCCATTAACCCGACTGTCAACGGATTCGGTGCTGCCAGCCAACGTCCGGCACTGGTAACGCCACCGCCAATGAAACGCATCACCAGCGCTTCGCCATCGGCTACCGCGCTACGGGTCGTTGTAGCTACAACAGTTGCAGCGGCTTCGGCCTTACCCTTGCTGTCGCTAAACCACCGTTTATACCACGGTAATTTTTTATCCTGTGGCTTATCCGGTTCTGGCGGGTGTTTCTTGCCTTGCGGAGGCTGTTCAGGCTTTGATTCCGTGACAGGAGCGGGCGATGATAGAACCTGATATATCCCCATCCTACCGAAATTATCTGCCGGTTCAGTCTCCGTACCGGCGTCGGTACAGCCTTTGCCCCGTTGACGAGATTTGGCAAATACCGGGATCGGTGGAGGCGGCGCTTGTGTCACCGGTGGAGGATTGGACTGAACTGTTGTTGCTTCCTTCATTGGTGATGACGCCATATAAGCAGGCGTTGCGGTGTGATTAACCGGCTGTTCCTGCTTCTCGTAGCTGTCCATAACTGAGTTAATAAAGCGGGCCCGACAAGGGCAGGTACTGACACTATCCAGTGTGCCAGCCAGTTTGCGCCCCATATCAAACATATCTGATATGCCGCCGACAATCATATAAGTGCCGGGATGCTTACCGCAGGTGACCTTATCCCCTTCACGCGCGGTTGCTCGCCCATCAAACGTCATGGTGTGATCGCCCGTAATAATCTGGCCACCACAGGTCGTCTTATCACCAACGAGCAGATAATGTCCTATTGCCATCTATTCATCTCTCCATTGGCTGACCATATGAAGAGAGGTTTTAATCAAAATAATTATCATATAATTACCATTTAAGTGTTAATTGATGATAAATAATGCATGAAAATTTAACTTAAATATATATAGGAATTTTCTGAAAATGATGAGGGGTTGGCTGATTTTTAGTCAAAAACATTAATATTTGGTTAAGAAACAGT
Organism: Photorhabdus australis DSM 17609; assembly: GCF_000711895.1. GTDB lineage: Bacteria > Pseudomonadota > Gammaproteobacteria > Enterobacterales > Enterobacteriaceae > Photorhabdus > Photorhabdus australis. The sequence goes on from NZ_JONO01000072.1 coordinate 14,631, forward strand.
AAATCTCCATAGAAAATGTTGCAGGGAACCTCATGTGTCTTTGCTGAATCGCCTCAGATATTGAACTTGATCTTGCAAATACCCCGCCAAATTTCTCATTGTTCCAGCCATCGAATTTTTTCTCTTTTGTCATGCTAGCAACCATTTGATTCCATATTTTCTGACCGACCGCGTTTTGAAAGTTAACAAGGAAAGCCGTGGCTGAAGATAGCGATCTTGAGAAGACAGAAGAACCCACGCCCCATAAACGGGAAAAAGCCCGGAAAGAGGGGCAGATTGCTCGTTCCAGAGAGCTGAGTTCTATACTGATGCTGACCAGTGGCTTAAGTTTGCTCTGGTTAAGCGGTCAATCAATTGCGCATGAATTGTCGTTGATGGTGTTTGAAGGTTTTAATTTCGACCACAGCATGGTCAGCAATGATAAACAGATGGTTCAGCAGATTGGCAGATTGCTTCGGCAAGCTGTTTGGGCTTTATTGCCGGTTTTTGCCGGATTAGTGTTAGTGGCATTAAGTGCCCCGGCGCTATTGGGTGGATTAGTGTTCAGTAGCAAATCCATCAAATTTGATGCGAAAAAATTGAATCCGATTTCAGGTCTGAAACGTATTTTCTCAATGAATGCGTTAGCTGAATTATTCAAAGCGCTACTTAAAGCCGGGTTTGTCGGTATTGGCGCTGCTTTATTTCTTTGGATGAATTGGCCTTCTATGTTGAGGTTAATCGCGCAACCACCGTTATTGGCGCTGGATGATGCTATGCAAATGCTGGTGTTTGCCGGTTATGTGGTGGTTTTCATGTTAATACCGATGGTGGCTTTCGATGTTGTTTACCAGATATACAGTCACCTGAAAAAACTGAGAATGACGCGTCAGGAAATAAAGGATGAATTTAAAGAACAAGAAGGGGACCCACACGTTAAGGCGCGTATCCGTCAACAACAACGGGCAGCGGCTCGTCAACGTATGATGGCGGATGTTCCGAAAGCGGATGTTATCGTCACCAACCCAACTCACTATGCTGTCGCGCTGCAATATGACGAAAAACAGATGAGTGCGCCAAAAGTATTGGCGAAGGGAGCAGGGATAATTGCATTACGTATTAAAGAAATGGGTACAGAAAACCGTATTCCACTCCTTGAAGCGCCGCCACTTGCCAGGGCGCTTTATCGTCATAGTGAAGTAGGGGGACATATTCCCGCAACACTGTACGCGGCAGTGGCGGAAGTTCTCGCCTGGGTCTACCAATTGAAACGTTGGAAACGGGAAGGCGGCTTGAAGCCGAAGAAACCTGAAAATCTGCCAGTGCCGCCAGCACTGGATTTTGCTGGAGAAAATAATCGTCATGGCTAATCTGGCCTCTATATTTCGTTTACCGGGTAATATGAAAGGCTCGCAATGGCAAATTCTTGCCGGGCCGGTATTGATCCTCATGATCTTGTCAATGATGGTATTACCGTTACCCCCATTCATGCTTGATTTGTTGTTTACTTTTAACATAGCCCTATCAATCATGGTGTTGCTGGTGGCTATGTTTACCCGGCGTACTCTGGATTTTGCCGCGTTTCCGACAATATTGTTGTTTTCAACTTTACTGCGTTTGTCTCTTAACGTGGCTTCAACGCGTATCATTTTATTGGAAGGGCATACAGGCTCGGCGGCGGCGGGGCGCGTTGTAGAGGCATTCGGTCACTTTCTGGTTGGTGGTAATTTTGCTATCGGTATCGTGGTATTTATTATCCTGGTATTGATTAACTTCATGGTGATTACCAAAGGTGCGGGGCGTATTGCTGAGGTTGGCGCGCGTTTTGTGTTAGATGGCATGCCAGGTAAACAGATGGCAATTGATGCTGATCTGAATGCCGGATTAATCGGCGAGGAAGAGGCGAAGAAACGCCGTGCTGAGGTAACACAGGAATCTGATTTTTATGGTTCGATGGATGGTGCCAGTAAATTTGTGCGCGGTGATGCGATTGCCGGCTTAATGATTCTGGTTATCAACGTCGTTGGTGGCTTAATTGTTGGCGTGGCCCAACACGGTATGAGTCTGGCTGATGCGGGGGAAGCTTATACCCTGTTGACCATTGGTGACGGTTTAGTTGCACAGCTACCCGCCTTAATTATTTCGACTGCTGCGGGTGTGATTGTGACCCGTGTGGCAACCGATCAGGATGTTGGTCAGCAAATGGTCACTCAACTGTTCAATAACCCGCGGGTGATGATGTTGAGTGCTGGTGTTCTCGGATTGCTGGGTATGGTGCCGGGGATGCCAAATTTTGTTTTCCTGTTGTTTACTGCGGCGTTAGCGGGTCTTGGTTGGTATCTGTATCGCCGTGCCGATAGTCCAGCGATAAATATAGAAAAACCAAAAGCAGAAGAGCAGCAACAAACATCAGAAGCTTCATGGTCCGATGTTCAGCTTGAAGATCCTTTGGGTATGGAGGTGGGTTATCGTCTGATTCCGATGGTTGATTTTCGCCAGAATGGGGAATTACTGGGGAGAATCAGTGGAATTCGTAAGAAATTTGCTCAAGAAATGGGATACTTGCCCCCTGTAGTTCATATCCGGGATAACCTTGAACTGGCACCAGCTGGCTATCGTATTTTAATGAAAGGGGTGGAAATTGGCCGCGGAGAAGCGCATCCGGGGCGCTGGTTGGCAATAAACCCCGGCGGTGCAGTAGGTGAATTGCAAGGCGATATCACTAAAGATCCAGCTTTTGGACTGTCTGCGGTTTGGATTGATGACAGCCTCAGAGAACAGGCTCAGGTTCAGGGTTACACCGTGGTGGCTGCCAGTACGGTTGTCGCTACCCATATGAATCATCTGTTGACTCAATATGCCGATGAATTGTTTGGTCGTCAGGAAGCCCAGCAACTGTTTGAACGAGTCAGTCAGGAGATGCCAAAACTCACTGAGGACTTTATTCCCGATATTGTCAGTCTGACAACCTTACATAAAGTTTTACAAAATCTCTTGTCTGAGCAAGTGCCGATCCGCGATATGCGGACAATTATTGAAACCCTGGCTGAACATGCACCTGGACAAACTGATCCTTATGAACTGACTTCTGTCGTCAGAATTGCGCTTGGCCGGGCGATTGCACAGAAGTGGTTCCCGGGAGCACAGGAAATTCAGGTCATTGGGTTAGATGTTGGCCTTGAACGTTTGTTAATTCAGGCACTACAAAATGGTGGTGGGTTGGAGCCCGGATTGGCGGATAAGCTGCAACAGCAGGCGACTGAAGCCTTACAACGTCAGGAAATGCTGGGCGCTCCTCCGGTATTGTTGGTTAACCATGCATTACGTCCGCTTCTATCACGTTTCTTGCGGAGGACTTTACCTCAATTGGTTGTCTTATCTAGCCTTGAAATCAGTGATAACCGTCAAATTCGTATGACAGCGACGATCGGTGGTAACGGATAGTTGTAGCAATAGAATAATGGGCCATTTTCCTAAAAATGGCCTGATATTAATTATCTGACAGCATAATCCTTATTTCCAACGACAAAAATATCTCGGGATATTCCTCAATAAAATAACAGCAAGTTTTATTGATGTTATTATTCTATTCAGCATGAAACAATATCTTGAGCTTTCCTCTAATTTCCTATTGTTAATATAAATGGTATATGGGTGTTGTTATAATATAATAAAACTCAGGAAAATTAATGGGGATTTAAGATTATTATTTAATTATATATTTGTATTGAAATAGTGAATAGTAAAAATAGCTATATTTCCATCAGTTAATGATTTTATAAATAATTTTTCATAATATCGCTACACTTTTTTCACTGTTCACTTATCTCCCCAGGAGGGCGAAGTAGCGGATATAAATTAATTGACTTTTTCCAGTCATTGCTACGTATATTGCTAACGTATGATTTCAGATAATAGTCTCAGGTGAATAAACCGGTAAAAACAGCAAATAAAATTGCGTTTTTTCAATTCATTCGCCGCTCAACAGAAGAACGTACAGCACAAAACGTTTCCGCTATCAGAGCAACGCCATTGCCACGATATCGCCTCAGCCTCGTCAAACAGAGGGAAAGGTTTTTACCTGTTCGTGTAATAACGAAAATTCAATTTTTGCAAGTGACTTTTTCCAGAAATGAGACCTTGTTTTGTGACATTCATCACAAAATAAAATAAAACAATA
>NZ_JONO01000073.1 GCF_000711895.1 Photorhabdus australis DSM 17609
TAATCAACCCGAATTCTGTTTAAGCCGTCACTGAAAAATCGTCTTCCGAATAGAAAACTTTCAGTGATGGCTTCTTCTATTTAAGGCAATAAGCAATCAATTGCCTAAAACGGTCAACATAAATCCTTTTATACTTCGACGGCGAGAATGCTCTATTTGAGAAACGGTTTTTAATTGTCCATTAATCGTTTCGATGATGAAACGCCTTGATAACATTATCTTATCCCACTCAGTCAGTCGCTGTGCTTTCATATTTTGGCGCTTTTGGGTGATGAAAGTGACACCGGTTTTGCCTAAATTGTCTGCCAGTTCCTGACTGAGATAACCGTTATCGCCGTAAAGCGAAGCTGTTAATTCTGTTGTTAATTCGGCGAACAGTCATCCATATTACCGGCAGTGATTTTAAGCGCCAGGATTTCCCCCTGGTGATTGACAACCCGGTGTAATTTGAAACCATAAAACCATATATGGACGCCCCGATTATGCAAGCACTAAATTGATACGGTTTGCGACCTTATATCCGGCGTCATAAAGGGCTTATTTGCTCGAGCCATGATATCATCTGCCCCCTGTTTCCTAATCATCCGTCATCGGTATGTAACTACCTCGGTTTTACTCAGGTTATCGCAGGGCCGATAGCCGTTTTTTCATCAGTGTTTGCAAACTCGGTTAAAGCGTCTATTTTGATTCACTCAATTCAATTAATTGATAGCAAAAGCCTTCTTCATATTATAATCAACCTTATCCGTCAGAACACGCCAGATAATTTGGGTCAGTTTGTTGGCTAAAGCAACCACGGCTTTCATGGCCCCACATCGGGTAATCAGGGCTGTTAGCCACTCGCCTAAAGGGTCATCCCGTTTTTGTACGCCGCGCATCATGGCGCGGGCGCCATGAATAATTAACGTTCGGAGATGAAGATTACCCTGTTTGCTCAGGGAAGAGAGACGATTTTTCCCGCCCGAACTGTGTTGCCGGGGGACTAAACCACACCAGGCAGACAGTTGTCGGCCATTGGCAAATTGAGATGCGCTGACGTCACTCACGAAAGCAGCCGCAATAAGGGGACCGACACCGGGAAGAGTGAGCAGATGGTCATAACCTGGTTGCTGGCGAGACAGTGCCGCCATTGCTTTATCCATATTATGGATACGCAGGTTCAGGGCACGTAAATCTTCCCACGAGGTATAAAGTAAACGTCGCAGGACAGAAGACAAGGCATTGTTCTCATCTTCCAGAACATCAGGTAAATGGTGTTGAAGTGACTGAATGCCAACGGGAATAATCACGCCCTGCTCAGCGAGGAACGCCCGGAGTTGATTGGCAAGCGCGGTGCTCCACTATGAGCTGTCGGGCGCTACGCAATGCTTTAATATCCTGCTGTTCTACTGTCTTAACTGGGGCAAAATGGATACCCGGACGACAGGCAGTCTCGCAGATAGCCGACGCTATATCAGGTGTCTGGTATTAAGATTTTATATAATTTTTCCTTGGTTGTAGATTTCTACATTGCCCTCTAAACTATCTTTTGGTGTAGTCAAATGCCTTCTTGTGCTGGCAGCAGTTTGTTTTTTTAGGATCTTATTCATCCGTTCTGTTAGTTCATCTTATAGTAGGTACATTCATCTGTCATCGAGTACACGTCAGAGATAGTCTACATTTCCCACATGAGTCGGACTCAGGTAAATTTTTCTTTCTTTTAAATGTAAGTAAGCGATATTTGAGGTCTATATCTATTTGTTTTTGTTGGTAAGTTCTGACATAGGTAATGGGGTACAATCGAAGAAATTGGAACGGATAATTAAATGCAAACGATTATTGAAATAATACTCATTATTATTTACCATGGGCTATAATATGTACCAGAGAGTGCTATTTATGTATGTCTGCCTATGTAATGCGGTGAGTGATAGAACAATACGTAATGCGGTGCGTCAGCATCACGTTCACTCTATCAGAGAGTTAAAACGTATTGTTCCTGTAGGCCGTGATTGTGGGAAATGCATACGTCAAGCCAGAGAGCTAATTAATGAGGAAATTGCCCAACTGCCCAAGATAGATAAAGTTGCTTGATAAAAAATAAGACAAGTTTACTACTACTCTGCTGAATAGCTACTACACTTTAAGTACTGGAAGCGGAGGGTTAGACTATGAAAGGTGATAAAAAAATCATTGCTTATTTAAATAAACTTCTTGGAAATGAGCTTGTCGCAATTAATCAGTATTTTCTGCATGCCCGGATGTTCAAAAATTGGGGACTTACCCGCCTTAATGAGAAGGAATATCATGAATCTATTGATGAGATGAAACATGCCGATAGGTACATTGAACGTATTCTTTTTCTTGAAGGAATTCCTAATTTGCAAGATCTAGGGAAACTTAACATCGGAGAAGATATTGAAGAAATGCTCAGATCCGATTTGCAGCTCGAATTACAAGGAGCTCACGATCTGAGAGAAGCTATTGCTTATGCTGATTCAATTCATGACTATGTCAGCCGTGATTTGATGATAGATATCTTAGATGCGGAAGAAGGACATATTGATTGGCTAGAAACTCAACTTGAACTAATTGAACGCATGGGGATTCAAAATTATACCCAAGCGCAGATTCTTGAAGGAGAATAGTCACGCGCTATAAATAATGCCCTATCTTACTTACATTAATATAGTTAGGGCATTCTTTGCTTTTACATTTCATCTCTGAACAGATTCTCATCTGTATCTTGCTTTGCTAATTGATTTGCGTATAATGCGTGGGCTTACTTACTGTGTAGGTCTGATTTATCGATCAGCAAATGTGCAGTGGTTTTTACTGCCATTTGAAAATACTCCCGATATGGGGGTTATACATTGAACGATTACACTCTCCCATCAATCGAAATGGGTACGAGCAGTGATTATTTACGTTTATAAAATAGTTGGAGCTCTGGTCTCATGCAGAACCAAAGAATCCGTATCCGCCTGAAAGCATTTGATCATCGTTTGATCGATCAATCAACTGCGGAAATTGTCGAGACCGCTAAGCGTACTGGTGCGCAAGTTCGTGGTCCGATCCCGCTGCCGACTCGTAAAGAGCGTTTTACCGTTCTGATTTCTCCGCATGTTAATAAAGATGCGCGTGATCAGTACGAAATTCGCACTCATAAGCGTCTGGTTGACATCGTTGAGCCAACCGAGAAAACCGTTGATGCTCTGATGCGTCTGGATCTGGCTGCCGGTGTAGACGTGCAGATCAGCCTGGGTTAATCAGGTCATTGAACGATTGAGAGGTTGAAACAATGATTGGTTTAGTCGGTAAAAAAGTGGGCATGACTCGTATCTTCACTGAAGATGGCGTTTCAATCCCTGTAACTGTTATCGAAATTGAAGATAACCGCGTTACTCAGGTTAAAGACCTGGATAATGATGGTTATCGTGCAATTCAGGTTACTACTGGTAGCAAAAAAGCTAGCCGTGTGAACAAACCTGAAGCAGGGCATTTTGCTAAAGCTGGTGTTGAAGCTGGCCGTATCCTGCGTGAATTCCGCCTATCTGAAGGCGAAGAATATTCTGTAGGTCAAAGCATTAGCGTTGAGATTTTCGCTGACGTTAAAAAAGTCGACGTTACTGGTACATCTAAAGGTAAAGGTTTTGCCGGCACTGTAAAACGCTGGAATTTTCGTACCCAAGATGCTAGCCACGGTAACTCTTTGTCTCACCGTGTTCCGGGTTCTATCGGTCAGAACCAAACTCCGGGCAAGGTATTTAAAGGCAAGAAAATGGCAGGCCAACTGGGTAATGAACGTGTAACCGTTCAAAGCCTAGATGTAGTACGTGTTGATGCTGAGCGCAACCTGCTGCTGGTCAAAGGTGCTGTTCCAGGTGCGACTGGTAGCAACCTGATCGTAAAACCGGCTGTCAAGGCGTAACGTCGAGGAGATAGGAATGGAATTGGTAATGAAAGACGCGCAAGGCGCGCTGACTGTTTCCGAAACTACCTTTGGGCGTGATTTCAACGAAGCGCTTGTGCATCAAGTAGTTGTTGCTTACGCAGCTGGTGCACGTCAAGGTACTCGTGCTCAGAAAACCCGTGCTGAAGTTTCTGGTTCAGGTAAAAAACCATGGCGTCAGAAAGGCACTGGCCGTGCACGCTCTGGTTCTATTAAGAGCCCAATTTGGCGCTCTGGTGGTGTAACTTTCGCAGCTAAGCCACAGGACCACAGTCAAAAAGTTAATAAAAAAATGTACCGCGGCGCTCTGAAAAGCATCCTGTCTGAGCTGGTACGTCAAGATCGTTTGATCGTTGTAGAGAAGTTCTCTGTAGAAGCTCCTAAGACTAAGCTTCTGGTTCAGAAACTGAAAGAAATGACTCTGGAAGATGTGCTGATTATCACTAGTGAAGTTGATGAGAACTTGTTCTTAGCAGCTCGTAACCTGTACAAGGTTGATGTCCGTGATGCAGCGGGTATCGACCCAGTTAGTTTGATCGCCTTCGATAAAGTGGTCATGACTGCTGATGCTGTGAAGCAAGTTGAGGAGATGCTGGCATGATCCATGAAGAACGTCTGCTGAAAGTACTGCGCGCGCCGCATGTATCTGAAAAAGCTTCTACAGCGATGGAAAAAAGTAATACCATCGTTCTCAAAGTTGCGAAAGACGCGACTAAAGCAGAAATTAAAGCTGCTGTACAGAAATTATTTGAAGTCGAAGTTGAAGGTGTTAACACTTTGCTGGTTAAAGGCAAAACTAAACGCCACGGTCAGCGTATTGGTCGTCGTAGCGACTGGAAAAAAGCTTACGTCACTCTAAAAGAAGGCCAGAATATGGACTTCATTGGTGGCGCAGAGTAAGTCGGAGGAGTAAAGAACAATGGCAATTGTTAAATGTAAACCTACGTCTCCGGGCCGTCGCCACGTTGTTAAGGTGGTTAACCCTGAGCTGCATAAGGGCAAACCTTATGCTCCGTTACTGGAAAAAAGCAGCAAAACCGGTGGTCGTAACAACAATGGCCGTATTACCACTCGTCACATTGGTGGTGGCCACAAGCAGCATTATCGTTTGATTGACTTCAAACGTAATAAAGATGGTATTCCTGCTGTAGTTGAGCGCTTGGAATATGATCCAAACCGTTCAGCAAATATCGCCCTGGTTCTGTATAAAGACGGTGAACGTCGTTATATTCTTGCACCTAAAGGTTTGAAAGCTGGTGACCAGATCCAATCTGGTGCTGATGCCGCTATCAAAGCTGGTAACACATTGCCAATGCGCAATATCCCTGTTGGTTCTACTGTACACAACGTAGAAATGAAACCGGGTAAAGGTGGTCAGTTGGCTCGTTCTGCTGGTGCATATGTTCAGATCGTTGCTCGTGATGGTTCTTATGTGACCTTGCGTCTGCGTTCTGGTGAAATGCGTAAAGTTCTGTCTGATTGTCGTGCTACTTTAGGCGAAGTTGGTAATGCAGAACACATGCTACGCGTTCTGGGTAAAGCTGGTGCAAGTCGCTGGCGTGGTATTCGTCCTACTGTTCGTGGTACGGCGATGAACCCGGTAGATCACCCACATGGTGGTGGTGAAGGTCGTAACTTTGGTAAACATCCTGTAACTCCTTGGGGTGTTCAAACTAAAGGTAAGAAGACCCGTAGTAATAAACGTACTGATCAGTTCATCGTACGTCGCCGTACTAAAAAATAATTAGAGGATAAGCCATGCCACGTTCTCTCAAGAAAGGTCCATTTATTGACCTGCACTTGCTGAAGAAGGTAGAGAAAGCGGTGGAAAGCGGAGACAAAAAGCCTATTAAGACTTGGTCCCGTCGTTCAACGATCTTTCCTAACATGATCGGTTTGACCATCGCTGTCCATAATGGTCGTCAGCATGTACCAGTTTTTGTTTCCGACGAAATGGTTGGTCATAAACTAGGTGAATTCGCGCCGACCCGTACTTATCGCGGCCATGCGGCCGATAAAAAGGCTAAAAAGCGCTAAGGTAGGAGGAAGAGATGGAAACTATCGCTAAACATCGCCACGCTCGTTCTTCTGCTCAGAAGGTTCGCCTTGTAGCTGACCTGATTCGCGGTAAGAAAGTGTCGCAAGCTCTGGAAACTCTGACCTATACCAATAAGAAAGCTGCTGGTTTAGTGAAGAAAGTACTTGAGTCTGCTATTGCTAATGCAGAACACAACGATGGTGCTGATATTGATGATCTGAAAGTCACGAAGATTTTCGTAGACGAAGGCCCGACCATGAAGCGTATTATGCCTCGTGCAAAAGGTCGTGCAGATCGCATCCTGAAGCGCAGCAGCCACATTACTGTGGTTGTGTCCGATCGCTGAGACTCTGGAGACTAGCAATGGGTCAGAAAGTACATCCTAATGGTATTCGCCTGGGTATTGTCAAACCTTGGAACTCTACCTGGTATGCGAATACCAAAGAATTCGCTGATAACCTGGACAGCGATTTTAAAGTGCGCCAGTACTTGAATAAAGAATTGGCAAAAGCGTCTATTTCACGCATTGTTATTGAACGTCCTGCTAAAAGCATCCGTGTAACTATTCACACTGCTCGCCCAGGTATCGTAATCGGTAAGAAAGGTGAAGACGTAGAGAAACTGCGTAAAACTGTAGCGGAAATCGCTGGTGTTCCTGCGCAAATTAATATTTCTGAAGTGCGTAAGCCTGAACTGGATGCAAAACTGGTTGCTGATAGTATCACTTCACAGTTGGAACGTCGTGTTATGTTCCGTCGTGCTATGAAGCGTGCAGTCCAGAACGCAATGCGCTTGGGTGCCAAAGGTATTAAAGTGGAAGTAAGTGGCCGCTTGGGCGGTGCTGAAATCGCGCGTACTGAATGGTATCGTGAAGGTCGTGTACCATTGCACACATTACGTGCAGACATCGATTATAACACTTCAGAGGCGCACACCACTTATGGTGTACTCGGTGTTAAGGTATGGATCTTCAAAGGTGAGATCTTGGGTGGTATGGCTGCTGTTGAACAGGCGGAAAAACCGGCTGCGCAACCTAAAAAGCAGCAGCGTAAAGGCCGCAAGTAAGGAGAGTCGCTGATGTTACAACCAAAGCGTACGAAATTCCGTAAAGTGCACAAAGGCCGTAACCGTGGTCTGGCAGCAGGTGCGGATGTTAGCTTCGGCACTTTCGGTCTGAAAGCTGTGGGCCGTGGTCGTCTGACTGCACGTCAGATTGAAGCGGCACGTCGTGCTATGACTCGTGCAATTAAACGTCAAGGTAAAATCTGGATTCGTGTATTCCCAGACAAACCAATCACTGAAAAGCCACTCGAAGTACGTATGGGTAAAGGTAAAGGTAACGTAGAATATTGGGTTGCCTTGATCCAGCCCGGTAAAGTCCTTTATGAAATGGACGGTGTGTCTGAAGAGCTGGCTCGTGAAGCATTCAAGCTGGCAGCAGCGAAACTGCCTATCAAAACCACCTTTGTAACTAAGACGGTGATGTAATGAAAGCACAAGAGCTGCGCGAAAAAAGCGTTGAAGAGCTGAACACTGAGCTGCTGAACCTGCTGCGTGAACAATTTAACCTGCGTATGCAGGCAGCAAGTGGCCAGCTACAACAGTCTCATCTGTTGAAACAAGTGCGTCGTGATATCGCACGCGTTAAGACTTTACTGACTGAGAAGGCGGGTGCGTAATGACCGATAAAATCCGTACTCTGCAAGGTCGTGTTGTTAGTGACAAAATGGAGAAATCCATTGTTGTTGCTATTGAGCGTAAGGTGAAGCATCCTCTGTATGGTAAATTCATCAAACGTACGACTAAACTGCACGTACATGACGAGAACAATGAATGTGGAATAGGTGATGTGGTGGAAATCCGCGAAACCCGTCCATTGTCCAAAACTAAATCTTGGACCTTAGTTCGCGTTGTAGAGAAAGCGATTCTGTAAGCTGACTCGAATAGAGTAAACGGCTCAGGTAATGAGCCGTTTATTTTTTCTATCCATATCTGAGATGTGGTGTTATAATGCCGCGCCCTCATGATATGGGGTATCTGAACGGCCTCTTTAATATAGTGAAATATAGTGAAGTGGGCTCAGTAGTAGTTGACATTTAGCGGAGCACTAAAATGATCCAAGAACAGACTATGCTGAACGTGGCCGACAACTCCGGTGCACGTCGCGTAATGTGTATCAAGGTTCTGGGTGGCTCGCACCGTCGCTACGCACACGTCGGTGACATCATTAAAATCACCATCAAGGAAGCAATTCCTCGTGGTAAAGTGAAAAAAGGTGATGTCCTGAAAGCGGTAGTGGTGCGCACCAAGAAGGGTGTTCGTCGCCCTGACGGTTCTGTCATTCGCTTCGATGGCAATGCTTGCGTGTTGTTGAACAACACGAGCGAGCAAGTTATCGGTACGCGTATTTTTGGGCCGGTAACTCGTGAACTTCGTAATGAAAAGTTCATGAAAATTATCTCCCTGGCACCAGAAGTACTCTAAGGAGCGGACAATGGCAGCGAAAATCCGTCGTGATGACGAAGTTATCGTGCTGACTGGCAAAGATAAAGGTAAGCGCGGTAAAGTAAAACAGGTTCTTTCTACTGGAAAGGTCATTGTTGAAGGTATTAACTTGGTTAAGAAACATCAGAAGCCTGTTCCGGCTATGAACCAACCAGGTGGCATCGTTGAGAAAGAAGCTGCAATCCAAGTTTCAAACGTTGCAATCTTCAATGCGGCAACCGGTAAGGCTGACCGTGTAGGTTTTAGATTTGAAGACGGTAAAAAAGTTCGTTTCTTCAAATCTAACAGCGAAACTATCAAGTAATTTGGAGTAATACGATGGCGAAACTGCATGATTACTACAAAGACGAGGTAGTCCAAAAACTGATGACTCAGTTTGGCTACAATTCTGTCATGCAAGTCCCTCGGGTCGAGAAGATCACCCTGAATATGGGTGTTGGTGAAGCGATTGCTGATAAGAAACTGCTGGATAATGCAGCAGCGGATTTGGCCGCAATCTCTGGTCAAAAACCATTGATCACCAAAGCACGCAAATCAGTTGCAGGCTTCAAAATCCGTCAGGGCTATCCAATCGGCTGTAAAGTTACCCTGCGTGGTGAACGCATGTGGGAGTTTCTTGAGCGCCTGATTTCTATTGCTGTACCTCGTATCCGTGACTTCCGTGGTTTGTCTGCTAAGTCATTTGATGGTCGTGGTAATTACAGCATGGGTGTACGTGAGCAAATCATCTTCCCAGAAATCGATTACGATAAAGTGGATCGTGTTCGTGGTCTAGATATTACTATCACCACAACTGCGAAATCTGATGATGAAGGCCGCGCACTGTTGGCTGCTTTTAACTTCCCGTTCCGCAAGTAAGGCAGGGTATTCATGGCTAAGCAATCAATGAAAGCACGTGATGTGAAACGTGTGAAATTGGCTGAAAAATTCTTCACTAAGCGTGTAGAATTGAAAGCTATTATTTCTGATGTGAATGCATCTGATGAAGAGCGTTGGAATGCTGTTCTTAAGCTGCAAGCACTGCCACGTGATTCCAGCCCTTCTCGTCAGCGCAACCGCTGTCGCCAAACTGGGCGTCCGCATGCATTTTTGCGGAAGTTTGGGTTGAGCCGTATTAAAGTCCGTGAAGCCGCTATGCGCGGTGAAATTCCGGGCCTTAAAAAGGCTAGCTGGTAATTGTCACCAATTGAATCACGGGAGTAAAGACAGATGAGCATGCAAGATCCCATCGCGGATATGCTGACCCGTATCCGTAACGGTCAGGCCGCGAATAAAGTTGCGGTCACCATGCCTTCCTCTAAGCTGAAAGTGGCAATTGCCAAGGTGCTGAAGGAAGAAGGTTATATTGAAGATTATAAAATCGAAGGCGACACCAAGCCAGAGCTGGAATTAATACTGAAGTACTTCCAGGGTAAGGCTGTTGTAGAAAGTATTCAGCGCGTAAGCCGCCCAAGTCTGCGCATCTATAAGAAAAAAGATGAGCTGCCACAAGTCATGGCTGGTTTAGGTATTGCTGTCGTTTCTACCTCTAAAGGTGTAATGACTGATCGTGCAGCTCGCCAAGCTGGTCTTGGTGGCGAGATTCTCTGCTACGTAGCTTAATTCGGGAGGAAAGAATGTCTCGTGTTGCAAAAGCACCCGTCGTCATTCCTGCCGGCGTAGAGGTAAAACTCAACGGTCAGGTTATTTCGATTAAGGGTAAAAACGGCGAGTTGAGTCGTACAATCCACAGCGCAGTTGAAGTTAAGTATGCAGATAACCAGCTGACCTTCGCACCACGCGATGGTTATGTAGATGGTTGGGCACAGGCGGGTACTACTCGTTCTTTGCTGAATGCTATGGTTATTGGTGTTACCGAAGGCTTCACTAAGAAGCTTCAACTGGTAGGTGTTGGTTATCGTGCAGCAGTCAAAGGCAATGTTGTTAACTTGTCTCTGGGCTTCTCACATCCAGTTGACCACGAACTACCAGCAGGCATTACTGCAGAATGTCCGTCACAAACTGAAATCGTACTGAAAGGTGCTGATAAGCAGGTAATCGGTCAGGTTGCGGCAGAACTGCGCGCTTATCGTCGTCCTGAGCCTTATAAAGGTAAGGGTGTTCGTTACGCCGACGAAGTCGTGCGTATCAAAGAGGCTAAGAAGAAGTAAGGTAACACTATGGATAAGAAAGCAGCTCGTATCCGTCGTGCGACCCGCGCACGCCGCAAGCTCCAGGAACTGGGCGCGACTCGCCTGGTGGTACATCGTACCCCTCGCCATATTTATGCGCAGGTTATCGCACCAAACGGTTCTGAAACTTTGGTGGCAGCTTCTACTACAGAAAAAGCTATCAATGAGCAATTGAAATACACTGGAAATAAAGAAGCAGCAGCAGCAGTTGGTAAAGTAATTGCTGAACGTGCACTGGAAAAAGGTATCAAAAATGTATCCTTTGACCGTTCTGGTTTCCAATATCATGGTCGAGTCCAGGCACTGGCAGATGCTGCCCGTGAAGCTGGCCTTCAGTTCTAAGGTAGAGGTGTAAGATGGCTCACATCGAGAAACAAGCTGGCGAACTGCAGGAAAAGCTGATCGCGGTAAACCGCGTATCTAAAACCGTAAAAGGTGGCCGGATTTTCAGCTTTACCGCACTAACTGTTGTAGGTGATGGTAATGGTCGCGTTGGTTTTGGCTACGGCAAAGCACGCGAAGTTCCGGCAGCAATCCAGAAAGCGATGGAAAAAGCCCGTCGCAATATGAAAACCGTCGCACTGAACAGCGGCACTTTGCATCATCCAGTGAAAGGCTCACACACCGGTTCCCGCGTGTTTATGCAGCCTGCTCATGAAGGTACCGGTATCATTGCAGGTGGTGCTATGCGTGCTGTTTTGGAAGTGGCTGGTGTTCGTAACGTACTGGCTAAAACCTATGGTTCCACTAACCCAATCAATGTGGTTCGTGCAACCCTGGATGCTTTAGACAGCATGAAGTCTCCAGAAATGGTCGCAGCTAAGCGTGGTAAATCCGTCGAAGAAATTCTGGGGTAATGGCCATGGCTAAGACTATTAAAGTAACACAAATTCGCAGTTCAATCGGTCGCCTGCCTAAGCATAAGGCGACTCTGGTTGGTTTAGGTCTGCGTCGTATCGGTCATACAGTAGAGCGTGAAGATACTCCGGCTATACGTGGTATGATCGACTTGGTTTCCTATATGGTTAAAGTTGAGGAGTAACAGATGCGTTTAAATACTCTGTCTCCGGCTGAAGGTGCCAAGCATGCGCCTAAACGTGTAGGTCGTGGTATTGGTTCTGGCCTGGGTAAAACTGGTGGCCGTGGTCACAAGGGTCAGAAATCTCGTTCTGGCGGTGGCGTACGTCGCGGTTTCGAAGGTGGTCAGATGCCTTTATACCGTCGTTTGCCAAAATTTGGCTTCACTTCACGTAAGGCAATGGTTACAGCAGAAGTTCGTCTGTCTGATTTTGCTGCCGTTGAAGGCGATATTATCGATCTGAATGCACTGAAAGCCGCTAACATTGTTGGTATTCAAATTGAATTTGCGAAAGTTATACTTTCTGGCGAAATCAATCGCGCAGTAACTGTGCGTGGCCTTCGTGTTACTAAGGGCGCCCGTGCTGCAATTGAAGCTACTGGCGGTAAAATTGAGGAATAAGTAACAGATGGCTAAACAACCAGGATTAGATTTTCAAAGTGCTAAAGGTGGACTGGGCGAGCTGAAACGCAGACTGTTGTTTGTTATTGGAGCGCTGATTGTTTTCCGTATTGGCTCTTTTATTCCTATCCCTGGTATTGATGCCACTGTGCTTGCCAAATTGCTCGAACAGCAAAGGGGCACCATCATTGAAATGTTTAACATGTTCTCTGGTGGTGCTTTAAGTCGTGCTTCTATCTTTGCGCTGGGAATAATGCCGTATATTTCTGCATCTATTATTATCCAGCTGCTGACAGTGGTTCATCCAACGTTAGCCGAGATTAAGAAGGAAGGAGAAGCTGGTCGTCGTAAGATTAGTCAGTATACCCGTTATGGCACTTTAGTGTTGGCTATATTTCAATCTATCGGTATTGCTACCGGTTTGCCGAATATGCCAGGTATGCAAGGACTAGTAATTAACCCAGGATTTGCTTTCTATTTCACGGCTGTTGTGAGCTTGGTTACTGGGACAATGTTCCTGATGTGGCTGGGTGAGCAGATTACTGAACGAGGTATTGGAAACGGTATCTCTATCATAATTTTTGCTGGTATTGTTGCGGGTTTACCGCCGGCTATTGGCCATACCATCGAGCAAGCTAGGCAAGGCGATCTGCACTTCCTCCTGTTGCTGTTGGTTGCAGTGTTAGTGTTTGCAGTGACTTTCTTCGTTGTTTTCATGGAGCGTGGCCAACGACGTATCGTTGTTAACTATGCAAAACGTCAACAGGGTCGCCGAGTTTACGCAGCACAGAGCACACATTTGCCGTTGAAAGTGAATATGGCTGGGGTTATCCCTGCAATTTTTGCTTCCAGCATTATTCTCTTCCCTGGTACCATAGCTTCTTGGTTCGGGGGGGGAACTGGTTGGAACTGGCTGACTACTATTTCAATGTACTTGCAGCCTGGACAACCGCTTTATGTGTTACTCTACGCGTCTGCAATCATCTTCTTCTGTTTCTTTTATACCGCATTGGTTTTCAACCCGAGAGAGACAGCAGATAACCTGAAGAAGTCCGGTGCATTTGTACCAGGAATTCGTCCGGGAGAGCAAACGGCCAAGTACATTGATAAGGTAATGACACGCCTGACTTTGGTTGGTGCGATGTATATTACTTTTATCTGCCTAATCCCGGAGTTCATGCGTGATGCTATGAAAGTACCATTTTATTTTGGCGGTACTTCACTACTTATCGTAGTTGTGGTCATCATGGACTTTATGGCTCAAGTGCAAACTCTAATGATGTCAAGTCAATATGAGTCTGCATTGAAGAAGGCAAACCTTAAAGGTTATAACCGCTAATTGGTTTGCTCGAGAAGTTACGGAGAGTAAAAATGAAAGTTCGTGCTTCCGTCAAGAAATTATGCCGCAACTGCAAAATCGTTAAGCGTAACGGTGTCGTTCGTGTGATTTGCAGTGCAGAGCCTAAGCATAAACAACGCCAAGGCTAATAAAATAGCATATTTTTCTTGCAAAGTCGGTTTGAGCTGGCTAAATTAGCCAGCCAATCTTTTTTATATCACAGCAACATTGTTTGAGTATCCTGAAAACGGGCTTTTCAGAATAGTGTTGCCGTAAATAATTTTAGGAGTGCATAGTGGCCCGTATAGCAGGCATTAACATTCCTGATCAGAAGCATACCGTAATCGCTTTAACATCGATCTACGGAATTGGTAGAACTCGCTCTCAAGCCATTTGTGCTGCAGCGGGTATTGCTGAACATGTTAAGATCAGTGAGCTGTCTGAAGAGCAAATTGACAAGCTGCGTGACGAAGTTGCCAAATACGTTGTAGAAGGTGATTTACGTCGTGAAGTAACCCTGAGCATCAAACGTCTGATGGATCTTGGTACTTATCGTGGTTTACGTCACCGTCGTGGTCTACCAGTTCGCGGTCAGCGTACTAAGACCAATGCACGTACCCGTAAGGGTCCACGTAAGCCGATCAAGAAATAATCGGGGTATTGTATAATGGCAAAAGCACCTATTCGTGCACGTAAGCGTGTAAGAAAGCAAGTCTCTGACGGTGTGGCTCATATCCATGCTTCTTTCAACAACACCATCGTGACCATTACTGACCGTCAGGGTAACGCTCTGGGTTGGGCAACTGCTGGTGGTTCCGGTTTCCGTGGTTCTCGTAAATCTACTCCGTTTGCGGCTCAGGTTGCGGCAGAGCGCTGTGCTGAAGCAGTGAAAGAATACGGAATTAAGAACCTGGAAGTTATGGTTAAAGGGCCTGGTCCTGGCCGCGAGTCAACTATCCGTGCGTTAAATGCGGCAGGTTTCCGCATCACTAACATTACTGATGTGACTCCGATCCCTCATAACGGTTGTCGTCCACCTAAGAAACGTCGCGTCTAATAGCGTTTACTTTTTTAGGTTTGTTGGAGAAAGAAAATGGCAAGATATTTGGGTCCTAAGCTCAAGCTGAGCCGTCGCGAGGGTACAGATCTATTCCTGAAATCTGGCGTTCGCGCGATTGACACCAAGTGTAAATTGGAACAACCACCTGGGCAGCATGGCGCACGTAAACCGCGCTTATCTGACTATGGTGTACAGTTACGTGAAAAACAAAAAGTTCGTCGTATTTACGGTGTGCTGGAGCGTCAGTTCCGTAACTATTATAAAGAAGCAACTCGTCTGAAAGGCAACACAGGTGAAAACCTGCTTAGTTTGCTGGAAGGTCGCTTGGACAACGTTGTTTATCGTATGGGCTTCGGTGCAACTCGTGCTGAATCACGCCAAATGGTGAGCCACAAGGCTATCATGGTAAATGGTCGCGTTGTTAATATCGCTTCTTATCAGGTATCCCCGAATGACGTAGTCAGCGTTCGTGAAAAATCGAAAAAGCAGTCTCGTATTAAGGCGGCTTTAGAGCTGGCTGAGCAGCGTGAGAAACCAACTTGGTTGGAAGTTGATGCTGCGAAGATGGAAGGTGTGTTCAAACGTATTCCAGAACGTACCGATCTGTCCGCTGACATCAACGAACACCTGATCGTCGAGCTTTACTCTAAGTAAAGCTTAGCACCAAAGAGAGGACACAATGCAGGGTTCTGTGACAGAGTTTCTAAAACCGCGCCTGGTAGATATCGAGCAAGTCAGTTCGACGCACGCCAAGGTGACCCTTGAGCCATTAGAGCGGGGCTTTGGCCATACTCTAGGCAACGCACTGCGCCGTATTCTGCTTTCGTCTATGCCGGGTTGTGCGGTGACTGAGGTTGAGATTGATGGTGTACTGCATGAGTACAGCACAAAAGAAGGTGTACAGGAAGATATCCTGGAGATTCTCCTCAACCTGAAAGGGCTGGCGGTAAGAGTTCAGGGCAAAGATGAAGTTATTCTTACCTTGAATAAGTCTGGCATTGGCCCTGTGACTGCAGCCGACATTATCCACGACGGTGATGTCGAAATCGTCAAGCCGCAACATGTAATCTGCCACCTGACAGACGAAGCTGCTTCTATTAGCATGCGTATTAAGGTTCAGCGTGGTCGGGGTTATGTGCCGGCTTCTGCCCGGATTCATTCGGAAGAAGATGAGCGCCCTATTGGTCGTTTGTTAGTAGACGCTTGTTATAGCCCAGTAGAGCGTATTGCCTACAATGTTGAAGCAGCGCGTGTAGAACAACGTACCGATTTGGACAAGTTGGTTATCGAGATGGAGACTAACGGTACAATCGATCCTGAAGAAGCGATTCGCCGTGCAGCTACCATTTTGGCTGAACAGCTGGAAGCTTTTGTTGATTTACGTGATGTACGTCAGCCAGAAGTAAAAGAAGAGAAGCCAGAGTTTGATCCGATCCTGCTGCGCCCTGTTGACGATTTGGAATTGACTGTCCGCTCTGCTAACTGTCTTAAGGCAGAAGCTATCCACTACATCGGTGATTTGGTACAGCGTACCGAGGTTGAGTTACTTAAGACGCCTAACCTGGGTAAAAAATCTCTTACAGAGATCAAAGACGTACTGGCTTCACGTGGCTTATCTCTGGGCATGCGCTTAGAAAACTGGCCACCAGCAAGTATTGCTGATGAATAACTAGATCACAGGTTAAGGTTTTACTGAGAAGGATAAGGTCATGCGCCATCGTAAGAGTGGTCGTCAATTGAACCGCAACAGCAGCCATCGCCAAGCTATGTTCCGCAATATGGCAGGTTCTTTGGTTCGTCATGAAATCATCAAGACGACTCTGCCTAAAGCGAAAGAACTGCGTCGCGTCGTTGAGCCGCTGATTACTCTTGCCAAGATCGACAGCGTAGCTAATCGTCGTCTGGCATTCGCCCGTATTCGTGATAATGAAATCGTGGCAAAACTGTTTAATGAGCTGGGCCCGCGTTTTGCGAGCCGCGCAGGTGGTTACACTCGTATTCTGAAGTGTGGCTTCCGTGCTGGTGATAATGCTCCGATGGCATACATCGAGCTTGTTGACCGTGTTGTTGAGTTTCAAACAGAAGTTGCTACTGCGGAGTAATCTGTAGAGGCATGTAAAAGAACCGGGTTTATCCCGGTTTTTTTACACCTGCATGTTCGAATATCTCACTTATTTCTTTCAATCCTGTTATGCTGATATTGCAAACAATGTTGTCTATTATAGGAGGTATAAAGATGTATCGAATTGGACAACTGGCTAGATTAGCGAATGTGACCCCTGATACAGTGCGTTTTTATGAAAAACAGGGAATGATGGAACATCAGAACCGTACTGAGGGGGGATATAGGCTTTATACCAAACAAGATCTACAGCGTCTTCGATTTATACGTTATGCCAAGCAGTTAGGATTTACATTGGAAGCTATTACTGAATTATTGTCTATTCGTGTAGATCCTGATCATCATACTTGTGAAGAATCGAAGCAAATTGTAGACTCTAGATTGATGGAAGTAGAGGAAAAACTTCTTGAAATGCGAAAGATGCGCGATTCACTTAAGAGGCTAAGTGATGCTTGTTGTGGTAGTTCTCACATAAGCACATATTGTTCTATTCTTGAAACTCTAGAGCAAGGTGCTTTAAATAAGGAATAAATAATTCCCTTGTATTATTGGGAATTCAACAAATAAAATTGCTATTTTTTAGACAAATTAAGATGGCAGAAGAATATTATGACTGTATATCATCATAAAAAAGGTGTGATAAAAGATAATGCTATTGAAGCTCTATTATGTGATCCACTATTCAAACAACGAATTGAAAAAAATAAAAAAGGGAAAGGAAGTTATCAGAGGAAAGGAAAACACAGTAAATCAGGTAACTGGGAGGCCAGTGGTAAGGGAGTATTAGATTTGTTACCACTGGCTTTCTAATTTGGTAAGTTTATTTTTACTATTATATACTCAAGACACTTCAAAGTGCATGTTTGAAAAACGATTATGTTGTTGAATTTAAATGTTTTTATGTCTGACGGCTAAAGCATCTTGAAGTTCATTCGGTATAGATGAATCTTTTTATTGACGTGGGGATGGCTCATCTCGAATTTTGTGCCGTATTAGAAAATCATTACAACATTATTACACCATAGAAATGATTTTTAAAATAAATCTCTAGTTTTGGTGATGCCAAATTTCAGCTCTGGATGGGTATTTTGTTTTTTGTACGTTTGAAATCTAGATGAAGTAGTATCAATAACCTCAGTTTTGTTTAAGCATTGCAATTTCATAGTCACGTAAACCTAAGCTCGGCTTTTTGGGTTGGGATGTATAAGCAATGATATAAGCAATGAGTCCTGATACAACCTCCAGTAAAAAGCCGGCTACGCTCCGATGTCTTGAATGCTCTATCTGAGAAATATTTTTCAATTGGTCATTCACTGTCTCTATTAAAAAACGTTTTCTTAACATGGCCTTGTCCCAAAGGGATAAAAATTTGCCCTTCATATTACGGCGAACATTCGTGATTAATGTAATTCCTTCAGCTTTTAGTTCATCGCATAACGCTTGCGATAAATACCCTTTGTCGCCATAGAGATGCCCGGTTA
>NZ_JONO01000074.1 GCF_000711895.1 Photorhabdus australis DSM 17609
CCTGCCGGGCCAACTCACTAAAGAAATGATGCTGAGGTTGCATCGGCTGTTCCCCTAAATCATGAGGCGCTGGCGTATCAATCAAGCCCAAGAAATTCACCCCCTCTCCGGCATTCAAAAGTCGCTCAACAATCGCATAAGCCAATATGCCGCCTGAGGAGTAACCGCCTATCCGATACGGACCCTCCGGCTGAACCGCTTGCATTAAAGTGATCATTCTGACCGCCTGCGCTTCCATCGTTGCCATTGGCTCCTCATCGACTGACTGCCAGGGCAAGGCATAAATCGGGTAGCCTGATGGCAGATGGTTAGCCAGTCCGAAGACATAGGAATAGTCACCCATCCCACTGGGAACAAAGAACAATGGCGGTTCTGTTCCATCCTGTCGCACCGATATGGCACTGGTTTGCGGCTCAGACAACGAATCTGATGTGATTTTTGCGGCCAGTTCTGCCAACACCGGGAATTGGAACAGTGCATTTAATGTACAAACCAAACCCCGACCAGCAGCAAGGTTTGTCATTCGCATAGCGAGCAGTGAATGACCGCCCAACGCGAAGAAGTTGTCATATCGGCTGACCTGCTCAACCCCCAACAACTCACTCCAAATCGCCGCCAATACGGTTTCTACTTCTCCGAGTGGTGCTTCGTAAACTTGACGGGCAAAAGCTTGATTGTCCGGTGCCGGTAAAGCACGACGATCCAATTTACCGTTAGGAGTCAACGGAAACGCATCCAGACGCACAAAAGCTGACGGCACCATATAATCAGGTAAAACTGTACTCAGGTGGGTACGCAGGCTATTAACCAGCCCCTCATTCGCCTGCGCCACCACATAGGCAACCAGATGTTTGTCCTGCCCTTCATCCAGTGCCAACACAACAGATTTGCTCACCACAGGATGCTCCAGCAACCGGGCCTCAATTTCCCCCAGTTCAACACGGAATCCCCGGATTTTCACCTGATGGTCATTACGGCCAAGGAATTCCAGGTTGCCGTCTGGCTGATAGCGGGCCAAATCCCCGGTGCGGTACATGCGTGCACCCGGATCATCACTAAACGGGTCAGTCAGAAAACGTTCAGCCGTTAACTCAGGACGATGGAAATAACCACGTGAGACACCGACTCCCCCAATATACAATTCCCCTACCGCCCCCAGAGGTACTGGCTGACCATCGACACCCAGCAGGTAAACACGTGTATTCAGCAGTGGACGACCTATGATATTGGCCTGCCCCACCGTTTCGTTCAGACAGGATATCGTCGATGTAATCGTGGTTTCTGTAGGACCGTAGCAATTAACCAGAACAGGGAATTCACGGTGAGTCGATAACCAACGTTGCAACTCATGATCAGATATCGCTTCCCCACCAATGCAAATAATCCTTAAGCCCTTGTAAATATCGCCTGCATTAATATTGGATATTATGCGCCAGAATTGAGCAGGTACCGCAATATATGTAATTTCATAGGATTCACACAGACGCCAGAACTCCTGTGCGCTAAGGGTCCACTGATTTGTTCTCAAGACTAATCGTGCCCCCCGTGTTATTGCGCAAAATATTTCTGATGCACAAACGTCAAAAGAAAGGTTGCAAAATTGTAATATACAGTCACATGCATTAAGCGACCATGTTGTATTCAGCGAAGTAATTTGATTGACCAGTTGCCCATGTTCAACCATCACGCCCTTCGGCGTGCCGGTAGAACCGGAGGTGTAAATCACATAGGCCAGATGCCGTGAGGTTAATTCAGATATCTGCGGATTGCTGTCCGGCTGGTCAGGCAATGCATTCGGATCTAGTACCGTCAGCTCAGCAAGCGCCTTTTCGCCCAGCGCTGTACGCCCAGCGACATCGGCCAATAAAATAACCGGTGAGACATCAGCCAAAATATACGATAACCGTTCGCCCGGATAATCCGGATCTAGCGGCACATAAGCCGCCCCCGCTTTCAGCACTGCCAGCAGTCCCATGACCATCGCTGGTGAGCGTGCTACACAAATCGCTACTCGCTGGTCAGGTCCGACACCCAACGCAATCAGCTGATGGGCCATCCGGTTAGCACGAGCATTCAGTTCTGCATAGCTAAACGTCTGCTCCTCATAGACCAACGCTGTGATATCAGGCGTTCTCTCTACCTGTTGTTCAAATAGTTGATGAATACACCATTGGTCAAGATACGCTGTTTCTGTGGCATTCCAGGTTTTCAACAACAGTTTCCGTTCCGCTTCTGGCAAGATCTCCAATACCCGCACCGGCGTTTCTGGGGTCTGTTCCAGAGCCTCCACCAAGCTCTCCAGTGCCTGTTGCATATAACCGCATACCCGTTCTGACTCAAATGGCTGGACAACTTGCGCCGTCAGCCCCAGTGCGTCACCAAAATCTTCTACCGACAAGGCAAACGGATAGTTGGTAAGCTCCCGCGCGTTAAGGAATTCAATGCCTTGTACCATCTCATCGGCAGCCATCGACGGATCATTATGCCGGTAATTCAACAGAGCGCTAAAGAGAGGAGCACCATCCTGTACACCACTACAACGCTGAGCCAGCGCCAATGATGCATGCTCATGTTCTAACAATCCCGCCAGTCGGGTATGTGTTGCCTGTACACTATCACGCACCGACGTATCATCGATATCCAACCGTAGCGGTAGGGTATTGATAAATAGCCCCATGCCGCTGTCGATGCCTTTCCCCACCGCCATGCGCCCAAATACTACTGTACCGAACACCACCTGTTCCTGTCCGCTGGTACGCGATAACACCTGTGCCCAAGCCAGATGACACATAGCCGCCAAACTGACACCCAAACGCCGAGCCTGACTACGCAGACGGTCATTTAGCTCAGGAGCCAACATCCGCTGCGATTCCGTCACCTGTGAACTATTATGATGTACCTCCGTCAATCCGAATGGCAACGTTGGTTCATCCACTTCAGCCAGCATGTCGGTAAAGAAGCGGATATGAGCTTCCTGACTCACCCCCAATTGAGCTTGAGCCACCAGATTACGGAAAGATACTGGGGAAGGCAGACTGCCCTCTTGTCCGGCAAGATACGCCTGAACCTCGCTGTTCATCACATCCAGCGTGGTATGGTCACCAATCAGATGATGCAGCAGTTGTAGGGCAATCCACCGCCCATCTATTTCCTGTGCCACCACAAACTGCAATAACGGTGCCTTATTCAGGTCAAGACGATAGTGACAAGGATCAAAACGTTCAGCCAATTGTTCGCTAACCGATCCATCAGTCGGGTTCAATGTCAGTTCAGTCACTGACAAGGATGCCTGACGCCAAACCACCTGAGCTGGCACAGACAATCCTTGCCAGATAAAGGCGGTCCGCAGGATATCGTGTCTATCAACCACCTGCTGTACCGCCGCCAGATAACGATCCAGCAGAGCTCGATCAGCAAATGCCATCTGGCCGGATAGCAAATACGGATCACCTTCGTTTGCCAGTAAATGGTGGAATAAAATACCGTCCTGCAACGGTGATAGGGCATAGATATCCTGAATATTAGTAACCCCACCCGGTACTTGACCGACGATACGGTCAATCTCTGACTGAGTCAGATCTATCAACGGCAACATCACCGGCGTTAACGCCGTAGTTGCCGACGTAATGACATTAGGCGGTACTATCACGGCCTGATACTGACCTAGCGTTTGAGCCAAATCTGACAGCACCGGAGACTGGAACAGATCACGCGCCGCCAGTGTTAACCCCAAATGACGCAAGCGTTCAATCATCCGCACAGCGAGTAATGAATGGCCGCCCAAGGCAAAAAAGCTGTCATGTCTGCTAACTTGTTCAACCCCCAGTAGTTCACGCCAAATCGTCGCCAGGGCAATTTCTGTTTCTCCTTGCGGAGCTTCATAAACCTGGCGGGCAACGGCTTCATGATCCGGTGCCGGTAGCGCACGACGATCCAACTTACCGTTCGGAGTCAATGGCAGCGCATCCAGACGCACAAAGGCTGACGGCACCATATAATCAGGCAAAATGGCGCTCAGGTGATCACGCAAACTATTAACCAATCCTTCATCCTCTGGTGCCACTACATAGGCAACCAGACGTTTATTCTGCCCATCATCGAGCGCCAATACAGCAACCTCACGTACCGCCGGGTACTCTGCCAAACGCGTCTCAATTTCCCCCGGTTCAATCCGGAAACCACGGATTTTGACCTGCTGATCATTACGGCCAAGGAATTCCAAATTACCGTCAGGCAGATAACGAGCCAAATCCCCAGTCCGGTACATGCGCGCATCCGGATTGTCACTAAACGGATCAACAAGGAAACGTTCGGCGGTTAACTCAGGACGATTGAAATAACCCAGAGCAACCCCATCGCCCCCAACATAAATCTCACCGATAACCCCTGTCGGTACCGGCTGTTCATAAGCATCCAACAGATAAACACGCGTGTTAGCGATTGGCCGACCAATCGGAATTCGGGTCACTCCCTGCGGTAACGCCTCGATAGGATACATCGTGGTAAAGGTGGTTCCCTCACTCGGGCCATATGCCTGTAATAATTGTTGGGGCGGACGATTATCCAGAACCTGAGCAATCACCTGTAAATCGGGGATATCTCCCCCGAAAATCAGGATCTTAATCCGCGGAAGAATGGGGGATAACTCTGCCGCCAGCCGGTTAAACAACCCGATAGTCAACCATAGAACCGTAACGCGGTGAGTTTGTAAATCCTGCACTAACTCCTGTGGTGTCAGCAAAGTGGCATGGTTGATAATCACCAAAGCGCCACCGTTGAGCAACGGCGCCCAAACTTCAAACGTGCTGGCATCGAAAGCCGGATTAGCCGTAAAGGAGACCCGGTCATCCGGTCCGATTTCAGCATAGCCATTATTAATGACCAGCCGGACCACCGAACGATGCGGCACGATTACCCCTTTTGGCAAGCCGGTTGAACCGGAGGTATACATGATATACGCAGATTCAGCGCTAGAACGTGGTAAATCAGGATTGATATGATCTTCCTCTCTGACCGTGTCTGGCTCATCTGAGAGATAAAACAGTGGAACAGAGAGACCAACCGGAACATCCGATTGCCCATAAGTAATCAGTAAATTAGCTGAACAGTCATTTATCAACCAGTTTTTCCGCTCATCCGGCACGCTAGGATCTATCGGTACGTAAACAGCGCCGACTTTGAGAATTGCCAGTTGGGCCACTACCAATTCAATAGAGCGTGCGAACAAGGTCGCAATATGATCACCGGGACAACCTCCTCGTTCGATTAGCTGACGAGCCAACCGGTTAGCACGAGCATTCAGCTCCGCATAGCTCAGGATTTTATCTCCCGCTATCAGTGCCGTCGCCTCTGGGGTTTTCGCTGCCTGCTGCTCAAACAATTGATGAATGCATAGTTGCTCAGGATACGGTGCTTCCGTCGCGTTCCATGTTTCCAGCAATAACCTCTGTTCTGCTTCAGGTAAGATGTTCAATGCACGTACCGGCGTCCCCGGCACCTGTTCAAGCGCCTCCACCAGACTTTCCAGTGCTTGTTGCATATAACCGCATAGGCTTTCCGGATCAAACGGCTGCACTACCTGAGCCGTCAACCCTAATGATTCACCAAAATCCTCCACCGACAGCACAAACGGATAGTTGGTCCGCTCCTGCCCGCCAAAAAATTCAATACCGCTTATCAATTCATCTGACGTTTCCGGTAAAGCATTATGTCGATAGTTCAACAGACTACTAAAGAGTGGTATCTCCCCCAGCACACCACTGCAACGTTGAGCCAGCGCCAGTGAAGCGTGCTCATGCGCTAATAATCCGGCGAGTCGAGTATGTGCTATCTGTACGCTATCCCGTACCGGGGTCTCATCGATATCCAGCCGCAACGGCAAGGTATTGATAAATAACCCCATGCCATTCTCAGCACTCCCCCCTGCCTGCATACGCCCAAATAACACCGTACCAAACACCACATTCTTCTGGCCACTGGTGCACGATAACACCTGCGCCCAGGCCAGATGGCACAACGCCGCCACACTGACGCCCAACTGCCGGGCTTGACTACGCAGACGGTCATTTAGTGTGCTCATCAGCATCTGGTGGCATTCCACCACTTGCGAACCATCACGATGCACCTCCGTCAACCCAAACGGTAAAGTCGGTTCATCCACTTCTGCCAACATCTCGGTAAAGAAGCGGGTATGCGCTTCCTGACTGACACCTAACCGAGCCTGAGCCACCAAATTACGGAAAGGAACCGGTGCTGGCAGACTGTCCTCCTGACCAGTCAGATATGCCAATACTTCACGGTGCATCACTTCCATCGTTTCATGGTCACCAATCAAATGATGATGCAATTCCAGTAAAAACCAGCGACCATCGGTTTCCCGGGCGATGACAAAACGCAGTAGCGGTGCCTGACTCAGGTCAAGACGATACTGACCCGGATCAAAACGCCGGGCTAACTGGTCACTGACCGGACCGTCCACCGGGTTCAGTGTCAACTCAGTCACTGACAATGGGGCCTGACGCCAAACCACCTGTACCGGAACTGACAATCCTTGCCAGATAAAGGCGGTACGTAAAATATCGTGCCGATCAATTGTCCGTTGAACCGCTATCAGATAACGATCCAACAAAGAGCGATCAGCAAAAACCATCTGAGTGACTAACAGATACGGATCACCTTCTTTCTCCAATAGATGGTGGAACAAAATGCCATCCTGCAACGGCGATAACGCATAGATATCCTGAATATTCGCTATCCCTCCTGGCACTTGCCCGACGATGTGATCAATTTCAGGCTGGGACAGGTCAATCAATGGCAGCAGATCGGGGGTCAGCACTGTAATATCCGGTGTAATACGGTTGTCCGGCACCTGAATTTCATTATGCTGACCCAGAGACTGTGCCAAAACACAGAGTGTTGGATGTTGAAATAGCGTTTGTACCGATACACCCAAACCGATACGCCGCAATCGTTCAATCATGCGCACAGCGAGTAATGAATGGCCGCCCAATGCAAAAAAGCTATCATGCCGACTTATCTGTTCAACACCCAGCAGCTCACACCAGACAGCTGCCAGCATCGTTTCTACCTTCCCTTGTGGAGCTTCATAGACCTGACGAGCAAACGCTGCCTCCCCCGGCGCCGGCAATGCCCGGCGATCCAACTTACCATTCGGCGTCTGCGGGAAGGTATCCAAACGTACAAAGGCCGCAGGTATCATATAGTCAGGTAAAACGGTACTCAGGTATTCACGTAAATCAGCCGTCAATCTCTCATCCGCTTCCGCTGCTACATAGGCAACCAACCGTTTGCCCAGCTCATCATCCAGCGCCAACACCGCAGCCTCTTGTACTGCTGGGTGCTCCACCAACCGGGTTTCAATTTCCCCCAGCTCAACCCGGAAGCCACGAATTTTAACCTGTTGGTCATTGCGGCCCAGGAATTCCAACTCACCGTCCGGCAGGTAGCGGGCCAAATCCCCGGTGCGATACATCTGGGCACCGGATACCGGACTAAAGGGATCCGGCATAAAACGTTCTGCACTCAATTCTGGCCGGTTCAGGTAACCCTGTGCCACTCCCACACCGCCAATATACATTTCACCAATGCAACCTAATGGCACCGGCTGGCTATATCTGTCTAGTAAGTAGATGCGGGTATTTTTAATCGGCCTGCCTATAGAACGATCATCCGCCGGGGATAATATTTCCTTACAAGTCGCCGTCACGGTATTTTCCGTTGGGCCATAAGCATTCAACAGCTGGGGTCGATGGCCTTCTTGCGTAAACCAGTCCTGAATAGCGTTCTTTTTCACCGCCTCACTACCAATGATGATCAGCCTGAGGCAATCTGGCAGCGGCCATCCGTTGTCTCTGGCCGCCAGTTCAGACCAGAATAAAGTCGGCAGAAACAGAACCGTGATGCGGTTTTTCTGGGTTAAAGCAATAAATTCCGGCATCGAAGCCAGCCAATTGTCATCCCGAATAACCAGCGTGGCCCCGTTACATAGTGACGAGAAACACTCTTCCACTGAAACATCAAACGCAAACGCGGCAAATTGCAGCACTCGATCTTGCTCAGTAACAGCATAGCGCTCATTAACCCCCAGATAACGTTGATACAGCGCCTGATGTTCTACCATCACCCCTTTCGGTTGTCCGGTAGAGCCGGAGGTATAGATGACGTAAGCCAGATTCTGTGGCATCAACGCCGGGATCTGCGGATTGTTGTCCGGCTGGTCAGGTTGGATATTCGGGTCAAGTACCCTCAGCCCGGCCAATGCCTCGTCACCCAATGCTTCCCGGCCAGCTTCATCCACCAGAACCACTGACGGACCCGTATCATTCAGGATATACACCAGACGTTCCGCAGGGTAGGTTGAATCCAGCGGCACATAAGCTGCGCCAGCTTTCAGTACCGCTAACAACGCCACCACCATCGCCGGGGAGCGTGCTACGCAAATTGCCACCCGCTGATCCGGCGCAACCCCCAGCGCAATGAGCTGATGAGCCAGACGGTTAGCACAAGAATTTAATTGGTCATAACTGAGACTCTGCTCTTGATACACCAGAGCCGTAGCTTCCGGGGTTTTCTCTGCCTGTTGCTCAAACAGCTGATGAATACATAACGCGTCAGGATATACAGTTTCTGTCGCATTCCAGGTTTCCAGCAGCAGCGTACGTTCTGCTTCAGGCAGGATGTTCAGTGCTCGTACCGGCGTCTCAGGGGCTTGCTCAAGAGCTTCCACCAGGCTCGCCAACGCCTGCTGCATATAATCGCATATTCTATCCGGTTCAAACGGCTGCACCACATGAGCGATCAGCCCCAAAGTGGTCCCATCGTCCTCTACCGACAGCCCAAAGGGGTAGTTAGTACTTTCCTGTTCACCCAGAAATTTAATACCGTCCATCGTTTCATTGAAATTTCCCGGCTGATCATTATGTCGATAGTTCAATAAGGAGCTAAAAAGTGGCGTACCGCTGGCAACCCCACTGCACCGCTGGGCCAGCGCCAGTGAAGCATGCTCATGCGCCAACAACCCAGCTAGTCGTAGATGCACCGCCCGCACACTGTCACGTACCGGGGTATTATCTATATCCAAACGCAACGGCAAGGTATTAATAAACAGCCCCATACCACTATCAGCACCTTCCCCCGCTGCCATACGTCCAAATAGTACGGTACCGAATACCACTTTTTCCTGACCACTGGTACACGACAGTACTTGTGCCCAGGCCAGATGACACAAAGCGGCCAGACTGATGCCCAAATGCCGGGCCTGATGGCGAAGACGGTCACTCAACTCGATTGTCAGCATCCGGTGAGATTCTATCTCCTGCGAGCCATCACGATGCACCTCCGCCAACCCGAACGGCAGCGTTGGCTCATCCACATCCGCCAACATGTCAGTAAAGAAACGGGTATGCTCTGCCTGACTCATCCCCAGTTGGACTTCAGCCACCAGATTACGGAACGGTACCGGGTCAGGCAGACGGTCCATCTGCCCGGAAAAATATGCTTGTACTTCACAGTTCATCACTTTCATTGTGGTATGGTCGCCAATCAAGTGATGTTGCAATTCCAGTAAAAACCAACGGCCATCAGTCTCCTGTGCCACCACAAAACGCAATAGCGGTGCCTGACTCAAATCGAGACGATAATGACGGGGATTAAAACGTTGCGCCAGTTGATCACTAACCGGCCCATCAGCCGGGTCCAGCGTCAATTCCGTCACCGACAAAGGGGCCTGACGCCAGACTACCTGAGCCGGGACGGATAATCCTTGCCAAATAAAAGCGGTCCGCAGAATATCATGACGATCAACCACCTGTTGCACCGCCGTCAGATAACGATCCAGCAGAGTCCGGTCAGCAAAGACCATCTGACCGGCTAACAAATAAGGATCCCCTTCGTTTGCCAGTAAATGGTGGAATAAAATACCGTCCTGTAATGGCGACAAGGCATAGATATCCTGAATATTGGCAACCCCGCCTGGCACTTGTCCGACGACAGAATCAATCTCTGTCTGAGTCAGATCTATCAACGGTAACATCGCCGGCGTTAACGCTGTAGTTGCTGGCGTAATAACATTAGCAGGTACCATGACAGCCCGATGTTGCCCCAACGTTTGAGCCAGTTCTGACAACACCGGAGACTGGAACAAATCACGCGCCGCCAATGTCAACCCCAGATGACGCAAGCGTTCAATCATCCGTACAGCGAGCAGGGAATGGCCGCCCAACGCAAAAAAGCTATCATGTCGGCTAACTTGTTCAATCCCAAGTAATTCACGCCAAATCGCCGCCAGGGTAATCTCCGTTTCTCCTTGTGGCGCTTCGTAAATCTGACGAGCAACAGCTTCATTATTATCCGGTGTCGGTAACGCACGACGATCCAACTTACCATTCGGAGTCAGTGGAAACGCATCCAGACGCACAAAGGCTGACGGCACCATGTAGTCAGGCAAAATTGCACTCAAATGAGCACGCAAACTATTAACCAATCCCTCCTCATCCTCTGGCGCCACTACATAGGCAACCAGCCGTTTGTCCTGACCATCACTCAGCGCCAAAACAGCAGCCTCACGTACTACAGGGAGTTCAGCCAGACAAGCCTCAATTTCCCCCGGTTCAATCCGGAAACCACGGATTTTAACCTGTTGATCATTACGACCAAGGAATTCCAAATTACCGTCCGGCAGATAACGAGCTAAATCCCCGGTCCGGTACATACGTGCATTCGGTTGATCACTAAATGGATCAATCAGGAAACGCTCCGCCGTCAATTCAGGACGATTGAGATAACCACAAGCAACCCCGTCTCCGCCGACATAAATCTCTCCGGTCGCCCCCAACGGCACCGGTTGACCATAAGCATCCAGCAGATAAACACGTGTATTAGCAATTGGCCGGCCAATGGGAAGCCGGGTTACTCCCTGCGGTAACGCTTCAATAGGATACATTGTGGTAAAGGTGGTTCCTTCACTCGGACCATAAGCCTGTAATAATTGTTGTGGTGGATGGTTACCTAGAACCTGAGCAATCACATGCAAATCGGGTATATCCCCCCCGAAAATCAGAATTTTTATCTGCGGAAGAACCGGGGACAGCTCCATCGCTAGCCGGTTAAACAACCCGATAGTCAGCCACAGAACAGTGACATGGTGAGCCTGTAAAACCTGCACTAACTCCTGCGGTGTCAGCAAAGTATCATGATCGATAACCACCAGAGCGCTGCCGTTAAGCAAAGGTGCCCAGACTTCAAATGTGCTGGCATCGAAAGCGGGGTTAGCCGTAAAGGCCACCCGATCATTGGGTCCGATTGCAGCATAGCCATTATTGATGACCAGCCGAACCACCGCACGATGCGGCACGATTACCCCTTTTGGCAGGCCGGTTGAGCCGGAGGTATACATGATATAGGCTGACCCAGTACTGGAACGCGGTAAATTAAGGTTTATCTCCTCTTCAACTCCGTTCGTATTTTCCTCATCAAAGAGACGGAACAGCGGAACAGAGAGACCGACCGGAATATCAGATTGCGCATCAGTAATTAGCAACTTAGCTGAACAATCATTTATCAGCCAGTTTCGCCGTTCGTCTGGCACACTGGGATCTATCGGTACGTAAACAGCACCAACCTTAAGGATAGCCAACTGGGCTACCACCAGCTCAACTGATCGTTGCAACAAGATCACAATGTGTTCATCCGGGCAAACGCCTTGTTCGATCAATTGACGGGCCAGACGGTTAGCACAGGCATTCAGTTCTGCGTAACTGAGAGTTTTATCTCCCGCTATCAGCGCTGTCGCTTGCGGAGTTTTCGCTGCCTGTTGTTCAAACAACTGATGAATGCATAACTGTTCAGGATACAGAGCTTCGGTAACATTCCACGTTTCCAGCAACAACTTCTGTTCCGTTTCAGGCAAAATGTTCAATGCACGTACCGGCGTCTCTGGTGCCTGTTCAAGCGCCGCTACCAAACTTTCCAAAGCCTGTTGCATATAAACGCATAACCGATCCGGCTCAAACGGCTGTACCACCTGAGCTGTTAGCCCCAGAGATTCACCAAAATCCTCCACCGACAGCACAAACGGGTAGTTGGTCCGTTCCTGTTCACCGAGGAATTCAATACCGTCCATCATTTCATCCGAAGTCACCGGCTGATAATTATGTCGATAATTCAATAGGGCACTAAAGAGTGGCGCACCACTGACAACCCCACTGCACCGTTGGGCCAGCGCCAGTGAGGCATGCTCATGCTCCAGCAACCCAGCCAGTCGTAAATGCACCGCACGCACACTGTCCCGTACCGGAGTCTCATCGATATCCAACCGCAGCGGCAGGGTATTGATAAACAGCCCCATACTGCTGTCAGCCCCCTCCGCCACTGCCATGCGTCCAAACAAGACGGTGCCAAACACCACTTTCTCCTGACCACTAGTACGCGACAGCACTTGCGCCCAGGCCAAATGACATAAGGCCGCCAAACTGACACCTGAACGTCGGGCCTGATGGCGAAGACGGTCATTCAACCCGGCTGTCAGCATCCGATGTGATTCAATCACCTGAGATCCATCACGATGCACCTCCGTTAATCCAAACGGCAACGTTGGTTCATCCACCTCCGCCAACATGTCGGTAAAGAAACGGGTATGGGATTCCTGACTTACCCCCAACCGGGCTTCAGCCACCAGATTACGGAAAGGGACCGGCACAGGTAGGTAATCTGCCTGCCCGGTAAAATACGCCTGCACTTCGCGGTGCATCACTTCCATTGTTTCATGGTCACCGATCAAATGATGCTGCAATTCCAGTAAGAACCAACGACCATCGGCTTCCTGAGCAATGACAAAATGCAGTAGCGGTGCCTGACTCAGATCAAGACGATACTGATCCGGATCAAAGCGCCGGGTTAACTGGTCAATTACTGGACCGTCAGCTGGGTCCAGCGTCAGTTCCGTCACTGGCAACCGCGCCTGGCGCAAAACCACCTGTGCCGGAACAGACAATCCTTGCCAGATAAAAGCCGTCCTCAGGATGTCATGACGATCAACCGCCTGTTGTACCGCTGCCAGATAACGGTCCAGCAGAGATCGGTTAGCAAAAACCACCGGATAGAGCACCAAATAAGGGTCGCCTTCTTTTTCCAATAAATGATGGAACAGGATACCGTCCTGCAACGGCGACAAGGCATAGATATCCTGAATATTCGCTATCCCTCCCGGCACCTGCTCAACGATGTGCTCAATCTCAGGCTGGGTCAGATCAATCAGCGGCAACATCGCCGGCGTCAGCACCGTAGTTGCCGGGGTGATGACGTTGGGTGGCACCATCACAGCCCGGTGCCGTCCCAACGCTTGAGCCAGTTCAAACAACACCGGAGACTGGAACAGATCACGTGCCGTCAATGTCAACCCCCGGTGACGCAAACGCTCAATCATCTGCACGCCAAGCAGTGAGTGACCACCCAACGCAAAGAAGCTGTCATGCCGGCTAATCTGCTCAATCCCCAGTAACTCACGCCAAAGTGCTGCCAGAATAATCTCAGCCTCGCCTTGCGGGGCAGCATAAATCTGGCGGGCAAAATCTGCCTCTCCTGGCGCCGGTAATGCCCGGCGATCCAGCTTGCCATTTGGAGTCTGCGGGAAGCTATCCAGATGCACAAAAGCCGCCGGGACCATATAATCCGGCAACCGGGAACTCAGGTGTTCACGCAAACGAGCAACCAACCCCTCATGCTCATGTGTATCCACCGTCACATAGGCGACTAACCGTTTGCCCTGCACGTCATCCAATGCCAGTACCACCGCCTCTTGCACCGCCGGGTATTCCACCAGTCGGGTTTCAATTTCCCCCAGCTCAACCCGGAAGCCACGGATTTTAACCTGCTCGTCGTTACGCCCCAGGAATTCCAAGTCCCCATCCGGCAGGTAGCGAGCCAAATCCCCGGTCCGATACATCCGCGCACCAGATATTGGACTAAAGGGATCCA
This sequence comes from Photorhabdus australis DSM 17609, assembly GCF_000711895.1. GTDB lineage: Bacteria > Pseudomonadota > Gammaproteobacteria > Enterobacterales > Enterobacteriaceae > Photorhabdus > Photorhabdus australis. Next base: position 13,993 of record NZ_JONO01000074.1, read on the forward strand.
GCATAAAACGTTCCGCGCTTAAGGCCGGTCGATTCAGATAACCCCGTGCCACCCCCACGCCACCAATATACATTTCGCCAGTGCAACCTAATGGCACCGGTTGGCCATCTCTGTCCAGCAGATAAATGCGGGCATTCTTAGCTGGTCGGCCAATAGAACGCGCATCTGCCGGGGATAACACATCCTTATAGGTCACCGTCACGGTGTTTTCCGTCGGTCCATAACCATTCAATAGCCGGGGCCGATGGCCTTCCTGAGCAAACCAATCCTGAACAGCGTGCTGTTTTACCGCTTCACCACCAATGATGATGAGCCGGAGACAATCCGGCAGCGGTAATCCGCTGCCTCTGGCCGCCAGTTCGGACCAGAATAAAGTCGGCAATGACATCACGGTAATACGATATTGTCGGACTAAGGCAATAAATTCCGGTATAGAAGTCAACCAGCTATCATCACGCATGACCAACGTGGCCCCGTTGCATAATGACGAGAAGAAATCTTCCACTGAAACATCAAACGCAAACGCGACAAATTGCAGTACCCGGTCTTTCGCTGTAACCGCATAGGTGTCATTAAAACCCAAATAACGTTGATAGATAGCCTGATGTTCTACCATCACCCCTTTCGGCTGCCCGGTGGAGCCAGAAGTGTAAATCACATACGCCAGATGTTGAGGTGTCAACTTAGCTACGAATGGATTGCTATCCGACTGGCCAGGTAGAGTATTTGGGTCAATTACCGTCAGCCCGGCTAACGCCTGTTCGCCCAGCGCCATCTTCCCGGTCGCATCAGCCAAAACCACTGACGGAGCCACATCACTCAAGATATATGCCAGCCGTTCTCCCGGATAGGTCGAGTCCAGCGGCACATAAGCCCCACCCGCTTTCAGCACCGCCAGCAGCGCCACCACCATTGCCGGGGAACGAGCTACACAGATTGCCACCCGATGGTCCGGCGCCACCCCCAGCGCAATCAGTTGATGGGCCAGGCGGTTGGCACGAATATTCAGTTCAGCATAGCTGAGAGCCTGATCTTGATACACCAATGCCGTCGCTTCCGGGGCTTGTTCCACTTGTTGCTCAAATAATTGATGAATACATAACGGATCAGGATAAGGGGTTTCAGTGGGATTCCAGGTTTCTAGCAGCAATGTCCGTTCAGACTCAGGCAATAAATTAAGCTGTCCGACGGGGATTTCATCGCCGTCCCTTTTCGACAATACCAACACCTGTAAGTGTTCGCTCATCCGCTGGACCACTTCCCCACTCAGACGGTTCTTATCGTAAATCCAACGAAAACCACCCTGCGCATTAATCTGAAGGGTCAGCAATACGCCGGGTACCTCTTGATCATGCTGCCTGTCATCCTGCATCACAGAAACAGCGATCCGCCACGGATGACTGTTTGTTAATGCCGGGATAGCTCGCAATAAAGGAGAGCGAGAGAAGAGATCTCGGCTAAATGTATGGTGCTGTATCAACCGCGCAAGCTCGTCATCAACCTGGTCAGATATCACACTCCAGGGAGCATCAAACGCCACCTCAATGGCCATGGGTACCACCGGCGCCAAATCTGCCGGATTATCGTTTACTTCCACGCACCAACCGATTTGGAATTCGGTCTGACGAGTCAAACGTGCAAGATAGATAACGAATGCCTGCAACAGTATCCGCAATGAGTCCTCTTCACCATTTTTTGGCAACGGAGGCTGCCAGGGACTCATTACCCATCTGGGTTCTGTCTGTTTCCCGGTGATTTCGAAAGGTAACTGGAAGGGTTGCAAAGAGGCAAGACGCTCACACCAAAATAATTCACTAGATGTAAATTCCTGGTGAATATTCTTTACGTTCTGAATTTGTTGTGAAGTGTTATTTACGCTGATTATATTTTCTGATGTCGGAGCCTGAAGAATATTTCCTACTTCAGCAATGTTATCTTTCATTTATTACCTCAACGAATCTGTTAGAAATTTGAAAACCGTCATTGCTGACAGTTATCATCAATGTCTTTCTCTTACTTCTTGCCCCCAAGAAATAAACACGGACACGCCTGACATTAATTCAAGATACTCAGATACTGGATGCCATAGCCCGGTTAATAACAACCAATGTGAAATTCCTCGACGTTAATTTCCTCGATAACGGAATAAATGACTTATTTTATGACCTTGGAATAAGACATTCTTTTTTATTCCTGCTTTCGGATAAACGCTGTTAATTTACTGCAATTTTTATTATCTGATACTGAATCCCATAATAAAGAATAGAATCTTTAACTATTTTTAACTATTTTTAACTATTTTTAACTATTTCTAACTACATTGATTATATATAAACATTAAATCATTGTTATAATTCACCTACTTTATACTAATGTCAAATCAAAATTATTTAACAAAGACATTAAACCTTTTAAAATGATTCACATTAAATTATCAAAATGTTATTCTGATAATCACCTGTAAAGTATTCCTTCCATTTTGATAAGGAACGAACACTTCAAACACCAAATGCAACTTATGCAATATTGATAAAAAAACTTGTAGGCTCAATTAGGTAAAATATAACATCAAATTAAAATAATTCATAATACATTATTTTAAATGGCAAAAACATGCCACTCAAGTAAATATCACAAACAGGAAATGAAAATTAAAAACTATTTAATTAAACATTATATCGAAATAATCAGATCATAAAGGAATATAATTCCAGTTATATTCAATATCATAAATAAATAATTTTAAACTAAAACAGCTTAATTATGCCATAATAAAACAATGTGATTTATACCTGTTATCTTTCAAGTTGCCTCTTTGTTGGTTGCACTCACTCACCCCGGTCACATAGTTATCTATGCTCCCGGGGATTCGTTCCCTTGCCGTCGCGATGCATCTTGAAATCTATTGGGTATACATGATACTCAAAAACACCTAATGTCGTGCTTCATACACAACTGAATGAAACAGAAAGATATCCGTTTCGAATTACCAGAAAATGCTATGGTCGCTATGAAAAAATAGGAAAAATTTAAAAATGGATTAATTAGACAAAACTTTCAAAAGGGAATCGATTTAAATGAATTCTCTGCTAAGGAAATAAATGTTGTGGTAACCCGATTAAATAATCGCCCCCTGAAAGACACTGAGTTGGAAAATACCAAATGAATTATTTAAAAGAATACGAATATATTTACCTCCGAATTAACGATATTGTACCTATTATATGAATCTACCATTTCTCATAATCCCACGACACTTTTATTGTTCACTTATCTCCCCAGGAGGGCGAAGTAGCGGATATAAATTAATTGATTTTTTCCAGTCATTGTTACGTATATTGCTAACGTATGATTTCAGATAATAGTCTCAGGTGAATAAACCGGTAAAAACAGCAAATAAAATTGCGTTTTTTCAATTCATTCGCCGCTCAACAGAAGAACGTACAGCACAAAACGTTTCCGCTATCAGAGCAACGCCATTGCCACGATATCGCCTCAGCCTCGTCAAACAGAGGGAAAGGTTTTTACCTGTTCGTGTAATAACGAAAATTCAATTTTTGCAAGTGACTTTTTCCAGAAATGAGACCTTGTTTTGTGACATTCATCACAAAATAAAATAAAACAATAAAATTAATTTGAAATCATTAACATTGATTATTAAATGA
>NZ_JONO01000075.1 GCF_000711895.1 Photorhabdus australis DSM 17609
TTGCCAAATATGATTTTTTGCCTGTTCTCTTTGTTAATTTGCTTAACTTGAGTTAATAGATCAGTTCTTGCATTGTGTGTAATTTCGCTTTTTTCAATATGCTTTTTAGCTACATCATTAACGTCGTTAACCGTTTTTCCCACCGAACTTGCAACCCATGCTGCTTGTGCAATGGTTAAGAGGATAGACGCAACAGGAAAAGCGACTTTAGCTGCAGTAATTGCAGCATTACCTGCGAGGGCTATTGAGCCGCCAACTATGGCAGTATCCTCCATAACATCGATGGTTTTTTTAGCGGTTTCTGCGAGTTCTTTTACACCTTCAGGCGTTGTTGTACCCACTGTGACTAATGCCTTTGTTGCTTGTTTAAATCGAGTCGGAATATTTTCCTTGGCATCTTGTACGGCATTACTCAGTAAGCTTGTTTTATCCAACTGAGAAATATTACCCGTTTTAGAAAACTCATATAATGCTGCAATATTTCCTCTTTCATTCATGACTGAGTCATGAGCGGGTAATTTACCTTCAGCAGCATCTGAGAAGACTTTACCTCTGCCAGAAAAGTTCTTTTTCACTGTATCAAGTAGACTAAAGTTTTGTTGCTTTTCTGCTGCTTTCAGATGTTGTGCATGAATTTTATTATTACCTACGCTTGAAATAGATTGTTGTTCAATGGCTGGTGTTTCCGAAGGTTTATTCGCATGTTTATAGGCTTCATAACCAAGTCCACCGGCAGCGGCTATTGCTGAGGTAACCCCTTTGATCACCGCTTTAGAAAACATTAATCCATTATCATCAAATGCGGATATAGGATTATTCCTCACCATCCGATATAAGTTTAATCCATCCACTGTCCCCGCTGGATCTGCACTTAACCACCGCCCTGACCATGATTGATAATATCGGTAGCCGTAATAATATAGCCCCGTTGCATCACGTTCTTTACCTGAGTAACGTATGGTTTTATAACTGGCTTCTGTCTGATTGTTTGCCGCCCATAGTGCGGTACCACCAAATGGGTAGTACTCTTCCTGACTGATAATTTGACCTTCGTGATCCAGTTCAAGTTGGCTGGAACCGATGAGGTTATCGTAGCTATAGCGCAGCTGATTGTTGCTGATGTCTTTTGGTTTACCGCTTTCCCAATGCAGTACTCTGGCCTGTGCGTAACCGGCTTTACCTACCGTGATAACTTGCAGGTTTTCTGTTGTGGTAGCGCTGTTTTGTGTTATGCGGAGTTCCAATCCAGGCAGATAAGTGACTCGCTGCTGCTGGGTACTATTTTGTGTTTGTTGCTCACTCACTTTTAGTCGCCGAATTCCGTCTCTACCGTAGCGATACCATTCATTTCCTGTACCGTTGTTGACTTGTTTCAGCTCACCTTGTGGAGTCCAGATCAAGGTTTGTCCGGGTAACAGACTGGTTTGATGTCCGCCAGCATCGAACAGGGTATCAACTTTGTTTGGATCTGTAGTTAATGTGCTGATAACGCCTCGATTACTGCGATTCGATATCGTGATGCCCCTGGTATAGCTATTTTGGGTAGCGGATGAATTGTGTCGGATTTGCAGCAGGTTACCGCTGTGATCGTAGCTATAGTGACGGGTATAGTTAGTGTAGCTGTTGTTATCAGAGGGTAGAACAGGAGAGGGAAGTCGATGATTTTGCTGACCAATATTTGCCATTTCACGTCCTGTCGCGCTGATAAGCTGATACAGGGAATCATAAGCATAAGTGTTTTTTGGTACGACTTTTTGGTTGCGCCAAAAGCGAGTGGCTTCTGCATCGTTACTGATACTGATCACGTTACCTACTGGATCATATTCATAACGTAAATCCTGTAATATTTTATTGTCTGATAGACGGTGGGTAGTGATACCAATAAGCCGTTGGGTTTCCGGCTCATAGGCGTATTCAGTGATAATGCCGTTACCGTGTTCTTCACGTAATTTTTGTCCGGCGGCGGAATAAGTCAGGGATTTAACAATAATCTGTTCGTTCTGACCTTTTAGTGTTAACCAGCTACCTTTTAGTTGACCTGCTACATCATAGGTTAAACGCTGGATATTCCCTTTTGCATCGGTTTGGGTCAGTAGAGCGCCAGTAGCATCGGTTTTATTTTGAGTCGTGTGGATATCATGACTTAGTTTTTTCTGCCAGATACTTTGGTTTTCACCAGTCCAATCAGCTGGTTGGCTATCAATTAATAACTGTTGAGATTGCGATGAAATGGCTCCGGTTAGAGAAAGGTTGTTCAGTTGGATTAGCCCAGCCGTGTCGTAGTGGTAAATACACTGACCAGCAAGGTTATTGTTTTTTTCTGTCGTTGTATTACCTGCCCAGATTAGGCGCTCGATAGTTTTCTCTTCAGTCTGTATTTGTTCGGTGATAGTGAGCAGACGACCGGGCAGATTGTTGCCTTCGTAGTGATGATTATGGCGGACACCAGTTGCATTGATGGTAAACACTGGGCGGCCTTCAATATCGTTGAGAGTGATAGTCTGACCAGCATCAACATTTTCTTCACGCAGAACATTGCCTGCCAGATTAAAGATACGAGTGAAGTTAGGCCCACTTTGGTCTTTATTTTTACGTGGATCAGTACCTTTCACCTGAAATCCTTGAATATTGAACTCATAGAGAGTAATCAGCTCGTTACTGTTTTCATCAGTTTGAGTACGTAAGTATTCCAGTGTGCGTATATTCCTCCTTCTGTTATCCAATACATTGATTGATGGTGTTTTTTGGTCAATTGCGGAATGATAATTACCCATATTTCAGTCCTTTATGCTGTTTAATCTGCGGGAGAATTTAACTCATGATAACAACAATAAAAACTTATCATTAAATGGGTAAGGGAAGCGATTTGTTACTATATTATTAATACAAACACGTTATTATTTTTTGAAATTAAGTTAATAGGAATTAAGGTTACGTCATAATCAAATTGTGCGGTGTTCGTTTATTTATTACTATAAATTGGATATTAATTTATTAAATATATTGATTTTTCTATCTATTTTAGATGGTTTTATCTTAATTTGGCTCCTGTTGAATGAGGTTTTCTGCCCATTGGATTGTTTTATCTAATTAATAAATATCAATATTTTCAGTGGTTTTTAATTATGCAATCAGGATTATTCATATTCATGTTGCTTTATTTATCAAATAATAATAATTTTTATTATCATTCTCATGTAATACGTATGCTTGTTGTAGTTGATAATCTAAACTTTATGGGAACCAAATGAGAGAGCTAACGACCATGCAGGCCGCTTATTGGGTTGGCCGGCAGTATGAACAGACGTTGGGTGGTGTTACCGCACATTTGTATGCAGAATTTGATGGTACTGGACTTGATCTTGAGCGGCTGAAAATTGCTGTACAGTATCTCTTTGATATTCATCCGATGTTACGACTACGCGTTACACCGGATGGCATGCAAACTATAGAAAGTCTGTCTTCCAATAACAAATTGCACATTGATGATGTCAGCATATATGGCGAAAAGGCATTGCTGATTTTCTGGAAAATAAACGAAAAGGCAAAACTCACCAGAAATTGGATCTTGAACATGGTCAGCCAATTGATTTGAGTATCACTCTTTTAAAAGATGGAGAGGGGAATATTGTAGTGATCGATTAGCAGTTCAACTGACTAAAGAAGAAAAGCAATCGTTAAAGGCAACAGCTAAAAAATGTCAAATTACGCTATCAACACTATTCCTGTCTCTTTTCGCTTGTACAGTGGGGATTTGCACCCAGTCTGACAAATTTAGATTAAATATGCCTACGTTCCAGCGAGAACATTATCTCAGTGATGTAGACAAAATTGTTGGTGATTTTTCAGATTTATTTATTTTAAGTGTTGAATTACAGCGTCATGAGTCGATGGTGACGTTATGCCGTCATTTTTTGCGGATCAAATTGCTTTACTCCTTTCTCACCGTGCTTATCCGGGAGTCAGCGTTATGCGAGATCTTTCCAGATACCACGGTAACCTTTCTTTTTGAAGGGTGCTAAATGTTTAAGTTCGTTAACGTAGGTTTTGTTCTTTCTCATAATTAAAGATCGAGGAAATATCATGGATACTGCACTAACATCATTACAACTCGCTTATCTATTAGGCCGAAGTGAATTGCTACCATTGGGTGGTGTTGCCATGCATGATTTCAGGGAATTCAGAGGCAATATCGAGTTTTCTGTCATTAGGACTCGGCTAACCGGATTAGTACAGCAATATGATGCGTTACGCACTCATATAGATGAAAGTTCATTGGTTCAACATATCTCCGATGCCATTATCCTGAATCTTGATGAAATTGATTTCACAGGTATCCCGCGTTCAGTAGCTTATCAAAAGATCGATGAAATGAGGCTGGCGTATTCTCATAAAATCCACGATCTTTCTCGCTCTCCCTGGCATATTTGGGTCATTAAATTGGCAGAGTCAGAAGATGAGGATAATGACCATTTTACGACGGTGGTGTTCGTGAGTTTTGACGCACTGATTTTGGATGGAAAAGCTATTTCTCTAATATTGTTTAAATTGTTTGAAGAAGATGAGAATGAACAGAAAAGTGATATGCAAACGAGAAATATCGCTCACCTGCTTCCACAGTCTTCTATGTCGAAAAAACAAAGTGATACTCAATATTGGTCAGAAAAGCTGAAAGAATATCCTGGTCCACCGACTTTGCCCTGGAAGAGACCACCAGAATCGATAAAATCTTCTCGCTACAGAAGGGAAACGGTTACTGTTCCCAACGCGACGTTGAATCATTTATCTAAAATAGCTTCATCTTATGGTCTGTTTCAAAATACGATTTTATCCACGATTATCCTGGAGATAATGTCATTTTGGACACAAGATAGTAAGTTATGTATCGGTGTTCCGGTTGCTATGCCCGGCAAGAAAATGCAGTTTAGTAATGAGTCTTCATTTATCGCTGCTTATTTTAAAAGAGACCAAGTGCCATTTTTGGAGAGAGCGAGTGCTTTTCAAAATGATATTTTTGCATCTCTGGAACATCTGGATTTTTCCGGTGTTGATATTAATAAACTGATATTTAATCAACATCAGATAGGGTTAGCGTTACCCGTTGTATTAACGAATGGTTTGTCATGGAAAACACTATCCGCATCTGGTGATGTCTCTTTTTATGGTGGATTAACGCAGACGCCACAGGTTGCGATGGATATTCGTTTGTCTCTGGACCAGGATAAAAATCTGGTGTTATCCATTGATTATGCAGATAAAGCACTGGAAAAAAATATCGTGCAGGATATTTTACAAACCATCACTCAGGCAATAACGCTTATCTGCCGTCAGGGAAACCTCATGGTGGATTTTTCTGAGGCGATTGAATATCACCATTACAAAGATAACGGTGATGATAGTGATTTTATTTGTTCCAATTTCCTGACTCGTATTGCGGATAACCTATTGACGACAAAATTAAAAAAATCCGCCATTATCTGTGGGGAGCGGCAAATTGCTTATTCTGAATTGGGGGAATATGTTCAAAAGATAGTGAATAGCCTGAATTGTTGTGGGATGCGTAAAGGGAGTGTTGTTGCGATTTGTTTGCCTCGTAGTCCTGAGCATATAATGGTGACAATCGCATGTGCACTTTTGGGAATTATTTGGGTGCCTATTGATGTTAACTCTCCCTCTGAACGACTGGATTATTTGCTAACGAATTGCCATCCTGATCTCATTGTAAATACCGGACAGTTGAAGAGTGATAAAGCCATCACACTGGAGACATTACTCACATCGGTTTCTGAAAACGTTTTATTCTCCTTAGAAACATTATCATCACTGAGTCATAGCATTGACCCAGCTTATTATCTGTATACCTCTGGAACAACGGGTAAGCCAAAATGTGTGGTGCTCAATAACAAAGCAACATCTAATGTCATTGAGCAAACCATGAATAAATGGGAGGTTAAACAGGATGATGTGTTTATTTCCGTTACGCCATTACATCATGATATGTCTGTTTTCGACCTTTTTGCATCACTGACTATTGGTGCAACACTGGTTATCCCTGAACTTCATGAAGAGAAAGATGCTATCCGTTGGAATCGGCTGGTTTCGAAACACAAAGTTTCTATTTGGTGCTCAGTGCCTGCGATTTTGGAAATGTTAATTGCGTGCCAAAAGGGAGATTCTCTCTCTTCCCTCAGACTGATAGCGCAGGGCGGTGATTATATTAAGCCTATGATTATCAAGGAAATTAAAGCAACTTATCCTGATATCCGACAGTTTTCTCTGGGAGGACCGACTGAAACGACAATTTGGAGTATATGGCATGAAATTACCTCAGAGGATGCTAGCCTTATTCCCTATGGTAAACCACTGCCAGCGACTCAATATTTTATCTGTAATGATATCAATGAACATTGCCCGGCGTTTGTAACGGGGCGGATTTATACTACCGGAGTTAATCTTGCCTTAGGTTATCTTGAGGATGGTATTGTTGTACAAAAAGATTTTGTCACTATCACTACGCCTAAAGGTGAGCAGTTAAGAGCATTTAGAACAGGAGATCAGGGTTATTACCGAAGAGATGGCACAATTATTTTTGCCAGCAGAGTAAATGGTTATGTCAAAATTCGGGGAATTAGAGTATCTCTGCCTGATATTGAAAATGAGCTATGTAAGCATCCGCAAATCAATAATGTTGTGGTCGTTGATTATCCAAATGAACAAAATGGTGACGCAACATTAGGCGCTATGTATACGACACAAAATAACCGGGAAATTCTTTCTTCAGAATTACGGGATTTTTCTCATAAGCTTTTACCTGTCTCTCATATACCAACACGTTTTATTCATATCCAGGCATTTCCTTTGTCTGCAAACGGTAAAATAGATCGACATCAAATTAGGGCGTTCTTTACGCAATCGAAGTCGGATAATTTGGTTGATAAGAAATCCGTTGTATCGGAAAGCCAAAGAGTCAATAACAGCGCAGAAGATGAATATTACCAATCGATCCTCGGTATTTATTTACATACCATTGGCGCGCAGCAGTTATCTGGTTTGAATGAAGATTCTGAGTTTTTAGCGCTAGGATTAAGACCGTCTCATCTCAAAGAAATTGCGCTGCGTCTCACTGAAAAATTTGGCGTTATTCTGACGCCTCAGCTTTTAGTTAAATGCAGGAATGCCCGGCAGGTTTTCTCTTTGCTTTCATAAAGACATAACCTATTTTTTCTCAAAGAACCGGAGCCAGACTCCGGTTCTCACATTGGTGACTTTTAACGTTTCGATTGTCATTGCGCAGAAACAAAAAGAACTGAAATTGTTGTAAAGGTTCAATGGTATCTCCGATCTTATCGGCACTTTTCAGCATTTAATATATACAATTCCCCATTGTCAGGATTAAATGGCAGATCTTGATCACATTTTATACTTCCTATTCAGACAGGTAATTAATCCCACATTAAAATAGTTTAATAATGTTATTACAAAATTATTAATTATTATCTATGGGAAAATTACCACTTTATCACCGAAGCCTGACCGGGCTGATGCTGCTGGCAATCTCCGCACTGGCACAGGCGGCAATTCCTGTTAGCTTTGCGGATCAAGAAACTATCACGCAGCAACAAAAAGCCTTGTTGCTGCAAGCCCAACAGCAACGGGAGGCGCTGCGTCACAATATCACCTTATCTCCATCCCCCGCTTTGGCACCAGATACCTCTGAATCTGTTTGCCACATCATTCAACGGATTGAATTTGTGGGCGCAGAAAGCCTGTCAAGGTCAGTCAAACAGAACTTGATTCACCCTTACTTATCTCATTGCTTAACTTTGCCGGATATTAATGGGCTGGTGCGTAAAGTATCGAATGCCTATATAGAACGGGGTTATGTTACATCCCGTGCCGGCCTCAAAACACAGGATTTATCCGCTGGAACCCTCATTATTACCGTGAATGAAGGCAAAATTGAGTCAATCAGCCTCGACGATAAAACACCACGCTCACTCAATATGGCCTTTCCCGGCATGATCGGCAAAGTACTTAATCTGCGGGATATTGAACAAGGCATGGAGCGCTTAAATCGCCTGCCTTCCCAACAGGTCACTATCGATATTCAGCCGGGAAAGCAACCGGGGTATTCTGCGGTTTCCTTAAAGCGAACATCGGCGCGTTTACCGATCAGCGCCAGTTTGGGGGCAGATAACAGTGGTCAGAAAAATACCGGCACGGGACAAATCAATGCCAGTATGAACCTGGATAATCCATTACATCTTGCTGACCAGTGGTCACTGTCTGCCAGCCATAACAATGATTTTCGCCATAGCCACCAAAACCGCACGTTGTCTGCCAATGTGATGGTGCCTTATGGTTATTGGTTGTTCAGTTATCAATATATGTGGAACGACTCCTTTCAAAACATCCCAGCTGATTTACAAGCCTATCGCTACGAAGGGGACAGCCAAACTCAGCGGTTGGCAATAAACCGGGTGTTATACCGGGATGGCGAACAGAAGCTGGCGTTGGATCTGGGATTGACGCGTCGCCAAACGACCAATTTACTGGCAGGAGAGAAATTATCCATTAGCAGCCCGTCACTCAGCACCATCAGCCTTGGTGTTAATTACAGTGCCGTGCTGGCGGGTAGCTATATCACATTCAACCCTGTAATCAGCCACGGTTTACCGGTGTTCGGTGCGACAAAAGATGATCCGTATTTTCCCGATATGCCTCGCAGTCAATTCCGTAAATTTAGCCTGAGTGCCAGCTATTTTATGCCGGTCACGGATTCCCTTTATTACCTCTCATCCATCTACGCCCAGACCACACCCGACAACCTCTATGCCAGCGAACGTCTTTCACTGGGCGGGCAATATTCCGTCCGGGGATTTAAAGAACAATCGCTTACCGGCAATCGCGGCGGATATTGGCGCAATGAACTGAATTGGCGAATTTCAGCGCTGCCTGTACTGGGTGAGCTTGCCTTAACCGGAGCGCTAGATACGGGTTGGTTACGGGGAAAAACCGGACAGATTGAGGGAGGTAATGTTTCCGGCGCTGCGCTTGGCCTCTCCTTGACTCACCGCAGGTTCAATCAGGCGATAACGATAGGGACACCACTTACTCACCCTGATCAGCTGAAACCGGATCACTGGGTCGTTTATTGGTCTGCATCACTGACACTGTAACGATGTAAGCCCCTCTATTGATAAAAACATTTTATTTCAACAAGATAGGATTGATATATGAGTCAACGTACTCACCCTGTGACAAGGGCCACGAGTTATCTTTTAATTTACCTGACCGCCGTTTATCCCCTTCACCCCGCTATTGCCGTTGGGATAATGCCGGATAATCCCCAAACACAGGTACAAAATCAGGGGCATGTCCCCGTGGTAAATATCGCTACGCCGAACGGTAACGGGATATCTCACAATACCTATCAGGAGTTCAATGTCGCCACGCAAGGAGCCGTCCTCAATAACGCCACTCAGGTGGTTCAGTCACAACTGGCCGGGCAACTTAACGCCAACCCTAACCTGAAAGAGAAACCGGCGGCACTGATCATCAATGAAGTCACTGGCAGCGGTCGCTCTGACCTGCAAGGCCCGCTGGAAGTGATTGGTAATAAAGCCAATGTGATGATTGCCAACCCCAACGGCATTACCTGTGATGGTTGTGGTTTTATTAATACTTCGGGCGCCACCCTGACCACCGGCAAACCGCAGTTTGATAAACAGGGGGTACTGGAAGCGCTGGAAGTGAAACAAGGCCAGATTACCATTGGCGGCAAAGGGCTGGAGGGTAAAACAACGGATTATGTCGATATTATCAGCCGGGCGACTGAATTAAATGGAAAAATTCAGGCCAACACACTTTCTCTGACGCAGGGCGCCAATCGCATCAACCTGAAAGACGGCACAGTGAAACCTATCGCTGGTGAAGGGACTAAACCGCAATTAGCGGTTGATACCAAAGCGCTGGGTGGCATGTATGCCAATAAAATCCGGCTGGTGGCCACTGAAGCCGGGGTTGGGGTTAATCTCACTAATCTGACCACCGCCCAGGACGCTATCCGTTTAACTGCTGAAGGTAAAATTATCCTGGGGGAGGTACAGGCCAAAACAGACCTCCACATCAACAGCAAAGCCATTGAAACCGCGGCACAAAGTCATATACAGGCGGGTCAAAGTCTGATGTTGACCGCCGACACACTCCACAATCAAGGTCAAATCCGGGCGGGGGGAGATATCACCCTGAAAACGGCCAAACTGGATAACGTCAATTCAGCCAGGCAAAGTCACCCCAGGATTACCGCAGGTAAAAACAACCGTATTACCGCTGACGAGATAAATAACGCTGGCGAGTTAAGCGCGGTACAAAATCTCACCCTGACCGGCAAAAATTTTTCAACCAAAGCGATAAAAGATAGCCAGCAGAATATCATCGGTAAACTGAGTGCGGGTGGGGATCTGACGGCGACATTTAAAGATGTATTTCGTTTTGATTGGGATAAGGAACATTTTAAAGCGGGCAAGAAACCCACTGATCCGGCTTTAATCACCGGGAAAAACATTTCTCTGACCGCCAGAGATTTAGTAAATCGTGCGTCAATGAAGGCAGAACAAAACTTAACCATTAATGCGGAAACTGTCTATTTAGGCCAGGGGAATTTAAACGCCGGGAACCATGTCATGCTGGATGGAAAGTCACACCTTGATGTGAATGGCTATGATATCTCCGGTCGTGATGTAACCTTGCTTGCCAGCCGGGGGATGCTTTCTGTTGCCTCTGGTGATGACTATGCCCCGGAAGGAATAAGGGTATTAACCACGCTTTCTGCTGATAACCTATTACGCATTATCGCCGATGGTCCTATTGATATTGCAGATACCCTGGTTAACCGGGCGAAAAATATCTTTTTGGCAACCAATGATAAGCTTGAGATTTATGCCTCGGGTGATTTAATTGATGAACAGAGTCCACTTAGTGACGGCGCTAAACAAGAATTAATTAATCAGCGTCTGCGCCAGCTCAGCCAATTACAAGCGGATGAAAATATAGAGATCCATGCAGGAAAGATTGTCGATCTGAGAAGTATTTCTTTAACCGCAGGGAAAGATATCACTCTGACCAGTGGCGGCACGCTTGATATTAGCAAAAGAACAGCAGAGGACCCCTATGAATATTCAAATGAGCATGGAGATGACTATGAAAAACATTATGAAAATGCCGATGACAAGGAAGACGAACAATCTTACCCACAATTTCAATTCCCGATAATAAAAAGTACTCTCACTGCCGGCAATAACTTAACCATTAATGCCGGTGGTGACATTATTGATACTGAGGCAACTTTATTGGCAAAAGGGGTGACTGCCATCACCAAAAACAATGTAGAGTTGCATTCACCGGCAGGGAAGTATAACTCAGTCGAAGGGAAATATACGCCAGTCACTTCTGCGCTGATTGCACGCGCGTTAAGTCATGCTCCTCAACTGACCATGAACTTCTCAGAAGTAGAAGGAGAAGTACCGGGAATTAAACTGGCGGATAAGCAAACCCGGATCACCTCGAAAAACAATCGCCCTATTATTCATATTGCAGCACCTAATGCCCGTGGTGTTTCACATAACCGTTATCAGGAATTTAATGTCGGGACCTCAGGATTAGTATTTAATAACGCGACCCATGATACGCAGTCTATATTGGCGGGGCAAATTGGCGCCAATCTCAACTTCAAAGGTCAATCGGCTGAACTGATTATTAATGAAGTCGTGGGTGCCTTAGCCTCAAATCTGCAAGGGCTGTTGGAAGTGGTAGGGCAAAAAGCCAATGTTCTCATTGCCAACCCGAACGGTATTATCTGTAATGGCTGTCGTTTTGTTAATACTCCGGCTATTACTTTATCGACGGGTAAACCGGTGTTTGATAAAGAGGGAGCGTTAGCGGCCCTGGCAGTGAAAAAAGGCACCATAACCTTGGGTGAAAAGGGGCTGGATGCTACGGCGCAGGATGAGGTCGATATTATCAGCCGAACCACTCAGCTTAACGGCCAAGTGCAGGCGAAAAACCTGACATTGACACAAGGCTCCAACCGGATTGATTTCAAACGAGGGACCTTTGTCCCTATTGCAGAGGAAGGTTATACCCCTTGGGAAGCGATTGATACCGGGTTATTAGGGGGAATGTATGCCAATAAAATCCGTCTGGTGAGTACCGAGCCGGGTAAGGGTGTTAATCTGACCAACCTGACGGCAACGCAAGGCGACATCAGTCTGACGGCGGATGGCAAGGTGACTCTGGGGGATGTACAGGCTAAAACGGACATAAACATGCGTGGCAAAAGCATTGACATCGGTACACGGCGTCATGTGCAAGCCGGTCAGCATCTGATATTGACAACCGATACATTGCAGAATTGGGGACGAATTGGTGCCGACGGTGATATCGCCATTAAAGCGAAAACCTTGTCTTTAGATGGGGGAAATGTCACCGCCGGGAACCAGGTTCAGCTACAGGAAGAGAAAAGTCTTACGGTGCGTGGCACTAATATTTCAGGTCATGACATTACCTTAATCTCCAGCGGTGGTGATATTTATGTTTCATCTGGAGGAGATAATTCCACTGCGGCAGGCATACAGGCGCTATCTACTATTTCTGCGGTTAATACGTTACATATTCTGTCTGAACAGGGAATATCGCTTTCAAATACGCTAATTAACCGGGCGAAAAATATCTTTTTAGCGGGTAATGGTTGGGTTAATACTAATCAGCCTTTGGCAGCGGATGAGAATATTGATCTTCATGCTGGATGGGGGATAAATTTGGATGGGATTTCCCTGACCGCCGGGAAAGATATTACCCTGACCAGTGGTGGCTCGATTAATATTGGCAAGGTTACTGCCGGCAACAATTTAACCCTGATTGCCGGCAGCAATATGAAGGAGACAGCATTATCGGCAGAAGGCGCGACCACAGTCGCCCAATATAGTACCGCGTTGCGCTTAGCTGACGGGAAATATACCCCGGTGACTTCGGCGTTGATTGATCTTGCATTAGGCAATGCCCCCCAACTGACCATCAATATCCCAGAAATAGCCGGTGGAATACCCGGGATTCAACTGGCGGATAAACGAACGCGGATTGCCGTGAGAAATAACCTGCCTATTATCCATATTGCGGCGCCTAATTCTCGAGGTATTTCACATAACCGTTATCAGGAATTTAATATTGGGGCTGCCGGGCTGGTGCTCAATAACGCTACCGAAGCTACCCAATCCGTACTGGCGGGACAAATTGGGGCAAACCCTCACTTCAATGGTAAATCGGCTGAGTTGATTATTAATGAAGTGGTGGGGACTTTAGCCTCAAATCTACAGGGCCTGTTGGAAGTAGTGGGGCAAAAAGCTGCTGTCTTCATCGCCAACCCGAACGGCATAACCTGTAATGGCTGTGGCTTTATCAACATCCCGGCTGTCACCTTATCGACGGGTGAGCCGGTGTTTGATAAAGAGGGCGCGTTAGCGGCTTTAGAAGTGAAAAAAGGCGCCATAACCTTTGATGAAAAGGGGCTGGATGCGACGGCGCAGGATGATGTCGATATTATCAGCCGGGCCACGATACTTAACGGCAAAGTGCAGGCGAAAAACCTGACACTGACACAAGGCCCCAACCGGATTGATGTCAAACGCGGGACCCTTGTCCCTATTGCAGGCGAGGGTGATACCTCTTGGAAAGCGATTGATACCGGATCATTGGGGGGAATGTATGCTAATAAAATCCGTCTGGTGAGTACCGAACCGGGTAAGAAAGTTAACCTGACCAACCTGACCGCAACGCAAGGCGACATCCGTTTGACCGCTGATGGAGAGGTGAGGCTAGGAAATGTACAGGCCAAAACAGACATCACCGTTAGCAGTAAAAGCATTAAAACGACGGAACAGAGTCAGGTGCAGGCCGGGAAAGACATCACGCTGGCTACGAACACATTGAACAACACCGGTAAGATTATCGCAGAAGGTGACATGCGGTTATTTATCGACCATTTATACAATCGGAATAAGGGACTGATTCAGGCAAATAACCATCTCTGGTTGCAAAAAGACGCGAGCGGTAATTTAAGCACTGAAATTAACAACGCTTCAGCGACGCTGAAAACCCATAACGGCGATATCATTATTCGCACAAAAGCGTTAAATAGTGCCCGGGATGCCAGCGTTGCTGCGGGAATGAACGCTTATATCAATGCGACAAAGCTGGATAACAGTCAAAGCCAGTTTCATGCGAAGAAAAATCTCATCTTAACCGGTCACGACTTTAACAACGAGATGGACGGTAAACTTTCAGCCGATCTTAATGTGGTGGCCGATTTTATTCATCAATTCGACGGAACGGCGTTCATATTGGCGAAAAATATTCTGCTTCATGCCGGTGAAATTATTAACATGGGTCACCTCAAAGCGGACAATGATCTGTCAGTCATCGCTGAACGGAGAATAAATGCCAGCCAAAATACACTGGAGGCAAAGCGAAATCTGACCTTGATTGCGGGCAAAGATATCACCGCCCGTCAAACTGAGCTAAAAGGGGAAAATATTGAGTTTCTCGCGCGTGAGGGTGATATTCGGATGCCGATGGGTGGGGAGGATTCTCGTATTTCGGCCAGCGACAATTTGCGGATATTCGCGAATCACAAACTGGATCTCCAGGGTATTTTATTCGATAAAGCAAACAATATTACGTTAAACGCGGGGAGTGAAATTAATGCCGACCGGGTTAAATTAGCGGCAAATAAAAATCTGACACTTATTGCGGGCAAAGATATCAACGCCCGTCAGGCAGAGTTAAAGGGAAAAAATGTTGAACTTCTGGTACGTGAAGGCGACATCCAAATGGGACGGAATCGGTCTCATGAGTTATTGGCCTCAATTTCGGCCGATAATCATTTGCGGATTTCAGCAGGCAAGGATCTGGATCTCTCCGGTACCCGGTTGGATAAATCACAAAACCTGACATTAAGTGCGGGTCGTAACCTGAATGCCAGTCGAAGCCAATTGAACGCGGCGGGCAATATTAATCTGTTGGCGGGAAATGATTTAATGTTGCGGCAAGCTGGTATCCGGGCGGGGCAACAAGTCATGCTCAGTGCGGGCCGTGATATTGATATCTCTCTCCCCAATACGCCAGAGAGCCTGTTTTATTTATCCGAATTAGATGGATTAGATAAATTCGCTGAATTAGGCACGCAAATTACCGCGGGTGATCACCTGCAACTCAGTGCGGGGGAAGATATCGCGGGCATCGCGAGATTAACATCGACTAAAGGAAATATATCGGTTAACGCCGGACGGGATTTAATTTTTTCTGCCCGGAAATATTCGCCGATTAATGATGGTGATAAACAGTACCTTTATGCAACCAGCGCCATCAACGCGGCCCAAAATCTCAGCTTAGTTGCAGCAGGCAACCTGCTGACATCCGGGGCCAGCTTGACATCCGGCAATGATATGCGGCTTTCCGCGGGTGGAAATGTTCGTTTTGAATCGCGGCAAGAATTTATCCGCGAGGGGAATATTGAGCGCTTTACGCAACATGCCAGCCGGCTGAACAGTGGTGGCGCATTAACTCTCCACTCTCAGGGCAGTATTTTATTCCAGGCGACGGCGTTAATCGCCAAAGGGGTGATGGATATCGCGGCAACAGGCGGTTTTCTCTATGCGCAAGCAATGGAGGAAGTTTATAAGCGGGAAGAAACAGAGAAAAGCTGTAAAGGTTTTGGGCCGATAAAGTCGTGTAAAGTGTTTGGGTCTAAAACAGAACATCGAGTACAAATCAAGAAGACCAACAAAGTCACGGAATTTATGGCCGGGGGTGATATTAACCTGATGGCAAAGGATGAGGTGACATTGGAGGCGAGTCGGATAGAAACCAGTAAAAACGCGAAAATCACCAGCCAGACAGGGAAAGTGAACTTCAAGGCGATGCCCAATATTGATTTTGAGCAGACCATCACGACGTCAAAAGGCTTTTTTATTACACAGCGCGATAAAGGTCACCGTGAGGAGACTTGGATAATCCCATCAGTGCATGTTGGCGGTACGCTGACAGTGGGCGCGGCGAAAGGCATCAATGCGGATGTGAAAGTAAAAGAGGGGCAGTTACTGGAAGACGCGTTAGGGGTACTGGGTAACACCCCCGGCACCGAATGGTTGAAAAACCTTCAAGGCCGTAATGATGTCCAGTGGAATCAGGTTAAGGATGCTTACAGTAGCTGGAACAAAAAAAGTGAAAGCTTAAACCCTGTGGTGGGGGCGGTGATTGCGATTGCAGTCGCGGCGGTCACGGCGGGTTCGGGCCTGGCGGCCTGGGCGGGAAGTGGCGCAGTGGGGACGACTGGCGCCACGGGAGCCACGGCGAGCGCGGTTTATGGGGCGGCTTATGGCGGAATGATAGGGTTGACCTCGCAGGCGGCGGTGGCCTTAGTTGAAAATAAAGGGGATCTTACCCAGACACTGGCAGCCTTAGCGAAACGCGATGCCGTCAAATCCCTTGTTACCCAAATAGCCGTGGGTGGCGCATTAGGGGGATTAGACCACACGATGGGTTGGGGAAAATTAGTGGAGGGAAAAGGCGTTGTCGATCCGATAAAAGCGCAGCTTCCCTTATTGAGTAATCAGAATTGGAGTCAGGTGGCCCAGCGTGTGGCGGCGCAATCCGTGGTGAGTTCAACAATAGGGACGGCGATTAACGGCGGCAGTTTTACGGATAATCTGCAAACCGCGTTGTTGAGCAATATAGGCAACCAGATTAATGCGGAAGGCGCCAAACTGATTGGTGATAATGGGCAAATTCTGGATGTCCCGGGTAAAGCGATTAGCCATGCCGCAGTGTCTGCGCTGGCGGCGGAAATTGGCGGTGGAGATGCTAAAGGGGCGGCAGTGGGCGCATTAGCCGCAGAACTGGCCGCCATCACCTTGGATAAAACCTTTAGCGATCCGATGGCAATTCAGGCCGGTGGTAAAATCATTGGCGGCGCTGCGGGAGCCATTGCGACCAACAGCGCAGAAGGTGCCAACAGTGGGGCCAATGCCGGTGAAATGGTGATTGTCTACAATTCACTGGCCCATCTTCTGTCAGCCGCAGAGAAAGAAAAGTCAGGAACACTCAAAACCTACGAGGAAAAGAAGCAAGCCTTTTGTCAGCAGTCACCGCAGGCGTGTAAACAAGCTGGAGGTGTCATCAGTTTTGGTACTGACTTCGTGCCGATTGTCGGAGATATCAAAGGCTTTGTTGAAGCTGAAAGCGCGTTAGATTATCTGGCCGCCGCAGTAGCGATTATTCCCGGCGCAGGTGATGCCGCTGGGAAAACTATCAAGGCAGCAGAGAAAGCCTTACAGAAAGGTGATATTGGGGAAGCTTCTAAACTGCTCAATAAGGCCAGTGATGAAATTACATCAGTCTCACGCCCTAGCCATAGAAAATCAGAAATTGATGTCGGGAAAGATTTGGGGGATGGATGGAATGGTCAGGTTACATTTAAAGAGGGTAAGGAAGTCCCCTATGGAACTAAAGGCAGTGTTCGTCCAGACTGGTGTCAGGGCAAT
>NZ_JONO01000076.1 GCF_000711895.1 Photorhabdus australis DSM 17609
CTCCCCATCGTGATTCACGCTGGTATGTCAGCTCGCTACCGTTGGAGGCGGAAATCGTGGCTAAGGCAATAAGAAGGCACTGGTCGGTAGAAAACGAGCTGCATTGGGTATTAGATGTCACTTTTCGAGAAGATGCTATCTCACTCAAAGATCCTGATGGGGCTGCACAAATGGCGCTTTTTAACCGAATTGCATTAAATGTGATTAAACAGAATACCAGTATAAAAGACAGTCAGGCGGCTAAACGTCGAAGAGCCATTTGGTCAGGGGAATTCCGTAGTCAACTTATCTTTGATTAAATTAAATACAAAGTGGAATCCCACCCTGAATATGACAGTAAGATCATTTTTTATTTTTTCTTAAGATTTTATTGGAACAAAACACTGACTAAACAGCCAGCACTTTGTCAACAAAAGGATATGAACTGTAAAGTACCTTAATAAATTTGTGGGTAGGCGTATAACTGACGCACTTGTTCATAATCACCCTCTTCAACATGGCGAATCATTATATTCTTCACTTAAAAAGTCCTAATTTTTAGCTTGAATATTGAGACTAGCATAGATATTTTACTAAAAACATGGAGAAAATATCGATATTATGCTTGAGATTAAGCCGGAACTAGTTCCGGCTTTTATCATAATTTCTATATTAATAGCCTATAGCAAACCAGTAAGCCGAATTTTCACCAACCTCAGAATAATAGGTAAACCCTGACGTTGATAAATTCTTAACTAATATGTTTGCTCCACTCGCTTGTCCATTAATGTTCGATACTGTCAGTTGCACGTTCCAACATACTTCAGAAAATGATATGGGGAAATAAACATTGGTTTCATTTGCAATTCTAGTCACTATTCCCCATTGATACGTGATACGCGTATTACCACATTGCCACCAACCATTCATAGATCTAGTCGCTGTGTTCCTGGCGATTCGAACATCTATTTCCGACTTGTAATATGTCCCTACATCCTCTGCATTCAGATTAATATCTGTAATCAGAGATTTCCCATTCACTTTCCGACCAATGGGTACAGCTAATCTTTGCATTTCCAGAGCAAGCTTTTGTGTCACTGCCAATGTGTCACTATCACCAAGATAATTAGTCAGTTGAACAACACCTTTTTGCGTTAATGATGCATCAGGAATACTTGCCATAGTTTTTTGTTCTAACGCTTTATTTAATTGAACGATAAGCTTAGCTACATTACCATCGTCCAGAACATCATCGCCAGATTGTGTCGCAATAAAATCAGCCACAACAGATGATATTGTTGATGATTGACGCAATGCTTTGTTTAGTAAATGCGAGGGGATACTTTCTGGCAGAAATCCAACATACAAATTATGACTTTCCTCATATCTTTCTTGATCAACTACATTGGCATTTTTATCAACAGAAAAAGCCTTAAATTCATTCTTAGAACTCATATGTACTCCTTAAATAAAATAATATTATTTCATCAGAAACATATTGAATTATTGTCAAGCTGATTTTTACGATTCCTCACAATAATTAGTCTAGTTCATAAAAATGATAATGAAATGTTCCTACAACTTAAATAACAAACTATAAGTATAATTTCGTCTTGCCAGATTTGAATCTGGCCGATAAATCGCCTGATTCCCACTGTTCAACCGTCGTTTTCTCATGTAACGATTGATTAGCCGACCAACTAACATACAATCTCAAAGACTATCGTCAGCAAGATCACTCACCATCCCGCCTCACACGCTTGCTCATTTCGTCATACAAGACACTCACACAAAAATATTTTAATGTTTAAAATATTTTTTAAAAACGCTTGACTCTGAAGTTTTTCTGATTAAAATCACAGCCATAATTTAGATTTTCGTGAAACAAGTCACATTTTACCAATAAAGAGAATTCATCATGAAATCTGTTACATCTTTCATATCAAGCGTTCATAGCGTTGTTATCTATCTGTCAACGCCTCGTTTTCTGTAAGTCTGCTTTTTAACCGATACGTGAAAAGCCAGTTTCTGAACTGGCTTTTATTAAACTGAAAGATTCAATATTGAAGGGAAATAAGCTATCGACAAATAAAAGAACTGCCACTCAATCATTCATCATATATTATCCAGCTCAATAACCCAAAATATATGAAATAACAACTATGCCTGTTATTTTTCAACTGGGTATAACTGATATTAATAATTCAATGCTTCAACAAGTCGTTTCTTTAATAATGCAACATCATCCACACTATTCTGAACTAATAAAGTAAGATTGGTTATATCACTTTCCAGCGATTCAATCTTTTCTGCCAATTCCTTATTCTTTGCATCTAGTAATATATCAACTCTTGTCGATTCGGCATATAATTGCTGACCATTAACCGCCTCAGTACTGTGATTTGAAATATCGCCAGCAGCAACATGTATAATCTTACGTTCGTGACCCGTTTTTCCTACAGAAACAACATTTGGTTTATTCGCAATGGAATCTGCACCTAATGCGATACTCCCTTGTTCTGTCGCAGAAGAATGTTGACCAATCGCCACTGCCTGAGCTGCACTCGCGGTCACCTTTTGCCCCAAAGCAATAGAAGCCAAACCACTGGATACGGAATCAGCACCAATTGCAATAGGCCAAACTACCTTCGTATCACCTTGTTTACCCGCAAGTTGATTTTGCCCGATAGCAATGGCCGCTTCACTGATTGTTTTAGAATTTCGGGGTGATGCACCAATTGCAATAGAATGTATTGCCGGCGCTTCTGCATGTCCAAGTACAACGGAATCTTTACCCGTTGTTTGTTCAGCTATATCGGTATTTTCAATAGACATATTAAACCTCTTAATTTATAAATTAAATATACCCGTTATCTTTCAAGTTGCCTCTTTGTTGGCTACTTTCACTTGCCACCACTCTGCATCTTGAAATCTATTGGTATAATTATACGTTGTTTAAAACTTAATAAAGTGTGCGACAGAATACGCTATGGATTATGTGCACTCGTTTCACATATAAAAACTTAAATTAACGTTATATTGATTCCGACGACAATATTAGATATAAATTCCAACTTGTAAATAAACTAAAATTATTGGATTGTGGAATATATTACATGGAATTTGATTTAATATATTACCAAGTCTTATAGAATATATGCTCGATAAAGCTCATTACCAACAGTAAATAAATCACTTAACTATTAATTTATTTTTATATAATCAATCTAAATTAATGATAAATTCAATAATAAATACACATAGCGATAATAAAATTATTTTCATAATATTTTAATAACCGTTATCCTTACAACATGCAATGATCCAAATCTTGTTTAAATATCCTGAGAACGCTAAAACTCAATTTTCTTTTAGGTAAGAAATAAAAGAGTTAATAAGAGCTGCATACTATAATAATATTTACTATAGTAAATATTATTATAAAATTCAATTAGGCTCACAGGAATGAGAATTTTTACTACCGATGATTTCGCAGCCTTCATGGACGATAATTCACTAACTAGTGCTGATTTTGCCAATCCGCTAAAGAAGTAATAAACGGACTAGTCGATGCCAATCTTGGTGGCAATCTATTCAAAAAAAGGATCGCCCTTGCAAGGACTGGGAAAAGTGGTAGCGCACGTTCTATCGTTGCATTCAGGTATAATGATAAAATAATCTTTATTGACGGCTGGCTAAAAAAAGACGTAGCAAAATCGGGAAAAGAAATTCCCGATAAACTGTTAAAAGTTTACAAGCTATTAGCCAAAGACTTTCTTAATATCAGTGATAAGAATCTTAAAGACAACTTATCGTCTGGTTTATTAACTGAGGTAACTGTAATGAATGATAACCGACTCATCAGAATGCAGAAAATGGCAGAGCGTTTTCACAAATCTGGCACAGTATCAAATATAACTATGCGAGAAATTAATGCATTGGTTAAAGAAGATAAAAACATAAACCACTCTTCATCCGTTGTAATGACTGGAGAACGCATAAAAAAATTCGTGAATGTTATAATATCAGCCAAGGAGCCTTAGCCACTGCTATTAATATGTCCGCCAATAGTGTCCAAAAATGGGAAAGAGATGAAACACATCCTACAGGTGCCGCATTGAAACTTCTGATGATTATTGAGAAAAAAGGACTTGAAATACTCATGTAAGTTACCGATTTATTTACTAAGCGATCGGATAAGACATCGGTATAATTAGTGGCTTATCCGTTTTATAGATGCCTATCTGGGTTTTCTACCTCGGTGAAAACTTATTTTACGGGACGCATTTCACTGACAGTATCGGCCCGTTCAACTAATTCAGCAGGACAATTTGGTCCGGTAATGATTACCGTCTGATTAATTGGCCGTTGGTTTAATGCCTCGATGACTTCATCAAGTGATAAATAACCATTGCTTATCATATAAGTCAGTTCATCAAGCACCACTAATGACAAGGCAGGATCATGCATCATACGCAACGCATGTTGCCAGACCCCAATAGCAGCAATATCCTTGGCATGATTTTGCGTTTCTCCAGCTAAATCCATCGATATTAGCTGAAATTCAACGCCATGTTGTTGCAACAAAACCCGCTCACCGGTTGACCATTCTCCCTGAATAAACTGGACAACCCCCGCCTTTAATCCATGGCCTACCGCTCGCGTAACCGTCCCCATCGCTGCGGCTGTTTTTCCTTCACCACTGCCGGTATAGATGATCACTATCCCTCTGCTTTTCTGAGCAGCCGCAACCTGTGCCATAAATCTCTCTTTCTGCCGCTGTTTTCTCTGTTTATATCGCTCCTCACTCATTTATATGGCTCCAGTATGTTCGTCAGTTAAAGAACAACTGTCTGTTTTGTTTGTATTTACTTGAGGTGATTCAGAGAGCAATGTTTCTACCACACGATCAACTTGTTGATGATCTTGGCTGATAAACGATTGCATTAATGGTTCGCTGGTAAAAAACCGCTCCCAAAAGTAACGGCGAGCTGCCAGGTTATCAAAATGCTGTTTTACCCGTTGACGAAGCGCCCCGCCGTATGCAGCCAAACGCCCAAGATGTATCGGTAACAGCCGTTCCAGTTTTTCACGCAATAACCTGACCAGCACCGGTGCATTACCACCAGAGGAGATCGCAATGACCAGTGGCGAACGATCAATGACTGACGGTGTAATAAAACTGGCCTGCTGTGGCTCATCCACCACGTTACAGAAAATACGCCGTTGCGTCGCACAATCACTCACGTAACGATTAACGGCTGCATCATTGGTCGCAGCAATAACCAACCAGCTGAGATCAAGCCAACAAGGTTCAAATTCACCGTAAATCAGTGTTACCTGACCTGCATCATCCCAGAGATGGAATTGTGAGGTGAATTCTCGTGCATTAACCAGCAGATATGCACCAGCGTCTAATAACAAACGCGCCTTACGTTCGGCCACCTGACCGCCCCCAACCAGCAGACAAGTTTTATCCCGGATCTGACAAAACATCGGCAAATAATCCAACATGATCCCTCCCCCACTGTTAACGCACACCACCCGGTATCATACTCAGCAGATGCTGACGCGGATAAAAACGGGTGATGTCCCTGTGTTTCAGCCACCAGCACAAATACTCAACATCATGCTGGTGACGATCACACAATAACCCGATAACACTGCCACTATGAGCAACATTCAGCCCGTAGATCCCACTCTGTTCTACCAATTCCAGCAAACTGTTAAATGCCGGTTTTTCCAACAGTTTTTGACTCGCTTGTGCACTGAGCGTCGTGGCTTCCCCCAATCGCCAACAATCACGTGTAGCAACGGCTTTACAGAATAGTTTCCAGGCATGCTCTAGCACTGCGGCATTTTCCAGTAATGTTGGATGGCGATCTAAACGGTGATAATCAGCAGTGACCAAGGTTTTTGGGCTTTCAAGTAACAAAATATCGACAGCTGGCTGCCAGTGACATGAAATTTGAGTCGCCCCTGTTTGATGATCAAATAAAGTAAGCTGGCTGAACAGCGTACTATCGGTAGGTTCCAGCTGGACACAAAGGCCAGCCAGTGTCGTTTCATCAAGGGTTTTGCCCAGATAACGTGCCGTTGCCAGCGCCGTGGCGGCAATATCCGCAGTACTACTTGCTAACCCTTTTGCTACCGGAATCGTAGAAGTCCAGGAGATACGTAAACCTCGTGCCATTTCCACCGGCAAGTCAAAATACGCCAGTACAGCTTTCATCATTTGACGCATGCGAGGGCGCTCACGTTTTTCCGGTACCCCCTCTGTAACAGAAACCTCGCTGAACCAATTCACCGGACAGGAGATCAACTTCTCACTACCAAGAATCCATCCCTGGATCAGTTCACCACACGATGCCGGGCAGCGTGCTTCAGCCATAACCCAATACCTGACGTAACGCCGATACCAGACGATGGTTATCATGCTCACTCTTTATGGCGACCCGGTAATGAGCAGCACTTAAGCCCGGATAGTTAGCACAATGACGGATGAGTATTCGGTGTTTCAATAATGCTTGCTGAAGATCGATTTCCGGGCGCAGACAGCGCAGGAAAATATAATTAGCCGCAGGAGGCCAAACAAACAATTCTGGTAACCCGGCCAATGCTTGATAGAACCAACGTTGCTGCTGCGCCAGCCAATGGTGTGTTGCCTGAATGTAAGCGTTATCATTGAGGACGATTTCACCCGCCAACGCGGCGAAAACATTAATGGTCCACGGTTCTCGCCAGCGTTTCATTGCTCGAATGCCCGCAACATCACTACTGACCAGATAACCAAGGCGCAACCCCGGAATAGCGAAAAATTTCGTGAGTGAACGCAGAATATAGAGACGGGGATAATCCGCTATCTGAGGAATAAATCCGGCAGTATCCGGGATAAAATCGATAAACGCCTCATCGACAATCAGCGCAATATTATGTTGACGACAACGTTCAAATATCGCCTGCAATAACGCAGTATCTGGCATCAAACCGGTTGGATTATTGGGTGTGGCAAGAAACAGACAATCAGGGCGACAGCTCTCCAATTTCACCAACAAACGCTCATCAGGCTGATAACCCTCTGCTTCACTCATCACATAATCGTTAATCTGGCAATCAATCCGTTGTAAAGCTTTCCGGTATTCAGCAAATCCCGGTATTAATAGCATGGCCCGACGCGGCTTAAGGTAATTCACCACGGCGTAAATTAATTCGGTAGCACCGTTACCCGCGATCAGATTTTCAGCGGTGCAATGATGAGCCTGTGCCAACACTGCATGTAACCGGCGATATTCCGTATCAGGATAACACTCAGCCCGCTGTAACTGGTCAATAATGGCCGTTTTCAGAGAGCCCGGCATGCCCAACGGGTTAATATTAGCGCTGAAATCAGTCATCTCTTCCGCTGTAACACCGATTTTCAGCGCCATTTCCAGCACATTACCGCCATGTTCACCCATTGAATACCCTGTCAAAATGTTAAATAGACAATCAGAGCGCCATCAGTGATGGGGCTGAAGCCAGTAACAAACGCTCCCGACTAAAAGCCAGCTTTTCCCGTAGACGCACCACATCACCAATAACAATCAATGCTGGAGCAGTCAATCCTTGCTCTGCTACCTGCTGCGCCAGTGTCACTAACGTCGCGCTGGCAACCCGCTGTTGCTGATGACTGGCATACATCACAACTGCCGCCGGGGTTGTCGGCGCTTTACCGCCAGCAATAAGTTGTTCACAAATGCTCGCCAGTTGAGTCATTCCCATCAAGATCACCAGCGTACCTTCCAGCTTTGCCAGCATTGCCCAATCCTGCGGTTCATTTCCCCGACGTAAGTGACCAGTAATCACATGAAAACCCGAAGCATAATCACGGTGAGTAACTGGAATCCCCGCACAAGCCAAACCACCAATTGATGAACTAATACCCGGCACAACCTCAAAAGGGATTTTCGCCAGTGCTAACGCTTCAGCCTCTTCACCACCACGGCCAAACACATAAGGATCGCCCCCTTTCAAGCGAACGACATTTAACCCTTGTTGCGCACACTCCACCAGAATTTGATTGATTTGCCGTTGCGGCACCGGATGATAATTCGGCGTCTTACCGACGTTAATCATTTTACAACCATCAGGTGCTTCCGATAACAGATCTGGGCTAACCAACCGATCATAGACCAACGCATCAGCCTGACGGATACAGTGTAATCCTCTGACAGTAATCAGCGCCGCATCGCCCGGGCCAGCACCTACCAACCAAACTTTTCCGCTATTTATCATTTTTCTTACCCCGTAACGAAAGTCTGTTGGAAGATATATTACTGATAGTCAGCGACACGATATGACGTGAGATCAATAATTCTTCACTTTTGTTAATGGGAATACACCCGGCACATGATGGCTTTATCTGCTTGTTTCTCCTGATAGCTTGGCTCGGTAGTTTGTACCTACATCGTTTTTATTATAATGCTTAATGTTTTTGTGATTGCAGTTGTCTTTTTAACCAAATTGCTGGCATTTAATACTGATTCATAAAAAAAAATGCCAACATACGCCTTATTACAGACAGAGGGCGTAGTTATGGAAGCCAGGGAATTATTCAGTGTCGGTATTGACATCGGCACCACCACCACACAGGTGATTTTTTCGCGTCTGTCGCTGGTAAACCGTGCAACGGTATCACAAGTACCACGCTATGAATTTGTTCGCCGCGAGATCATCTGGCAAAGCCCAGTGTTATTTACACCCGTAGATTTTGCCGGGCAACTGCACGAAGACGAGCTACTTGGTTTGATTCAGGAACAATATCGAGCAGCAGGGATCGATCCAGCAAATATCGACTCTGGTGCCGTGATCATTACTGGTGAAACCGCTAAAACATGCAATGCACGCCCTGCGATCATGACACTGGCACAGAAACTGGGCGATTTTGTTGTAGCAACAGCGGGGCCGCATCTGGAATCCGTGATTGCCGGTTTTGGTTCTGGTGCTCAGGCATTGTCACAACAGAAAATGACGAAAGTGCTCAACATCGACATTGGCGGCGGCACAGCGAACTACGCTTTATTTGATGCTGGACGATTAGTTGCCTCCGCCTGTCTGAATGTCGGTGGCCGCTTACTAGAAACCAATCCTCAAGGGAAAGTCTTGCGGGCACATCCGCCCGGAACACAGATTGTTCATTCACTGTTTGGTGAAAACACGGATGTTCAACATCTGACAACCACGCAATTGCAGCAGATCACTGAACGAATGTCGCAGTTGCTGTGGGAAGTCGCTGTCGGACATCTCACACCGCTGGCAAAACAATTACTGATGACAGAACCACTACCCGATTGCGGTGAACTCTACGCTGTCACACTCTCTGGTGGCGTAGGCGAATGTTATCGTGAAGCATCAGACAGTGATCCATTCCGTTTTCACGATCTGGGGCCGCTATTGGCACATGCTATTCATCGTGATAATGATTTCGCCAAACTGCCATTACAAGTACCAAAACAAACCGTGCGCGCCACCGTGATTGGCGCTGGCGCTCATACATTATCGCTATCCGGTAGCACTATCTGGCTTGATACGCTATCACTACCACTGTGTAACATCCCCGTCGTCCATCCTGAAGCAGAAACCGCTGAATCACTGGTAGAAGACTGGTTACACGCGCTGGCACACATGGATCTCAATGCCGAACAAGATCTGTATGCATTGGCTCTGCCCGATACCTTGCCGGTAAATTACGCCGCCGTGCAAACCTGTATCACAGCTTTACAGGATTTTACTGCACGCTATCCCTCTTCTCATCCGCTGCTGATCGTTGCCAGTCAGGATTTCGGCAAAGCACTGGGTATGCTGCTACATCCCTTGATGGGGGGACGGCAACTGGCGGTTATAGACGAAGTTATCACCCGCACCGGAGATTATATCGACATTGGCATTCCACTATTTGGTGGCACCGTCGTTCCCGTCACCATCAAATCATTGGCTTTTCCTTCCTGAGAGAGCGAAATATGAAATTAAAAACCCAGCTTTTTGGTAAAACGTATCAGTTTAAAGATATTAAACAGGTACTAGCGATGGCCAACGAACTGCGTTCAGGGGATATATTGGCCGGAGTGGCAGCCGAAAATTCTCAGCAACGGGTAGCCGCTAAACACGTCCTCTCGGAAATGACGATAGCGGATATCCGTATGAACCCAGTTATTCCCTACGAAGAGGATTGCGTTACTCGCATTATTCAGGACGACATTAATGAAATCGCCTATAGCCGCATCAAAAACTGGCGCATTGGCGAGCTGCGTGAATACATACTGAGCGATGATACCAGCGTGGATGATATCGCCTTTCTGCGTAAAGGAATCAGCTCTGAAGTCGTCGCGGCAGTAGCAAAAATCAGCTCCAATGCGGACCTGATCTATGGCGCGAAAAAAATGCCAGTGATCAAAAAAGCCAATACCACTATCGGGACACCGGGAACATTCAGCGCTCGTCTTCAACCTAACGACACTCGCGACGATATACAAAGTATCCGCGCTCAAATTTACGAAGGATTATCTTTCGGTGTGGGTGATGCGGTTATCGGCGTCAACCCGGTAACAGATGACGTAGAAAACCTGACTCGCGTGTTGGATACCATCTATGAGGTGATCGACAAATTCGCCATCCCAACGCAAGGCTGTGTCTTAGCTCATGTCACCACTCAGATAGAAGCTATTAAACGTGGTGCACCGGGTGGTTTAATTTTCCAAAGTATTTGTGGCAGTGAAAAAGGGCTGAAAGAGTTTGGGGTAGAGCTGGAAATGTTGGATGAAGCACGTGCTATTGGCGCGGAATATTGCCGTCTTGCCGGCAGCAACTGCCTGTATCTTGAAACCGGACAAGGTTCCGCTCTCTCTGCCGGCGCTCACTTTGGCGCTGATCAAGTGACAATGGAGGCACGAAACTATGGTTTGGCACGCCACTATGACCCATTTCTGGTGAATACCGTTGTCGGTTTCATCGGGCCGGAATATCTCTACAATGATCGCCAGATCATCCGCGCCGGATTAGAAGATCACTTTATGGGCAAACTCAGCGGCGTTTCAATGGGATGTGACTGTTGCTATACCAATCACGCAGATTCCGATCAAAACCAGAATGAAAACCTGATGATCTTGCTGGCAACCGCAGGATGTAATTTTATCATGGGCATGCCGCTCGGTGATGACATTATGCTCAATTACCAAACATCCGCTTTCCACGATACCGCGACTATTCGTCATTTACTCAATCTGCACCCATCGCCAGAATTTGAACTCTGGCTGGAGCAGATGGGACTGATGGCAAATGGCCGTTTAACATCACGTGCGGGCGATGCATCGTTCTTTTTCTAATTCTTTGCTGAGATAACTGACCATGAATCAAGAACAAATTAAAAAGAATGCAAACCATATGGTATCTGACCAAAAACCCCATGCATCCCCTGAGATCACAGACGAAGTTAAAAGCTGTACGCCGGATTTAGGCTCCTTGGAAGCCAAGCAGTGGATCGGTGTGCAAAACCCGAACCGTATGGAAGTCTTACAGGAGTTACGCCGTAGCACTGTGGCGAGAGTCGGTACCGGCCGCAGCGGTCCGCGGCCACGTACTCAGGCATTACTGCGTTTTCAGGCTGATCACTCCCGTTCTAAAGATACGGTGTTAAAAGAAGTCCCGGTTGAATGGATAGAAAAACGCGGATTGCTGGAAGTGCAATCTCAAGTTAGCGACAAAAACCTCTATTTAACTCGCCCGGATCTGGGAAGAAAACTCAGTGCGAATGCGGTAGAAACCTTGCTAACACAGTGCAAAATTGACCCCGATGTACAAGTTGTGATCTCCGATGGCCTTTCTACTGATGCCATTATCACCAACTACGAAGATCTCGTGCCACCACTGTTAAAAGGGTTGGAACAAGCGGGAATGTGCATCGGCACCCCGTTTTTTGTGCGTTATGGTCGCGTCAAAATCGAAGATCAAATCGGCGAGTTACTAAAAGCTAAAGTAGTTATCTTATTGATTGGAGAACGTCCCGGATTAGGGCAATCGGAAAGTCTCTCCTGCTATGCAGTTTATAAACCAACAGTAGAAAAAACCGTTGAAGCTGACCGCACTTGTATCTCGAATATTCATCGTGGCGGCACACCACCCATCGAAGCCGCGGCAATTATTGTCGATTTAGCGAAAAATATGCTGGAGCAGCAAGCTTCCGGCATTGCTCTTAGTCGTTGATAAAATGGTGACGATAAACAATAATTTTTTGCTTCATTAAGAAAATCATCAATATAAAAAATAGGATGGCAGGTCATAACCTGCCTCCTGCTTTATTGATTGCCTAACCACAAATGCGATATAACTTCAAGTTCTGCATTTAGAATACTGCTTATGTTGTAGAACTCAATTTTATAGTAATTAACAACATTAGGAGGTGATGCAAGTATTTCCGTCTTACCGGAGTAAATATCAACATAGCTATACTGATTATAATGTCCAAACGGACCAGCCCAATAATTTATAGCCCTGATATTTGCCAGACTATTGTTTTTTATAATTGCGTCACTGAAATCAGTGGGTAATACTGCATTACCTGAATTATAGATTACATATGCATCGTTAGAATTCATATGTACCATTCTTGATGGAATTCCAGCTTTTTTCCACGCAGGGTCCATTACAAATTCAATTTCTGCAGTTTCGGTATTACTAAGATTGGTGACCACAATTTTATATCGGTAAATAAGGTCACCAGGCCCACCGAATATTTTAACTTCACCGGAATAAACATCAATAGAACTATACTGATGATAATCTCCAATCAGACGAGCCCAGTAATTTATAGCTCTAATTGGTGCCATGCTCTTGTTTTTTATAATTGCCGCCGGGACAGTATTAGGCACTACAATATTGCTATTACTATAAATCTCAACGGTTTGAAGAGGACCTATAGATACAGTTTTTTTCAATGACATTATTTTTTCCTCATTATTTCTGTTATTTAGTAACATATATAAAAGATAGTTTTACCTGTAAAATTCAACTTAACAATTTCCGCAAACAATTAAATATTGAAATTTGCCATCAAAGTAAAAAACACAGTCAACGAATTCATGGTATATAATTTGTCATTCAATCATGAAATAGATAATACTTTTTTCTCTCATTTTTTTACAACGATGGCACCATTAATAAAATCATCAATATAAAAACAGGATGGCTGGCCAGAACTTGCCTCCTGATTCATTTCCCGTCCCATAAATGCGACATAACTTTAACTTCTGCATTTGGAACATCAGTGCTCATGTTGAAGAGTACAATTTTATAGTAATTAATCACATTAGGAGGTGATGCAAGTATTTCCGTCTTACCTGCGCGAACATCAACAGAGCTATAAATATTATAATGTCCAAATGGACCAGCCCAAAAATTTGTAGCCCTGATATTTGCCAGACTATTGTTTTTTACAATTGCGTCACTGAACTTAATCGGGAGTACTGCACTACCAGAACGATAAACTTCAGATTCCCCCTGAGAGGGCACATATATCATTCTGAATGGAATTCCAGTGTCCGTCCACCCTTCCTCCATCACAAATTCAATTTCTGCATTATCGGTACTGTCAAGATTGGAGACTATAATTTTATAACGGTAAAGAAGGTCGCTGGGTGCTCCAAATATCTTTAATTCGCCAGCATAAATATCAACAGAATTATATTGATGATATTCTCCAACAAGACGGGCCCAGTAACTTATAACCCTAATTGTTTGTTCCCTGCTGTTGTTTTTTATAATTACCGCCGGGACCGTAGTTGGCGATAATACATTGCTAACACTATAAATCTCAATGGCTTGAAGAGGTCCTATAGATTTCACTTTTTTCGATGACATTATTCTTCTCCTCATTATTCCCTTTATTTAGTAACATATATAACAGGTAATTTTACCTGTAAAATTCAACTTAACACTTTACCCGAACAGTTAAATATTGAAATTTATCAGCACAGTGAAAAAATACAATCAACGAATCCATTGCATATAATTTATCATTCATTTGCGCAATAAATAAAAACCTAAATAAGATACTGTTTTTTCTCGTTATCTATTATAATAACATTTTTTTCATTTTTCTTACGACAATAGTACCATATTACTAAGTACAACAAACTTTCGAAAAACAGATATAAATAAAGCATTCATTAAGTATAACAAACCAATAGTTATGTTATAATAAGTCATTATATCGACAAAATATTATAGGTTAAATAAATGGATTTGGAAAAATTAAGAAAATTAACCCTCAGTAGCGGATTCACATTTAAAGAGCTTCTTATGATGCAAAGGACCTTTAAAAATCTTGATGATGATGAAAGAAGATATGTAATAAAGTATTACACAAAAAGCGATAATATTTACAACGTCATAATAGTACTTGCTGAAGATGCCGGCGATCCCGTGTTATTTTTTGCTCTCATGTATGTAGGTTACATAATAATGGAGATTTTCCTCTATGACGAGAATTCAATATCCAATTTATCATTAGTATCGATTCTTTATATCATTTCAACAATAATATGCATATGCTATAAATCTTTTTATCACCGCTATCGTTATAATTTTTTCACATGCATAAAGTTAGTCATTTTCTATCTTCGTCTAAAAATAAAAGAAAATTTAAAGCAGTTATAAAAAATTAAGTATGTTACGGCAAACAATTTATACCCAATAGATTTCAAGATGCATCGCGACGGCAAGGGAGCGAATCCCCGGGAGCATAGATAACGATGTGACCGGGGTGAGTGAGTGCAGCCAACAAATGAGGCAACTTGAAGGATGAAGGGTATATATAGTTAGAAAAACGAGTTTAAAAAATGCCTTTAATTGAATTAAGAAAGTTAATATTAAATAGTGGATTCACTTTAAAAGAATTGCTTAAGATAAAGAGAAGTTTTCTTGTACTGCATAAAGATGACCCATATATTTATGATAAATATCAAAGCAAAACAGATTGTTTTTGTCATTATCTACTATTTATAGCCGAAGAAGTCGCTGCACCGTTAATATTGTTGACTTCAGTTTGTTTATTGATGATATCAAGTATGTTTTTCGATGAAAAAATACAAAGCATTCTATTAATGTCATCTGTTTATTTATTTTTTCTTATTTCTTTCTTGATTTATTACAGTCTCTCTGTTAGTTGTAATCCTGTGACAGGATTAAAATTAGCAATATTCTATACTCGCTTTAAAATAAAAAGTAAATTTAACCCTTGAGTTTATTAATAAAACAGGATTAAAATAACCAATTATAAAACCGAGTCTAAATAAATTAACTTAGCTGACTTAAGAAAATTAATATTAAATAGTGGATTCACCTTAAAAGAATTATTAAAAATAAAGAGAAGTTTTCTTATTCTGCATAAAGATGATCCATATATTTATGATAAATATCAAAGCAAAACAGATTGTTTTTGTCAGTATCTGCTATTTATAGCTGAAGAAGTCTCTTTACCGTTAACATTTTCTACTTCAATTTGTTTATTTATAATATCAGGTATGTTTTTCAGTGATATGGCATATGGAATTCCATTAATGTCATCTATTTACTTATTCTTTGCCATTTCTGCTTTTATTTATTATACTCTTTCCGTTAGCTGTAATTTAATCACAGGCTCAAAATTACTAATTTTCTATATTCGTTTTAAAATAAAAACAAATTCAATTATTAAGTTCATCAATAAAGCATTGATAAAAACAACCAATTACAAAATCAAATAAATCGAGTCTAAATAAATGAATATAATTGATTTAAGAAAATTAATATTAAATAGCAGATTCACCTTAAAAGAATTATTTAAGATAAAGAAAAACTTTATTATGCTATATAAAGATGACCCTGATGTTTATGACAAATACCAAAGTAAAACAGATTGTTTTTGTCATTATCTATTACTTATAGCTGAAGAATTAGCTACACCGTTAATACTGTTGAATTCAGTTTGTTTATTTATAATATCAGGTATGTTTTTCAGTGAAAAAGCATACAGCATTCCATTAATGACATCTACTTACTTATTCTTTACAATTTTTTTCTTAATTTATTATAGCTTCTCTGTTAAATGCAATCCTATCACAGGATTAAAATTAGCAATGTTCTATATTCGCTTTAAAATAAAAAGTAAACTTAACCCTTGAGTTCATCAATAAAACATGATAAAAATAAATAATTATAAAATTAAATCGAACCTAAATAAATGAACATGAACTTAACTGACTTAAAAAAATTAATATTAAATAGTGGCTTCACCTTAAAAGAATTACTTAAGATAAAGAAAAGCTTTCTTGCTCTGCATAAAGATGACCCACACATTTATAATAAATACCTCATTATCTGCTATTTATAGCCGAAGAAGTCGCTGCACCGTTAATATTGTTGACTTCAGTTTGTTTATTGATGATATCAAGTATGTTTTTCGATGAAAAAATACAAAACATTCTATTAATGTCATCTGTTTATTTATTTTTTCTTATTTCTTTCTTGATTTATTACAGTCTCTCTGTTAGTTTTAATCCTGTGACAGGATTAAAATTAGCAATATTCTATATTCGTTTTAAAATAAAAAGTAAATTTAAGCCTTGAGTTCATCAATAAAACATGATAAAAATAACCAATTATAAAATGAAATCGAACCTAAATAAATGAACCTAACTGACTTAAGAAAATTAATATTAAATAGTGGCTTCACCTTAAAAGAATTACTTAAGATAAAGAGAAGCTTTCTTGTCCTGCATAAAGATGATCCACGCATTTATGATAAATATCAAAGTAAAACGGATTGTTTTTGTCATTACCTGCTATTTATAGCTGAAGAAGTTTCTTTGCCGTTAACATTTTCTACTCCAATTTTTTTATTTATAATATCAGGTATGTTTTTCACTGGAAAAGCATATGGAATTCCATTAATGCTTTCAATTTACTTATTTTTTGCCATTTCTACTTTTATTTACTACAGTCTTTCTGTTAGCTGTAATTTAATCACAGGTTCAAAATTATTAATTCTCTATATTCGTTTTAAAATAAAAAATAAATTTCAATCGTCATGAAGTTTATATATGTCCTCTATCAAAAGTTTGACTTTATACAGACTACCAGATATTTGAATGGTTAAAATTGGATTTGGTGTTAACCGCCATTTTCTGGCAAAATCCGAATTAATATATCTATACCCAAGAAACTTCAAGATGCAGTTTTTAGCACCTGAAAATGGTCATTAATTCTCGATGTCAGCGAGTCCGCTATATCCGGTAGCGTTGTGGTGAAAAATTTGAACACTTTGTCTCGAAATTCCTGTTTATTAGCGAAATAACGGTTATTTCGAACCTGTTCATTCATGACCTTCCATAATCGCTCTATCGGGTTTAAATTGGGACTGTAGGGAGGAAGGTAATGTAACTCAATATTGCTGATATAAGCCCAGTCCTTCACAAGATGCGCTTTGTTGTAACCCGCCCCATCCACAATAAGATGAATTTTTTGAT
>NZ_JONO01000077.1 GCF_000711895.1 Photorhabdus australis DSM 17609
ACACTCGCCAATATGGCCAGGACGGCAGTTAACGCGGCGGCGCTGACTGCCGCTGCGGCAGCTAAAATTTCCACCAGTGCAATTAGCGCAGCAGCAACGGCAAGGGTGACAAGGATAACAACAGCAACTTCGGCAACAATTACAACCACTTCCAGCATTCCTTCACCCACCTCTTTTAATATTTGCATCCAGCGAATGTTTTTCAGCTCTTCCAGGGTGAGATCTGAACCCTGTTGCACAGTTTGCCACCGGGCTTTTATCTCACTCTCCGTCCAGGTCACGATTTTCCCCGTTTGTTCACTGACCCAGGAAAACGCGTAGCTGACCTGATGGCTTATCGGGTCAATAATCTCTTCACATACCCATTTGCCGGCTTGATTGAACCAGGTACCAAACTGGGCAAGGAGCTCCCGGGTACTGTCGCGGACATAATTCAACCCATTTTCGGCCAGACCCGCCACCTCCTGCCCATTGCCAATGGGATATTTGCCAGAAAGCAAAATCCCATAGGCTTATCAGGCAAACAGTGATGACCTGGTGGTCGGGAAAGGCTGTAAGCATTATCAAGCTCACCGCAAACCCGACACATCCATCAAATTTTTCAACCGCCTTTTTGTTTCCGGCGATTCAGCATGTGCAGTGCGATACATCTCACTGCTATCATTGCTATCTTGATAGTGGTGAATCGTTTACTAAAGAAATAACTGATAAATTAACCAAGTAATTTAATGATGAAAAAATTTATTTTTCATGGAAATTTTTTCATTATTTTAAATAATATTGAGGTTATTTTTACAGATAAAAATCACCATATTGTTTTTATTAACAATTTAATTCCAATAAAATAATATTTAGCATTCTTTATCAGAAGAATCACCTATTATATTAATATGAATTTAATGAAAAGATTATTTCCATAATCTACACTGCAAAAGTCAGACCTTCTTTATATTATTAACCAGGAGTAAATTATGAAAAAATTGACATCTATGCTATTTATTTTAATTGGTATGATTAG
The DNA here is from genome assembly GCF_000711895.1 of Photorhabdus australis DSM 17609. Lineage (GTDB taxonomy): Bacteria > Pseudomonadota > Gammaproteobacteria > Enterobacterales > Enterobacteriaceae > Photorhabdus > Photorhabdus australis. The sequence continues at coordinate 1,019 of NZ_JONO01000077.1, forward strand.
CGCCCCTGCATTCTCAGCGGAAACCAATAGCGGTGTTGTTAAAGTTGCAGAAATTAAAGCTGATTGGGACAATCCTGCACATTATCTTTATACATTTAGTGGAATTTTAGCCAGTAACTGTGGAAAACCAGGTTATATTTGGTCAGGTTCAAGTTCTGAAAACGTCAATGATGTACTAAAACAAGCTTATGCACAGGATTTAAATATTAAAGTTGGTATAGATAACGTAAGTTGTAATATAACTACGGTTTATGTTATTAAACAACGGTAATTAATTTTTACATTATCATTAATGGAATAAAAAGATAGATAAGCATTAATCCCCTAATAAAATCCTCTACTACACCGTAGAGGATTTTTAAATTAATTCAAACAACATTTTCTTTGTAAAATCATCTCAGCGTAACATTTATTCACAATATATTTCAGTGACAAAACTCGGTGCATTCTCAATAGTGTCGTGAACTGGGCAGGTTTTATTAATAAAGTCGACAAAAGCATGAATTTCCTCTTCACTATTATCCGATTTAATATGAAATTTTGTCACTATTTTGGAGAAACCTAATTTCGCTTGTTTGTTTCTACCAGTGAAACCATCAGTATCAAGTTCACCTTCCAGGTCAACATGAATATCAATTAAGTTAATTTTGTGCAGTTTAGCAAAAGCCTTTGCTACGATACATTTACAGGCTCCCAGAGAACAGAGTAAAGCTTCAACGGGATTCATCCCCTGATCAGTACCACCTAAATTACGCGGCTCATCCAAATAAAAGGAGAAATCTCTTGATGTACATTCAACTTTTAATCCAGCTACAGATTTTACTTTGGCAGTATATAATTCTTTCGCCATGATCTAACTCCTTATAATTAAATATTAGTTTCTACCGGGTCAAACAGAGACAGTTATTATAACTTTTAATTTTTCTCCATTTTGTTTTTAAAGTGCTTATCCTTTCATTATTCTTTCCTGACGTGTTCCTTTATCGGCTTAACGAATACTTCCATAGAAGTATTGATCACAGAATTATTTGAGCAGCTGCCTGTTTGTTTACCGGGGCCATGAGTTCATATAAACGCGCCAGATCTGAAAGCACTTTAGGTCAAAAATGAACTTATCTTCAAAACCGGTGTTCACCCTACTTCGGGCAACATTCCGCTCACTATCCCGATCTGGATTGCGATTACTGCAATACCGCAAGCAAACACCAGCAATAGTGCCGGTTTACCGCCAAATACCCGATAGCGGCGCTCATTTTGCTGACGGGATTTATATGCCAGGAGACTAGGCAATAATAATGCCAAAATTGACAACGCAACTGCGGCATACCCTAATGCCATCACAAAGCCTTTTGGATAAAACAGCGCGAAAATCAAGGGTGGAACGAAAGTTAACAACCCCGTCTGCATACGCCCGCTTACATTATCTTTGCGTTTAAATAGATCGCCCAGAAAATCAAACAAGCCAAGTGCGACACCGAGAAATGAGGTTGCGAGCGCCAGGTTGGCAAACATTTGTACGGCCAGTTCAGTTTTCGGTGAAGCAACAACTTCACGAATGCTGTGTAATAAACCATTCAACCCTGCATTTTCAGCTAAGATATCAACGAATGTCGTGGAATTAATACTACCGAGAGTCGCCAATTGCCAGAAAATATAAGCAAGTAGCGGAATTGCGCTGCCGATGATAAATACCCAACGCAGCCGACGTATATCTCCATTCATATATTTCACAATACTGGGAACACTGCCGTGAAAACCAAACGATGTGAATATCACCGGAATGGAAGATAATATTAGTCCTTGCTCTAATGGCATGGTCAGCAAGTTAATATGCTGAACATGCGGCATCATCATCCCCAACATTAATATCAGAAAAATAATTTTTGCACCAAAGATAACCCGATTAACCACATCTACTGAACTGGTGCCAATGCAAACAACACTACCAGCAATTACCGTAAACAGGACAACACCGACTGAAGCAGGAAAGGATGAATTAAACCATTTATTAAGGCTGGTCGTTAGTAACTCCCCCGCCCCACTGATATATGCCGCAGTCAGTGCATACATCAGAAACATCATACTGAAACCCGCTAATATTTTACCGCCATTGCCAAGATAGCGCTGAGCAAGTGTCCCCAGCCCCGTATCAGGCGACTCAAATTGATAAGCTTCAACCAGCAATAATGCGGTGTAACTCATCACAATCCACAAACCCACCAGCATGATCAAACTGACACCAAATCCCACACCAGCAGTTGCTAATGGCATAGCCAACATACCAGCACCAATTGTTGTTCCTGCTATGATAAAAGTACTGCCAAAAGTTCGGTTTTTCACGTTTTTTTCCCTTCGAATCAACAGCAAATATTTAATAACAAAAAATCAAACCACTTTCTTTTTTTCTTCTTCATCAACAATCTGAGTGAGTTTGTGAATAAAAATTTCCTGAAGCCTCTCCCAATATTCGTCAAAATCGTCAGTATTACGTAAACAATGCGTCATTACTGCCGCCCGTAAGACATAGAGACTACGAACTTTATTCCACTCTTCCTGACTGAAACCACAACTTGCAACATAATGCCAGGGAGTATCGCCGTATTCGCTATAGCCCAGTGAAGTGGAAGAAGTCAGAAAATCATTAGTATAAGTACGGCCTGTAGAATATGAGCAAAGCTCATACATACGTTTATTAAGACGGTTGTGATGCCCCAAATCGTCATTACCCCGCTCTTTAAACGTAAAATTGACCATATGGAAATCAGGATGTGGCATGACATGAATTTCAAAACAACGTTTACCAACAACTAACGGTTCTGTAGCTAACAGTTTTTTAACCATCCAATTAGCGGCCACAATACCCGCAGCAATAACTTTGCCATAACCATTGATATTCAGTGGGACCAATCTATGCGCTGCCCAAATCGCTGCCGAAGTAGCTCCAGCTTTAGATCCCTCCATAATAGAAGAACCAAGTACCACACGCCGATTAACCGGTTGCTCAGGTTGATCATTAACATCTTCAAAAACATAAGCGGCACGGTAGGAAATCAAATCAACAATACGCTTATCTTTCATGCATACGGCCCCAGCCGCATATTGAATAAATCCAACTTTATGAGGATCTACGGTAATTGAATCAGCATGACACATTGCCCTGAAACTCTGATAAATTTCAGGTTTAGGCCAAATAACACCATCAGGAATAATTTCCAATTCTCGATAACGGCGGATAAGTTCATCATATTCCATAAACTCACCCCGTTCATTAAGGAACATTGCACTGGCATAACCTGCATAAGCAGCATCGATATGCACATAAAATGAAGCGCCATAACGTTCTTCGCACTCTCGACGCAATGCAATGACTTCATCAACTCTATCAATTGCCCCAACTTCTGTGGTTCCAACCACTGTCACCATCGCCAAAATCGGTTCGCCCTGTTCTATCAGGCTGAACGTAATCTCACGCATCTTTTCAACATCGGTGCGATAATATTCATCTACCGGCAATGGAACGATATGCTCCTGGCCAATCCCAAAAACGTCCATGGCTTTCATCCACGAATAATGCTTTGACTGTGGAACTAAGACCTTGCCAAACATTCCCTGCTTTATTCCTACACCCCGACAAGAAAGTTCACGAACTTCTTCGAAAATACCTCGTCTTTTTAATTCATCCGTCAGATCCAAAATATCTGACGACGACATATTCAACAGTTGTTGTTCTGATTTATCCTCAACGAGATCACAAGATTGTGGGTGTTGTGCAATAGCAAGTGGCATGGTTTTTAAATTACGTGCAACCCATAGCCCTTCATAATTAGCAACGGTTCCGCCTGATGTGATATGTCCCCAAGCCCGGCGAGTGTCATAGCCAAACATCCGGCACAGATCCAATCCTGCTTCAATTTCCAGTTCTGTTGTGGTCGGGGATGATTCGTGAGCACAATTGTTTGGGTTGTACATCATCGCCATAACATACGCGAGATTGGAAACCATCAGCGTATCAGCATTCATATGTCCCATATAACGGGGAGAAAACCAGGGAACAGACGTGTTTTTCAATTTTGCGGAGAGTTGATTCAGAATCCCTTCGGTTCGATAAAGGGTTTCTCTGTAATCAGGTGCATAACGATCAACGGAAGTGACTAAGGCTGGATCTTCTGGATGAAAATCAGAACGCCAGTGCATATGCTCACTTACGGCGTACTCCATCATTTCTCTAAAAAAAACTGCATTTTCTGATTTAGGGCCTAAAAACAACGCATCAATATTTAAGTGCGAAGTAAACTGCTTGGTCATAATCACATACCCTTTTCCAACTGACATAAACGACCGTCAGTAACAGAGAGAAGCGTATCTGCTTTATTTATTAATGAAATCGCTATCATTCTCCAATAAGCAGACAGAAACTTTTATGCCACTTAACTTGCTAGTGGTTGTTTATACTCCAGTATTACAAATACTAAGAAAAATCCTATCAGGTGAAAAGATTAGCCATTAACATATCTATAACCAATCGTTTGTTAATAGATATAGACCACATTTGTTAAAATATTAATGATAATGTTAAATATAAATTCCGATTTTGTGCGCGAGGGCAAATAACAGATAAAAAACCACTCAAAAAATCAGCCGGAATAATGACTTCTCTGTCATTAAGCTTATTAATTATAAGGATTTTTCTAACACGAATCGGTTAAATAAACGGTATTCAGGGCTATGAGGTGCAATAGCCCTGATAATAAGAAGTGATTTCAAGATGATACATTTACCAATATAACCTTGCCGAGAACATCACCGGCTTCCATCATCCGATGTGCATCAGCGGCATCCTTCAGATCAAATACTTTACAAATTAATGGACTGACTTTTCCTGATTTCAATAATGGCCAGACATGCTTTTCTAATTCTCTGGCTATCTCAGCTTTTTCTTCCACACTGCGAGAACGTAATGTAGACCCTGTGTGGGTCAGACGTTTTAACATTAAGGGCATCAAATTAAGATTTTCAGGATTTCCTTTCATCATACCAATCTGAATAATTCTCCCGAACTTAGCTGCAACTTTATAGTTTTTATCGACATAATCCCCACCGATTAAATCAACAACCATATCAACGCCCTGCTTGTCAGTCAGTTGCAACACTCGCTCAACAAAATCTTCTTTCCGATAATTAATCACAAAATCAGCTCCTAAACTATGTGCAACTCTCGCTTTTTCATCGGAGCCAACTGTAGTAATTACTCTGGCACCAAAGGCTTTCGCTAACATAATAGTGACACTGCCTATTCCAGAAGTACCACCATGAATTAGCACGCTTTCTCCTTGCGTTAACTTACCCGTCTGGAAAACATTAGCCCAGACTGTAAAAAAGTTTTCTGGCAATGCAGCCGCTTGAACAAAATCCCATCCATATATCGGTAAAGCAATAGTATCATGTACCAGACAATACTCAGCATAACCCCCACCGGCAACAAGCGCGCAAACCTTATCGCCAATATTCCAGCGTTCACAACCTTCACCTTTGGCAACAACTTCTCCTGCAATTTCCAATCCAGGTAATGGAGATGCGTCAGGTGGTGGTGGATAAGATCCCATTCTCTGAAATATATCCGGTCGGTTAACACCCGCTGCAGCCACTTTAACCAACAAATAACCTTTTTCTGGTCGTGGTAACGGAACTTGAACCAGATGCAATTTCTCAGGACCTCCGGGCTTAATGATACTGATAGCTAGCATATATTGGGGTAATGAATTAATTTGGCTATGCATACATACCTCTTATTTCTTCTGACGATCCTTTTTACGGATTCTGTTTAATATGATGAGTGTAAAATGCTGTAGAACGAAAAAACCGTTAAACAATGACCATAGCAGAAAACTATTACATGACAAATATGTAGGTAGCGCAGATACGCTATTATAAACATCATTGCTAATTTTCTATTCGTTTTTCCTCACTAATCATCTAAGCGATTACTTTAAAGTAGCAGAAAGAAAACCTTGCTGCATTAGAAGAACTGAATCGTATCACTGATCAATACAGCTTTTTAAAAAGAGATTGGTGAAAAAATTTTCCTATCTTACAATTCTATGTAAGCGAATTTTTCGAAATTGCAAAATATCATTGAGGTGCTAATGGAGACAACAACAAAAGAATCCAATAATCCGGTAACAAAACGGACAAGTGGATTCGAGCAGTCTGAACTTATCAAAGCACGCATCGTCAATCTTGCTGATTATTTTATTGAGGTACTTAAAAAGAGAGATCCAGATAGCCTTTCCCTATTGTTAACACTACCCGATGATGAATTTTGGGCAGAAGTTAAAGGACGAGCCAACTATATTGAAATAGTAGAAACCGTTACACCGGAGAAGAAGAAGCATGAAGAATTTATCGAAAGCAGGAATGCTTTTCTGACTTACCTCGGAAAATATGGTGGCGTCTACAAGTCCAGCAAAGTTGCGGACATATTAGGAGTGACTCGTCCAACAGTAAATAAATATGGTGAAAATCATAAACTCATCGTATTAAATTGGGGTGTGGAAAATTTATATCCGGTCTTCCAGTTCTCCGTAAGTAAAAAAACCAGGAATAAAGGATACTTAAAAGGCGTTCCAGAAATATTGGCTAATCTGGGGTCAATCAGTGGTGTAAAAAAATGCAATTTTTTCATCCGTAAGATAAGTACATTTGCTCTTGATATAAATCTGGATGAATCCACGACGGTACTGGATATCCTCAGAAATGGCGCCTCCAATGATGAAATTGCCCAATTGGTAAAACTCGCGAAGGTTTTTGGCGCTTCTGATTCCATATAAAGCCCCCACTAATCTATGCTTAAATTAATTCCAAATACACGCAAATCTTCCTATACCCGTTATCTTTCAAGTTGCCTCTTTGTTCCACCTTGCCTAAATAGTTAGCTTATTCCAGACCTCCAGCTACCATCAAAAAACGCCGGAGGTCCATTTTTTCACAACACGTTTATTCAGGATTTATCCTTATCCAACTAATATCAAATCCCCTGTTTGATAAATAACATAAACTTTCGTACTCATTCTAACTTCGATAGTACAATGATCACCTTCTGTTAAAGTCATGTTAGTTGACCAAACTTTATTTGATAAAGATGAATACGCTGGCTTACCCTTATTGACTTCTGATTGATAAGCACCATTCTTTAGAGAAACATATTTATTATCCCGGAAATTTTCGTTAGCAAATGTTACGATTAATTTATTTTTAGTCAATTCAACCTGGGCTATGGTTTGTTTTAAAAACATAAATTGTGCATCATCGACTTGTGAAAGATAAATATCCTTCTTCTTATACGATATTCCGCTATCATTTATATCTTTAATCAATTCAGATAAAGTGTTTTGAGTAACATTATCATTTATTTTAGATTGGGATGCATCCGTATATAAACCAGAAATTCTTTGCTTTATATTTTCTTCTGCAAAGGTTGTTTCGAATATTACATAAGTTCCATTCGGTAATCGTGCCTGAATAGCTAATTCATTAGCATCATTTAAATTTTTATTTGTTACCCACGTTGATGGAGAAATAAATCTAGAATAATAAGCTTTTCCTTTATTTATTTCCGATATATATTTGCTATCTTTAGTTGCAACATATTGATAATTTTTAAATAATTCATCCTTGAAATTCACTGTCAGATGATCAGAATCGATATTTATACTCATTAAAGTATTTATCAAGAACATTTCCTGTGCAAGATGAAAGACAGATAACATTCTTTCACTGTCACTAGCGTGCTTGATAGCGTCAAATATATCATCCAACTCGCTCTGGGTCACATTATCAGCAATCTCTGTATGATCTTGATCTTTGAATAAATTATTCAACCTTTCCCATAATTTAAAATCATAAACTGTCGTGTTATAAATAGCATATCTACCTTCATTAAATCTTACTTCAATTTCAATTAGATCATCTAAGGAAAAATTATGCGAGACTTTCACATTCAGACCATCTTCATCTAATTTTGCGCTGCAATAAAACGGCTTGCCATCTTTTATTTCTGCAAGATATTGGCTATTCTTTTTAATGATATATTGATATGGAGTATACCAATCAAGATCGATGGTAAATTCAAACTTGCTATCACTTAATAATGCTTTATTTATATTCTTCATAAAGTAAGCCAATTCAGGAACATATTTCTGCTGTGGCATCTCTATTGTAATCGAATTCTTATCATCATTTTCCCAGATATTTTTCTCTAATGGTGGTAATTTTTTCAATATTTCTAATGTTTTATCATCAGGTGTAATTCCCCATTTATCAAAAAAATCAGCTAGATTAATATTGGCCAGTTGAGACGAAGATATTATAAGCTGTTGTTTTTTCTCATCATTACTAACAGGCAATGAATCCATTAACCTATAGACTTGATGAAGCTGAGGGTAAAATCCATTACCGAATGTTAATCTTAACTGCCATAGCATTCCTAACTTTATATTAATATCTTGGGCATCAAAATTCTTTTCTTCGGCAACTAAATATTCTTTGATTTTAGGATAGTATTTATCCATAAAACTCGCTCTACCATAAAAGCCTTCTTGTACAGCTGCAGAATATAAGTTTACTGTAACCTCGGTCATTCCTGTTCCACCACTCCAGGTATAAGGAGATTGTTGTCTTTGATGACCACTTTCATGCCAAATTCCCCAGCCATTATTGGTAGTTAATAATCGTTGCAGGGCCGCATTGCCATTAAAACCCATATGTCCATTAGTTGCGAACATATATAAACGGTCTGCTTCTACATATAATAATTTATTTGGATCGACTCTGTAATCTGCTTTTCCATCTTCTAATATTCCTGATATGTCATCCTGAAAGCGAATAAAATCATCATAATATTTCATTAATCCATTTGGATCAGTCAGATATTTCCTGGCGCTATTATATCTTACAACAATTATGGCCCGTTCACTGCTAAGTTGAACGACCGGTGCATCAGAGTATAATTCCATCATATTTTCCCAATCTTTATTATTGGTTTCATTCAATTTAAATGATGGAACTTTTTGTAATTCTGATTGAACAATAATTTTCACATAACCATCATTATTGTTGTTGGTAAAACTGAGTAAACCTTCATTTTTTGAGGTAAATTTATTTAATCCGTCCGTTAATAGATATTTTTCCGGTTTATTAAGTTCAGGAACTCCAATCACTGCATTTACCGAGCCATGAGTTTCTCCTTCAATATTTACAATAATTTCCTGCCCGGGAATAACGTAAAATTCTGTTGGTTGCAGCTCACTGTGTGCAAGAGATCTTCGCTGTATTTTTTTGTATTCATTAGCATAACCGTTACCATGTAAAATTATCTCTTTCCTATTCTCAGTCATATTATTACCACCTTCTAATTTAGGTTAGGAACATCGCAAAAATTCAGATTAATTACATTGCGAACTAATAATTACGTTTAAAATAGTATCACTATAAAAAAATTACCCAACACCTATAAAAGTAAAGCCATCCATCAAAAATGATTCGATAGAATGAGTTTGCCAGCGATTGAACTCTCACAGGCAAGAGTGACATGTGACTAGATGATTTGGATTTACCCACAAGAAAAAAACTGCTACACATAGGGTAATAAATACGTTTTTACTCCGTATCTGGGTGGGATTATTTCCATAATAGTCAATACAAGTGTTTATCAATCCACAACATCAATTTGAAAAATAAGATATTATTGGAGAGAGAATAATGAAGAAAGTAATAAAGAATATATTTTTATTAACTGGCTTTATAGTTAGCAATTTGACATTATCTCACGCAGCGATTATTCCACCAGGTACACAATTAGCTGTTAAGCAAGATATCGTGCGTAATAATGGTTCAGAGCCTGTATCTCTTGACGTCCATAAAGTCGAAAATGACGTTGAATTTAATATTATTAACGATTTTTTTAGTGGATTAATCAGTACCGATCGTGGTGGCAAGTTAATCCCTGATTTAGCTGCCCGTTGGGAAACTAAAGATAATAAAGTATGGCTATTCCATCTCAGAGAAGGAATAAAATGGTCTGATGGTTCGCCGATCACTGCGCATGATGTGGTATTTAGTTGGCAACGTTTAGCTGATCCGCAAATGGCTTCTCCGTATGGCAGCCATATTGAAAATATGCATATAGTCAATGCCAAAGATATTCTCTCTGGGAAGAAAAAACCCCATGAATTAGGGGTAAAAGCACTGAACAATCTGACAGTAGAAGTGACATTAGAACAACCCCTCTCCTACTTTTTACAGATGCTGGCATATCCTGTTATGGTCCCAATTAGCCAAAAAGCCGTTGAAAAATATGGCGAGAAATGGACTCATCCCGATGTATTTGTCAGTAGTGGACCATTTAAATTAGCTGAATGGATCGTCAATGAAAAGGTGGTTGGCGTCAGAAATCAACAATATTGGGACAATGCACATACTGTCATTAATAAAGTTACCTATCTTCCTATAGCATCAGAAACAGCAGATATAAATCGTTATCAGGCAGGAGAAATCGATATAACAAAGAATATCCCTTCCATTTTATTTAAATCTTTAAAAGAAAAATTAGGCGATCAGGTTCACATTACACCCGCGTTAGGGGTTTATTATTACGATCTCAATAACAAAAAAGCGCCTTTTAATGATGTTAGAGTCAGACAGGCATTAAATCTAGCTTTAGATAAAATCATTATAGCGAATAAAGTTTTGGGGCAAGGTCAAGAACCTGCTTATAACCATACTCCACCGAATACCGGAGGAATGGATTTAGAGCAGCCCGATTATGCATTATGGACACAGCAAGCAAGGATTGAAAAAGCCAAACAATTATTGAATGAAGCCGGTTACAATAGCAATAATCCATTGAAATTTAATCTGCTTTATAATACATCAGAAGAGCATAAAAGAATTGCAATTGCAGCAACATCAATGTGGAAGAAAAATCTGGGTATAGATATTGTTTTACAGAATCAAGAGCGAAAAACAATGTTAGATGCAATACGTCAAGGTAATTTTGATATGGTGAGATATGCTAGGATTGCTGATTACAATAATCCGGCATCATTTTTAAATAATTTTGTTACTAATAGCTCCAATAATACATTTTTATACAGCAATGAAATTTATGATAATTTGATCAAAAAAGCCAAAGCAACAAATGATCCGAAATATTTCCAACAAGCAGAAGATATTCTAGCAAAAGATGTCCCTGCTATTCCTGTGTTTTATTATGTTGGTGTCAGACTGGTAAAACCTTATATTGGCGGATATTATCTGAGTCCACTCGGTTTTATGTCATCGAAAGATCTTTATGTTATTAAGCATTAGTATAGTATTTTTATAATCATTAACAATAAAAGGGAAATCAGTGATCGACTTCCCTTTTAAATGGCAATGTATCCATAAGTCTTTATAGTTCTATACGAACAAAGTCTACAGCAGTATGATCAAAAATATGCACATCTCTTCTAATCGCGCGCTCTAGTGCAGCGACATTTCCACCATTAAAAGGAATTGTAATTACTTCTCCGCTACAATCAACTTCATTCCAATTTACTTCCCAGTTTACGTGGGATTCCTCTCCCCAATTATCTATCCATGCGCGAATTGTTATCGGACTCAGATTATATCTTATCGGAATTTTCACACGCGGCATAATCTTACCCTATAGTATTCATATGGAATACAGTTGGTTATTACTCATCATTATCAATCTTTTGATGACATGACAAATTAATGACATAAAAATATACTAATTCGCAGTTGGTTGATGTAATCCCTATATTCTTAGAAAACAAACCTATCCTGCTAATTAAACAATAGTATAATTATGTAATAAATCAACCATCAATATAAACCTTGATAATTGATTTATTATTCCATTTTGTTATTAATAATTTCCCTGCCACAAATTAAATAGAAATAAATCTAAGTGTGGATATTATTTTACAGAATCAGAATCAGAATCAGAATCAAAAAATAATGTTAATTACAGTATACCCTATGGATTTCAAGATGCATCGCGATGGCAAGTGAACGCATCCCCAGGAGCATAGATAACTATGTGACTGGGGTAAGTGAGTGTAGCCAACAAAGAGGCAACTTGAAAGATAGCAGGTATATCTATAATTCGCCCTGCTTACTTACCTAGACAGAGTCATTTACAGAAAAGCGAATATCAGGTATTGCTCAATTTGTAGTATCAATTCTAAAAAATGTGAGCTTATTGGAGAAATGATGATGAAAAAAGCGATAAGAAATATATCTTTATTCACAGGAATAATAATTGGGAGTTTGACATTATCCCATGCAGCAATTATTCCCCCAGGTACACAACTGGCAATTAATCAAGAAATTATCCGTAATAATGGTGCAGAACCGGCTTCCCTTGATGTCCATAAAGTCGAAAGTGATGTTGAATTTGATATTATTAATGATTTTTTTAGTGGCTTAATCAGTATAGAACGTGATGGAAAATTAAGTCCTAATTTAGCTACCCGTTGGGAAACTGAAGATAATAAAATATGGTTATTTCATCTCAGAGAAGGAATAAAGTGGTCTGATGGTTCACCGATTACTGCGCATGATGTGGTTTTTAGTTGGCGTAGATTAATTGATCCGCAAATAGCATCTCCATATGGCAGTTATATTGAGAACATGCATATAGTCAATGCTAAGGATATTCTTGCAGGAAAGAAAAAAACCGAAGAATTAGGTGTAAAAGCATTGGATAATCTAATAGTAGAAGTGACGTTAGAACAACCGCTATCCTATTTCTTACAGATGTTGTCCCATCCCGTCATGGTGCCAATTAGCCAAAAAGCTGTTGAAAAATATGGTGAAAAATGGACTCAACCAAACGTGTTTGTCGGTAGCGGGCCATTTAAATTATCGGAATGGATCGTCAATGAAAAAATAGTGGGAATCAGGAACCAACAATATTGGGACAATGAACATACCGTTATTAATAAAGTCACTTATCTTGCTGTAACATCAGCAACAGCAGCCGTGAGTCGCTATTTATCGGGAGAAATAGATATAACAAAAAGCATTCCATCAGTTCTATTTGAATCTTTAAAAACCAAATTAGGCAATCAAGTCCATATTTCACCTATATTAGGGGTTTACTATTATGGGTTTAATACTCGGAAAGCACCTTTTAATGATATTAGAGTCAGACAGGCACTAAATTTAGCTTTAGATAAAGATATCATCGCAAATAAGGTATTAGGGCAAGGTCAAAAAGTTGCTTATAATCATACCCCACCGAATACCGGAGGAATGAATTTAGATCAGCCTGATTATGCATCATGGACATTACCGAAAAAAATTCAACAAGCCCGACAGCTATTGAATGAAGCCGGTTATAATAGAAATAACCCATTAAAGTTTAATCTTCTTTATAATACATTAGAAGATCATAAGAGAATTGCCATTGCTGTGTCCTCAATGTGGAAGAAGAATTTAGGAGTAGATGCCATTTTACTAAATCAAGAATGGAAAACTATGTTAGATACCATGCATCAAGGGAATTTTGATGTCGTAAGACATGCATGGATGGCTGATTATGATCATCCCGCATCGTTTCTAAATAATTTTGTTACCAATAGCTCTAATAATACCTCATTATATAGTAATGATATTTATGATGACCTGATCCAGAAAGGCAAGACAACAAATGATCCAACATATTTTCAGCAAGCAGAAGATATTTTGGCAAGAGATGTTCCCGCAATTCCTATTTACCACTATGTTAGTGCAAGGCTGGTAAAACCTTATATTGGTGGATATTATATCAGCCCACGTGGTTTTATATCATCGAAAGATCTTTATGTTATTAAACACTAACCGAGCAATACTGTAACTATTGTAGTATTTAAATAAACATTACGGTTTGAAAAAATTTAACTAGTTTCAAACCGTAATAAATCACTCGACAGTTTAGATTAAAAACTGATTTTATAATTCATTCAAAATATTAATCATAGTGATCAGTTATTTTATGAAATGAAAACGACAAAGAATATCAAATTAAATAAGAATTTCTCATCTACACTTAATATTGTTAGTCCAAAACAACATTCTAACAGTCAAATCTTAATAAAATCAGATTGAAATAGTGAGGGGTTGTAATATGGGCATTATTCACGTTACCAACAATATGAAAAATGACACAATTGAAGTTGCAATTAACTACTGGAGTACTGATGAAGCCCGTTTCACCGTGTCCGACTATTATTTTAATATCACCCCTAGACATTTTAGGGCTTCCTGGTTTGTTGATGATTGGCGCGGTTATATCATGTCAGTCAAAAAGCTAGGAATTACATATTCATATTTCATTTTACCTGACACCAAAATTATTGTCGGAGAAAATCGAGTGACAGAAAATGAATATGTGATAAGACCTTTATTTGTCAGCTAGTTCATTTATATTCAATGTTGTTAATCCGAAACAGCATCCTGATAAATCAAATCTTAATGAAATTAGACTTAAATAGTAAGGGAGTTGTAATATGGGCATGATTCACGTTATCAACAATACGAAATGTGACACAATTGAAGTTGCAATTAACTACTGGAGTACTGATTACGCACAGTACAATGTGTCCGACGATTATTTTACTATAGTTTCTGGAGGCTCTAGAGATTCTTGGGTTGTCGACGATTGGCGGGGTTATATCATGTCAGTCAGAAGGCTCAAAATCATATATTCATATTTCATTTTACCTGACACTAGAATTATTGTCGGAGAAAATCGAGTGACAGAAAATGAGTATGTGATAAAACCTTTACTTGTAAGATAGTTCATCGCCTTGATTGAGTATAAATGATCCCATGTGTCTATTATCGGTGACCATCTAAACGGTCACCGAATTTAATAATGAATACTTATCAAACTAGACTTTCCGCAAGCCTAAATCCCATAATATACAAAGGAGAATGATATCTTCCATGTCGCCTTCTTGTTCTACATAGATCACGAAATCGGGTAAAACTACCTCCTCGAGCAACTTTATAGTGGCTACCTTCAGTAAGCATTAAATCATCATATACAGCAGTACCTGACTGATAGGGAAGATAACTATCAGAAGTATACTCTTCAACATTTCCAGCTAAATCTAAATGATGGAAATGCTCAGTATGTTCAAATGTTTTTTTAGTTATTTCAAGTGAATTTAAGAAATCACCAACTTTACCTGAATTAGAATGCGATCTATGGCTTCCTGAGATAATCCCCAATTTCATTATTTTTCCTCACGTTATATATTTTGAATACCTTTTAACACCCATATCAAAAACCAATTTCGCTATAAAAATTAGAATCAATGTGACCAGAGTTTGAATAAAAAACCATTTCATACTCATTATTCCACTCGCTACTGAAGCTGGAACACCAGTTATAAATAGACACGGAAGTATGAACATTAAAATAAAACGAATTACACCATGAAAAGATTGTTCAGGTCTCACTATACCCAATAGATTTCAAGATGCATCGCGACGGCAAGGGAGCGAATCCCCAGGAGCATAGATAACTATGTGACTGGGGCAGGGTGGGATTCCACTTTGTATTTAATTTAATCAAAGATAAGTTGACTACGGAATTCCCCTGACCAAATGGCTCTTCGACGTTTAGCCGCCTGACTGTCTTTTATACTGGTATTCTGTTTAATCACATTTAATGCAATTCGGTTAAAAAGCGCCATTTGTGCAGCCCCATCAGGATCTTTGAGTGAGATAGCATCTTCTCGAAAAGTGACATCTAATACCCAATGCAGCTCGTTTTCTACCGACCAGTGCCTTCTTATTGCCTTAGCCACGATTTCCGCCTCCAACGGTAGCGAGCTGACATACCAGCGTGAATCACGATGGGGAGGCTGG
>NZ_JONO01000078.1 GCF_000711895.1 Photorhabdus australis DSM 17609
GGTTCTGGGATGTAACTGTCCAGGGCTTCTGCCAGCTCAAGGATTTTATCTTCCCACTCTGCTTCACCTTCCAGCGCTTTCAGAGCAGAACCACGGATAACTGGCGTATCATCGCCTGGGAAATCATACTGAGACAGCAGTTCACGAACTTCCATCTCTACCAGTTCCAGCAGCTCTTCGTCGTCTACCATGTCACATTTGTTCAGGAATACGATGATGTAAGGAACACCTACCTGACGACCCAACAGGATGTGTTCACGAGTCTGTGGCATTGGACCATCAGTCGCCGCAACTACCAGAATCGCGCCGTCCATCTGAGCCGCACCGGTGATCATGTTTTTTACATAGTCGGCGTGGCCTGGGCAGTCAACGTGTGCATAGTGACGGCTTGGAGTATCGTATTCTACGTGAGATGTAGAAATGGTGATACCACGCGCTTTTTCTTCTGGTGCGTTATCGATCTGGTCGAATGCACGCGCGTTACCACCGTATTTTTTTGCCAATACAGTAGTAATTGCAGCAGTCAGGGTAGTTTTACCATGGTCAACGTGGCCGATAGTACCAACGTTAACGTGCGGTTTTGTACGTTCAAATTTTTCTTTAGACACGACTCTATTCCTTAGTATCGCTCCCTCATTACTGAGAGGGAGCTGAATCTAGATATTAAACCCGAAAAACTTATCTAGCTTTACGAGCTTCGATAATAGCCTGAGCGACGTTGCTCGGCGCTTCATTGTACTTCAGGAACTCCATGGAGTAAGAAGCACGACCTTGGGTCTGAGAACGCAGGTCAGTAGCATAACCAAACATTTCAGATAATGGTACCTGAGCACGTACAGTTTTACCGGTAGCAATATCTTCCATACCGTCGATCATACCACGACGACGGTTCAGGTCACCGATAACGTCACCCATATAATCTTCTGGAGTTTCAACTTCAACTTTCATGATAGGTTCCAGCAGAACTGGTTTCGCTTTCATGAAGCCTTCTTTGAAGCCCATAGAACCTGCGATTTTGAACGCCATTTCAGAAGAGTCAACTTCGTGGTAAGAACCATCGAACAGCGCGACTTTAACGTCAACAATCGGGTAACCAGCCAGAACACCATTTTTCATTTGTTCCTGAACACCCTTGTCTACCGCAGGGATATATTCTTTAGGAACAACACCACCAACGATTTCGTTAGCGAATTCGTAGCCTTTGCCACCTGGTTCCATTGGCTCAATACGCAGCCATACATGACCAAACTGACCACGACCACCAGACTGACGAACAAATTTACCTTCTTGTTCAACGGTAGAGCGGATGGTTTCACGGTAAGCAACCTGAGGTTTACCTACGTTCGCTTCAACTTTGAATTCACGACGCATACGGTCAACCAGAACATCAAGGTGAAGCTCACCCATACCAGCAATAATCGTCTGACCAGATTCTTCATCGGTGGACACACGGAATGATGGGTCTTCCTGAGCCAGACGGCCTAAAGCGATACCCATTTTTTCCTGGTCAGCTTTAGTTTTTGGCTCAATAGCAACAGAGATTACTGGCTCTGGGAATTCCATACGCTCCAGAATGATTGGTGCGCTGATATCACACAGAGTATCACCTGTTGTCACATCTTTCAGACCGATCGCAGCAGCGATATCGCCTGCACGAACTTCTTTGATCTCTTCACGTTTGTTAGCATGCATCTGAACGATACGGCCAAAACGCTCTTTTTTGTCCTTAACTGGGTTAAGAACGGTATCACCGGAATTAACCACACCAGAGTAAACGCGGAAGAAGGTCAAGTTACCAACGAATGGGTCAGTAGCGATTTTAAACGCCAGTGCCGCAAATGGTTCTTTGTCGTCAGAATGACGCTCTGCCGGAGTATCTTTACCGTCCGGAAGAATACCTTTAATGGATTCAACATCCGTTGGAGCTGGCAGATACTCAACAACCGCATCCAACATTGCCTGAACACCTTTGTTCTTAAATGCAGAACCACAGGTAACCAGGATAATTTCGTTAGTCAGAACACGATGACGCAGACCAGCTTTGATCTCTTCTTCAGTCAGTTCTTCACCACCGAGGTATTTTTCCATCAGTTCTTCTGATGCTTCCGCAGCGGCTTCAATCAAGTTGTTACGCCATTCTTCCGCCAGATCCTGCATATCAGCTGGGATATCTTCATAAGCGAAGGTAGTTCCCTGATCTTCATCGTTCCAGTTGATGGCTTTCATTTTCACCAGGTCAACAACACCGGTGAAAGCATCTTCTGCACCAATGGCTAATTGCAGAGGGACTGGGTTTGCTGCCAGACGAGTTTTGATCTGCTCAACAACGCGTAAGAAATTCGCCCCCATACGGTCCATTTTGTTAACGAACGCGATACGTGGAACTCTGTATTTATTCGCCTGACGCCATACGGTTTCAGACTGTGGCTGAACACCACCAACCGCACAATAAACCATTACCGCACCGTCAAGCACACGCATGGAACGTTCTACTTCGATGGTGAAGTCAACGTGGCCTGGGGTGTCGATAATGTTGATACGGTGCGCGTCAAACTGCTTCGCCATGCCTGACCAGAAAGCAGTTGTTGCTGCGGAGGTGATGGTAATACCACGCTCCTGCTCCTGTTCCATCCAGTCCATAGTAGCAGCGCCATCATGAACTTCACCGATCTTGTGGTTTACACCAGTGTAGAACAGAATACGTTCGGTAGTGGTGGTTTTACCGGCGTCGATGTGTGCACTGATACCGATGTTACGGTAACGTGCAATGGGTGTTGTACGAGCCATTTGATTCCTCTATTCCTAGGACGTTCAATTTAAATCTGGGCGACAAAACTGCCGCCCAGGGCATCATCACTACAATGGGATTACCAACGGTAGTGTGCGAACGCCTTGTTAGCTTCTGCCATACGGTGAACGTCTTCACGTTTCTTCACAGCAGAACCTTTGTTCTCAGCTGCGTCAGATAATTCGTTCGCCAGGCGCAGGGCCATAGACTTATCACCGCGTTTACGAGCAGCATCAACGATCCAACGCATTGCCAGAGCATTACGACGAACCGGACGAACTTCAACTGGAACCTGATAAGTAGAACCACCAACACGGCGGGATTTTACTTCCACGGTTGGGCGCACGTTATCCAGTGCGAGTTCAAATGCTTCCAGATGTTCTTTACCAGAACGCTGAGCCAGGGTCTCAAGCGCACTATATACAATTGCTTCTGCAGTAGATTTTTTACCATCTACCATCAGGATGTTAACAAATTTGGCCAGTAATTCAGATCCGAACTTTGGATCTGGCAGGATTTTACGTTGACCAATTACACGACGACGTGGCATGGAAATACTCCGTTTCGAATTCAGGGTTGTCCAAAACTCTATGAGTTTATTTTGACATTAAAGTGAAAATGTTTGGCCTTACTTAACGGAGAACCATTAAGCCTTCGGCTTCTTCACACCGTACTTAGAACGACCTTGTTTACGGTCTTTAACACCAGAACAGTCCAGTGCACCGCGAACAGTGTGGTAACGCACACCTGGCAAGTCTTTAACACGACCGCCACGGATCAAAATTACAGAGTGTTCCTGCAAGTTGTGGCCTTCACCACCGATGTAGGAAGAAACTTCGTAACCGTTAGTCAAACGCACACGACATACTTTACGCAGTGCAGAGTTTGGTTTTTTAGGGGTGGTGGTATATACGCGAGTACATACGCCACGCTTCTGCGGGCAAGCTTCCAGAGCAGGAACATTGCTTTTTGCAACCTTCATGCTACGGGGTTTGCGCACCAGCTGGTTAATAGTTGCCATTATTAAAAAAACTCCTGGTTTTTTTGCTTCGTAAACACGGATTAAATCTCTTGTTTGCCCTGACGGCAAAACACGAGGACGCGGAATTTTATGGCTGACTCGCCGGGGTGTCAAGAAATATACAGTGTTTCTCTAACTACCAGGCGAATTGTTGATGGTGTTTTACTGTCAGGTTAACAAAATCAGTATAGTCGATCACTTGTACTTTGTCTGAAACCTGGCCAAACAACCCTCGCGCCTCAATATCTTCTTTCAGCGCATATAATGTGATACCACTGCTGATCAACGTCGGAAGATAGTGATTACCTTCAATCCCTGCCAATACACCATCCTGAATAAACAATATATCATCATCACCAGTAAGCAGATTGAATATCGTATTGAAGTCACATTGATAAGGCGAGCGGCTAACAGTATATAACATATCATCGTCCCTCCAATAGCTCAAAATGTCAGCACAACATCATAGCCAGCCAGTTTTTCACGAATAGTTTCCGCTGATAATACTTCCACATCCAGAATAAAACGACTAGCCGAGTTTAATCCACGCATAACAAGATCTTCCTGGCACAAATAACATGCTTCAATATCGTACAAAGGTAAGACCTTAAAAGTGGCTATATAATTTCTGGCAAGCACTCTGTCAGGTCGTTGATCCGGCAACAATTGGAATACACCATCAGAAATGAAAAATACACCAATATGTTCAGTTAATGCCGACGTTGCCAGTAACGCCTCTAACCCTTCTCTGCCGCCCGCATTACCATGAGGTGCCTGGGTGAAGACAAAAGCAATTTTTTTCATTTTTGCCTCCTAGAATTGCACCACACGGTCACAAGTCAACATGGCTTCAGCCAGCGTTCCCAAGCCACTTAATTTAAACCCTTCAGCCAGGTTTGCTATGGGTGAATTCAATGCATTAGCCTGTTGAGTATCAAGGACACCACGGCGAAGGGCAGCAGCAACACAAATGTGCATACCAAACTGATGTTCTGCTGCCATCATTTGCCATGCACTGACTAAATTGAATTCATCACTGGCTGGAGCGGTCAATTGATTGCCGTTATAAACACCTTCCCGATAAAAAAATACTGTATTGAGTTTATGTCCCATCGCAATCAAAGTTTGTGCGAATTGGTAAGCACTGCTGGCTTGCTGGGTACCATATGCAGGCCCCGTTACCAGCAGACAATAAGACAGAGAAGACATTACCGCTCAGGCCCTAAACATTCACCATTTTTAAACTGGCGAATATAGAGATAAACAGTATGTTTGGAAATATTTAAACGCTCAGCAACTTGGTTAATGGCATCTTTAATATCAAAGATCCCTTTCTCATAGAGATTCAGAACCACCTGCCGGTTTTTAGCATTATTAGATACATTGCGATCAATATTAACTTCTTCGATAGTATATTCCAGCGTTTGTGCAACCAAATCATCTACAGATGAGGCAAAATTTACATTTGGTGCGACATCATGCGTTTCTTCTGGAATAAATGTCTGAATAATTTCAGAGAAAGGAACATCAAGGTTCATATTAATGCATAAAAGACCGATCACTCTACGGTTCCGATTACGAATTGCAATCGTCACTGACTTCATCAATGAACCGCTTTTCGCCCGGGTAAAATAGGCTTTGGACGCACTACAATCTTCATCTGTGATGTCATGCAACATACGCAGAGCAAGATCAGTAATAGGTGAACCTATTTTACGACCTGTATGTTCTCCATTAGCTATTCTGACAGCTGAACATTTAAGATCTTCCAGTGAATGAAGGACAATCTCGCAATGCCCACCAATCAGCATAGCTAAGCCATCAACTGCAGCTTCATAAGACTTTAAAATTTCGTGATCCGTTTCAGTAAACGGTTGGTTTTCCAGTAAATCAATATCACTGGCATCACCAGATAATAACGGGTTAGACATTAAATACACCATCCTTCAAACGCAGAAAACGTTTTGCTAAAAACACAACGTGATAAACTTATAAAAATTTCTTGTGAAAATTCAACTGTGACAACCTGCTCAGAGATCTCAGTCAAAGATCTTTGCACACATCAGATATTGACGTTAAAACCACACGACATCATCGTCAAGCCATCGCCATTCAGACATTTGGCCTATATCACAGCTTTCAGTAACAAAAAACCGCTGACAGAATCTCTACCAACGGTTTTATCTACACAATTCATCAGAAATATTTAGCTAAAAGATTACTTAGCTTTAGTATCCGCTTTCACATCCAGTAACTCAATATCAAACACTAATGTAGAGTTCGCAGGAATACCTGGGACACCCACTTTACCGTAGGCCAACCCTGGTGGAATAACGAGTTTAATTTTTCCACCTTTTTTCACATTCTGCAAACCTTCTGTCCAACCCGGGATAACTCCGTCCAGACGAATAGAAAGTGGTTCATTACGCTTATAAGAACTATCAAACTCTTTGCCGTCAATTAATGCGCCTTTATAGTTCACAACGACCGTGTCACTTGCCACAGGTTTTTTACCATTGCCTTCCTTTTCTATTTTATATAAAAGGCCAGTTTGGCTCTTAACGACGCCTTTTTCCTTGGCAAATGCTTCACGATATTTAGCCCCTTTAGCTTCATTATCACTGGCTTCTTTTTCCATCTTAGCTTCAGCCGCAGACTTCACTTTGCCTTCAAATGCGCGCAAAGTATTTTCAATTTCACTGTCAGTCAATTTACTTTTGTCCTTAAAAGCATCTTGCACACCCGCCAACAATTGATCTTTATCCAATGGGATACCCAGAGATTTCTGCTCTTTCAAGGTGTTTTCCATATAACGCCCTAAAGATGCGCCCAGAGCATAAGCATTTTGCTGATCTTCTGTTTTAAATGCGCTATTCAGTTCTATACTACTTTGATTATCCGCTTTGGCCGCCAGTACCTGGGGAGCACTGAAAACCATCGCCAGTGTCGTGGCGAGCAGGGTAACTTTAAACAATGATTTCATCTGTTTCTCCAATAACTTTGGGGGATATTTACCATCAGCAAAAATTATGCAATCGAGTCACTATAACTGCCCACAGCAGTACAACACAATATTTGCTGTTTTTAGTGCCCCAAAACCATTGAGACAACATTAATGAAAAGAGGTTTCATAACAACCGTATTCCACAGAATATTCTGGGCATAATGAGTTACTCTTAATTAATATGAAGAGACTAACACGGATAATACACAGCCTGGAATGGGAGAAAATCATGGATCTGTCAGAGTTTGAACAACGGCTTGAGCATTTGGAAAGTCGCTTTACTTTTCAGGAAAATACTATCGAAATGTTGAATCAGGTGGTTACTGATCAGCAAATGGAAATGGTTAAATTAAGAGAGCATTTGCGATTGATGACAGAGCGGTTGAAAGCCACTCAGCCGTCAATGGTGGCTTCACCGTCAGAAGAAACGCCTCCACCTCATTACTGATTTTACAAACGCCAATTACCATCAAGCAGATTTATATATACCCAATGGATTTCAAGATGCATCGCGGCGGCAAGTGAACACATCCCCAGGAGCATAGAGAACTATGTGACTGGGGTGAGTGAGTTCAGCCAACAAAGAGGTAACTTGAAAGATAACGGGTATATATCGCCATATAATTAGTTTCATTGCGCTAATAGATAAATTATCATTAATTGAATATTCAAGTTATTTTAAATACACACAATCAATCTGATAAAAAACCTCCAAGCCCAATATACAAGTAAAACTACGGATATTGCATTGAAAAAAAATGACTTAAATCTCTTTTTAGCCGAATGATAAAATAGTGGAAATAAAAACAGCAAGGATACCGGAGCATCAAAATCTCTTGTATCATCTACAACCAGTGTATTATAAACATCACATATATTCTTTATGTTTATTCCATCTATATAGTATTCCTTTTCGAAATACGACATCATATATATTAATAACATACAGAAAAAAACATAGCCAACAATTAATACTGTGGATAGTTTACTCACTCTGATATTCCCATAATTTGATTTATAGAGTTTCTTTTTCTTAAAATACTTCTCCCATATTCGCTATATTTTCTATCTGGTGAACCTTTTTCAGCATTTATTGATTTAATAAAGTCCTCTTTATTCCTTGCTATCCCTCTGTTATAGCGAGAACCTGCCAGAATTAATTGTTCATCATTTAATTTTTCTGTGTCTATGCCTGGATAATCGTAAAGTATGAGCTCCCGGAGATGTTTGGCAACAATTTTAATATTAAAATCATCAGCCAATAAACAATTTGCTAATTGTAATTGCTGCGTTGTCGTCAATGTAGATGGATTTATTCCCATTGTTTCTGCGGCGGCTCGAAGTTGAATTGCCAGTGCCCCAACAGATGTCGAATTTGAGTAAGAATTATTTCCCCTAAATTTATCTACTATCTGACGATATTGCAGTACACCGTAGGCTTTTATTCTATCTGGCTTGCCTCCCACCTCTGCAACCGCCACACCAGCGAGCAATAATACAGGGATTTTTTCCTGATGAGCATAGTGGATTATTTTCTCTCTGTTATATTCAAGATAGGCAATTTTATACGCCCATAAATAAGCTTCTCCAGTTAAATATTTCCAGTTATTCGGCAGGAGCTTATATCGAATACCATCAACAGCGGTAAATTTTGGAAATCCCAATTCATCTACAGTGCAGTAAGGATTTTTCATATGCGGTTCTCCTTTCTTTGAAAGAAATACCAACTCACGAATTTTGCCCCACACCATTCATGTAGTACGGGGCAAAGAATATCGCAATGACAGTAAAGAATTCCGTAAGAACTTTATCTACTGTAATCGCTGGTGCATATCTTCCTGCCTGTC
Organism: Photorhabdus australis DSM 17609; assembly: GCF_000711895.1. GTDB lineage: Bacteria > Pseudomonadota > Gammaproteobacteria > Enterobacterales > Enterobacteriaceae > Photorhabdus > Photorhabdus australis. Next base: position 8,661 of record NZ_JONO01000078.1, read on the forward strand.
ATAATTGACAGCTGATGATGTGTGCGTCAACACAACATCTTCACTTATCAGTGGCAACCACCGCCACCGCAGCATCCGTGTCCTTCATTATTATGATGGTGATGACCGTCGTCATGGTTATGGCTATGACCACCACAACAACCACCCTCACCATGCTCGTGACCATGCGCACCATGAACATGGCCATGAGCCAGTTCTTCTTCAGTCGCTTCACGGATAGCAATGATTTCAACATTGAATTTCAGGTTCTGACCCGCCAGCATATGGTTACCATCAACCACAACATGCTCATCTTCAACCGCAGTGATTTCTACGGGCACGGGTCCCATATCAGTATCAGCCAGGAAACGCATACCAACTTCCAGTTCATCAACACCAACAAAAACATCTTTTGGCACACGCTGAACCAGACTGTCATCATATTGACCATATGCATCATCAGCTTGCACACTGACATCAAAACTCTCACCAGCCTCACGGCCTTCCAGCGCTTTTTCCAAACCGCTGATCAACGAACCACGGCCATGCAGATAATCCAACGGCGCACTTACCGGTGACTCATCAACTAAAACACCGTCTTCTGTTCTTACTTGATAAGCCAGGCTGATTACCAAGTCTTTTGCTACTTTCATGACATCTCCTACCCGTGGGTCCAAAAATTTTTACCGATTGTAACGGAATTCTAAGCCTCTGTACTCACCTGCATTAAAATTCACACAATTATTGTGGTGTAAAAATACCAATAACCTGCTCCTCCTTTCTAACATGGGAGGTAATTTTCTCATCAGTCTGACGCTGTTGATGACCGCAATGGACACATTCCACCACATCCACCTGATCTTCCCGCCACATTGCCAATGTGTCCTGAGAATGACATTGCGGACAAACAGCCCCAGCAATAAATCTTTTTCGGCTTACTGACATGATTTACTCCACCTATTCATATTCATTCCAGCCATCCGGTTGACGACGCTCATTCAACATTTCCCGTTCAAATAGCTCTTCTAGTTCTCGCCGAGCCTCTTTTATACGGGATATATGAGCCACATCACCATGTAACTGTGGCATCAGTTCTCTCAGCATCCGCATATCTAATCGCTGAAAGTGTTGTTTTGCACGATGAGCCTTATGCGGATGCATTCCCAGCCCGACCAGCGTCTTACGACCCAATTCCAATGCACTAGAGAAAGTTTCACGGGTGAAATTTTCCACCCCACTTTGTAACAATTCATGCGCTTCCAGGCGCCCTCTGGCCCGCGCCATAATATGCAGATTTGGGAAATGTTTCTGGCATAAATGCACGATCATCATGGTATCTTCCGGCTCATTACACGTGATAACAATCGCTTTAGCTTTATCTGCACCTGCTGCACGTAGCAGCTCTAATTCAGCCGCATCACCATAATAAACTTTGTAACCATAACGCCGCATAGTACTGATAACACTGACATCACGTTCCAACACCGTTATGCGGATTTTATTCACCATCAACAATCGGCCTATGACCTGACCAAATCGGCCAAATCCCACTAAAATCACCTGCGGATCATTATCTTCCACAAATGGCTGTTCATCTGTTTCATCCTGGGCATTATAACGACGAGCCAAAATAGCATCGATCAACTGCATCACCAGCGGCGTTGTCATCATTGATAGCGTGACCACGACCAACAACAAAGCCATCTGATCACTATTAAGGACATTCTGACTCAGTGCAGCAGAAAATAGCACAAAGGCAAATTCACCGCCCTGACTGAGTACGCCGGAAAACTGCAGACGGGATGAATTGCGTAAGCCAGAAATCAATGCAATAAGATAAAGAATGATACCCTTTACGATGACCAAAACCAGCACACCAAGTAGTACATCCGTCAGATGTATCAGTAGTACTCCCAAATTTAAAGACATACCTACTGAAATAAAAAACAGCCCTAACAACAACCCCTTAAATGGTTCAATAGATATTTCCAGTTCATGGCGATATTCACTATCGGCCAGCAATACCCCAGCGATAAAAGTCCCCAGTGCCATGGAAAAACCGAGCACCTCCATAAACATCGCCGAACTGAGTACAACCAGTAATGCTGCCGCAGTAAATACCTCACGTACTCCTGACCTTACAATCAGGCGGAACAGCGGACGTAACAGATAACGACCACCCAGCAACATGCCAGAAAAAGCGGCAATTTTTAGCATGATCCGATACCAATCACTGGATGCGGTTTCACCGGCCAGAAGCGGGATCAATGCCAACGCTGGGATGACAGCAATATCCTGAAATAGCAAAACGGAGAAACCAAGCTGCCCGCCCTCATTGCGGTTCATGCCCTTCTCTTTCATCAGTTGCAAAGCCATCGCTGTTGAGGACATCGCCATACCGATACCACCGATAACCGCCGCCTGCCATGCAAAATCTGTCAGATATAAAAGTACGGCCAACACCCCCGCAGTCAAAATAACCTGAGCCGCCCCGACACCAAAAATAGATCGCCTGAGTTGCCAGAGTTTAGAAGGGTTAAGCTCAAGACCAATGATAAACATCAGGAAAACAATGCCAAGCTCAGAGAAATGGAGAATATCATCAACATCCCTAATAAAGCTCAATCCCCATGGCCCAAGAACGATCCCTGCTAATAAATAACCTAATACTGCCCCGATCCTGAATTTCTGTGCGATTGGCACTGCCACTACCGCAGCAAATAAAAACAATATACTGGCGCTTAGTTGCGCTGAATGCTCCATAGCTATAGCCCTCCTAATGACAATGGCGATTTAAGCCACTCACGATAAGCATTAGCATGGATGGCAAGAAGTTCAGGTTTTTGACGACGTGCCCAATAAATCACCATTGGCGATAGCCAATGCATACGGCACATAGATGCTGTCTGTTCAAAAGGGCGAAGAATCTCTTCCATCGGATAGAGGTTATAACCATCAGACTGGAAAGCCCCTTCTGGCTCTCCCGTTGTGATCACTGAACGCCAGTATTTCCCCTGTAACGCCAACCCGGTAATACCACTGGCAAACCCCCGTGTCAGCACACGATCCATCCACTCTTTTAATAAAGCAGGACAACTGTAAGTATATAGCGGGTGTTGAAAAACAATCACCTGATGCTCACGCAGCAGTTGTTGTTCATAATGAACATCAATAAAAAAATCTGGATAAGCTCCATATAAGTCGTGAACTGTAACATGCTCTAAATCCAGCACAGGTTGTAACAAAACGCGGTTTGCAACTGAATCCTGTGGCTCAGGATGGGCATACAGCAGCAGGACTTTAGGCGGCTGTAACATCATTACCCCCTCAAGAACGTGTCAGAACACGTATTTTCCGTTACCATGCACACAAAGTCATAAAACCGGACATTTATTGTCCGTTATTCTTAATTTAACACACTATATACAAACGGCACTTATGATTGTTTTCTCTTCATTACAAATTCGTCGCGGAACTCGTGTTTTGCTGGACAACGCCAGCGCCACTATCAATCCCGGACAGAAAGTGGGTCTGGTAGGGAAAAATGGCTGTGGTAAATCTACCTTACTCGCATTACTAAAAGATGAGCTTCAAGCTGAAGCGGGCACATTCACTTTTCCCAATAACTGGGCATTGGCTTGGGTGAATCAGGAAACACCCGCATTGGAAACACCAGCACTGGAGTATGTCATTGATGGTGATCGTGAATTCCGTCAATTAGAACAGCAATTGCAGATAGCCAATGAAAAAAATAATGGCAATCTCATCGCCCATCTACACAGTCAATTGGACACCATTCAAGCCTGGACTATCCGTTCGAGAGCATCCAGTCTGCTGCACGGTCTGGGTTTCTCTCAGGAACAGCTTGATCAACCTGTGCGTGCATTCTCTGGTGGATGGCGCATGCGCCTCAATTTGGCCCAGGCACTACTCTGCCGTTCTGATTTATTGTTGCTTGACGAACCCACTAACCACCTTGATCTGGATGCGGTTATTTGGTTGGAAAAATGGCTGACAAGCTACCCCGGCACTTTAATCCTCATCTCCCATGACCGGGATTTTCTCGACCCTATTGCCGACAGGATCCTCCATATTGAGCAACAATCTCTGTTTGAATACAGCGGTAATTACTCCTCTTTTGAGCGTCAACGTGTTACCAAACTGGCACAACAACAAGCGCTCTATAAGAGCCAACAGGAGAAAGTTGCCCATCTGCAAAGTTATATTGACCGTTTCCGCGCCAAGGCCAGTAAGGCTAAACAAGCTCAGAGTCGTATCAAAATGCTGGAGCGGATGGAGTTAATCGCTCCCGCTCATGTTGATAATCCATTCCATTTCAGTTTCCGCAAACCGGAAAGTCTGCCAAATCCGCTATTAAAAATGGAAAAAGTCAGTGCAGGCTACGGCGAACGGACAGTTTTAAGTTCGATCAAATTGAATTTGGTTCCCGGTTCACGTATTGGTTTGCTTGGGCGTAATGGTGCCGGTAAATCCACCTTAATTAAACTGCTTGCTAATGAACTGAAATCTCAGAGTGGAGAAGTAGAACTCGCTAAAGGCATCAAGCTGGGATATTTCGCCCAACATCAGTTGGAATATTTGCGTGCTGATGAATCTCCCTTACAGCATATAGCACGTATTGCGCCACAAGAAACAGAACAGCAACTCAGGGATTATCTGGGTGGTTTTGGTTTTAAGGGCGATCAGGTTACTGACCCAAGCGGGCGTTTTTCTGGAGGAGAAAAAGCGCGTTTGGTTTTAGCATTGATGGTTTGGCAACGCCCTAACCTTTTATTGCTTGATGAACCAACAAACCATCTCGACCTGGATATGCGTCAGGCACTAACAGAAGCGTTGATTGACTTTGACGGTGCATTGGTTGTAGTTTCCCATGACCGACATCTATTACGTTCAACAACAGATGAATTGTATTTGGTTCACGATGGCCGAGTAGAATCGTTCAATGGCGATTTAGAAGATTATCAACAATGGCTGACAGATCAACAACGTCAACAAAATCAGCAATTGCGTGAAGGCAATGATAAGGAAAAGGAATCTTCTAGCAAAAGTGCTCAGGAAAGAAAAGATCAAAAACGGCGTCAAGCTGACTTCCGTAACCAAACGCAACCCTTGCGCAAGCAGCTTACTCATCTGGAAAAACAGATGGAGAAACTGAGTGACGAGCTGGGTGTATTAGAAAATCAGCTTTCTGACAGCGCTATCTACGATAACAGCCGTAAAACCGAATTGACTGAATTTCTACAAAAACAAAATCAGGCAAAATCAAAACTAGAAGAAACTGAATTAGCATGGATGGAAATTCAGGAACAACTTGAACAAATGACGCAAGAATTTAATGGTTAAAATCTTTCACCCATGATCAAATAGAGCGGAGAAAACCATCCGCTTTATTTTTCAATAATATACCCTTCATCTTTCAAGCTGCTGTTTTGTTGGCTGCGTTCACTTACCCCAGTCACATAGTTATCTATGCTCCTGGGGATGCGTTCTCTTGCCGTCGCGATGCATCTTGAAATCTATTGGGTATATATTCCATAATAAAACCGTCTATTTTATTTTTAAATAACGATAATTATCCTTTCCATCCATATTGATATTTATCGCAAAAAAAATCTTATTATCGATAATTAGCAAATAATATTTACATTTAATACATTAAAATATTACTGATAATAATTATTATATTTAAGCAAATAACCACTATATTTCACCCTTGCAATTTTTTAATAAAATCGTATCAAATACATCTAAATTTCCACAAAAAACAATATCATACCAATTTTCTTATTCATATATTATCAATTAATAAAGAAAATAGTTCTGTTTCATTTATTAGTTCACTATCGATAACTGGACTACACAAAATACCAAAATCAATCTCCATATCAGTTTCTAAAACTTGTAATAAATTCAAATATTGTGATGGAATTGAACGAATCACTTTTTGCGGAATCAAGGAAAAACCATTATGTTTAATTATTAATTCAGTCATTACCATCATATCATTAGTTTTCAATATTAAATTCATATTACTATTATCGTAAATAGAAAATATGTTAATACCACCAGTGAAATCAATTGGTATATCACGCTCATCCGTGTTGATAAGCTGATATAACGATGCCATTTCAGTATTTAATTCTGCAGAATTATGCTGCCAATTGCTGTCTTTTTTAAAAAGGTAAACAAGTTTCTCAGTAAAAATTTTCTTTGGTATCAGTGATGAAGTTAATGGTAAGGGAACGATGGCAATATGTAATAAGCCAGATTTTAACAGACTCATTTGCTGTTCAAATGTCAGACCGGTCATTAGTGCGAGAACGACTTTTTCCTGTTTACCTAAAAAAAACTGCTCTTTCATTTTTCCAGAATTATAAATAGAAAAACAAGAGCTAACATAAAGATAATATGGCGCATCGTCTTGTAAATCATGATTAACCTGGGTCTGAAATTGCTCAAAATGACCCAGTAATTTCTGGGCATTCTCAAAAGTTTTTTGACCAAAATCAGTTAACCGGGTACCACCTGGTCCTCTAGAAAATAAAAGAGCACCAAACTCCTCTTCCAGAGCATTAATTCTCTTAGTCAACGCAGGTTGTGAAATATGTAATATTTGAGAAGCCTTATGATAATT
>NZ_JONO01000079.1 GCF_000711895.1 Photorhabdus australis DSM 17609
ACGGCAGGGGTTGGTACGTTATTCACCCCATAATATTCAACCCATGGATTCCATGGCCCGTCATTTCCGTTCCAGATCTGAGAAAGCCCACGCGTAAATTTCCTGCCCGTACTGAATGATGTGTACTCTTGTTGACAGCCATATGCACTCGGCGTAACAACCAGTGTTCCCGCCTGGTTGACCGGATAATTATTTGCTGTCGTCGCATTTGCATCCAGCGTCTGAGCGTATACACCTGCTGCGTTAATTCCCCCTAATGTATTGAGATTTACAGAAAGAGAAGACGCATAAACAGGCAACGCATTTTTCGCCAACACCACCGTATCCACCAAACCGAGGTTTTTCACAAACGCGTTTTTGTCGGGAATGTCTGCGCCATTTTGTACTTTAGACAAACGACTGTTAGCATTATCATTAGCTGCATTCACCGCCGTATTGGTCGCGTAGTTTCCCTTTGGCTGCTTTTCATTCAGGCCACTATTTAATGCGGCTTTTGTCGCATAACCCTGTTTAACTCTATCAAGTTCTTTTTGTAGGTCAGCAATATCCCGATCGCTTAATGTGCCTTGATTACGCAAATCAACCACATTCCCATTACTGTCAATCCGGGCAACCGCAAAGACATAATGCAGATAGCCCGCCACATCCACATAGTTCTTCAGCTCATTCGCCGCAGTAATTTTTACTACGGTTTTCCACTGGCTCATCAAATTACCCTGATAACTAAAATCCGCATACACATGGGTATTGCGCAGACTGTTTAAGGTCTGGCCAAACTTAAGTTCCCCACGCAGCCCGCCCACATAGGCCAGCCCTTTTTTCACCAGATATTGTTCGCCCTGACGAACCACGGCAAAACTGTCACCAAAAAAGGCGGCCTCGCCGTAGCTGTCGGTATTAATCAGGCGCTGCATGTCATCCATACCCGACAGACGCGCAGTAAAATCAATCTGCCACGTTTCCGCTGTGGTGGTGATGGCCGTCTCTTTGGCCGCACCTTCAAACTCCAGCAGGAAAGAGCGGGTTAACACATTGCCCTGTAAGCCGTTGGCGGTCTTGATTTTCTTCTGCGTGGGAGCATGGGTGATCATACCAATGACACCGGAGGCCTTATTAATCAGACCTATCCAGTTAAAATCAAAGTTCCCGACTTCCGTACCCAAAGTGACGCTGTAAGCCACGGCGTTCTCACTGGCAAGTCCGGTTTTGTTCACGGCCTGACGATGCACAATGTGACTGGCCGCAGGCAATTTCTCATCGCGGCTAATATTCCTGGACGGATCAAGATTCGGTACACAGGCAAACACAAACTCATCCAGCACCACCGGATGGCCTGCGGCGGTTTGCTGTGCTTTCCATTTTTCAAAGTCCAGGGTAATGACGGAGGACATTTTTTTATTTCCTTATAATGAAGCACCGTAGGTCACGTTCGGTACGCTGCTTTCCCTGAGGCTGGCACTGTCACAGACGGCAACGCCCGCGATATGCCCCACTTTTAATAATAATGACCGGGGCGGGAGGGCAGCGGCATAAGTGCAATACTCTGCACCCAGACTGCCAACCCGCATCAATAACTGATTTTTCGCTATCACTTCAAAGCGGTAACGGCGGCAGGTGCGGCCATACTGACGGATGATGTTCATCAGCAAATCAGGGTTAGCCGCTATCTGGCTGTCACTGAGGCGCAGGATAATCACATCCCAGTCAATGTCTGACTGGCGATCCAGTAACTCCACATAGCCCACGCCCAGTCGTTCGAAAATAGCAATAAAGCCCGCGATGCTGCCTGCATCTCTGGCGTTGATAAACGCATACTTTACCCGCTTGCGAAACAGCGGCAACGGTTCTCCGTTAAAACGCTGAATATCCCGCTGATAGGCCAGCACCGACAACAACGCTTCGGAACAAGTTTCCGCATCCAGTTGCGCCAGCGGCCATTTCAACCATTCATACACCCCCAGCCAGAATGCCCGCGCCGCACCCAACAGTTTGGCGGGTTCCCCTCTGTTCATCCATGATGGCAGCGCCAGCCGGGTGAGTCTTTCCCGGAACTCAGACATTTTTCACCTCAACCGTCAGCGATTGCAGCCGGGGTACACTCAATTCACTGAGAATGTCCACCAATGAAAAGGCCAGTGATTCAACCTCGCTGAACTCACGGTGAATTTCCCGCCCCAGACTGGAAAAGGAAAAACGCGAGTACGGCCATGTTTTCTTCACCTGATAATCGGTATTTTCCCTAAAGGCGCAGCGGACAAGGTTTGCGACATCCGTTTTCAGTGCCGCTATCTGCTCCTGACTGTAGTTCGCCAGATTCACCACAAACAGCGTCACGGTCAGCGCGTGATACGTTTCCGGCATCGGCAGGCACTGCATATCATCGCCATGCCCGTGATGCCCCTGATTGGTGATGTAATCGTTCACCGCCTCAATAAAGGGCTGGCTGGTTATGCCGGAATCCAGCAACAGATAGGCGTTGGCGGTGCCTGCCCCACGGGGCGCATCATGCAGAAAGAAGATGCGGTCAATGCTTAAGCCCGCCACAGCCGCAATCATGCCCCGATACACAGCATCGGTATGATAATTACCGACCAGATTGTACTGGTTGCGGCAACGGTCACGCAGATCATCGTCAGATTCCGCATCCGCGCCGGGCGTCAGTAACCAACCCTCTTCATTCTGTACCCGCTCAATACCAGACACCGCCACGGGCAGGATACGAAAATAGCCGGGCGCAAGGTTGAATGCGCCGCCTGCGGTGTCTGCAGCCACGGGAAGCAAAGCACTGGAAACCCCATCGGCCATCACCACGCTTCCTGTGGTACTGACCCGGTAGATTTCGCCATTAATGCGCTCAGTCTGAATCACTGTTCCGGCGGGTACCGTGACCGCCGATGCCCCCGCCGCTTTGTAAAAACGAATCCCCCCCCGTGCGGCGGATGCAGGTTTACGTTTCAGGTTGACACCCCATGCGAACATATCCAGCCATGAACCTGATGCCGTCGCCAGATACATGTTTTTCAGGGTGACATGGATTAATGCCTCCTTGAGCCACAATACCGGGCGCGTCACAATCGTATTAATCAGTCGCCAAAAAGGGGACATCCGCGAAGTATTGGTCACCAACCCAGTTTCATCTACAACCCTGGCGAACGCCGCGCTGATATCGGTTTCCGTGGTTGGCATCCCGCTATCACGAAGTACTTTTTCATAATCAATCGTCGGTTTAGTTTCCATGCCCCACACTCACATTGATACGGCCAAAATCATACGTCTCAGCCGTGATCCATAATTTGGTTGACGACTCTTCGTTAATGATGACTGTGCCCGGAATAATCCGGTCATCATCTTCGACCAGAATTTCTATCTGGGTGCGAATATCAGCACGCAGTGTCGGGCTGCGTTCGGCAACCAGTTCGGTGGCAAGACCACTTTCCATAATGGCGTGAACACAGTCCTGCCCGATGGAAAGGCGGTTATTGCAAAAACGCGGTTCATTGCCTGAGTTCAGCGTGAAACTGCCGCCCGTAATCAATAAATCAATGTATCCTGGCTCATCCATGCGCCACGTGTTCCCATTCCGTTAATTGTTCTGGTGTGATGCCATTGGAAATATTCAGCGTCACGTTTTCAATCCGGCGGCTGTTATCATTGATGGTCTGTGAGTTCGTTGTGACTTCTTTCATCAGGCCGTGCTTGCCGATCCCCTGCTTTTTCCCGCCTGTTAATACCCCCTCGCTTTCTGGCGGCCTGACCGCTTTGACGGGTTGCATCATGGACTGGGGCTGTCCCTGCAAAATGCCATTGGGTTGGGTGACCCATTTCGGGGTATTCTCCCCCATGCCCGCATTGGGTACGACCGCCTTTCCTGTCGGTTCAGTGACCGTCTTTTCAATGGCTTGGGTTTCAATATTGACACCCGGAATATAATTTAACTTATCAATGATCCAGTTATAGGCTTCCCCAAATGACCCTTTCAGCCAGTCCCATAAGCCACTAAAGAGATCGCCAATACTGTCCACCATGCCGGAAAACGTGTCGGCCAAGGAAAAATTGCTGAACCAGTTGCACAGGTTATTCCAGCCCTCCGCGATCCAATCAAAAACCTTGCCGAACATTTCCCCCAACCACTTCACACATGCCGCCACAATCTTAAATGCCGTGGTGTTCATAATAGCGGCTTTAATCGCGTCCCAATGCTTGATCAGCATGTAAATGCCAATAGCCAGCAAGGCAATGGCAGCAATAATCAGCAGGACAGGCCAGGTCATAAAGCTGAATGAAAGACCCGCTAAAAAGGCGGCAACCCTGACGGCCATCAATATCCCGCGTAACACGCGCAATGTGGTGTTCCAGATGATAATGGCACCATTACAAAGCCATACAGCCGCCGTCCACAGTTTCATCACCAGCGTACAGACTGCCCAAATGCCCTTAAGGCCAACCCAAATAAATTTGGACACCCCCATCACAATATTGGCCACCGCCCCGGCAGCGGCAAAGCTCAGAATGCCCAGCGTGATATAACCGACCCAGCAGGCAATATTGGGAAACAGTTTCAGCCAGCGCACCAGTAACTGACTGGTGTTTGCCATTTTATTGACCAGGGGCTTAATCACTGGCAGCAAGGTAGTACCAATCGCAATGCGGATATTTTCCCATATCGCATGAAGCCGTTCCCACGGGTTCGCCATCTGTCCTGCCATCTCTTGTACGCGCTTCATGCCATCGTTCGCCCCCAGCGCCGTCATGTTCTTGCGCAGCACATCGACATTGCCGTAAAGCTGTTTGACCACCACAGCAGAATCCCCGAAGGCCTCTTCAATTTCCGCCTGAGCCTTAAGATTGCCCTCAATGCTTTTGCCGTATTTGGTCTGGAGTTTCTCCAGCATGTCCGGCATGGATAACAACTGACCGGACACATTGACGAAACTTAATCCCAGTTTCTTCCCGCTGGCTTCCGCATTGGTGATAAACGACTCATACGCGCCGCTGGATTCACCGCCCAGCGAGCGTTGCAGTTCACCCAACACCGCCAACTGCTCATCAATCCCGACACCAAACTGTGTCCCTGCGGCACGGGCGCCCTCCATCAGGTCAGCGATGTCCGTCATGGACGTGCCGAAGGTCTTCGACATGATCACCGCCTTGCCTGCCAGTTCCTCAGCAAACTGGAGATGCCCCACCGCTTTCGCATGACTGGAGAACTGCGCAAACATTTTCCCCATGTAACCAGAAGCGTCTTCAGCACTGGATTTGAGGGCGGCAGCCGTGGTGTTGGCAATCTGGGTCATCCCGGGCAGGTCGCTTTGTGACAGCCCATTAATCGCCTGACTGATTTCCGCCGCTGACTGCACAAACTCAATCGACGATTTGCCATACTGTGAACTAAAGGTCATGGCATCTTTGGCCACTTTCGCCATCACCGTGCTGTCAATGCCCTGCAAGGAGGCGGACTTGAGCGCCTCGTCCATTTCAATGGCCGGATCAAGGAAGCCCTTGATTGACCAGAACGAGGCGGCCAGCCCCGCACCGCCCACGGCGATTTTTCCGAAGGCATCCTGTGAGGTTTGGGCAAAGCCCGACACCGCCGCTTTCGCACTCGCCAGCGGTTGTGTGATTTTATCAATCAGGCTTAAAGTAAACTCTAATTGCCCCTGACTCATGATTCACCCTTGAACGCTAATGCAATTCCGTTTGCCGTGGCAATGCGCATATTTTCCCAATAACGATTATCCAGCCAAATGGCACGGGCTAAACTTTCCGTATTATCTTTTTCATGCGGTAAATAATGACGGCGTAATAGTAAAGCCTGTTCAAAGACACTATTGTCAATTGCCTTAACCCGTGCATTTAGTTTTTTATTTCAATCTCCAGTTTAGGGGCATATTCTGAATTGAGCCGTTCCACAATCTGCATGGCAGCGCCGGGAATTTGCAGGAGTTCATCCAGCGCGGCTTTCGATGCGGGTTGAACGACACGCCGCAGGTAAGTGACAATCGGCACAATTTTATTATCCAGTGTCATGTCATTAATCATGCTGTTATAGGCAATCATATTCGGTTCAAATTTAATTTCCGTTTCACCGATAATTAAGGTAATAATTTTATTTTCTTTGCTCATGAGTGATTTCCTTTCTTTTATTAATTTCATCCACTAATTGATTATGCCGGGCGGCACAGTTGCCATATAACGCCGAATAATCCATTAAAATATTGGCTAAATTATTTCCGGTCGTTCCGGTTAATTTCGGTAATACTGCCTGACATTTTTTCAGCAGGTTTTCCTGATAAGGTTCGCCCGATACTGTCGGCAGTGTCGTTGTACAGCCGGACAAACTCAGGGCTAACGCACACAGCAGTAAAAACAGGCTTGACCACTTCAGTACGTATTTCTTTTGGGGCGGCATTCGCTATCCCCTCCAATTTTGCTTCCAGTTGCCGGGCGGAGGCGCTGGAAATGGCCTGCAACTCCTGTCGCATGGCCTCTTTTGCGCTTGTCGCTGCCCGTGTGATATTCAGCTCGATGCTGTCACGGTAATAATGGTTAACGCGCCAGCCTGCCCCGAACGCCAATGCCACCACAACGCCATAAAGCATCCGGGCATTGAACATCATTTCACCCCGTTATGCGCCAGTGAAAAATGATTGCCATCCGGACGGGAAAAGCGCCCGCCCCACGTACCACCGAGGGATTCCCAATATTCCCCCAAGGGTAAATAGGCCGCGCTGCTTGTCTGGTATTCCCCCCTAATGAACAAATTTAAATCCACCGCCAGACGCTGGGTATGCAGACTGTTGGCAATCCCTGTCCCTTTCCGGGCATTCAGCGCGGCTTGTTCCGGCGTGCGATAGGCTTCGCCCAATGTCACACGGTAGCCATGTTCGTCTGCCCATAAGATCAATTGTGCGATCAGGACAGAAAAAAGCTGTTGTTTTTCACTCAGTGTCATTTCCTTAACTTCCCTGTCAGCAATGCACTGCCGCGCTTGCGTAACCAGACCTCAATTAACTGATAGCCGGCAATGCCCAATGCACTGCCAATCCCGGTGACGGCTATCGGACTGATGCCCGGCCACCAAATCAGCAACGCCCCCGCCATGACTGATACCGCCGAACCCAAAATGATACGGCCGATAAACAGCCGTAAGGTGATGGGTTCGTTACCTGTCAGCATCTTGCCCAACGCAATCAGTGCCCCCAATAGCACCAGCGTGACAAATGTTTTTTCATGTTCTTCCATGAACCCCCATCCTTACCCAATCAGGCTTTGTGTCAGTTCCGCTTCCAGATAGGGAATGCCATTAATGCGCACAAAATCCGGCGACGTGACGACAAACTTAACCTTGTGCGTCATGACACTGCCGCCTTTCGGGTCAACGTCCAGAATGTCGCTGACAATCAGCTTGCAGCCGTAAGCCTCGACTTTCATCTCTTCGTTTCCTGCCTTGGCATACCACATCAGATCAACGGGCTGAATGCCCCGCCATGAACCCGCCGCACGCGCTTTGGCGGTGACGATATCCAAGTATTTGGTACTGAGTTCAATTTCACCCTCTGCCGCCACATCCCCGGCGATATAGCCATCCGGTACGCCCTGCGTCTGGGCGGCGGCGGTGTTATCCGTAATGGACAGGTTGACCTTTTCCGCATGAACCAGATCCCCATCCATATTAAAATCCACCGACTGGCCTGAAATGCGCTTGCTCATGCGGTTTTCTCCCCTTGGCTGTCCAGCAACAAACTGACGGAAATGCCTTTCGGACATTCGTAGGTGCGGATAGTAATGTAAATTTCCACGGTGTTTTTATTGCGCCATGTAATGACCACATCGCCGTCTTTTGGGGATTTCACTTCCCCCGGAAAGGTCACCCCGTTAATCTCCGTACTACGTGACATTTCACGTAAGGTCCGGGCGAAATAAGCCTGATGCGTGGCAACGCTGCCCGGCGTACTGTTCAGGCTGCGATCGGCAATTTTGGCAATTGCCTGCAAACGGACACGCCGTGCCACCTTATCGACAATCCGCAAATTTTCGATGCTCTGGTAATCGCCCCCTTCCACGTCCAACGTGCGACCGTCTGACCAATACAGGCCGTCATAATCGGGATACCACATCGGCACACTGAAACGCAGTTTTTCCAGTGCCTGTAAGGTGGCCAGATCAATCGGCTGGCCTGTGCCGTCTTTCGGGAAGTCGGTCGCGCCCAAATCCATCAGCGCACCTGTCTGTACCCGTGCGGGGCTGTCTGCCACGGTGACGGCACGATTGCACAAACGCCCGGCCAGTACACCCGCCTCATTGCCCCACAGACACGGCACCAGTTGCACCGAAGCCACAGCCTCACCCTTTTGCAGCTCTGCCAGGCGGGTGACGTAATCTGCCCACGGCTCCTTGGATTGGGGGGCATCCACCGCCAGAATCGCCCACTGCCAGCGGCCAAATTTGGCGATGGTATTGGCACGCAGGGTTTGCGCTGCCTTGATTACCGCTTTGGTGGCACCAATGGTCAGCACATAGCCCTCAACACTGGCAACAGGCTGCGCTGAAATAACAGCCTCCACAAATACCCGTTCATCCGCCTGTTCGGGCAGGATATGCACATAGCCCGACCAGTTTTGCCCGGCATTGGCCATTGCCGCCTGAACATGACGTTTAAGGGTGGTCTGTGCCGTGCCCAAGACGGCATCAAAGTCCGTCTGGGTATTCACAGCCAGGGTTTTGCCCACGTTGGTTTTCCCGGTGCCAACGAAGAGCAATACCCGCTCAATGTCCTTTGTTTCGCCTTGCAGTTGGTTAACCTGATTAACCTGTACATGTGGCCACATAATTTCGTCCTTTATTAAGGCGCTTACCCTGCGCCGTATCCAATCCCTTGTAGCTGGCGAGCCAGCGCTTTATCAAACTCGTCCTCATTCATGCCCAAGAACGATCTGGCAGGCACGTCAATTGTCCATGCGCTTTTAGCCACCTCGCCGCTGAGTTCGCGGATCAATGTCCCCGCCTGAATAAATTTCATATTGGCGGTCATTTCCTTTATCGGAGGCTTCCGCCAGCGCTTGCCCTTTCTAACCTGATAACCTAATTCACGCAGCTTTTTGGCCTGCTTGATGGTCGCCATGCGCTCCCGGTCAACGTTCTTTTGCACCTGCTGCCGACTGACCTGAAAACGCATCCCGTGTTGCTGCGCATAGCCGACAACCCCCGCAGGGACTGGCTGCTTGCCGTTGCGGTAACTTCCGCCTTGCAGGTAAACGCGCACGGCGTCGATTTCAGGCATTTCCCGGATGTGCAGCAGTTTCGGCATATTCCTGAGCATTTTCTTGCGCCATGGGCTTTTTCTGACCGTCCAGCTTTCCCCCTCCGGCGAACGCTGATTGCGCACATTGCGTTTGGCCGCATCAATCAACCCGTATTTTGCAATACGCCATAACAGGCGCTGGCGCTTTTTTTCGGGCAAATCAAGGTCACGCAATGCGTCTTGCAGTTTCTTAAGCTGGTTACGGTTTAGCTGTCCGTGGATCATGGCCGTTGTCCGATATGCGCCCCTGTCTCATCCACACTATGCACCGCGCCTTGTTCAGCAAACCAGATTTCAGTATCGGCTAATGACCAGCGCTTGCCATCAAACGGGATCATACCTTTGGGGTCTTCGCGGATCACCACAGGCTCCGCCAGTGATAACGACACCACAACCGTTGCGGTATCGCCGTCAACATCCACGGTTAACGATGGCCGTTCCTGCTCGACATTGGCATCACCCAAGCCATTTCCCTGCGCCGTTAACCAGCTATCAATCAACAAGGGGATATTACGCGGATCGCACTCCCGGTAAGGCCAGCGCCCCCACGCAATGACCGCTTCATATTGCTGGACAAACATCTGGTATTGCCCCAACCCCAAATCACGCTGTGCCGGAATAAAGCGGATTTCATCCATTTCACTGCTAAATTCCGTCTCACACAGGCGTTCCGGCAAATTTTCCCGCAAGAACGCCGTTAACTGCTGTAACTTGTTCATATCAAACGTACCGTTGTGCGTCCATGCCCTTTCATGTTGCGCAGCACGACGGCGGATTCAGCCAGCAATCTTTTGCGCACTTCCGGGCTTTCCTGTCCCGGATTGGGGGCGCGGCTGACCAATGTCGTGTATTCCCCCAATAAATCGGCCTTTGCCCGCGCATAGACCGCTTTTTTATACTGGCTGACCAGTGCGTTGTTGCCGTTAATGGCAATGCCCGGCACATCCGTTGCCTTTTGATAACCTTTAACCTGTAAACGGGCTTTCAGGCGTTGCAAATCAAGATTGATTTCTGCCACCGTTGCCAGCAGCGCATTGGCCAGCATGTCGTTATCCAGATCAGCAGGCAGCTTGCGATTGGCCTGAAATTCCCGCAAATTCAAATCTGGCCAAAAACCATCATTGGTCAGCGGCGCGTCCCGGTAATCCACAGTGTTGCCATTAAACATCGGTCACTCTCTCCCTGAAAAAAAGCGGGCTGTCCGGTTTCCACGGCCATAAGCACATCGTGCCCTGCCTCCACCGCGCCCGCTCCGGCTTGCGGCAGTCGTTATTGTCCAATAGCCAGTGCCCGTATGCGGGCGGCAATCCGTTGCCGATAGGTTTTCACCCCAGATTTCGGGTTGCATTGGTGGGCTTTCGCCAACCAGTTATCGGCCTGCTCCAGCACATCCAGTCTGTCCACCGAACTGGCCTTAATTTCGGCTTTATCCCCTTTCAGCAGGTTCAGGGCAGCAAACTTGTAGTATTTGGCCTTGATTTTCTCGTGTATCTTCCATTTTTCAGTGACATTCTGAAATGTCCTGGAAAAATAGGGTTCCACGGGGTTGCCCGCTTCGGCTTCCGCCTGTGCCCAGAGTAAAACGGTGTCGGCCACGAACGCCGGGAAGCCACTGCGAAAGTTATCGGGGGTGAGCTGTCCTTGCTCTATGGCGATATCCGCCCAGTCCAACCCCTGGGCAAACTCCCCGATATCAAATAACCAAATCACGCAGTGGGCAAAAATCGGGTTGCGGTATACCTCGCCCTCAGCCAGATAGCGTTCGGCTGTCGGCAGGTAGTTCGGCAACAGTTCCCGCCGTTTTATTTCCACTTTATCAGCGGTCGGCAATCCGTGTAACCGCTTCACATCCTGCCCAATGGCACGGGCTTGCAGGTGCATACTCGCGCCATCAGCAATGGCAACGGCTTGCTGCCGCTCCAGTTTCTGACGCAGTTCCACCGCTGCCCGGTGTCGTTGAACAGGCGATAACATTATTTTTTATTCAACGTCTCAGCAGGTTCAACCACCGTACCAATCGTGACGGCCTCTTCATCATAAGCCGCGTACAACTCTGGCGTTTCCAGGGCATAACCTTCGTTGCGCAGATATTTATTTTCGAACTGTTTACGGTCGTCCACAAACTCCGCTTTACGCTGACGCGTGTTGCGCTGGGTCAGAATTTGCAAGTTAGGCAACATGGTCACAATCATACGTTTACCCGGCATAAATGGCGGTATCATCGACGGACGTCCCGCAATGGTGCTTTCCAGCATTTGCGCTGCGATCTTTTCAGTCGGTTTGGTTGCTGCCTGATAAAGCCGGTATTGCTCTGCTGCCACCAAATCCGCCCCGACCAGTACCACCAAACGCGGATCATGGCGGAATTGCTGCGGAATGCAGGTATTAATGAGGTCTGAGGCCATTGCATCCAGTGACCTAAAGTCACCGTGTTCATCCAGTTTCACCGGGGAAGTGATCACCTGTTTGCCGTCATTCCACTCTTTGGCGATTTGGTGCCAGCCCCTGTTAACATCTTCCCCGTTCGGGTTCTCGTCAGGGTTGGTTGTGTCCGCAACACGCTGACCATTAAAGCCCACACGCAGCATGTCGAGTGCAAACGATTCATTGGTAAAGGCCTGCATCCGCTGGAAGAATTCTTCTTCACTGCCGGAATTTGCCCAGATGGACAGCAAGTCCCATTTCAGCGCCGCGCCGGAATCGGTTTCCACCAGTTTATATTCATTGCCATCAACCCCCGTCTGACGCATAAAACGGCCATCTTTCTTGCGCCCGGTAAACAGTCCGGGATTGCCCACGGACACCACCTGACCGGACAGGTGATCCACGTCCGCACAGGTGATCATGCTCAGGAACTCGACGGATTCCAGCAGTGCACTGCGCAAGGCGGTTTCTTTCGGGTCAGTCAGCGCAAAGTAGCGCGAGGTATCCGTTACCCCGTAGGCTTCGGCCAATCCCGCAGAATATTGCTGCAAAAATGCCCGTGCCCGATTATTCAATTGCATAGCTCTTCCCTTTGCCTTTTCCCATCACAGATAATTAAACTTCTTGTTTTTGTTGCCCTTCGGATTACGTGATGGCAGGCGGGTCGATACCGCATCCAATTTGCCGAACTTTTTCAGAATATCCGGCAGGTTGTCGCGCAAGCGGGCAAACTCTTCCGTATCCACCACCTCTTTGACGGTCTCTACCTCTTCCTGAACGTCGGCAACTTCCTGCTCGGTCGATTCCTGTTTGCTTTCCAAGGCAGCGAGACGGGTTTCTAAATCGGCCACCGCCTGAGCCAGTGCCTGTAATGGATCATCCTCTGATGGCGCGGAAGGGGTTTCTTCCGGTTCTTCAATATTAAAGAGACTGCGCCATTTCTTTTTAGTACCTTTAGCCATCCTTTTCCCCTTACTTTCCTTAAATTCTTTAACTTCATCAAAGACCAGCGGCTTATATGCCCCAAATCGACGATGTTTGTTCCTTTTATTAAACTGTAGGCGCGTTGTGCCCACACTGGCTGGCGAATCAGTCACTGCCAGCCCTTCCAGATAGGTTTTGCCTGTGCCGCGAAAATTACCGTTAAGGGTAAATTCCACTGAGGTAAACAACAGTTGACCGTCCCGGTTGGCCTCCAACAAGCGGTGATTGGGTCGCAGTTGTGCATAGAGACGCAACGCCCCGTCTTCCCCCCGTTCGGCCTTGGCTGCAAGCACTTCGCCCATCGCCCCGAACCAGCGTTCATGTTCCGGCCAAATTCGGGCGGTATACAGTTGAGGGTCATAAAGTTCGGCGGCCTCCAAGATCCATTGTGGTTCTATGGCCCGGCCATCAACGGTGTCGCCCTCCATGGCAATACATATCCAGTTCGTCATTAACTGAGACATATCGCATTTATATGAACGCATCCCGTTTGCAAGGCTTCCATTGTTCTGACATTGACTGGTAGGTTGCAGCTTTATATCCGGCTTTATTGCAGCCTGACAGCTGCGAGCCCCTATGTCATTCGCCGACTCACGCCTTATTTCCTTAGCGAGCTTTAAGCTCAAGGCCATATTCAGGTTTAGCGAGTCCCGGTCTTACCTGTCTTTGTCATCACGCTGGCCGCCAGAGCAACCTTTCAGCATTCACCCTTTTTAAGCGTTAATGTTTATCGGTATCAGCGATTAATACGGTCACTGACATGATTCTTATCATATTTACGGTCATGGGCTGCTATCGCCCACACTGTCCGCGCCAGCTTGTTCGCCATCGCCACGACAGCTACACTGGTCGGGCGTCGTTTCTTCAGCTCTGTAATCCATGGACCCGGTTCCTTCTCCAGTAATGCCGCCGCCCTTGCTCCGTGGATAAATAATGTCCGGAGGGAGGTATCGCCACGTTTGCTTATCCCCAGCAGGCGAACTTTTCCTCCTGAACCGGTCTGTTTCGGCACCAGGCCAACATACGCCGCGAACTCCCGCCCTGATTTGAACGCTGAGGCTTCACCCATGGTCGCAACGGCTGCCGTGGCGATGAGCGGTCCCACGCCGGGGATTTCCATCAACCGCTTACTGGTTTCATTCTGGTGCGCCACACTGTTAAGCTGTTTTTCAAGGCCATTTATCAGTGAATCCAGCTCACTCAGCCTGTTGTACTGGTCTTCCAGCACCGTGAGGAGATACGGCGGCAGTTTCGTCTTCATCCGCTCCAGGGCTGCCGGTAACTCCCTGTCCATCGCTGCCCGGCCTTTGTGGATGGTTTCACCAAATTCCAGCAGTGTCCCGTGCAGGGCGTTAATCTGTGCTGTCCGGAACCTCACCAGTTGTCTGCGCGAACGGTGCAGAACTAGCACCGACTGCTGCTCTTCGGTTTTTACTGCTATCGCCTTACCGGGTTGCTGTACTGCCATCCAGAT
>NZ_KL543991.1:0-9447 GCF_000711895.1 Photorhabdus australis DSM 17609
GAATACGGGGGCGCGTTTATTTGGGGATTATGAGGGGAACTGGGGCCTGCTCCGTTGGCTGGAGCGGGCGAAAGCGGAGAGGCTGGATGAAAGCCGTTATCGGTTAACGTTTGTGGCGCCGGACGGTTTGCCGCTGACGTGGATTTTACGCACGGAAGTGGGGAGTGGTCCGCTGGCGTTGCTGAAGCTGCGGGGCTTTAAGCTGCCGAAGGACATCTTTGAAGTGAGGCCGGGTAAGGCGACGCAAGCCGTGACGACGGATGAGGACTGGGAGGGGGAAGAATAAGGCGGATAGCTATAAAGCTGAGCGATGTGGGCTGATGTTACTGGCCGAGCCGGCCAATGTCATATTCCTTTTTAAGATGTTTTATCACTTTTCGGTTCGGACAGAACCGGTAACTCTATTTTTTGACAACCATGAGAACAATCCTATGGATGATTTAACCTTGCACTATTACGAGGCAGAAATGCGCTATTTGCGCGAAGCAGGTAAAGAGTTTGCTAAGGCTTATCCTGATCGGGCTGCGATGCTGAATTTGGATAAAGTTGGCATCCGTGATCCCTATGTAGAACGTTTGCTTGAAGGCTTTGCCTTTCTGATGGGGCGTTTGCGCGAGAAACTGGATGATGACCTCCCAGAGTTGACGGAAGGGCTGGTGAGTCTGTTGTGGCCGCATTACTTGCGTACCATTCCTTCTCTGTCGATTATTGAATTGGTTCCAGACTGGGTACAGATGAAAAAGTCAGTACCGCTGGAAAAAGGGTTTGAGGTGCTATCGCAGCCGATTGGCCCACACCGAACCCGCTGTCGTTATACCACGACGCAGGCTGTTCAGCTGTTGCCGTTGGCGCTGACAGTTGCTTCTCTACAGGCTGAACCGGACGGGCGTTCTGTTATCCGCCTGCGTTTTGATTGTGGGACGATGGTGGACTGGCGCCAGGTCGATTTACGCCGTTTGCCGCTATACCTGAGCGCAGACAGCCCGCTGGCCTGTGCATTGCATCAGGCATTTACACTACAAATCCAACAACTTTACCTGAGACTCCCCGGTTGCATTGACCGTCAGCCGTTCAATGGCGGGTTTTCACCGCTGGGGTTTGGGGATGAAGAAAGACTGTGGCCGAAAGGAGAAAGTGCGTTCAGTGGTTATCAGTTGTTGCTGGAGTACTTCACTTTTCGGGAAAAATTTATGTTTGTGGCGCTCTGTGGGCTGGAAACGTTGACTATTCCTGAGAATACGCCGTGGTTTGAGCTGGATGTGGTACTGCATGAAAGTTGGCCCGGTGACCTGCCATTTTCGGCGGAGCATATTCGTTTGCACTGCACACCGGTGATTAACTTGTTTTCGCTGGAATCTGACCCCCTACGCTTGTCCCCGTTGCAAACCGAGTATTTGCTGCGCCCGATGCGTATTCAAGACGGACACACTGAGATTTATTCGGTGGATGCGGTGGTCTCTTCGGAACGCGGTAGTAAACAGGGGTATGTGCCGTTCAGTAGTTTCCGTCATAAAGGCGGTATGATGCGTCATGATTCACCGGAACGTTATTACCATACGCGGGTCAAACAGGGCCCGTCAGGCTTGTATGACACTTGGCTGATTCTGGGCGGGGAGGATTTTGATGACGATAAACTCTATGAAGAACAAAACTTATCACTGACATTGACCGGCACCAACGGGCAACTGCCTCGTCAGGCATTGCAGGATACGTTACTGGATACACCAGTCAATCCGCCACCAGTGGGCCTGACTGTGCGTAACCTATGTGAGCCGACGCTGCCCTGTTATCCGCCGAATCAGGACCGTTTCCATTGGCGGATACTCAGTCATCTCGGTTCCAATTTTCTCAGTATGATGGATAACCCGGAAGTGTTGCGCGGCACGTTGGCTTTGTATGACTGGACCGACAATGATATGAACGCTCGTCGTCTGGCGGCGATTGTAGCGGTGAAACATTCGCTTATCGAGCGGTTTGAACAGGGGTGTCTGCGTCGAGGAGTACACATTGAAGTGACGTTGGATCGCAATGGGTTTTCTGGTACCGGTGATATCTGCCTGTTTGGGGAAATGCTCAGTCGTTTCTTTGCCCTCTACACCGATATTCATCTGTTTAATCGGCTCACTTTAATTTTGCAACCTACAGGGGAACAACTGTTATGGGAAGAAAACCACTGTTCGCACATTCCCGGTTGATGGCTGCCCTGAAGGCCAATATATCGACACTCGATTTTTATTCATTCTGTCAGATCATTGAGCGGGCCGTTCCCGACCGGCCTCCTCTGGGGAGTACAGCGAATCCTGCTGATGATGCGATACGTTTCCGGCCTCATCCGGGCATGGGTTTCCCGGTCAGTGAATTGAAAGCGCTGGAGGCTGACCGTGAACACCCGGAACATCCACCGACGGCCAGAACCACGTTTCTGGGTCTGTACGGAGTGGATTCACCGCTGCCGACGGCTTATCTGGATGATATCGCGCAACGTCAGGAAGGGTATGATGCGCTGGAAACCTTTCTGGATATCTTTAACCATCGGATATTTACCCAGTTCTACCGTATCTGGCGTAAATATTCTTCCTATCCCGCCACTTTTGCTGCCGGGGGAACGGATGGAACGTCTCAGTGTTTACTGGGACTGATTGGTTTAGGTATCTCGGGTAGCCAACAGAATATAGCCACGCCGATGTCCCGTTTTCTGGCGTTGCTTAGCGTCATGCGTTTGCCGACCCGTACCGCTGAAGGCATCTCTGCGCTGGTCGCGTTGTTGGCGCCGCAGACCCGCACGGTGGTGACCGCCTGTTGTTGCCGGCAAGTTCACCTGACGCACCCGGCAGAATTTTCAGATACACATTCGGTCTCTTTATCGCAGCGTACCGTGCTGGGCAGAATGGGTACTGATATTAACAGTCAGCTATTAGTGGCACTGTATACGAATTGCCCGGAGGAAGCGCGAGGCTGGCTGCCGGGCGGGCAGTTACACACGGATTTTCAGGTGTTGTTGCGGGTTTATCTTGGCTGGCGTTATCTGGCCAGACTACAACTGACCTTACCGACTCGGATATTGCCGCCACCTGTGCTGGGTGGTACGCCCGTTCATTTGGGGCTAACTGGGGTCTTAGGGCTTAAGGTTGAAAGTCATCCGACGACAGTACCTGACAATATCACCGTGAATTTGGGCGATTATCAAGGCATTACGGTAGACAATAATGAAAACAAAGGAGGAAGTTATGTCAAATATCAATTTTAAGATCGTGTCGGTGATAGCAGTGATGTCATTACTGCTGACTGGCTGCGGTTTGACTCAAACAGGTGACGGATGGCTCTGTCTCTGTCACGCAATCCCTGTTTCATAAGCAGGTAAAAACGTTGCATTTGGATTTTATCCCCAGAGCAACAATTAATACGGATAGCGGAGAAAGTATTGCGCTGTCTGTTCCCACACTGGTACGTATCTATCAGTTGCTGGATAATAAAGCGATAATTGCGGCGGATTATATGGATTTACTGAATAACGGTGACCGGGTGCTCGGTTCGGACTGTCTGGCTAGTCAGGAGGAGGTGGTAAAGCCGGGCGGTCACAATGGGTTGTTGCTTATAATTGCGTAAATTTCATCTGTTATTGGGTCTATATCTTCCCCATATTGGCCTCTATCCCCCATCATTCTGAAATCGTTCATAATATATTTGTATAAATTCTTCATACCATTACTTGCTTTGTTCTCAAGAATATTAATGGATTTTATTAAGTATGCATAAGATGACTCTCCATTTCCTGATTCTTTTAAATACGTAACGACTTGTTTCAACAAGGATATTAATCTTGCGATTTCTATCATATCTTTATTTATTGACATTTTATTTTCCTTTATTTGTTATTTGATCTGGAAATGTTTTCTTAAATTCTTCGTAAGTGTAAATATTACCTGTTTTTCCATCTCGTATTGATTTAATCCAATCCATAGGATAATTCCGTGGTAGTAGAATTTGATCAGCTCCACCCATGTATTTAGGATTATTACTCAAAGGTGGTTGTTCCCCAACAGAACCAATGTTTAACTTAGTATTTTTGGGTACTTCTATCTCAGCCTCAAATCGAGTTGTACTCCACTGGCAGGTATACCACCGGCAACAATTTCCGCCGCCTTCTGCGGTGTCATCTGCTCATTCGATAACACGACCTCCAATGGAACACCAAAGAAGTTACCCCACGCAATAATCAAACCTTTTGCTGGGTCCTGACCATCAGGGACTTGGCCTTTTAAGTAGTGAGTCAAAGCAGCGTTGATTTCTTCGGATGTTGCCCCAGATTGAGCCATTTTTTGAGCCAGTGAACCTGCGCCTTCAAAATGTTTAGCGCCTTCGGGACCAAACAGACCTCCCATGCTAAGGGCATTATTATCCGCGACAACGCATTCCATTGCGAAGCTGACCGCCGGACACCGATTTTCCTAATGCCATCAGTCAGTTACAACCAATTTTCCCCAGTGCGGTTTGATGTTCGACTCGCAACGCCCTGACGCGACTTTTAAGCCTGATAAGCCACTTTTCCCAGATGTAATGAACTGCTCCTTTTAAATGCCGGATGATTGTCTAACATTTGGGGGGCAGTTCATAAAAACCGGGATCTTAATTATGCAATGAGATCTGTTTTTGTATTCATCAACACATTTATAAACTCATCTAACGGGAATTTCATTTCTACTGGTTTTTCCAAAATCCTACTATCTGAAAAAAATTCAATCTCAATAGAATCAATTCCCTTGTCTTTGTTAAGTTGGCAAAGTATTTGCCCCCTATACGAAATTTCTGCTGTCAGCTCTTCGTATCTGGAGTCACTAAAAAAATCCACTTCAAAATTATTAGTCATTTTTCTTACCTTTTAGGATCTAAAAAACCTGAGAAAGAACCATCTGAGTTATAGCGGACACCTCTACCATCAGGTAGACGGTATTCTATACCACCCTTGGATAAATCGGTTCGGACAGTGTTTTTATTATTCAACACTTCATTTATGAACCGACTAGCTGCTTCATTTTTCTGAGTAACATTTCCTTTTAATGGCTCAAATATTCCTCCTGGTCTTCCTGCGTGTTTTTCCCAAGCACGAGCCCCAGCAGATAATCCTTGATTATTAATAGGCTTATTAGCAGAAGATACTAAATCACTCTTTTTAAACTTATCATCAAAATTTTTGGAATCAGATTGCTGAGTTCTCGCATTCTCCTCATCCTGTGGTTCCCAACCACTAGGTGATCCAGAACCAACTCCACTATACTGAGCCTTTTCTTCATTTGTCAGATTCTTCCCTACATTTGGTTGGCTTTCATTATCCACATAATCTGACGAACATGTCCGGCCAAAGGAGCATTGGGTGGCTTTATCTATAGACTCTCCCATCTCCTTTAGTTTCTTGTCTATTGTTTGATTTGCTTCATTCACAGCTTCACCCGTGTTTGAACCCGCTATCGGTGGTGGTGGCATTGGTACAGCCAGTGCATTATTATCTGCAACAACGCATTCCATTGCGAATCTGACTGCCGGACTCTGATTTTCCCAATGTACTCAGTCAGTTACAACCCATTTTTCCAGTGCGGCTTTGCCGCCGAATCCAAAAACCCCCGACGCGACTTTTTAGCCTGTAAGCAACTTTTCTTAGACGTAATGAACTGCACCGTTTAAATGTCGGATGATTGTCTAACATTTTGGTGTGCAGTTCATTCTGATTAGGATCTTTTATTTGGTTTGCAATACAAGTATAGGTTGAATAAATTCGTCTAAAGAATCAATATCAATGTATGATACTTCATTTTCTCTCATCATATGTAGTTTAATAACAGAATCGATTTCCTCTTCAAAGTCATCAAGTACAAGAATAAGTTCGAATTTGAAAGAGGGAAGATCTTGTTCCAGTTTAGCAATAATAAGAGAAGCGAATTTTATAGCAACATCTATAATATTGTTTTCCAAATAGTCACTTAATCTTATTTCATTATAGAAACATTCCTCTTCTGTTTTATCGAAGAAATTTGAATGACTATTAATTTGATTTTCTCTTAACACACTAGCTACAGGACCAAGAGAAGAAAAAAATACACAACCGTTTGAACTTACTGTGAACCCAAGATTTAAGAGCTCAGCAAGAACTTTTGGTATTACAACCTCTTCCTTAACATATCCATCTAAAAAACTAAACATTTTCTGATTGTATTTAATCATTTTTCCCCCAAATATTGTTTCATGCCTTTGTCTATTGCCTACTTAAATTTCGGGTCAGATAATAAGTTATTTACTGATGATGGTGCAGGTATTTTATTTTTTGAAGAGTCAAAGTTATAAAACGAATTAGTAGATGGCTCGTAGTAATATTTGTTGTTTTTATTATCTTGATAGTGTATTTGTCCTGGTCTCTTACCAGGGTTTGGATTTTCTACATCAATACGCTCTTTACCAACTCCTTTCCATATAGTTTTACTGGAGGTTTGAACGCCATTTTGTCCTAGCATAGGACCTTGATCAGTTGGTACGTTTTTTTCTTTTACCCCGACCTTACTAATTCCTTTAGCAATACCAGGAGCTGCTGAAATCCCCACTTGACCCATAATCTTCACGATTTCCTGGGTGGTTTCTTCTGAGCCGCCGGTGACTTGAGCACGATGGAGCACTAAATTCCGTGATGCGGTCAATATTCGACATCGCACCCCGTAAATCAGCCCATTCCCGCACTTCTGCTGGAGTGAGGGAATCCAGCCACTGCATTCTGGCTTTTTCCTGAATCTCGCCTATCCGGGCACTGTAATCACCTTGCAATGCCCGCAATTCTTTGGCAACAGCAACGCACTGGTCAACCCCTGAACACGTTGCTA
Source organism: Photorhabdus australis DSM 17609 (assembly GCF_000711895.1). GTDB lineage: Bacteria > Pseudomonadota > Gammaproteobacteria > Enterobacterales > Enterobacteriaceae > Photorhabdus > Photorhabdus australis. Next base: position 6,864 of record NZ_KL543991.1, read on the forward strand.
TCCGCTCCTGAACCTTGTCATATTCCTGCCGATATTTATCCCTGACGGCAGAACGGCAACGGGTATCCCCCTGACAATTAACCAGTTCCTCACTGCGCGATTGGTTCTTCTTCACACTTAGGTGATTGTTATCGACAACAACGCATTCCATTGCGAAGTTGACCGCCGGATACCAATTACCTCAATGTACTCAGTCGGTTACAAACGATTTTTCCCTGTGCAGCTTGATACCCAGCCTATAATGCCTCGACGCGCTTTTTCAGCCAGATAGTCCACTTTCCCCAGATGCGGTTAGAGAATAACAGCCTGCTCAGTAAGCAACCGTTTAACTTTACTACCGCCATTGTGATGTTGACGGAGTAGGCTAAAAAAACAGTCCCGGCTTTTACAAACCGGGGGGGTAAATATTTAGATAATATTTTTTTCTACTTGCTCTACAAGAGCACGGAATTCTCTAAAGTCAAAGTTCCATATTCCTCCATTCGGACAAGAAAAGATCTCTATTCTCATGCCATGCTCAGGTTCATTCGAGACTTCTGCTACTTGATCTGTACCCCAAAAGATCTCGTAAACAACATTCTCTCGATCTGGCAAGCTCGCTATTTGTGCTGTTAATTTATTTGTCATTTCGGTGGTTCCAAAAATCCTATAAGCCTACCTTGAGCATCATAACGTAATCCACGCCCACTAGAAGATATAACATCAGTAACTTGACCGTATCGTCCTGTATTACTTTGAATCACCTTTTTGTTCGGGTCATTCAATATACTATCTACAATTTTTTGGCCTTGTTCATTTATCGCAGATGGGTTTCCTTTAGCCTCTGGAAAAATGCTACCTGGCCGACTACCATGTTTTTGTAGAGCGCGACCAGCAAGTGTCAAATCGCCTTTTTTTGAGGCCGGATCTGTGTATTTTGCTCCATTTGACAATTCATCAACTGACCATTTGCCAATATGATTGTTATTTCTGGCATTCTGCTCATCTTCTGGATCATGTCCTCCCGGTGTTCCTGTTCCTGAACCACCAAGTTCGGCTTTCTCTGAATCTGTCAGATCCTTTGATATATTGGGTTGATTCTCACCATCTACATAATCTGACGAACATGTCCGGCCAAAGGAGCATTGGGTGGCTTTATCTATAGACTCTCCCATTTCCTTTAGTTTCTTGTCCAAAGCTGAAGCTATTGTTTGATTTGCTTCATTCACGGCTTCACCCGTGTTTGAACCCGCTATCGGTGGTGGTGGCATTGGTACAGCTAGAGCATTATTATCCGCAACAACGCATTCCATTGCGAAGTTGACCGCCGGATACTGATTTTCTAAATATAATCAGTCTGTTACAATCAATTTTTCCCTGTACGGTTTGTGCCCGACCCATAACGCCCCGACGCGACTTTTCAGCCCGATAAGCCATTTTGTCCGGCGTAATGAACTTCACCTTTAGAGCTAGATGGTTGCTCAACATTTTGGGGTATAGTTCACAATGGCTAGGATTTCTACTTTACTTATTAGGATAGTTATAATGCTCAGGCACCTGATAATTTTCTGGTATATTCGGCCACTCTGAATTTTTTAAGAAAGTATCAGAATCATCTTTTATATCCTCAAAAAAACCAGACAATCTCATTGAATGCACTCTAATGTAAACTAATGCGGCTTGCATGGTAATTTTATCATCAATAAGCTGTGCTTTTTGTAATAAACAAATTGCCTCTTTTAGCCTATGCATATCCAGAAAAAACATTTCATTTAAATCACTTTCATAATCAATCAATAAGTTATCAGTGACATTACTTTCAGAGATTTCTTTCGAAAGTTGATGATAACTATCATTTAACATTTCAAAGAAAAGATCTTTAATCATTTTGGGAGTCTCCTTCCTTCAGCTGCTGCTGCCTTAGTTTTATCTAAATTAATCGAACCATCCAAATTCAACACATGAATAAAGTTTCCTCTCTTATCAAAAACTTCCAAGTGGTTCTTATGACGGCCATCTAAATAGAATTGATCGCCTGTACGGATATTATCACTTATATCATTTGATGCTTTGTAGACACTCTGTCCTTGGTAAATCTTACTAGTTTTTTGTGAGTTTCCTTTCGCTTGGTTACCAAATCCTTTCTGTTTAAAGAATTCATTCATATTCCCTACAGCCCCCTGATTCGGTTGATATGGTTGTTTGCCTTTTCCGACATCCCCGCGGCCTTTTGCTCCAGCTTTACTGATCCCTCCGGCCACTCCCGCAGACGCCGCAATCCCCGTCTGCCCCATAATCTTCACGATTTCCTGGGTGGTTTCTTCTGAGCCGCCGGTGACTTGGGCACGATGGAGTACTAAATTCCGTGATGCATCAATATTCGACATCGCACCACGTAAATCTGCCCATTCCCGCACTTCTGCCGGCGTGAGGGAATCCAGCCCCTGCATTCTGGCTTTTTCCTGAATCTCGCCTATCCGGGCACTGTAGTCACCTTGCAATGCCCGCAGCTCTTTGGCAACGGCAACGCACTGGTCAGCGCCTGAACACGTTGCTATCCGCTCCTGAACCTTGTCATACTCCTGCCGATATTTATCCCTGACAG
>NZ_KL543991.1:10707-12927 GCF_000711895.1 Photorhabdus australis DSM 17609
GTGCCGGTGTTGAGGGTGTTGTTGGCTTTGTCGGCCTGGCTCGCTATCACCGCGCCGTCCAGCTGGGTGTGGTCGCCGACGTGAACCTGATAGCCGCCTTTGCCGGCAAACAGTCCGGTCTGCGCCTGCACGCTGTCAGAGTTGCTGTGCAGCTTGCTGCGGCTGGCATTCAGGCTTAATGTGCCGTCCGGCTTCGGCCCCACCGTGGCACTGACGCCCGCGCTGGCATGGTGTTGCTGACTGTCATAGCGCTGGCTGTCCTGCTCACTGCTGAAGGTCAAATGACGTTTCACCTCGGCAGTTATCTGTTCGCCGCTGACCTGAGCCCCTTTGAGCGTGGTGTCCCGGCCACTGTTCAGCCCGACAGTTTGTCCCGCCTGTAACGTGGTGGCAGTGTGACTGACGCTGTTGCCGTTTTCATGGCCGTTACCCCGACTGACATTGGCCGACGCCGTCAAGCCGGTGCTGCCCGGGCCGGCGGTCAGGCCCACGCCCAGCGAGCTGCCGTGGTGGCTGTTTTTGCCGGTGGTCTGCTCGCTGTTCTGGCTGGATGAGAGCTGAATATCCCGGTGAGCATTCAGTTGCAGGTCTTTACCCGCCTGTAACTGGCTGCCCTGAATACGGATATCACCGCTTTGATTTGATGGACCTTTGCTATCCCCGTGAGCCGTTATCGTCAGGTTATCCCCGGCAGTGAGGTGGCTGCCCTGTTGGGTGGTCTGGCGGTGCTGCTGTTCTGAACGGGAAGACTGGCGACCGTAAGACAGGCTAACCCCAGCCAGATTGTTATTGCCTTTTTCGTCACTGCCCTGCGCTGCCGCCAGTCGGCCCGCCTGCACCGCTTGCACCCCGTTCAGGGCGGCTTTAGTATTCTGTAACGCTTTGAGACGCGGGTCTGCCGTCTGTTGTGCTTCATGGGCCGTTTGCACTGCGCTGTTGACGGCCCCACCTGCGGCGCCACTGAGCGCCACGGTTAAACCACTCTGTTTTTGTTCGGTTTTCGTCAACACGGTGTGATTATTTTCCGCGCTGGTGACAGTGACCTGTTGACCGGTCAGCGTCAGGTCTTGACCGGCAATCACCTCGCTGCCGTGAACCCGGAGCTGTTCTCCTGCGTTGAGGGTCACGTTACCCTGGCTGCTGCCGACCGTGCTGCCTTTATTCAGCTGGCTGTCACGGTCAGTCGTGATTTTCTGGCTGGCCTTGCCGACGGTAAAACCAAGCCCCCCGGTGCCCATCAGGCCGGATTTTTTCTCCTGCCGCCAATGGGTTTCATCGTGCGCTTCCGCGGCGGTGGTGACGGTGAGCTGATGGCCCGCGTTCAGGCTGACGTCCTGCGTACCGGCGACGTGACTGCCGCGGATATGCAGGTCTTTTCCGGCCTGGAGATTGACCTTATCGCCGCTGAATGTGGTACTCAACGCCTGTTGGTCATGCACTTCGTCGTGGGTTGCCACTGACGATGTCGACAGCCAGCTTTTGTTGGTTTGTTTACTGTGCTCCACTAAATCGGATGAAGCCGTCCCGGTGGTCAGCGTCAGGTTATTGCCGGCCTGCGCCGTCAGTTGTTGACCGGCGTTGACATGGGCGGCGGTGGCGTTCAAATCCTGCCCGGCTTGCAGGGTCACCTCCCCGGCGCCGGTTATCTGGCTGCCGATATCCTGTTGCTGGGTCAGATGGCGATAGTTCTCTTTCCCCCAGTCACCCTGTTCTGTGCGGCGCGTGCTTACGGTGTCCAGCGTCAGGTCATGGCCGGCGGTTATCCCGGTGTGACCGTCTTTTCCGGCGTTTTTCACCTCACTGGCGGTTAATTGCACATTGTTGATGGCGCTCAGCGACAGGGTGCCGTTATCGTTCTGCACATAGATGCCCGCCGGGCGGTCCAGCCAACGGTTCGCCTCATCCCCGCGCACCGTCGAAGCACTGGTGATATCGCGGCCTCGCAAGCTCACCCGGTCATCGCCCTGAATCTGGCCGCCCCGGTTGGTAATAGTCTGCTGGGCCGTCACATCCACTTTGCCGCCGCGAATAAAGCCGCTGTTGGTCAGATTGTTGGCCGTCAGGTGGGTGACGTCACGCCCGCTTATCGTGCCGCTGTTGGTGATATCGCCCTGACTGTTAAGGGCCACGCTATTCCCGGCCAGCAAGGCGCCGTCACTGCGCAGGTCGCCCGGACGGACGCGGGCGTAAACCTGCGGCACCGTCACCACTTCGGTCGTG
>NZ_JONO01000082.1 GCF_000711895.1 Photorhabdus australis DSM 17609
TCCACCACCCCCGCCGGATCTGCAGAGAGCCACCGGCCCGCCCACGGCTGGTAGTAACGGTATCCGTAGTAGTACAGCCCCGTTGCGTCACGCTCCTTGCCCGAGTAGCGGACGGTCTTATAATCCGCTTCCATCGCGCTGCGGACCGTCCAGACTGCCGTGCCGCCGTACGGGTAGTACTCCTCCATGCTGATGATATTCCCGTCACCGTCCAGCTCCAGGCTGCTGCTGCCGGTGAGATTGTCGTAGCTGTAACGTACCTGGTCGTTGCTGATGGCGTCCGGTTTCCCGCCCGTCCAGTGCAGCATCCGCACCTGCGCACGGCCCGCCTCACCCACGGTAATCACCTCCAGGCTCTCCGTTTCCGCGTCGCCTGCCTTTGTGCTCCGCAGCTCCAGTCCCGGCAGGTACTGCACCCGCTGCGTCTGTGTGCTGCTGCCGGTTTTCTGTGTGCTCACCTTCAGTATGCGCTGGCTCTCCGCATCATAGCGGTAGCTTTCCCTGTCGTCCGTACCGCCGTCACGCACCACCGGCGTCACCTTCAGCAGCTCGTTGCGCGCCGTCCAGACCAGACCCTGCCCCGGCTGCAGCTGCGTCTGCTGCCCGCCCGCCGTGAACAGCGCCTCCACGCCGGAAGGGGTCTCCGTCAGCGCGCCCGGCACAGCCCGGTTGCTGCGGTCGCTTACCGTGATGTTCGTGGTATAGCTGTTATTTGTGGCCGGCGCGCTGTGCCTGATTTGCGTCAGGTTGCCGGCGCTGTCGTAGGTATAAGTGCGGGTGTAACGGGTATATGCCGTACTGTCGGTGGGAAGGGGAACGGCGGGGGACGGTAAGCTGCTGCCCTGCTGAGCGGCATCTGCCATTTCGCGCCCGGTGGCGCTCACCAGCTGGTACAGGCTGTCATAAGCGTACGTGTTCTCCGGCACCACTTTCTGGTTGCGCCAGAAGCGCGTCTCTTCCGCGTCGTTACTGACGGTCAGCACATTTCCCACGGGGTCATACCCGTAGCGCAGGTCCTGCAGAACTTTCGCACCCGACACATGTCCGGCCGGCCGCTCTGTTCTGATACCGGTCAGGCGCTGCGTTTCCGGCTCGTATTCGTAAGTGGTCACCACGCCGTTGCCGTGCTCCTCACGCAGCTTCTGCCCGGCAGCGGAGTATGTCAGGGAGGCGACGATAACCTGCTCCGTGCCGCCTTTCACCGTCAACCAGCTGCCCGACAGCAGGCCCGCCACGTCGTACGCCACCCGCTGCAGGTTGCCTCTGGCATCGGTGGTGGTCAGCACCGCACCGGTGGCGTCCGCCGTGCTCAGGGTTGTCCGGGCGTCACCGTCCAGCAGGTCGTTCCAGGCCGACACGTCAGCCCCCTGCCAGTCGGCCACGGTATCCGGGTTGTCTGCACCCTTCAGCAGTCTGCGGGTCACGGAGAGCGGCACACCGGTCAGGGCAACGCTGTCCGTCTGCACCAGACCGGCCGTGTCGTACTGGCTGACGCATGTTCCTGCCAGATTCAGGGCTTTCTCCGCGTCAGTATTGCCGGCGTACACAAAGCGGTCCGTGACGCGGGCGGCTTCACCGGTCACCTGCTCCGTGACGCTCAGCGGACGGCCGGGGAGTGCTGCGTCCTCATACTGCCAGGTGCGGGTCACGGCCTGGCTTCTGTCCTCCGTGCCGTCGCCCGCGGTGCGGACGTTGCTGACCGCGATAAACGGCCGGCCGGCCGCATCGTTCAGGCTGACGAGGGTACCGTTATCGGCGCCCTGCGTGCGCAGGACGCTGCCGTCCAGGCCGGTCAGGTACGTGAAGTTCGCCAGTCCGGCCTCGTGCAGGCGCGGGTCAGCGGTCTGCTGCAGGAAGCCGCGGGCGTCGTACCGGATACGGGTGATGCGTTCACGGGTCACGTCCGGGGTGTCCGGGTGGCGGTGGTACTGCAGCTCCCGTACCGGCAGGCCGCGGTTATCGAGGACCGCGACCTGCGGGGTCCTGCTGAACAGTGATGTACTCATGGGCTCTCCTGTCTTTTCACCTGTACTGGCTGACATGGACAGACCGGATTACCGGTCATGCTTCTGTCCCGGCCGTGTCATTCTCATCTTCGCTGACCACGAACCACGGCGTGAACAGGCTGCGGCGATACCAGCCTTTTGCCGTGAGAACCTGCCACTCCCGGCCTGTCGGGTCGTAAAAGTGCGTGTCGGCATACAGATCCTGGCGGGCACTGTCATCACTGACATATTGCCAGCTGTCCAGGAAATACGGCTGATAGACCCGAACCGGCAGACCTTTATTGTCATACTCCGTTCGCCCGGTAACTGACCAGCGGAAATCCGTTGACACACTGACCGCCTGCCCGTCGCTGCCCGTGACCAGGCCACCGTCGGCTCCCCGCTGCCAGGCCTCACCTCCGGCCTGCCTGGTTGCCGACTGCAGCACCCGCCCGAACCCGTCGCTGAATGTCACCTGCTGTCGGATCTGCTGTGCGGCATCACTGTCATAGCGATCGGTCACCAGCGTTATCACGTGCGGCGGTATTTTCCCGCCGGTATCATTCGTTTCATCCTGCCAGCTGTCCGTGACATACACCAGACACTGCGCCACCGGCAGGGGAGCCGTCAGCGCCAGCGCGACCGCCGCGCTGGCCGGTAAGGCCATAACGTCATCGCTGTAACCGGCAAAAACGCCGTTCTCGGTTCCGCTGAACCGGAGAGTGGTCACCCTCCCCAGCGCATCCAGAGTGACGGACTGCACGTTATCATTCACATCCTTCATTCTGACGGGGGTCAGGAAACGCCAGTCATAATCTGTTGTGGTGACCTGGCCCGCGGCATCCTGTATTTGCGTGATGACGCAGTCATGAACGTCCCGCGTGACCGTGACCGGGCCGGTCAGCAGACTGTCGCGGTAAGACAACGGCAGCCAGAAATGTTCTTCGCCGGCATAGGTGGTATGGCCCAGACGCAGGGTCCACAGAGTCTGTTCCGCTTCACTGTCCCGGGGGAACAGGTACCCGGCCTGCCGGTAACCGGCCTGCATAAGATGTTCGTCTGTAATACTGCCCGCCAGTGAACTGACCATGTCCCTGTCCAGCATGGCCGTTTCGATAAAGGCCACCCTGGGGGGCACTGACGGAGCCGAAACGGTGGCGGTATCCTGCGCATCCAGATACCAGACCTGCTGCTGACCCGCCAGCGTTCCGGCCTGATTATCCGGGGCCAGAATTTCTGTTGCCAGCAGATATTCCAGCGTCAGGCCGCCTTCCGGTACGTTGCCTGCAGGGCTGATGAATATATCGTCCCTCGCTGCATCCGCCAGCCCCGGTAACCAGACGCCCTCTGGCAGCGAAACAAAGTGATGTGCGCTGCTCTGCTGCAGCACCAGACGTAAACACTGCTGCTGTTCGTCATAACTGCCGGTAAACAGCGTGTCCGGCAGAATATCCGGATACGGGCTGACCGCCGGCTGCGGGCGCCGCGGATAAGCAATGCTGACCTGGCGCTGCGGAAAACCGTATTCATCGCTGACGAGTACCGTCTGCTGCTGGCACTGAGGGTCCCCGGGGTAGCGTTCATAGACGGATGTACGGCTTTCCACCGTTACCGGCCACACCACCGGATAGTCCCCATCCGCTTCAACCAGCCGGACCTGCGGGCGGAATTCGCTGACGCTGTAGGGGATACCGGCCTGGCTGCTGCCGTCGGCACCGTATAATTCACTGCGCAGCAGGATGCCTTTCAGGGCGCGCTGCAGCCAGAAGAGTCTGTTATCGTCCGGAGTATATACCTGTTCAGCTTCTCCTGAGCCGACGGTGAAGCGGGCTGAATACACGGGAAAGGCGGCGGTGTCACCCTGCCAGTACTCTTCAGGAAAAAGGGTATCCACCGCCGGTAACCCTGTGGCATACCAGCTCCGGCTCACGGAGGGCATGCTCAGTTCTGTCGCCGTTCCCCGGCTGGCCAGGGTATCGGTATCCCTGACCTCCACAAAACCAAACCCCCGGAACTCACGCTCCTGTCCGTCCCAGACGCCGTGACGGTAAAGGACACTGCTGACCAGACGATTACCGGTGATTTCATCAAGTACCACGGAGCGCCACAGAGTATGCAGAGGAAAGGGCAGATAGCAGGGCGGGGAGGCTCTGCCTGCCGCCCGCGCCTCTGCTTTCTCATCCAGCCAGAACTGCACCGCACTGCGATAGTACAGCTCATGCCGTGCCCCCATGCTGTTATTCATGCCATTCAGCAACCAGGGTTTTTCTGCCGACAAATGACACACCCAGTGATGGGGGGCGACATGGGGGACAGTCAGTAACAGGCCCGGCACCCCCAGTCCCCGGATATCCCCGGCCTGCAGGCTGCAGGTGCGATCATAACGAACCCCCTCCGGCAGATGCAGCGTATAGGGTTCAGCAAAATGATTGCCACTCTGGTTGAGATAAATGACCATCCGGTCGCTCATTACATAAATCAGGTCCGTTGTTCCGGAGCCGTCAATATCGGCCAGCAAAATCTGGTCAGGGTTAAACGTGGCCACCGGCTGGCTAAAGCCGGGGATGTTCACCGGCTGACCAAAACGCCCGTGCCCCAGGTTTGGCCAGTAACGCACCCCGTCAGCCCGCACTTCCGTCAGATGCTGCTGGCCGCTTCCGGCCATATCACTGAATGCCACAAGCGTTCGCGGGTCGGCCCCCGGGACCGGCAGGATGAGGCCCTCCGCCTGTGGCACGGTTTCCCCTTTATTCCAGCCATCATTTTTACCGGCATAGAGGCGAACGCTGCGGGGGCCGATGAGCACCATATCCGTTAACCCCGCGCCCAGAATATCGGCAAGCACCGCTTCCGGATGAGCATACTCCACGGGCAGGGCTGACAGAGGGGTGAAATGCAGCCAGTGGCGGTCAGGGGTACGATCATACATTCCTGCCACGCCGGGAGCCGTCACGACCCACTCCAGCCGGCCGTCCCCGTTGAGATCGGCCAGTATTCCTCCGCGGCGCAGGGCCGGGATGACGGGTAAGGGGGTGGCGGCGCCCCAGGTGACGGCATCCGGCTCAGCCCCGCTCTGCCGGACCGGCTCACGGTACCACCAGGCCCCGGTATCCTGATACAGGATACCGGGCATACCTTCCCCGTTAAGATCCACAATCTGGTACGGCTGTGACAGGTTCAGATTACCCATATCCTCCCTGACCTGCCATTCCGGCGAAGGCGGCGGGGTAAAGGTCTGCCACCCCAGCATCAGCGGCGGCAGGGCGCAGAGTGTGCCGTCAGGCTCATAAGCGGTCTGGCGAACAGAATCCAGCAGGCTGAGGGAGGGGCTTTCCCTGTACTGCAGCAGCAGACGTGAAACCAGCGCAGGTGTCTCCCCAGCAGCCGGCTCTCCCGACAGGGCCGCGAGACGATGATACATCAGGACCTGACGGCACAGGCGACGGGTGCGCAGGTTAAAACCAGATGCGTATCCGGAAAAACAGTCCTGACGGCACAGCCAGTCCCCGCTTCCGGGCTCCAGCCAGCCCGGCGACGCCGACGGCCCGGAACTGCGCTCACCGTAGTCAAACACCAGAATAAAAAGCCAGCTGTCCATATCCGGTAGCGACGCCAGTGCCGGTAATGACCGGGCAGCCTGTCGGTTACCATACCAGACGGCAACCAGATACCGCTGGGCGCTGGCCTGGGGATGTGCATTCCGCTCCGCGTCATCGCAACCGGTATCATCTTCGGCCCGGTACTGGTAATACATCTGCTCCCCGGTGAGTGATACCGAAGACTCAGCCAGCCAGACGGCCGTCTGTGCCGGCGCTCCGGGGTTACTGATGCGCGCCTGAGTATTCCGGCCCAGCAGTGTCACCTGCCCGTCCGGGGTATATAATACCCAGAAATCGTCCCCCACAGCGCCATCCGGCAACCAGCGTTCAAGGCGGATAAGGCTGCCTTCTGTTCGCGGGCGGTATGCCTGGACGCTGAAGCTTCCGCCGGGGGCGGTGCCGAGTAACGTGGTGGCCTGTCGTGTTTCGGGGGCTCCTGTGCCGGAACGCACCGGGACCAGCACTTCATCGTCCGGGCCGGTGAACTCATCGGTGTCATCATAAGCCGGTGCTCCCTTACGCGTCCGTCGCCGGACGGCTGGCAGACTGATGGCCCAGCCAATACCAAAGGGACCATTTCCCGCCAGGCTGTGGTAATTAAGCGAACCGGCAGGGGCATACCCCCGACCGGGGCTCACCGGCAGGGGAATGCTCAGGGTGGCCGCACCATCGGGCCCCGCCCCGGCAATATCCCCCCTGAGTCCGGTGATGGCACCGCCCCCGGAGGGGAGGGACGGAGTGGTAACAGACATGTCTTGATGATTTTGCATGCTCAGTCTCCTGGCAGGAGCCGGGTCAGGGCCCGGCCCCTGAAGAACGTTGATACCGGTCAGCTGAAGATGGTGTACCGGATATGCAGAATGATGTCACTCAGGCTGAGCAGCATGGCCTGCTGTTTTCCGTCAGCTTCCGGGAAACTCAGCGTCAGCGTGCCGCTGTCATCTACGGGGATCCCCTCAAACGGCAGCCAGCGGGGGTCGTTAAAATCCAGCTGGAACTGGCCGCTGTCGTTCATCCCGTGCGACACCGCCAGCGCCTCACACCCGCGGGGGACAACTATACTGCCACCGTAGCTGAGCACGGCCCTGACATCCTGGTAAGGCCCCACCAGGGCGGGTAACGTGACGCTGATTTGCTTAATGCGCCGCGTGACACCTAAGGACGAGGGATAATCATTGACGATGTTAAGGTCAGTCAGCCTCAGGGTGGCCTGCAGTTGCTGGCCGGAAAACGCCAGTCCGCTGGTCTCCGTACCGGCGCTCCCCTCCCCGGCATTCACCAGCCTGGCCACCTCATCCGCCAGCACAAAGGCTTCCTCCCCCGCAAGCCCGGCATACACCTCAGACAGACAGACCGTCCGCGTTACCTCTTTTTCCCGTTCATCGTTCTTCAGCCAGGCCTGCTCCATCTGCGACAGTCCCAGCATCAGCGTTTCACCGGCCAGCAAACCGGCATAGGTCCCCTGCCAGGCCCCGGACTGAATGAAACGGGTGGTGCTGTTTCTGTCCCACTGATATGCCGACTGGGCCATCAGGCAGCGGGAGACCGTCAGGTCGTAGAACTGATAATAAAGGGCGGCCAGCTTACCGCGCAGCCAGCTGTACAGGGCAGTATTGCTGAATTTATTCTGCAGATATGCCAGCTGGGCCTGCGTCTGGGCCTGCTGTGTCTCCAGATACGTTTTTTGCAGCTGAGCGCCCTCCCGGCGAACGGCCATGGCCGCCAGCTGGGCATCCATGGTGCTCACGTCAGACTGTGCACCGTCACGCTGAATTTCCCATTCTTCCCGGCGCCGGCGGTACATCTCAGACTGGCTGATTTTATCCGCCGATATCCGGGTGGCATCAGAGGACACCTGAATGCCGATAGCGGTGGCGTTAAACAGGGCACCGAAGCGGGAGCCCCCGACGGCCATCCCGTAGATATTGGGCAGCATGTCGGCTGCGGCACCCGCCATAAACAATGCCTGGCCTGATGCGGCCAGCACCGACGAACTGAGGTACAGGTCCATGGCCTGTTTTTCGCCGGTGTTAACGTCGGCATCATACAACCTGCTGTAGTAGTCAAACCGTGCCTGCGCTCCCCTGCGGCTTTCTTCAAGCGCCAGAATATCTGCATCAATTTCAGCAAGCGCGTTGTCCTGCTGGCGAAGCCCCTGCAGTATCAGTTCGCTGCCCTGGGTCTGCAGCAGCTCAGCCATGGCCTCCGCATCCTGGCGTTCGGTGATGCTGAGCAGCGTACTGCCAAACTGCTGCAGAAGGGAGACCTGTCCCCGGGCGTTCTCCAGCATAACCGGGAAGCGGTAAAGCGGCATGACCTCAACCGGGAGCGACGAAGAGCCCTGTGCGCTGCTGACTGCAGCATTCAGCAGGGCGGCCGGTTCTGCCGGGGTGGCATACACCGACAGGGAAAGCGGCTGTCCGTCAATGGACAGGTTATGACGCAGGTTATACAGCCGCTGCGCCAGGGTCTGCCAGTAGCCTTTCAGTACGGCATTTTGTTGAGGGAGGAACAGCGCCGTCAGGGAATTTGCCGTCCGGGCATCATCGGGTGCGGCCTCCTGCCGGCGCACCGCCAGCAGAGCGCTCTGGTAGCTGCGGGCGGTCACTTCGCTGGCCGCGTCGCCCAGCGTCAGAGCTGACCAGTCCGCATCGAAAGAAATATAGGGCTCTTCCCCCAGAATATTCAGGGCCTGGACATACCACATCCGGGCTTCGTTCAGGGTGTCCCGCTCCAGAAGCCGGTAGGCCGCGTCACCACGGGCAATCAGCAAGTCCAGCATGCGCATAAAGGTGGCGACCTTGTAATGCATGGGGTCGTTCTGGGCGATGGCATCCGGGTTCACGGAATCCAGCGGTGAGTCGTTCCAGGAGGTGTCCTCCTCCAGCGGACGGACGTTCCAGGTGTAGTTTTGCTGCGTTCCGTTCACTATGTAGCCGGCGGGGTTCCAGACATACTGCAGCCAGCGGGTGGCTTCCGGGAAGTTCTGTTCCTGCAACAACCGCTGGAACACCATCATCGGGGTGTAATAGAACAGCTCCCAGAAATAGAGGGCGTTGGCCCCCGTGAAGTCCATCAGGACATTATCATTACTGTCGTAATCCAGCGCGGGCTCGGTGATCTTTTGGGTCTCAAGGGTTAAAACGGCATCGATGCCGACATTGGCTCTTGCAACCAGCTGGCGGGCAAACAGCGTGTTGAGGCGCACTTTTATTGCCTCCCCGTTAACCGCCATACTCATATACTGTGCCCCCCGGCGGGTTTTGGATAAAGAAATATATTGTGTGCCCCCGGTAGCCACGCTGCCGATATACAAAATAGACACGGTCATATAGCGCATGGCGAGATAGGTCTCAGGAGCATTTTTATGCGAAACCGCCACGCAGATATTGACTTCTTCGCTGGAAATATCGACCTCCAGCGCCATTGTATCCGGGGTGAGGGTATTTTTTCCGAGACTAAGGGGCAACGAACTCCCGACAGGCGTAAAGACGGCAGAGCCCGCACTGTTTATAACCAGAGAGCCATAGCTGAGCAGATATTCCCCCTGTAGCGAGGTTGTATTAACAGGATACAGATAGGAGTCTACATACTCCTGAAAGACGGGGGCCTGCGAAGTCCCGGTCACCGCAGGGAGAAGGTATGCAGTGATGTTAAAATTTAACAGGCCAAGTATGGCTGAATTTATCTGTGCCTCAGTCAGGGAGGCAGTAAAGTACGTCTGGGAGCCGGTGATACCCCCCTCAAACGCAACAAGACCTGAAACAATGATCCGGTGCGATATTATAGTAGGTACGGGGTCTGCATATCCTGCAGCATAGTCTTTGTAAAACAGGCACACTATATTTTTTGTCGTTGCATTGACCATGCAGGCAAAAGACACATCCGCAATAGTACTGGATGGTATGGTGGTCACATATATCACGTCACTGGCAGAATAATAGCTGGTGAATAACTTCAGCACGGCCTGATTTGTGTAGGTCTGCTGACTGAGCGTGCATGAAACAAAAGACTCAACACCGACCGTTATCGTCTGTTCATCATTACTCTTGATATAGGCTCGTTGAATTTCTGTTCCGCTAAAATCAACAATCCGGTGTGTGCTCAGGTCGTAGACGGCTGACGGGTCAATTTTCGTGGTATAAGAAAATGACAGTCTGTCCACAAAGACCCGGTCAATAATACGGGAATGTTTGATACTGGCATAGAGCCCAACCGTGTTTTTATAAACCCTTTCCTGTTCTGATTTATCCGTCACCTCCGTCATGGACAGAAATTCATCAATGTGAATGAAATAGCTGTCTGACTGGGACGACGTACCAACAATGCCCCATTGTGTGTCTGCATCCCAGAAGCAATAAAAAATGCCGTGCAGGACATTGCTTTCATTGTCCCGGGACAGATAGAGCTCCAGCCCCTGATTCCCGGCTTCCCCAGCAGTGAGATTCAGAACGGTTTTAATGGCATCTGCAGAGAGAGCAAACGAAACCGGTGAGCTCCAGGTGCCGTCATAACGCAGCCGGGACAGGTTAAGGGTGTAGCTATACAGCGGACTTACCCCCCCGTCCGTACTGGTTTTCGCTGTTTCTTTCCGTTCCAGCCATGCAATATACAAATAATTATTGAACACAACCGGACGTACGACGCTGTTAAACGGGTTCAGCCCGCAGTGAATGGGCAGCCATTCGGTCCAGGCGTTGGCGGGGAATACGCCATCATCCATTGTGTTGTGGTCCACACTGCGCCAGTACCAGGTCACCTCTTCGGCGTCATTACACCCGATAATGTAGGTGGTTCCCTGGTCGTTATCGACATGGTCGTGATAGCCGCTGACAATCCTCAGGTTGGCGATTTGCTCAAACGAGGTCAGATAGGTCCTGTACGCATCCTCCACGGTATCGCGGCTGATACTGCTCTGGCTGACAGACTGTAGCAGGGTGTCCATCATACTGGTCTGGCCAATCCTGACCGTCGGATCGATGTAATTTTCCGGATAGTAAACCAGCTCAGAGACGCCTGCCCAGGTGCTGTAACGTTTGTTATACATATCCCAGTCAGTAAAAAACTGACGCGCTCTCACCTCTGTCACGATGCTGTTTTCCATCCCGTTGAGGGCCCGGTTGACATACAGCTGTATGCTGGCGATGGCTTCCGCAATACGGGTGGTTTTTACCTGAGCGGAGACCTGATTGTCCAGCAACAGGTAGCTGAACAGGTCATCGCGACTGGAAACCATGACAGGAGCCAGATTGTGCAGATAATACGCACAGAGGGCACTGCTGGTCGACTCCTCCAGCGCAGCACTCAGTGTTGCCGTCTGACTGCTGTCCAGTCCGGACTGCAGCAGACCGGATACGGCAAGCCACTCGCTGTATGAGGGGGCGCTGTCGTCAGACACATTGATGTACTTCAGGGCAATCAGGCGGGCCAGTCCGGATGGCGTAATGGACAGGGTCTCACTCATGTCCAGCCACTGTTCCGCCTGGTCCACCTCTTTCCAGGTGGCGAACACGCTGCCGTCCTGGTCACTGCCGCCCCGCACCTGAGCCAGGGCACCGGCGACATCCTGTTCATCCTGCTCCAGCGCCGTGGCCAGCAGGGTGACCGGCAGTTCGCCCGCCTCCAGCGCCGTCAGAACGTCAGCAGCATGGCTGCCACAGCGGTTGACGGTATCATGGTATCTCGTGAGGTCCCGCAGCGTCTGTAAGTCATGGGGCAGACTCGCCAGCCCCGCACGAAAACGGCCCGGCTGACTGACCACCAGGGTCAGCTCACGCGTACTGAGCCCGGTATGGCGGATAATCAGCGATAACTGCCACAGAACCTGACAGAACCCGGCCAGCCGGGCGGTCTGTTCTTCGTCCGGCTGCGCATCGGTTATGACCTGCGAAATAAAATCAGCCAGCGTCAGCCCTTCCGGTTGCAGGGCATCGGCCCAGTCCAGCATTGCCCCGGCACTGTCGGTTGAATCCAGCTGCGTGGCAGCGGCAACCAGTGGTGCAGCTGCGGTGGACAGTTCGTCAGAAGAAGAAAATGAACGTCCCGACAGACCAGAGCGCAGCGTGGCGAACAGATTTTCCATCTCCGGCGTCAGCAGGGTACTGTACGCGGTTGTCAGCATCAGAAAGACATCGCTGACCGACCAGCCCTGTTCCGTGAGCCAGGTGGTGGTCTGGTACAGAAACTGAGTCAGCTGCGTCAGCTCATCATCGGACAGCGAGCCGGTGGCCACCCCACTGAAGGGGGAGACGGACAGCAACATTGACAGCTCACCGGCGGACAGGTCGTGGATGTCCGCCAGGAGTTTTACGCGGTAGAGGGCGGCGATATTGTCAGCAGAACAGGTAAACCCGGCGCTGCTGTCACCGCTGACCAGCTGCCAGAGTGTGGAAAGCCCCGAGGCGCTGACGTTAAATGCGCGCTTCAGTACGCTGAGGCGGAAGGCATCCTCCGGTGCTTCAGAGCGTAAGTCGAGGGCGGTATCATCTGCAGAAAACGTCTGGCCGTTCAGCGGGGGGGTGTTGAACAGCGTGGTGAACAGGCCGGTTTCGCCGCTGAACGCCTGGTCACTGATGGTTCCGTTGCACAATACCAGTGACCGGGCCACATCAAGCTGATAGTGACTCATCAGGTAACGGACCTGGAAGATTTTACCAAGGACCGCATGGTCAATGGTGAGGGCGTCGCCAAGGCTGCTGGTGATCTGCAGCAGTTCTGCCGGCGTGATGCCACAGGCCTTATACAGCCGGAGGACTTTATTGAGTTTGAGATAAAATACTTCGGGGGCGTTTACTGTAGTTCGGGTAATAGTGACTTCCGAAATTATTATACCACCACCTGACTGAGTGCCTGCGGGAGGAAAACTCTGAACCAGATAAAAAAACAGCATATCATCCGTAAAATCAGCGTCGGGGACAGTAATATCCACGGAATATTCAATATTGCTTGCGTAGGAGAATGTTCTATCATCCCAGTATTTTGTGGCTGGCGATACTCTTCTTATGTAAAGCCCGTCTCCTCGGTCAACAATATTTTTCAGGATAGTGAACCTGACCCGGTAGCGGTCTTCTCCCAGCGCCGTCACCTGGCAAGCCAGATATCCGGGGGTGTGCACCTCTGTCAGAATGAGCGTGGTACCATCGCTGTCTGGCAGTGATACCATGCTGAGCAGGCTGGCCAGGGTGTCATTATCAATACTGTAATAGCGGGCCAGATAGTCCGGGCTGCTGAACATACTGACGCTGATATCCCCGAAGTTTTTGTTCCAGAGTTCCGCGTAATTCTCATCCGTAATCTCCTCGGTCAGTATCTGGTACAGCTCCGGCGAGATATCGGCTTCAATGGCCAGCATTGACGCCCGGTCCATCAGCTGCGCGACGTCCGG
>NZ_JONO01000083.1 GCF_000711895.1 Photorhabdus australis DSM 17609
CGAGGAATACCGTGAGTAAAATGCGTGTATTGTTTAAGCCACTCGCTCTGTAACTCACCAAATTCCTGAATCGATTTCCAGCCAGAAGCGCCGCATAATACAGCGGAGAAGGCTAAAAAAATCACATCCATTAATTCATGTTTTTTATTGATGTCAGAGCGAGGGTCTTCTATCTTGCTGATAAAATTAAAAATACTCATTATTAGGATCGCTTTTTTATGGAAGAGAGAGATCTTAACGTTTTAATGAGAGAAATGCCTATAAAAAGTCATATTCTGATTTTTATTTAACCAAAATAACCTTATTAAAAATGTGAGATCTCACCCTGCTGTCATATTAGGAATATCTCTATGATCTAATGAGTTTATTCTTATTTTCTTAGGTATATTAATTAAAATGGAATAAGATCTATGATTGTTATTTTATGCTATTTATTTAATTGAGCAAGAAGGTGTTATAAGAAAATTATAGAAGCATAGGCAGAAATAGAAAAAAGTTATTTTTAGGTATTGAATTATTTATTGCTGATAATTATACAAAAATAGTTAATGCTCTAAGTTAGAATAAAGGTTCGTTATTATTTTTTTGAGTTAGACTTTGGCCTGTTCGAATGGTGATAAGTTATCCTTACAATAATTTAATGTGTCAATTATAAAATAATATTATTTAATTTAAGGGGAATATATGAGTTCCAGGAATGATTTTAAAGCTTTTTCTATTAAAAATGGTTCTAATGTGCCGAGTCAATATGACTATGGAAATAGAGCAGAGTTGCAGGATGGATTTGATGCGAGAAAACAACCCGATATTCACATATTAAATAAGGCATTGCGTCAATCGTCAGTCATATCATCCGCGGTAGCTGATTTTATTGCGACACAAACAGGCGATGATGTTTTGGATGATGGTGATATAGATAAACTCATTGCACAATTGAATAAAGCGTTAGAACAAAAGATTAAAACAGAAGTACCTGATGCTTCATTAACACAAAAAGGCGTTGTTCAACTTACTGATATAGTGGGTAATAGTGACACATTAGCAGTGACGCAAAAATTGCTTCAGGAAACGATCAATCTATTGCTTAAAAATATTAATAACAGAGTACCGAATAGCCGGAAAGTCAACGGCAAGGAGTTGCTCAAGGATATTAACCTGAGTGCTGTAGATGTGGGAGCGTATAGCAAAACAGAAGTTGATTATTATATTAATAACAGAGTTCCTAATACCCGGAAAGTCAACGGGAAAATGTTGACTGAAGATATTGAGTTTTCAGCGATTGATATCGGCGTTAAACGGTCGGGGGATATTTATTTATCTGCACATCCAGCATCAGATTTGGCAAAAGGGGAGTATATTGCGAATGGCGATGTTTATGCAATTGATTCGAATGTTGGTAGGGTATTGAATAGTTTATCCGCGGAATATAAGAAGGCATGGGGAATTAAACAGAGCGGTGGAAAAATTAACCTCCCTAATCTGTTTGTTAATGGACGAGGAGCATTTATGCGTGCCGGCTTGCAACCTGGTGTGATACAGGGAGATGCGATTAGAAATATTACAGGCAGTTTTGGATGGTGGAACCAGGGGCTGTTTTCTCATGCCCGCGGAGCATTTAGTGGTGTTGGTAATAACCCCCCAACAAGCATTCAATTAACACGGTTTGATGGATATTCACATTACTCATACGCCAATTTTGATGTATCAAAGGTAGTACCAACAGCAGATGAAAACCGCCCACTAAACGTCAGTATGATACCTGTCATTTATTTGGCAGTATAAGGCAATGATAAATTATTATTTTGATAACACTAAGCCACATCGGCCATTTATTGGAGCGATTTATGCTAATCAGGGTAGTGAACCCCCGGTGGATGCCCTACGAATTGAGCCAAAATTTCAAGAGGGATTTTGGCCGTGTGAAAAATCAGGACAATGGATACTTGTCGAAAATAAAAAGGGAATTATGATTTACGATATTGAGTCAGGGCAATCACAGGAAAATAAAGAAGTTATTATTCCCGATGGCTTTACAGAACAGCCTTGTCCGTCACGTTATCATAAGTGGGATGGCAAATGGGTAATTAGTGGTGATGCTGCTGAGAAATTGAATGAGGAAATAAAGCAATGTGTTGAGTCAAAAAAACAAAAATTAATGGCTGAGGCAGGTACAAAAATAGCTCCTCTGCAAGATGCTGTTGATTTAGATATTGCGACTGAAACAGAAAAAGCGACTTTACTGGTATGGAAAGAATACAGGGTAATGCTGAATAGGATAGATACTTCACAGATTACCAATATCGAATGGCCGGAACAGCCAAAGTAACGGAAATGGCCTGAATAAACAGGCCATTTATACTGTGATTTTATTGATGCTGGAACTAAAATACTGAAAGATCCCATTTTGAATATTAAAAATGAAAAATTGTAGTAAGAAATGAAAGTGAGGAAATAATTTAAGTATTGAATATAATCTTATTGGATATATTTCTGATTGAAATTTTTTAAGTCTATTTTTCTGCTAATTATACAAAAATAATTATTCTTCTGAGTTATAAGGAGATTTTATTATTATTTTTATGAATTAGACTATGGCTGTTTTAAATTATTGGAGATTACCTTTAAACAATGATTCAATATATTTAATATAAATAATTCTATTTAAATTAAGGGGTTTTCATGAGTTCCAGAAATGATTTTAAGGCTTTTTCTATTAGTAATAATGCTAATGTTGTGAGTCAGGATAAATATGAGAAAGATCAGAGTTTGCAGACTGGGTTTCCACCAGATAATATTTCTATTAATCTTTTAAACAAAGTATTACGTCAATCATCAACAATATCATCTGTAATAGCTAATTTTATCGCGACACAATCTGGTGATAATGTTTTGGATGATGGTGATATAGCGAAGCTTACTGAGCAATTAAATAAAGCGTTAAAACAAAAAATCGCAACAGAAATTCCCAATGCTTCATTAACACAAAAAGGTGTTGTTCAGCTTACGGATGTAGTGGGTAATAGTGGCACATTAGCTGTTACGCAGAAATTGGTTCAGGAAATAGTAAATTCACTGCTTGAAAATATTAATGCCAAAGTACCTAATACCCGAAAAATTAATGGTAAATCGCTGTCTGAAGATATGACCATTACTTCTCAGGATATTTTGGGTGGGCTGGCGATTAGTTTAGGTGATAAGGCAGATTTGAGTAGTTATAAAACACCGGGAGTTTATCACCAGGAGTATGATGCTCATGCCAAAAATGGCCTTAATTATCCTGAACCGCTCGCGGGTTCTCTTGTTGTGTTGAAAGCGGCTGGCATCGTTCAACGTTATTTTGTTTATAACAGCAGTCGGGTATATACACGCAGCCAGTTTCATGATAACCCATGGACCCCTTGGACAAGAGAATATAACACTCTGAATAAACCTTCGGCAGAGGATATTGGTGCATATACAAAAATAGAATCTGATTCTCGATATATTGCAGGAGTCCGCAAGGTGAATGGAAAATCTTTATCTACGGATGTCACGATTACTTCTCAGGATATTTTGGGTGGGCAGGCGATTGGTTTAGGTGATAATGTAAACCTGGATTACTACAAAACACCCGGGATTTATTATCAGGAGTATAATGCTCATGCTAAAAATGGTGTCAATTATCCTGAGCCGCTTGCCGGTTCGCTTATTGTATTGAAAGCGGCTGGGGTTATTCAACGTTATTTTGTTTACAACAGCAGTAGGATATATACACGTAGCCAATTCCATGATAATCCATGGACCCCCTGGGCTCAGGAATATAACTCGCTGAATAAACCTTCTGATAAGGTTGTTGGGAAGGATACGGAAGGAGAGTCTGATAATACTTATATTCCGACTAAAGAAGAATTAATTCAGCAAGCAGAACATGAAAAATTCCAGTCACTGGCTAAAGTTAATAATATTGTCGGACCACTACAAGATGCTGTTGATTTAGGCATTGCTACCGAAGAAGAAAAAACAGATCTGTTGGCATGGAAGCAATATAGGGTGATGTTGAGCCGGGTTGATGTTGCATTAGCGCCTGATGTTGAGTGGCCGGAGCAGCCGAAATAATGAAAATAGAATACTGAAAGAGATTTAATCTATAACCTAAAATAGAAAAATTATAATCAGCAATGAAAGAGGGGAGAGCATAATAACTTTTTAATATTGAATTTCCTGTTGTAACCAATTATAAAAAAATGGTTAATATTCTAAGTCATAGGAATATTTAATTATCGATTTTTGAATTAGACGTCCATTCCAGACGTCTAATTGAAATGAATTTGGGTAAGTCATTCATACAATGATTTAATATATTATTTATGAAATAACATTATGTAATTTAAGGATGGTATATGAGTGGTAAGAATGATTTTAAAGCTTTTTCTATTGGTGCTAATGCAAATGTAGTGAGTCAAGAGAGATATGAAGTAAGTCCAGATTTACAGGCTGGGTTTCCTCCCAATGATGTTCCGATTCATTTGTTAAATAAAGTATTGCGCCAATCGTCAACCATATCAGCTGTTGTGGCTAATTTTATCGCGACACAATCTGGTGATGATATTCTGGATGATGGTGATATCGCTAAGCTTACCGAACAATTAAATAGGGCTTTAGAGCAAAAAGTGAAAACAGGCATTCCTAATGCTTCGTTAACACAAAAAGGTGTTGTTCAACTAACAAATCAGGCTGGTAATAGTGATACATTGGCGGTTACGCAAAAGTTAGCTCAAGAAATCGTAAATTCATTGCGTGAAAATATTAATGGTAAAGTTCCTAATAGCCGGAAAGTGAATGGAAAGGCACTATCTGGAGATATTGATATTACCTCTCAAGATATCTTTGGCGGGTTGGCAATTAATTTAGGTGATAGGGCTAATTTGGATAGCTATAAAACACCGGGTATTTATTATCAAGAATACAATGCTTATGCTCAAAATGGCCTGAATTATCCTGAACCGTTGGCGGGATCGCTTATGATTCTTAGAGCGGCTGGAATCATTCAGCGTTATTTTGTCTATAACAGCAGTCGGATATATACACGTAGCCAATATGCGAATGGGGCATGGACACCCTGGGCCAGAGAATATAATACTCTGAATAAACCTACTGCTGCGGATATTGATGTGTATACAAAAGCTGAAGTAGATAGCCGGGTTAATACTAAAGTTAATATGAATACAGCTGGTAAGGATATTAATGGTTGGTGGAAGTGTGGGGATACAGGGATTATTTATCAGTGGGGAACTGTGAACTGGACAGGATATGATACACCCGTTAATTTTCCTATTCAGTTTCCTAATGTTTGTGTAAATGTTTTATTAACATTGAGTCATAAATCTGATCTAAAATCATCATATAATACTGTTGCAAATAAACTGTCTGTGACAGGATTTAATTATTGGGCATATCCGACTGAAATCTCAGCATTTTGGTTTGCAATAGGATATTGACATATCTCTACAGTGAAAGAGTTAATGACTCCTATCTTTAAATTGACTCCAGAAACCTGGGGATTTTAGATTAAAATATTCCTAAATGCAATTGATTAAATAATGTTATTTAATTTAAGGAGATGTATATGAGTGTAAAGAACGATTTTAAAGCTTTTTCTATTCAGAGTGGTGCTAATGTAGTAAGTCAGAGTTTATATGAAAGCAGTCCAGAATTGAAGACTGGATTAGCACCAGATAGTACCATTCATGTTCATTTATTAAATAAGACATTGCGTCAATCGTCGACAATAACATCGGTTTTAGCTGATTTTATTGCGGAACAATCTGGTGAGGATGTTTTAGATGATGGTAATGTAGCGAAACTCACGGCACAATTAAAAAAGGCTTTGGGGAAAGTGAGTGATAAACGCCCAGGTGATATCTATTTATCTGCGCATCCAGCATCAGATTTAGCCAAAGGAGAATATATTGCAAATGGTGCTGCTTATGCGATTGATTCAACTGTTGGTTGGGCATTGAATAATTTATCAGATGCATATAAGGCAGCGTGGGGAATCAAGTTGAGTGATGGTAAAATTAACCTCCCTAATCTGTTTGTTGATGGACGAGGAGTATTTTTGCGTGCTGGTTTGCAACCTGGTGTGATACAGGGAGATGCGATTAGAAATATTATAGGTGATGTGGGATTGTGGGCATGGGGGTTTTTTGCTCGTGTTAGCGGAGTATTTAGTGGTGTTAAGGGAGACAAACAAGGAAGTGTTGCTAAAAAGCAAGGACCTGATTCATCTTCAGAATTCGCATATGCTACTTTTGATGCATCAAAAGTGGTACCAACGGCAGACGAAAACCGTCCATTAAATGTCAGTATGATACCTGTCATTTATTTAGGTGTATAAGATAAGGATAAATTATTATTTTGAGCGCATTGGGCTGGTAGCGATTTATTGGTTAGACTGATGATAATTTAGGTAATAATCTATTGATGAATATACTAAGAATATAGCCAGAATTTAAATAAGGATTTTGGCTATATATGAACAATATGGAAAGTGATAATGGAAAATCTCAGTTAATAGGTTTGGGAAAATATAGAGTGTTACTGAGTTTTTCGATTACAATATGTCGGGTTGTTTGTTATATAAAAATAGTTTCTTATTTTAGCTATAAAAATATTTCATTATAATTTTTCTGAACCAGACTAATAACAGGTGTGAGTTATTATGGGTTGTTTTCATAGTAGTTTAATGTGTTTTTTGTAAATAAATAATATTATTTAACGTGAGGATTGTATATGAGTGTAAAGAACGATTTTAAAGCTTTTTCTATTAATAATAATTCAAATGCATTGAGTCAATATTATTATGAAAGTAGATCAGAGTTGCAGGATGGATTTGATCCGTTAAAACAATTTGATCTTCACGTATTAAATAAGGCATTGCGTCAATCGTCAGTTATATCATCCGCTGTAGCCGATTTTATTGCGACAGAATCAGGCAATGATGTTTTGGATGATGGTAATGTAACCAAAATAACTACACAATTAAAAAGCGTGATAGATCAAAAAATTGCAAAGTGTTGTAATCTTAATGTGAATACTGCTAATAAGGTTGATAATGGTTGGTGGAAGTGTGGTGATACTGGGATAATTATTCAGTGGGGACAGGCAAACGGCTCTCTGAATATCAGTGATTACAGAAATTTCACAATCCCATTTCCTAATGCTTGTTTCCAGATTGTGGCAACATATGCTGATTTTTATAATTTTGGATCCGGGGTTGCTGCTGTACCTATTTCTGCAAGTCAATTTATAGTAACGTGTAGGAATTCTACAAACGTGTTAACAAATAGTTTTGTGAGATATTTTGCGATAGGATATTAATTACTACAGCGTGAAAATAAACGCATTTTACCTTATAGAATAGGAATAAAATTATATTGCTTCTGATTCATTAATAAACTGGCCATTTATATATTGAAAGATCCGATGCATAATCTTCAATGGAAAAATTTTGGTAATAAATGAAACAGGAGAGAGAATGGAGGTTTTTTAATATTGAATTTTCTATTTTAGTCAATTGTGTAAAAATAGTTAACATTCTAATTTATAAGAATATTTCATTATTATTTTTCTGAACAAGACTATGACTGGTGTGAATTACTATGGGTTATTTGCACAATAGTTTAATATTTTTTTAAAATATTATTTAACTTGAGGATTGTATATGAGTATCAAGAATGATTTTAAAGCTTTTGCTATTAAGGATGGAGCTAATGTAGTTGATCAAAATATATATGAAAATAGTCCAGAGTTGAAGGATGGATTTTATGAATTAAAGCGGTCTGATCTTCACGTGTTAAATAAAGCATTGCGTCAATCGTCAACCATATCATCTGTTGTAGCTGATTTTATTGCGACAGAATCGGGCAGTGATGTTTTGGATGATGGTAATGTAACGAAAATCACTGCACAATTAAATAAAGCATTAGAACAAAAAATTAAAGTAGAATCTGATAATCGATTTGTTCGGTTAAATACGAATACAAAAACATCTGGTTGCATCTTATCTAAGGCAGCAAATTTAGTTGATGACCCATCCCTGCGAGATTTGTCATTGTCAGGTTTTTTGCGTCCAAATGGTTGGGCGGACTTAGGCGGTTTAGCCATTCATGTCGCTCACCCTGGTGCAGGGATTCCACACTCAAGAGGAATTTCTTTTGAATACGGCAGTACATCTGGAGGTCAAGAAGGGTTTGGAATACATACATACGCATTTGATAAAGATGGTAAGTTTAAAGGTAAAAAAAGAATTTTAATTGAAGATGTAAACAGTGCATTCGATGCTAATGGATTTCTCAAGAGAGTCTCACCGATAGTCAAAATCTACTCTGATGGTGAGTTTTCAACTAATGAAGAATCTGAAGGAGCAGAAGTCACAAAAGAGGGAACGGGTGTATATCGTATTTCAAATATTTCAGGCTGTAACGCTGATAATGCATGGGGAGAGTATGGTGGTATTTCAGCACCAAAAGATAAAAACGGGTTAGAGTTGATTTTTATCGATAACCGTATTCAACCTGATGGTTCTATTATTATCGAAACTTTTCACCGACAACATTCTCATTTACCGACACGTTTTCAGAACTGGCGACTTAAATGTATCGATGATAACGATGAACGTGTTTTTTATAAAGATGGAGAACCTTGCGATATTCCAGAGAATTGCCGCTTAGATATTCGTGTCCAAATGCCGGAAGATTCGTCCTGGAATTTAAAACAGAACAAGTTGCAGGAAGAAATAGAAGGAATAAGAGAAAAATAGTTTAAAGTATATTTTTAATTCAAAAATGTTGAACTGCTTATTGTTGCCAATTATATGGAAATAATTGGCTTTATAAGGAGTAAGAATAACACATTATTATTCAACTTGAGGGTTATTATATGAGTGTAAAGAATGATTTTAAAGCTTTTTCTATTAAGAATGGTGCTAATGTAGTAAGTCAGAATTTATATGAAAATAGTTCAGAATTGCAGACTGGATTAGCACCAGGCCATGATATTGATATTCATTTGTTAAATAAGACATTACGTCAAGCGTCAACTATATCATCTGTTGTAGCCGATTTTATTGCAACAGAATCGGGCAGTGATGTTTTGGATGATGGCAATATAGCTAAACTCATGGCTCAATTAAATAAAGCGTTAGAACAAAAAATTGCAACAGACATTCCCAGTGCTTCATTAACACAAAAAGGTGCTGTCCAGCTTACAAATGTGATTGGTAATAGTGATACATTAGCGGTGACACAAAAGCTTGTTCAGGAAGTAGTAAATTCATTACGTGAATATACAGATAATCGGATTAAAACAGCCAATGAAGTTCCTGTTGGTTCTCCTATTCCGTGGCCATTACCCAATCCACCTATTGGCTATTTCACTTGTAATGGTTCAGCGTTTAATAAATTACAGTATCCGAAGTTGGCGGAAGCTTATCCTGACGGTAGATTACCTGATTTAAGAGGCGAATTTATTCGGGGCTGGGATGATAGTCGTGGGGTTGATACGAATCGCTCTATATTATCTACACAAATAGATACGATGCAAAATATTACAGGTAATATAAATATCTCAACTGAGAATACGTTTAGCGCATATGCAAATGGCGCATTTACGAATACTCCTGTCTCAGGTGTTGTTGTAACATCTGGGTATGTAACCAGAAACCTAATGCATGTTGCATTTGATTCATCTCGCGTTGTACGTACAGCAAACGAAACTCGCCCCCGCAACGTCGCATTTAATTACATAGTAAGAGCAGAATAGAAATATTCTTTAAATCCGAAGTAAAGTAAAAATTGGGCTAACTGGCTTATGAAAAACCAACCTTAGTCGGTTGGTTTTTCTAGAGAAATTTGGTCTTTATGAGAGGATTTTGAACTTATTTCAGCACCTTATGACAATTGCGTTGGTAACCTGAAAATATCATCATAGACAATTCTATTGATTTATTGGCACTTAAAGTAGAATAGATTCGAATATTCTCTCTAAAACTGCGAACAAGATCACTGTATTTACATAGTCTTAGTAAAATACTTACTGATTGAATTTGTTACACTATTCCTTATTTCATGAAAAATTAATGGAGTTAATAGATGAGATTTGGGAAGGGTTTTGCATTTATTTTATTAAGTTTATTGTGCTCTTTTTCTGTAAATGCTGATATTTCGGAATATCCAGAGAGAATTGAATGTCACGATAGTTATGATTCTTTTACCATCAGGAAGCTCAACCGTACTGGTGATATCTATGATCTAGTTTGTTATCAATTGAAAGATATAACTTCCTGGGCTGCCGATGATGGAATGAGAATTACAACATACGTTATCCCGGATGCTGAAAAATTAGTTGTTATATTTACATTGGAAGAAGATAAGCCAAAAAATAATGAGCCTAAAAGCAGTATTAGGGTAATTTATATTGACGAAGATGGGGCTATGGTTAAAAAAGATATTATCACACAGCGTCATACTAAAGACCCCAAAATGACTTTATCTAATATGAAGATTATAGATTACGAACACTATAACAAAATGGTCTATTTTGAAGTTCCAGCGGGGAATGAAAATAATGCTATATATACTTTTCCTATCCCGCCTGATAACAATTACGATAATGTGCGTGAAAAATATATTACAGATGGAAGTTTGACGTTTATAGATGTGACTCATTTTTCACACAATAATAACCTCGACGGTAATATAGTTGTTAAAAGAGGGGTTATCAAAGAGGATGGAAAACTTTCTTATGGTGAATATTTGGTTTCGTTAAAAGGCAAAACTATTTGTGAATTAGATACAGATGTAGAAGGCTGGAAAGTTTATAAGCAATGTAAAAATTAGTGTCTGGTGGGACAAATATGGTTGATACAGAACCATATATACCCAATAGATTTCAAGCCGCAGGGCGGCGGCAAGAGAACGCATCCCCAGGAACATAGATAACTATGTGACTGGGGTAAGTGAACGAGTTTTACTGGTTTTCTGTGAATTGTTCATAAATAGAGAGAGGACGAGATGGAAAGAATAAGAGGAAATAATTTCAAGATGTTAAATATGTATTTATGAATATATTTTCTATTCGAAAATGTTGAATTTCCTATTACTGATAATTATACAAAAATAGTTAGCATTATAAGCAATAAGAACACTGCATTATTATTTTTCTGAACTATACTCTGATTGGCATGAGTTGTAGGTAGGATTATTTTTATAATAATTCGAATATATTTATTATGAAATAGTATTATTTAATTTAAGGAAGGAATATGAATCCTCAAAATGATTTTAAAGCTTTTGCTATTGGTGATAATGCGAATATAGTAAGTCAAGAAGAATATGAAGAAGATCAAAGTTTGCAGACTGGGTTTACATCGGAGAATATTTCTACTCATGTATTAAATAAGGTATTGCGTCAATCGTCAACAATATCGTCAGTTGTAGCTGATTTTATTGCAACACGATCGGGTAATGATGTTCTTGATGATGGGAATATAGCTAAAATTACGGCTCAATTAAATAAAGCATTGGAACAAAAAATTGCAGCAGACATTCCCGGTGCTTCGTTAATACAAAAAGGTGTTGTCCAGCTTACAGATGTGATTGGCAATAGTGATACATTGGCAGTAACACAGAAACTTGCGCAAGAAATAGTGAATTCATTACGTGAATATACTCTTGAAGAGATAGATAATCGGATTAAAACAGTCAGTGAAGTTCCTGTTGGTTCTCCGATTCCGTGGCCATTGCCCTATCCACCTAAAGATCATCTCGTTTGTAACGGAGCATTTTTTAATAAATTACAGTATCCAAAGTTAGCAGAAGCTTATCCTGACGGTAAATTGCCTGATCTAAGGGGAGAATTTATTCGAGGCTGGGACAGTGGTCGAAATGTTGATCCATTTCGTCCAATATTGTCATGGCAGGAAGGCGCTTATTTAGTACAGAATGTTGATCGGGCGAATAATTTTATTATTGCCTTCTCACGCAATGATCTTTCAAAATTGCACTGGGATATTCCCCAGAATAAAAATTTTTCGGTAAAAGCGGTATATTCTGGAACTCAGAAAGATTGGTCAGCAGATTACAGTTTTATAGGCGTATCAAGACCGCGAAATATCGCATTTAATTATATAGTGAGGGCAGCATAATGGCTGAATAAGAATACGTTTAAAACATGAAACTGTCCCGAAGACTGAGTAACTATGGGGATTTCATCCGGAAATAATGGATATGCGCATTTGCGATTAGAAAATAATGGCAGAACATTACGGTGTGTATATCAAGGGCAGGGTGAGATCTCACATTTTTAATAAGGTTATTTTGGTTAAATAAAAATCAGAATATGACTTTTTATAGGCATTTCTCTCATTAAAACGTTAA
>NZ_JONO01000084.1 GCF_000711895.1 Photorhabdus australis DSM 17609
TCCTGACTATCATCAAAAAATTCATCTTATTGTGGATGGGGCGGGTTACAACAAAGCGCATCTTGTGAAGGACTGGGCTTATATCAGCAATATTGAGTTACATTACCTTCCTCCCTACAGTCCCAATTTAAACCCGATAGAGCGATTATGGAAGGTCATGAATGAACAGGTTCGAAATAACCGTTATTTCGCTAATAAACAGGAATTTCGAGACAAAGTGTTCAAATTTTTCACTACAACGCTACCTGATATAGCGGACTCGCTGACATCGAGAATTAATGACCATTTTCAGGTGCTAAAAACTGCATCTTGAAGTTTCTTGGGTATATTCTTTAAATAGTGTTCATAGATTGACTTTTTAGTGAAATGGCATATTTAAAATTTTAGCGAATATATTATTAATACGGAAATTAAGATTTATATTTCATATAATTCGGATTTATTAATAATTAGAAAATTTTGTCACGCAGGTGATTAATAATAAGATATTTATCCGATAATAGTTGAATGATTTGATTTTCTTATTTATTTCTTACAGATTATTTTGTTCTTATCTGAAATGGGTTGGTTTTTCTCACTTAAGGATGGTTATTTTCTGGATAAATAATTTGGATTTTTTTATTCTATTGAAAATAAAAGATATTTTTTAATGTGATGTAAAAAAATAAAATAAATGTTGTTTAGTTATGAAGAACATGGTAACTCTTAAATATACGTAAAACAAACGAGTTAAACGACCAGAATTATGAACATATTTATCCAAGTGATTAGCCTAGTTATCGTCAGCGTGGTGGTGATTATTATCCCACCGTGCGGGGCTGCACTTGGACGAAGACAGGCTTAGATAAACAGCCAGATCTCTCGAAGACCCCCGCACCGAAAGGCGCGGGGGTTTTTTTTCGGCAGGTGAAAATCAGGCTGAGACAAAAACATACAACAGAACAAAATTTTGTCTCACAAGGTAAACACAGGGGATATGAAAAATGAATGGGGCGCAGTGGGTTGTAAAAGCATTACGAACGCAGGGAGTTGATAAGGTTTTCGGCTATCCTGGTGGTGCGATCATGCCGGTTTATGATGCTTTGTACGATGGTGGTGTGGAACACTTGCTTTGCCGACATGAACAGGGGGCTGTTATGGCTGCTATCGGCTATGCGAGAGCCAGTGGTAAACCAGGAGTTTGTATCGCTACATCGGGACCAGGAGCAACAAATTTAATCACTGGATTAGCTGATGCATTGTTAGATTCTGTTCCCATTGTGGCTATCACCGGTCAGGTGAGTTTTGAACTTATTGGAACAGATGCCTTTCAGGAAGTCGATGTTCTAGGTCTCTCCCTTGCTTGTACCAAACACAGTTTCTTAGTGGATTCCCTGGAAAATTTGCCTCAAATTATGGCTAAAGCCTTTTCTATTGCTACCAGTGGTCGACCTGGCCCGGTTTTGATTGATATTCCTAAAAATATTCAACTGAAAGAGGGGAATTTGACTCCATATTTGGTTCCTGTTGAGCAAGAGAGTCTTTGTGCGGAAAGTGAATTAGAACAGGCCCGGAAGATGGTTGCCGCTGCGGTAAAGCCTGTGCTGTATGTTGGTGGTGGAGTAGGTATGTCCCAGGCCGTTTCAGTTCTGCGTGATTTTGTCGTAGAAACAGGGATGCCGGTTGTTTCCACGTTGAAAGGTCTGGGCGCTGCTGATGTAGAACATCCATATTATCTGGGAATGCTTGGAATGCATGGCACAAAAGCAGCAAATTTGGCGGTTCAGTCATGTGATTTACTGATTGCCGCAGGTGCCCGTTTTGATGATCGCGTGACTGGCAAACTTAACACTTTTGCACCGAATGCAAAGGTTATTCATCTGGATATCGACCCGGCAGAGTTAGGTAAGTTACGTCAGACTCATGTGTCGTTACTCGGGGATTTGAAGGAGTTATTACCTCGTTTACAGCAGCCATTATCAATTATGTCTTGGCAACAAGAAGTTCAGCGCATGAAAGTTGAATATTCTTGGTGTTATGACCATCAGAGCGAGAGTATCTACGCACCTTTGTTACTAAAACAGGTTTCAGACCGCAAAGCGTTAAATACGGTTGTTACCACTGATGTTGGACAGCATCAGATGTGGACCGCTCAGCATATGACTTTTGATGGACCTG
Organism: Photorhabdus australis DSM 17609; assembly: GCF_000711895.1. Classification (GTDB taxonomy): domain Bacteria; phylum Pseudomonadota; class Gammaproteobacteria; order Enterobacterales; family Enterobacteriaceae; genus Photorhabdus; species Photorhabdus australis. The sequence continues at coordinate 2,158 of NZ_JONO01000084.1, forward strand.
AAAATTTCATTACATCCAGTGGGTTAGGAGCTATGGGACTTGGTATCCCTGCTGCGATTGGTGCCCAGATTGCTCGACCGGAAGATATGGTGATCTGCGTATCTGGGGATGGTTCTTTTATGATGAATGTTCAGGAATTGGGGACAATTAAACGCAAGCAGTTGCCAGTAAAAATTTTACTGTTAGATAACCAGCGATTGGGAATGGTGCGGCAGTGGCAGGAGTTGTTTTTTGATAAGCGATATAGCGAAACGATACTAACAGATAATCCTGATTTTGTCGCATTAGCGAAAGCTTTTGATATCCCTGGGCAACATATCACTGAAAAATCACAGGTTGATGAAGCACTGGATGCATTGTTCAACAGTAAAGGGCCATATTTACTGCATGTATCCATTGAAGAATTAGAGAATGTTTGGCCGTTGGTCCCCCCCGGAGCAAGCAATGAAACTATGTTGGAGAAATCGTTATGATGCAGCATCAACTTGCAATTCAGGCTCGTTTCTGCCCTGAAATATTAGAACGTATCTTACGAGTAACGCGCCATCGTGGATTTCAGATATGTTCAATGAATATGGATCAAACAATGGATGGCGATAATGTTAATATCGAATTAATTGTTGCCAGCCAAAGACCTGTTAATTTGTTGTCTTCGCAATTGACTAAATTGGTGGATGTCGCTGGCGTCAAGATCCTGCAACAAAAATCACAACTAATACGTGCATAATTGTAGAAATAAGGAATAAGAGAATGACGAAGCAATCCGATTATATTTGGTTCAATGGTGAGATGGTTCCGTGGGCAGATGCTAAAGTTCACGTAATGTCCCATGCCTTACATTACGGTACGTCTGTTTTTGAGGGAATTCGCTGTTATGACTCTCATAAAGGACCCGTCGTTTTTCGCCATCGTGAGCATATGCAGCGTTTACATGATTCTGCAAAGATTTATCGTATGCCTTTGAGTCATAGTGTCGATGAGTTGATGGAAGCTTGCCGGGCAACTCTACGTAAAAATAATTTAGTCAGTGCTTATATACGTCCATTGGTCTTTATCGGTGATGTTGGTATGGGTGTTAATCCACCCGCTGGTTATAAAACTGATGTCATCATTGCGGCTTTTCCGTGGGGGGCTTATCTCGGAGAAGGAGCACTGGATCAAGGAATTGATGCTATGGTTTCTTCATGGCACCGTGCAGCACCAAATACAACGCCAACTGCGGCTAAAGCAGGTGGTAACTATTTATCTTCTCTTTTGGTTGGTAGTGAAGCTCGTCGTCATGGATATCAGGAAGGTATTGCACTGGATGTTTATGGTTATATCTCTGAAGGTGCCGGTGAAAATTTGTTTGAAGTAAAAGATGGCATACTGTTCACCCCGCCATTCACTTCATCTGCACTGCCAGGTATTACCCGTGATGCCATTATTAAACTAGCGAAAGACTTAGGGCTGGAAATACGTGAACAGGTGCTGTCGCGTGAGTCTCTGTATCTGGCTGATGAGGTGTTTATGTCTGGTACTGCGGCTGAAATCACACCAGTTCGTAGTGTTGATGGTATTCAGGTTGGCATCGGTAAATGTGGGCCTGTCACTAAGAAAATTCAGAAAGCGTTCTTTGGCTTGTTTAATGGCGAGACAGACGATAAATGGGGTTGGTTAGATCCAATAAACTCTTAATAGAACTATAAATAATTTACAGGCGGTTCGTTCCCCGCCTGTTTGTTTTGATAACACGGGAGTGAAAAATAATGCCTAAGTACCGTTCTGCCACCACGACCCATGGCCGTAATATGGCTGGGGCTCGCGCGTTATGGCGTGCGACAGGGATGACCGACGCAGATTTCGGTAAGCCGATTATTGCGGTAGTTAACTCATTTACTCAGTTTGTCCCAGGACATGTTCATTTACGGGATTTAGGTAAATTAGTTGCTGAGCAGATTGAAGCATCAGGTGGTGTTGCAAAAGAATTTAATACAATAGCGGTAGATGACGGTATCGCAATGGGGCATGGTGGGATGCTCTATTCTCTGCCATCACGTGAATTGATCGCCGATTCCGTCGAATATATGGTGAATGCTCACTGTGCTGATGCCATGGTATGTATTTCCAATTGTGACAAAATCACGCCGGGAATGCTGATGGCAGCACTGCGCTTGAATATTCCGGTGATTTTTGTTTCCGGTGGCCCCATGGAGGCGGGTAAAACGAAATTGTCGGAGCAGATTATCAAACTTGATCTGATTGATGCCATGATCCAAGGCGCAAACCCTAACGTCAGTGATGAAGATAGCCAGCAGATTGAGCGTTCCGCTTGCCCAACCTGTGGCTCTTGTTCAGGAATGTTTACTGCTAATTCTATGAATTGTCTGACAGAAGCGTTGGGTCTGTCTCAGCCGGGGAACGGCTCGTTGCTGGCGACTCATGCAGATCGCAAGGAGCTATTTCTAAACGCAGGCAAGCGTATTGTTGAGCTGACTAAGCGTTACTATGAGCAAGATGATGACAGTGCTCTACCGCGCCATATTGCAACGAAAGCCGCATTTGAAAATGCGATGATGCTGGATATTGCAATGGGAGGTTCAACTAATACTGTACTTCACTTACTGGCAGCAGCGCAGGAAGGAGAAGTTGATTTCACTATGGCGGATATTGACCGTTTGTCTCGTCAGATTCCTCATCTATGTAAAGTTGCGCCAAGTACACAAAAATATCATATGGAAGATGTCCATCGTGCTGGTGGTGTGGTTGGTATTCTAGGTGAGTTGAATAGAGCGGGTCTGTTGAATTGTCAGGTTAAAAATGTTTTGGGTTTGGATTTGCTACAAACGCTTAATCAATATGATGTGATGCAGACGACAGATGAATCAGTGAAGAAAATGTATTCAGCAGGCCCGGCGGGTATTCGTACTACTCAGGCATTTTCACAGGATTGTCGCTGGCCTTTTTTAGATATAGACCGTACAGAAGGTTGTATTCGTAACATTGAACATGCATATAGCCAGGATGGTGGTCTGGCGGTTTTGTTTGGTAATTTGGCTGTGGATGGTTGTATTGTAAAAACCGCCGGGGTTGATGAGGGGAGCCTGATATTTCGTGGACCAGCCAAAGTTTATGAAAGTCAGGAAGATGCCGTTGATGCGATTCTTGGTGGAAAAGTTGTTGCTGGTGATGTAGTCGTCATTCGTTATGAAGGACCAAAAGGTGGGCCAGGAATGCAGGAGATGCTGTATCCGACGACTTATCTAAAATCTATGGGGTTGGGTAAAAGTTGCGCATTGATTACTGATGGTCGTTTTTCCGGTGGTACATCTGGTTTGTCTATCGGCCATGTTTCTCCAGAAGCGGCTAATGGTGGCCTGATCGGTTTGGTTCAAGATGGCGATATTGTTGATATTGATATTCCGCAGCGGAAAATTCGGCTTGATGTAGATGAAAGTACACTTGTTGCCCGCAAAGAGGTGGAGCTGGCCCGCGGTGATAAAGCGTGGACTCCAAAATCCCGTGAACGTCAGGTATCTTTTGCCTTGCGAGCTTATGCTTCATTAGCGACTAGTGCGGATAAGGGAGCTGTTCGCGATAAATCTAAGTTAGGGGGATAATTGTATGGCTGCATTTCTTCCCTTAACTTCCGCACCAAGTGGTGCGGAATATCTAAAAGCTGCATTAAGCGCTCCTGTTTATGAGGTTGTTCAGGTAACTCCCTTGCAGGAAATGAATAAAATTTCGGCCCGTTTGGGAAATATTATTTTGGTAAAACGGGAAGACCGGCAGCCTGTTCACAGCTTTAAGCTTCGTGGTGCTTACAGCATGATTACGGGTTTGACTGAAGAACAAAAAAAGCGGGGTGTGATTACTGCATCCGCGGGTAATCATGCTCAGGGTGTTGCTCTGTCTGCTAATCGCCTGGGAATTAAATCTCTGATTGTTATGCCGATTGCCACTGCGGATATCAAAGTCGATGCGGTCCGTAGTCTTGGGGGGGAAGTCCTGTTATATGGCGTCAATTTTGATGAAGCTAAAGCCAAAGCGATAGAAATGGCACAGCAGGAAGGCTATACATTTGTTCCTCCGTTTGATCATCCAGATGTCATTGCAGGTCAGGCGACCCTGGCGATGGAACTTTTGCAACAGGATGTACATCTGGATCGAATTTTTGTGCCTGTAGGTGGTGGGGGATTGATTGCTGGAATTGCTGTATTGATTAAGCAATTGATGCCAGAAATCAAAGTTATTGGTGTGGAAGCAGAAGATTCTGCTTGCCTGAAAGAAGCAATGGCAGCTGGGTATCCGGTAGATTTACCAAGAGTGGGTTTGTTTGCTGAAGGTGTTGCTGTTAAACGTATCGGTGATGAAACTTTTCGTTTATGTCAGCAATATGTAGATGATGTTATTACGGTGGACAGTGATTCCATTTGTGCAGCCGTAAAAGATCTGTTTGAAGATGTGCGCGCTATTGCGGAGCCATCTGGTGCATTGGCACTGGCTGGGCTGAAAAAGTATGTCCAGCAGTATCAGATCGAAGGTGAGCGGTTGGCGCATATTCTTTCTGGTGCTAACGTGAACTTCCACGGATTACGTTATGTCTCTGAGCGTTGTGAACTGGGAGAGCATCGGGAAGCATTGTTGGCTGTGACTATTCCTGAACAGAAAGGCAGTTTTCTGCGCTTTTGCCAGAAACTGGGTGATCGAGCGGTAACCGAATTCAACTACCGTTATACGGATGCTGATCCTGATCAAGCTTGTCTTTTCGTTGGTGTTCGTCTGAGCCGTGGTGAGATGGAGCGACAAGAGATCATTGAAGAATTACGAGCTGAAGGATATCTGGTTGCAGACCTTTCAGATGATGAGATGGCGAAATTACATGTCCGTTATATGATTGGGGGGCGTCCATCTAAGCCATTAAAAGAACGTTTGTTTAGTTTTGAATTCCCTGAATCGCCGGGTGCTTTGCTGAAATTTCTACAAACTTTAGGAACTTACTGGAATATTACGTTATTCCATTATCGCAATCATGGTACAGATTATGGCCGAGTACTAGCAGCATTCGAGTTGTCAGGGACAGAAGTGCGTTTTAAACGTCACCTTGATGCGTTGGGCTATGAATATCACGATGAGACGGATACTCCCGCATTTAAATTTTTCTTAATGGGTCAGGTATCAGGTTAATAGGTCGTTTTGATGATGTAAATATGCTCTATAGAACAACAAAATAGCACCTTTTCGGGTGCTATTTTAACAAGGCTGAGTATTCGCTGAGATTTCCACTGGAAATAGCTCTAAACTGGTTCTGGCGTTATTACTATTCAATGTCCATGAATTTTTGACAAGTTTTTTTATTATTGTCTATTTCTTCTCTCCAATTGTGGGTTTTGCCAGCCAGATAAGCAACAGTAAGATCAGAAAAACAAAGCCAAATAGCCAGTAAAGCTCGTTAGCGGCAATAATCAATCCTTGATTAGTGACTTCACGCGCCAGGGAGCTGCTAGCTTGAGCTTGTGACATCCCTAACTGCTCCATTTTCTGATAGGCTTGCTGAGCAATGGGATTATGTGGGGTTATCGCTTCAGTTAACTGAACGTGATGGACAGCTTCACGGCGGGACCACATGGTAGTGGTAATTGAGGTTCCCACGGATGTTGCCAGAGTGCGTAGGAAGTTAAATAGGCTACCCGCAGAGGCGACTTTAGCAGGTTCGACATCGGATAATATAATGGCTGCTAGTGGCATTATTAAACAGGCAATAGCAAAGCCTTGAATAAATTGTGGCCAGGCAGCGGTAGCAAAATCCATTGATAGTTCGAAGGTATAAGCCCGCCAGAAAAAACAGAGTGCAAAAATGATAAAGCTGAACATCACTAAATAACGCATATCGATTTTTGAACTAAAACGGCCAATCAGTGGAGCAAGTATTATCGGCACTATCCCTAATGGGGCCATTACCAATCCTGCCCAAGTGGCCGTATAACCGAAGACCATTTGTAATAGCTGGGGTTGCAGAACCAAAGTGCCGATGTGGAGTAAGAAGGCTAGACTGATACATAAAGTACCGATAGTAAAATTACGTGATTTAAATAGTGATAAGTCAATGATCGGATTATCATCGGTCAGTTCCCAGATGATCAGGAAAGTAATGGCAATAACCGCGATAATTGCTAATACAATAATTTCTGTTGAGTTGAACCAGTCAAGTTCCTTCCCTCTGTCAAGCAGTAACTGAAAACAGCCGACACCGGTAATCAATAAAATCAGCCCTACGCCATCAATTGGTCTGATCTTTATTTCAGTTTCTCGATTTTTTAATAGCGCCCAAGTGATAGCGATAACGGCGCAGCCGACCGGGACATTGATGAGGAAGATCCATCCCCAATGATAGTTGTCACTGATCCAACCACCGAGTATGGGACCACAAACCGGAGCGACAACAATAGTCATTGACCACATTGCTAGCGCCATATTTCGTTTTAGTGGAGGGTAGTTGTTTAGTAATAAGCTTTGTGAAAGGGGCATAATTGGCCCGGCTGAGACACCTTGTAAAATGCGGGTAATAATCAACATTTCCAGGCTATTAGCAATACCGCACAACCAGGAAGTGATCACAAACAAGATCATTGAAATTAAGAAAACACGAACTTCGCCAAACTGCTTAGCTAACCAGCCAGTTAATGGGATAGAAATCGCGTTGGCAACAGCAAATGAAGTAATAACCCAGGTACCCTGAGATACCGAAGAACCCAAATCTCCGGCAATTGTCGATATTGCGACGTTAGCAATGGTTAGGTCTAATATTTGTAAAAAAGCGGCTAATGCTAAAGCCAGGGTTAGCCAGCCAAGTTTGGCTCCTGATAGTGGCTCTTTTAGCATGTTAACCTCACTCATTTTGGCTGGTATTAACTTGAATGATTTCGTTAATTAGTCGATCAATTTCTCCGGTGTTATAAGACAAGACGTTGGTTTCATAAACAATGCCATTGCGAGGCATATCGGCAAGTGCCAGGCCATCTCGATTTCTGGTATCGACAGTGGCGTGCATGGATAAACCGATGCGTAAAGGATGATCAATAAGTTGTTGTGCATTCAGTTCAACACGGACAGGCAAACGTTGGACCACTTTTATCCAGTTACCGGTGGCGTTTTGGGCGGGTAGTAAGGAAAATGCGCTGCCAGTACCCATATCAAGACCTACTATTCGGCCCTGATAAGTAACATCACTACCATAGAAATCGCTAATCAAGGTTACTGGTTGACCAATACGCACATTGGCAAGTTGAACCTCTTTGAAGTTAGCTTCGACCCAGAGTTGATTAGCAGGCACGATAACCATCAGCGGGAAGCCGCTTTTTATTTGCGATCCTACCTGAACACTACGGCGTGAAACGTAGCCTGTTACGGGTGCTACAATTTGAGTACGCTGTAACGTTAACCATGTATCCCGGAGTTGAGAAGCGGCAAGTTTAATGGCTGGTTGTTGTTCTAATGGGGTATCTATAATTAATGCTTTGTTAGCATAATACTGTTGCCGGGCAACATTCAGCTCAGACTTTGCCATTCGAACGCTATTACGGGCATGAATGAGATTTTCTTTGGCGATAGCGCCTGTTATTCCCAAATGTTCGCGTCGTTTCAAATCATCCTGAGCTTGCTGTAATACAGTTTGTTTGAGCTCAATATTAGCCAGCAATTTTTCATTATCAATTATGGTCTGGTGGGTTTGTCTGACATGATTAGCCAGAGTGTCTTTTGCTCGTTCAAAGGCATGTTCTGCATCAATACTCTCTAAACGTAGCAGAGTGTCTCCCTGCTGGACGAAGTCGGTATTATCGGCATAGATAGTGGTTACGCTCCCTGTGATTTGTGCCATGACTTGTACTTGATTACCGACAACATAAGCATCATCAGTAGTTTGATAATGGCGCAGTGCAACAAACCAATAAGTGAAGTAACTTAATCCGGCAAAAACAAATAAGAGAGTTGCGAGGAGCAGCGCTAACTTACGTTTTGACTTTTTCTCACTAAGTGGAGGTGATTGTATTTCTTCGGCCATGTTCCCTCTCCCATAACAGCGATCAAAAATAAATTATTCTTGTTAATGTATTTGCGTTTGATTAAACACCTTGGAGTCGACTTCAAGGTCAAGTTTTATTAGCATTGATGAATTTAAAATTTATGATATTTAGCACTTAATGCTAAATATATTATTAAAATTGAAATTATTTATCATAGTTATTAACATTTACCTGAGATGCCGGTTAGCTACCAGATGGTGTGATTTATGGCTAATGGCATAGGATGTCAGTACCCAGAATATTTTTCTGGGTACAAATAACAGTTGGATTATGAATACGTAACCACTGATGCCAATTGCTTAAATGGATCAGGCCGCCATTCCCCCATCAATAACAAATGTTTGCCCGGTGATGTAACGTCCTCCGGGGCTGAGCAAGAAATTGATTGTCAGGGCAATATCTTCCACTGACCCTAAACGACCTAGTGGAATATTGGATAATAGTTTTTTCTTATGTGGTGCAGGGATATGATCTAACATTTCAGTATCAATCAAGCCTGGAGCGACTGCATTAACGCGAATGTTAAATCGGCCAACTTCAACGGCTAATGAGCGGGTAATGCCGATCATAGCGGCTTTGGTTGCAGCGTAGTTAACTTGCCCTGAGTTAGCTTTAAACGCGGTGACTGAGCTCATGTGGATAATACAACCTTCTCCAGCAGTGAGCATTTCAGGTAGAAATGCGTGATTGACTAAATAAACAGAGGAAAGATTGGTGGAAATCACATTGTGCCACTCTTCTTCTTTCATATTTATCAGTAATGCATCTTGTGTAATTCCAGCGTTATTGATAATTGCATAGGGAGGGCCATATTGTGTGTAGCGAGCCGCGTAAATTGAAAAAGCGCGTCATTTAAATTGATAAAATTTCTGCGCCGCGCTTTTTATCAAAACATGTGGTTTATTTAGCCCCTTTTATAGTCAATAATTGACTGCATTTCACTCGTTTCTTTCTACATTCCTACAAACACTCATTTTGAACGTTAATTGATCTAAAAAGCCGTCTGAGTGATCTATACAGATGGAAGCACTGTAAGTCAGCGTGAGGTTTTCCGCACACTCACACATAGAGCTAATTTTGATAAATACAATTTATTCTATGTGCGGCGACGGAATTTACATGTCAAAGATCGGTTATATCCGGGTGTCAACAAATGACCAAAACAGCGATTTACAAAAAAATGCTTTGATGAGTATAAATTGTGAACAAATCTTTGAGGATAAATTAAGTGGAAAAACAACTAACAGACCCGGTTTAAAGCGGGCTTTAAGACAACTTAAAAAAGGAGATACGTTAGTTGTTTGGAAGCTAGATAGACTGGGACGTAGTGTAAAACATCTGGTCGATTTGGTCTCTAATTTAAACGAGAGAGGTATTCACTTTCAGAGTCTGACTGATAGTATTGATACCAGTACAGCTATGGGGAGATTTTTCTTTCACGTCATGAGTGCACTGGCAGAAATGGAACGGGAATTGATAGTTGAAAGGACAATCGCTGGATTAATAGCTGCTCGTGCGCAAGGGAGGATTGGAGGCAGACCGGTAGCATTGTCAGTTGCTGAACAACAACAAGCGGCTAGATTGCTGGTAAAAGGTCACACACGTAAACAGCTATCGCTGATTTACGATGTTTCCCTATCTACTATTTATAAATATTTACCAATAGAGAAAACCAGACAAGAACAGCTAAAATAAATCACATATTTTGATAAAAAGCGCGGCGCAGAAATTTTATCAATTTAAATGACGCGCTTTTTCAATTTACGCGGCTCGCTACAGGGGTTTCATTAACTGCCCCCGATATGATCATTAATCGGTTTTAGAACCTCACGCTCAAACCAGCTTAATTTTTCCGGCTCTTCCCTGGCTGCGGTGCTGCCGCCTTTTCCGGTTTGTTTCCTGGCCGAAACAGTGCCGGCTGCACGGGCATCGCGTTTTTCAGACACCGATAAATGTTCCCGCAGGGTAAAAGTGACCTGCCATGCCTGCTTACCGTCCAGCTTGCTGGCATCAATGGTACTGGTGAAGGTGCCAATGCGAAAATTGATGGCCTGTGCGGTCAGGTTGGCGACCCTGTAGCGTTTCAGGTTGCCGCCATCTTTGGCTTCC
>NZ_JONO01000085.1 GCF_000711895.1 Photorhabdus australis DSM 17609
TTATCCTGACTATCATCAAAAAATTCATCTTATTGTGGATGGGGCGGGTTACAACAAAGCGCATCTTGTGAAGGACTGGGCTTATATCAGCAATATTGAGTTACATTACCTTCCTCCCTACAGTCCCGATTTAAACCCGATAGAGCGATTATGGAAGGTCATGAATGAACAGGTTCGAAATAACCGTTATTTCGCTAATAAACAGGAATTTCGAGACAAAGTGTTCAAATTTTTCACCACAACGCTACCGGATATAGCGGACTCGCTGACATCGAGAATTAATGACCATTTTCAGGTGCTAAAAACTGCATCTTGAAGTTTCTTGGGTATATACAATTAGTTGAAATTACGCTTTATTCTAAATTCTATCGTTTACTGTATACCCAATAGATTTCAAGATGGATCGCGACGGTAAGGGAGCGAATCCCCGGGAGCATAGATAACGATGTGACCGGGGTGAGTGAGTGCAGCCAACAAATAGGCAACTTGAAAGATGACAGGTATATAAACTAAAAAGCCACTAACAATGTAGTGGCTTTGATGGAATCTTATCTATTGAAAATATTACAGCGCAGCAATGGTTTCCTTTTGAGCCAGCAGCTTCTCTTTTGATGTATTGCAGTTTGCCAAACGCTCACGTTCTTTGGCTACAACAGCTTCAGGGGCACGGCTGACGAAGCCTTCATTCGATAGTTTACCTTCGATGCTGATAATCTCTTTATCTAGCTTCTCAATCTCTTTATCCAATCGGTTCAGCTCGGCTTCTTTATCGATTAAACCCGCCATTGGGATTAATACCTCTGCGCCATCAATTAGTTTGGTCACAGAGATCGGAGCATCCCTACCCACAGGCAGAAGAGTAACCGAAGAGAGGCGGCCCATTGCTTGAATAAAATTCAGATTTTCTGCTATACGGCGTTGTGCGTCAGCATCAGCATTACGCAACAGAACTTCCAGTGGTTTGCCAGGCGCAATATTCATTTCAGCACGAATATTACGTACCGCAATAATTGCTTCTTTAATCCATTCCAGATCATTCAGAGCCAGTTCATCAACTTTTTCCTGATCAAATTCTGGGAACGGTTGCAGCATGATGGTATCGGCTTCAATTCCTTTAACCACTTTTACTCGCTGCCAGATGGTTTCAGTGATAAATGGAATAATAGGGTGAGCCAGACGCAATAATCCTTCCAGAACTTCAATCAGAGTATGTCGAGCACCACGAACTTCTGCTTCTGAACCTTTGTTGATCGCCGGTTTAGAGAGTTCAAGATACCAATCACAGAATTGGTTCCAGGTGAACTCATAAAGAATATTGGCTGCCATATCAAAACGATATGTATCCAGTGCTTCACGATAAGCTTTTACTGTTTGGTTAAATTCAGCCAGAATCCAGCGATCAGCCAATGACAGCACCATTTCGCCGCCATTTTGTCCACAATCCTGACCTTCTGTATTCATCAGAACAAAACGGCTAGCGTTCCACAGTTTGTTACAGAAATTACGGTAGCCTTGTAGACGCTTCATATCCCAATTGATATCACGGCCTGTCGAGGCCAGTGCTGCCAACGTAAAGCGCAGGGCATCTGTACCATGCGCTTCAATACCTGTCGGGAATTGTTTTTCTGTGCGCTTGCGGATTTTTTCGGCTAACTGTGGTTGCATCATATTACCGGTGCGTTTTTCCAGCAGATCTTCCAGGGCAATACCATCAACCATATCCAGTGGATCAATGACATTCCCTTTAGATTTGGACATCTTTTGACCTTCTTCATCCCGGATAAGTCCGGTCATGTAGACAGTCTTAAATGGAACCTGAGGCTTGCCATTTTCATCTTTGATGAAATGCATGGTCATCATGATCATGCGGGCAATCCAGAAAAAGATGATGTCAAAGCCACTTACCAGCACATCTGTTGGATGGAAGGTTTTCAGTGCTTCGGTTTGTTCTGGCCAGCCAAGGGTCGAGAAAGTCCACAGACCGGAAGAGAACCAAGTATCCAGTACATCTTCATCCTGGTTAAGGATGATATCTGCACTCAAATTATTTTCACGGCGAACTTCTTCTTCGTTGCGACCTACATAGACATTACCTTCAGCGTCATACCACGCCGGGATGCGGTGGCCCCACCATAATTGACGGGAAATACACCAATCTTGGATATCGCGCATCCAGGAGTAGTACATATTTTCATACTGTTTAGGTACAAACTGGATATCACCATTTTCAACGGCTTCGATAGCCACTTTTGCCAGGGGGGCAGTACGGACATACCACTGATCAGTCAGCATTGGTTCAATAACTACGCCGCCACGATCGCCGTAAGGAACAGTCAGATCATGAGCTTTGATTTCAACTAGCAACCCCAATTTTTCAAATTCAGTAACCATTGCTTTACGGGCAGCAAAGCGCTCCATACCCCGATATTCAGCTGGAATATCAGAATTGTAAATATCAGAAACTTCGCCATTGGTATTGAAAACTTCGGCTTCATTACGGATATTGCCATCAAGTGTCATGATATTGATCATCGGCAAAGCATGGCGTTTACCCACTTCATAGTCGTTGAAGTCATGGGCAGGCGTGATTTTCACACAACCGGTACCTTTTTCCATATCTGCGTGTTCATCACCGATAATAGGAATACGACGATTAACCAATGGCAGAATAATCTCTTTGCCGATTAAATCCTTATAGCGCGGATCTTCTGGGTTAACGGCTACGCCGGTATCGCCTAACATAGTTTCAGGTCGTGTGGTTGCTACGATCAAATAATTTTTACCTTCTGCCGTTTTTGCACCATCAGCCAGTGGGTAACGCAAGTGCCACATAGAGCCTTTCACTTCACGGTTTTCAACTTCCAGATCAGAAATTGCAGTGTGTAATTTCGGGTCCCAGTTAACCAGACGTTTGCCACGGTAAATCAGGTTTTCTTGATACAAACGGACAAAAGCTTCTTTCACAGCATTGGATAGACCTTCATCCATGGTAAAACGCTCACGTTCCCAGTCAACCGAGTTACCCAGACGACGCATCTGATTGGTAATCGTACCGCCGGATTCGGCTTTCCATTGCCAGATTTTATCGATAAAGGCGTCGCGGCCGTAATCGTGACGGGTTTTGCCTTCTTCTGCTGCGATTTTGCGTTCAACTACCATTTGAGTAGCAATACCTGCATGGTCAGTACCAGACTGCCACAAAGTATTTTTACCCTGCATCCGTTGATAACGGATCATGGTATCCATAATGGTTTGCTGAAATGCATGGCCCATATGCAGGCTGCCAGTCACATTTGGCGGTGGAATAACAATACAAAAGCTCTCACGGCTGGTATCACCGTTAGGTTTGAAATAACCGCTTTTCTCCCAATGGGTGTAAAGTGGTTGCTCAATTTCTTTAGGATTGTAAGTTTTATCGAGAGATGGCTCGGATTGCGTTTGATTAGCGGGTGTTTTTTCCATTTTATCTTGGTACTTAGTGTGTTGGCGGCGTTGCCATGGTCAAATTAAAGCCGACGCTGCGATATGATTTATATCGTTCACGCGCCAACTGTTTCAAATTCTCGTCTATAGGAACGAAGTCTATCACTTCATGGAAAGCGGTGGCAAAGTCTGCAAATTGTGGTAGCAGATTTATCAATATATCACGGGGAGAATTTCCCCGTTTTTGTGGCCAACATAACTCAACGGGTGCGCCATATCTCGGCCCTTCACCAGCAAGATTATGCGGGACGAACTGGTGAGGCTCCCTTTGCCATAAGGCTTCATCTAACTTTTCTGCTTGTTGCTGATCTTCACAAGCAATTAGCACCCGTTTTCCGGCTCGCCATTGGTCAGCCGCAAATTGACATGCCAACCATTCGTGAGCTTGTAAATCTGCCTGAGGTGATGGCTGTTCCAGTAAATAAAACGTGGCGCTTTTCATAATGTCTCTATTACGAAGAAAGGGCATTGTTAATGCCCTTTTTTAATTAGCGGGGTATAAATCAATCGTCGTTATTGATACCTGTACTTCCTGCACGATTTAACAGGAATTGTGACAGTAGTGCAACCGGGCGACCTGTTGCGCCTTTCGCTTTACCTGAACGCCAGGCGGTACCAGCGATATCCAGATGTGCCCAATGATACTTTGTTGCGAAGCGGGACAGGAAGCAGGCAGCAGTAATTGCACCACCCGCACTGCCACCGGTATTCGCCAGATCGGCAAAATTAGAATCGATTTGCTCGAAAAATTCGTCAGTCATTGGCAGGCGCCATGCACGATCACCGGATTGCTCTGAAGCGTTTAGTAGCTCGTGGGCCAGTGGATTATGGTTGGATAGTAACCCACTGTAATGATTACCAAGAGCTGTTATGCAAGCACCAGTCAGTGTGGCGATATCAATGACTAATTCTGGATCAAAACGTTCGACGTAAGTTAACGCGTCACACAGAACCAGACGGCCTTCCGCATCGGTATTGAGCACTTCGACCGTTTGACCAGATAGGGTAGTTAAAATATCTCCTGGTCGGTAAGCGCGCCCTCCTGGCATATTCTCACAGCCGGCCATGACACCGATGACATTGAGTGGTAACTGTAGCTCAGCAACCACACGCATAACGCCATAAACTGTTGCGGCGCCACACATATCGTATTTCATCTCATCCATTCCACCAGCAGATTTAATTGAAATACCTCCGGAGTCAAAAGTCAGGCCTTTGCCAACCAGAATGATCGGTTTGGCATGTTTATCAGGGCTGCCTTTATATTCCATGACTGACATCAGGGATTCATTCTGAGAACCCTGACCAACAGCCAGATAAGCGTTCATGCCTAACTCTTTCATCTGCTCTTCACCAATTACTTTTGTTGTAATGTGGCTATTGGCAGAATCTGCGAGCTGACGGGCTTGGGAAGCCAGATAAGCTGCGTTACAGATGTTTGGTGGCATATTGCCAAGATCTTTAGCTGCTTTGATGCCGATAGCAATGGCAAGACCGTGTTGGATTGCACGTTCACCACTGGTTAGCTCCCGACGAGTAGGAACATTGAACACCATTTTACGCAGTGGGCGGCGCAGCTCATTTTTATTGCTTTTAAGCTGGTCGAAAACATAAAGAGACTCTTTTGCTGTCTCTACTGCCTGGCGTACTTTCCAGTAATTATTACGGCCTTTAACATGTAATTCTGTTAAAAAACAGACGGCTTCCATTGAGCCGGTTTCATTAAGGGTATTGATAGTTTTTTGGATAATTTGTTTATACTGACGTTCATCCAGCTCGCGCTCTTTACCGCAACCGATGAGCAAAATACGTTCAGATAACACATTGGGGACATGGTGGAGCAGCAGTGATTGACCAACTTTGCCTTCCAATTCACCACGGCGCAACAAGGCGCTGATATAACCATCACTTATTTTATCGAGCTGTTCGGCAATAGGGGATAGGCGGCGAGGTTCGAAAACGCCGACAATAATACACGCACTGCGTTGTTTTTCCGGGCTACCGCTTTTTACACTAAACTCCATGCGTTCTCCTGAATCTTAAAGACAAAAACGGATGCTATCGCTAAAATATAACGTTCCGTATTAATCTACCCCATAGAAAGTTAACTATTTATGCTAAGCTAAACACACTATTTGTTATTGTTTAGCTAACTATAAGTATATTCTGACTGGGGACCTTAATTATGGAATGCTTCGATATCATTTTAGCAGCGAGGAAGCCAAACTGATGCACATAATAAATGGTATATATACAATGAAGTTAGCGATTTTCCTGCAAAAAAACAAGTTTTCACAGGCGTAATAAACGTGATCATCATTAGATATCTGGTACGGGAAACCCTAAAAAGCCAAGTTGCGATACTCTTTATCCTTTTATTGATCTTTTTTTGCCAAAGATTAGTAGAAATTTTGGGTGCTGCAGTGGAAGGGAATGTCCCGGCAAATTTGGTTATATCTTTATTAGGATTAGGCGTGCCTGAAATGGCACAGCTTATTTTACCCCTGAGTCTTTTTCTTGGGGTGTTGATGACTTTCAGTAAGCTTTATACTGAAAGTGAAATTACGGTTATGCATGCGTGTGGTTTGGGTAAGCGTGTGTTGGTGGTTTCGGCACTTATTCTTGCGTTGTTGACATCCGCATTGGCCGCGGTGAATGTTATTTGGATGATGCCGTGGTCCTCAAAATACCAAGAACAGGTATTGGCTGACGCCAAGGCCAACCCAAGCCTGGCGGCGATAATGGAAGGGAAGTTCAAACCTTCTGATGATGGTAATCTGGTGCTCTATATCGGTAACGTGCACGGCGATAAGTTTGAAAACGTATTCCTTGCCCAGCTTCGTCCTGTGGATAATCAGCGCCCTTCAGTGGTTATCTCTAATGGTGGTCATATGGTGGAACGGCCTGATGGTAAGCAGGTGGTTATTCTTAATCATGGTACGCGTTACGAAGGTACTGCAATGCTGCGTGATTTCAGGATTACTGAATTCAATGATTATCAGGCAGTTGTTGGGCATCGGGCTTCTGTTGTCGATGGTGACAAAGTTGAACAAAAATCCATTGCTCAGTTATGGCGGGATGATGATAAGGATTCCCGCGCTGAGTTCCATTGGCGTTTGACTTTGGTACTTTCGGTACTGATTATGGCCATGATGGTTGTACCGTTAAGTGTGGTAAATCCGCGCCAAGGGCGGGTACTAAGTATGTTGCCTGCGATGTTGCTTTATCTGATTTTCTTCTTATTGCAAAGTTCCCTGCGTTCTAATGGCGGGAAAGGTAAATTAGACCCGTTAATCTGGATGTGGGCAGTTAACGGGGCGTATTTGATGTTGGCGCTGGTTCTCAATATCTGGGACACCGTGCCGATGCGTAGGATCCGGTCCCGTCTAAAAGGCAGAGGAGTAGCCTGATGTTTGGTGTATTAGATCGTTATATTGGGCGAACCATTCTTCAGACTATTCTGATGACATTATTTATGCTGGTATCACTCTCCGGCATTATTAAGTTTGTTGATCAGTTGAGAAAAGTGGGACAAGGGGAATATACCACTATTTCCGCGGGTCTTTATGCTTTGCTGAGTGTGCCGAAAGATATTCAGATATTCTTCCCAATGGCGGCTTTGCTTGGTGCATTACTGGGACTTGGCGCACTGGCGACGCGTAGTGAGCTGGTGGTTATGCAGGCTTCCGGTTTTACCCGTATGCAAGTTGCTGGCTCAGTCATGAAAACAGCCATTCCGCTAGTGATCTTGACGATGGTTATCGGTGAATGGGTAGCGCCACAAGGTGAGCAGATAGCACGTAACTACCGGGCTCAGAAGATGTTTGGTGGTTCTCTGGTTTCAACAACCAAAGGTATGTGGGCTAAAGATGGGGCCGATTTTATCTACATCCAGAGGGTAATAAGCGACACAGAGATTAAAGGTGTTAATATCTATCATTTTAATGATGATAAAAAACTTCTCTCTGTGAAGTATGCAGACAGTGCTGTTTATGATGAGGATAATGATCTGTGGAAGCTTTCTCAGGTGGAAGAATCTGACCTGACAGACAGTAAAAAAATCACTGGATCGCAGCGTATCTCTGCGACTTGGAAAACTCGCTTGACGCCAGAGCAATTGGGGGTTGTTGCTCTTGATCCTGAAGCGCTTTCCATCAGTGGCTTGTATCAATACATTAGTTATCTTAAACAAAGTGAGCAGGAATCAGGACGTTATCAATTGAATATGTGGAAAAAGATTTTTGCGCCACTTTCAGTTGCGGTAATGATGTTGATGGCACTTTCTTTCATCTTCGGGCCGCTGCGTACTGTACCTATGGGAGTTAGGATAGTAACGGGTATCACTTTTGGCTTCTTATTTTACTTACTCAATGAGATCTTTGGCCCGTTAAGCCTAGTTTATAGTATGCCAGCAGTTCTGGCCGCACTGTTACCAAGCTTATTATTCCTTACCTTAAGTATTTATTTACTACTTAAGAGACAATAGTTTTTAGAGGAACGGCAGGGATGGGGTTTATAAACAGGCAACTCCATCCTTGGTATCATCTGTTTATAAAACGTCAACATCAAGCTTGATTATGATTCCTCGACAATGCAGTGACGAGTTGGTTAACCCCGGTCGTTACGTTGCTAAACTTACTGTGTTGTTTACGGGTAATCACGACAAATATTCCGATATTCTGCTCGGGGATCATTGCTATATACGTATTGAATCCACCGCCTCCACCGGTTTTTTGATAGATATTTGGGATATCACCACGAGCACTCATATAAACCCAGCCAAGACCAAGGCCATCTGCTTGACCGGCAACATCCATTCCTTTAATTGCAGCCAGATCGGAACGCTTAAAATAGACTCCCTGCTCGCGACTAGCGGTCTGTTTACGTAACTGATTGTCTGATGATAGAAACTGCTGCATCCAACGTTGCATATCTTTTGGTGTTGAGTAGACTCCACCACTGCCTGCCGCAGCAACAGTATTGACACACGGACTGGGTTTATAACTTTCCATTAAACGGGCACACTGAGAACGGCTTGGTGTCAGTGTAGTGTCTTTCATATAATAAGGGCCGGTGATCTTATCGTATAGTAAGCGGGTATATGGCTTACCAGCAGCTTTAGAGAGTGCATCTGCCAATAAATCGTAAGCCAGATTGGAATAAGCAGCTGTTGTACCTGGAGGCATATCTAATTGAGCTGTTTGCAACCAGGTCCAGCGATTGGTTTGTGTCGGCCAGACAAAAACAGGTCTCCCCCATTTTCCTCCTGGCTGTTCACGAGGTAACCCGCTGGTATGGCTTGCCAGGTGGAATAACCGGATGGGTTGAAGAGGACTATATTCAGGCACTTTCACGCCAAAATAGTCATAGTCTTGTAATGGATCTGTGGAGCGTAAAACCTTATCTTCTTCCAGTTTGATCATAATCTCACTGGTCATTAGCTTAGTCAGGGAGGCGATACGGATAACGGAATCAGGTTTCGGGCGGATGCCACTTCCCGGGCGTGTTTCACCGAAGCTGCGGTAAACTACTTGATTATTATCAATCACCACCATTGCCATTCCTTGCGCATTGCTGCCGTTGAAAATGTCCAGTGCGTACTGATCGACCAATTGTGAAGCTAGCTTTTTAGTTCTCGCATTGCCTTCAAGTACTTCCCATTTTAGTGGTTGTTTCTTTGGTTGCAGAAACTTTGCCGAATATATTTTATTGGAAGAAGAACAGGCTGCGAGAGCCAACACTATGGCAGAAATAGGGAAGATCTTAAAAAGCAGTTTATTCATTTTGAATTAACCAATCAGGCATACTTTCAGTGAATACAGGAACGGGATAGAGAGGCCAGAAACTGCTATTTATTCTTTTTAAACAGCATCATCAACGCGCCAATGATAATACCTAAAAAGATCCCGGCGCCAATCCAGCTAATAATCGTCATAACCATTTACCTCATAGTGAATTATCATGTTGAGATTATATAAGGTGATTATAGGTTGTCTATCAGCGTCAGCTGTTTCAGCTAATTATGGTTATAAAATTATTTTGTGCTATTTATCAGCTGTTGTTTTCGTTGGGAATGTACTGCGGGCAGAAAAGATGTGGTTGGGCATGTCTAGTACCTTGTGATGGTGCTTTGTGCTTGGGAATTGAGCGATTCTTTGCATTGAACATATGCAACATGCTCTTTTTTTCGACATTTAAACTAAATCAGAAGGATAACAGTTGCTAACAGATCGCTGACAAGTATAATGGCCTCCGTTCTCCGCATACTACTTCAGTGCCGAAGTGGCGAAATCGGTAGACGCAGTTGATTCAAAATCAACCGCCTTCGGGTGTGCCGGTTCGAGTCCGGCCTTCGGCACCATGACTATGTTCATAGCAGTTCACCAAAGTCCACTTATCCAAGAAAACTCCTTATAAATCAAATAAAGTAGTCTATCAAGGTCTATCATCGTCCGTTGCAATCCACATATCTGTGGGGGCATAATTGGGGGCATCTTCCGATTCGATTAATAATGTGCCCCCAACATGAAACTCAATGCCAGGCAAATAGAGACAGCAAAGCCAAAAGATAAAGCCTATAAACTCGCTGATGGTGGCGGGTTGTATCTGGAAATTACTCCGCGAGGTTCAAAATACTGGCGTATGAAATACCGCCGACCTACTGATAAAAAAGAAGACAGGTTAGCATTTGGGGTTTACCCGGTAATTTCTCTTGCTGATGCCAGAGCTAAACGTGATGAGGCTAAAAAACTGATAGCTAATGGTATAGATCCCAAAGCAACACAGAAAGAGACACAAGCTGAGGCATCAGGAGAATTCAATTTTGAAACTATTGCCAGGAAATGGCACTCCAGTAATAAGCGGTGGGGTGACTATAACCGGGCGCGTGTACTGCGCAGCCTTGAACAATACATCTTTCCTCATATTGGTAAAGTTGATATCCGTCAGTTAAAGACTAGTCATCTATTAGCACCTATCCGAATGGTGGATGATGCAGGAAAGCATGATGTAGCTCAACGGCTTCAGCAGCGGGTAACAGCTATCATGCGCTATGCCGTACAAAATGACATTATCGACAGTAATCCGGCTATAGATATGGCCGGGGCGCTGACTATGCCTAAAACTAAACATTATCCTGCATTGCCATCCAATTGCTTTCCTGAATTATTGGAACGTATAAGTCATTACCGTGGCAGGAAAATTACACGTTTAGCGGTGGTACTGACTCTACTCACTTTTGTGCGTTCTAGTGAGTTACGTTTTGCACGATGGGATGAAGTTGACTTTAATAGTTCAGTGTGGGAGATACCTGGTCAACGAAATCCAATCGAAGGAGTTCGTTATTCTTACCGCGGCATGAAAATGAAATCAGCCCATATTGTGCCGTTGAGTAATCAGGCAATAGATATCTTACAGCAACTTAAAGAGCTTAGTGGGGACAATGAACGGCTTTTTCCCGGCGACCATGATCCTAATAAAGTTATGAGTGAAAATACGGTAAATAATGCATTACGAGTGATGGGATATGATACAAAAACGGAAGTATGCGGGCATGGTTTCAGAGCGATGGCTTGTAGCGCTTTAGTTGAATCAGGGCTATGGTCAAAAGATGCAGTTGAAAGACAAATGAGCCACACAGAGCGTAATGGTGTCCGAGCTGCTTATATCCATACATCTGAACATTTGGAGGAAAGGCGATTAATGATCCAATGGTGGGCGGATTATTTGGATCAATGTAAAAAAGAATTTATTGCTCCTTACGTTTTCTCAAATAAAAATAGTAAATAGTCATATAAAAACACATTAATTCACTGTGTAAGAAAGCCCACTTTGAATAGTGGGCAATAGATGTCTTGAGTTAATAATGTTTTTTTAAGAATTATAAAGTCTCTCAGGTATGGATATTTTAATGCCGTTATTTTTCATAACGGGAAGGCCAGATAATTTCAGGCGGAACTCCTAACGCATCAGAAATAATTCTTTCTCCTTTAGGCCAGTGGCGTGTCAGTGCATTTGCTAGTGTGGATGAAGCCAGTCCAACGCTCCTTGATAAAGCGGCTAATGTTATTCCTTTCTTTTTCAGTCCGGCAATAATATCGGCTGGATGCCAATCCTGTTGAATCATATTTTAGATTTTCCTGAGTGGTGACATAAAATAATTATCCTTTCATGGACTCTATCTGTAAATAGTTAAAGTTAAAAAATACCATTATTTTATTATTTCCCCCATTTAAATAAAACTCCCCCATTGATTACCCATTTTATTTTTCTTTAAATAAAGAGAAGATGATTTTCTAATTACAGAATAATGTAAATACTCTATTGGATATTAATAAATAGGATGATATTAAACATACATTATGAATAAATTAAATAGCTCTATACCGACAGAAGGAAAATACCTACTCTTCCCCCATTTTATCCCCCACAACATATGGATTTTTATTGCCCCCACATTGATATTATTAAAATCGCTTAAAGCCAGACAGAATAAGGGTTTCACGTGCTTCCCCCATTTAGGTGAGCTTAATAAGTGGCAAGTGGGGGTATTGCTGGATTTTTGACAATATCCCCCACATTTACCATTTATTCCCCCATATTAGAGTGGCGTTGATTAATACGGATATCTTCACCCAACACGGTCAATAATCCATCATTTTCTAGTTTGTCCAGCCAGCGGCTGAATTTCTTTGATACATCAATGCCTTTCGCCCGTAAG
>NZ_JONO01000086.1 GCF_000711895.1 Photorhabdus australis DSM 17609
AAAGAATCTCACCGTTAGTTCGTTATGAATTAACTGCGCTTCACTCTTCAAGACTTTAAAACGTATTTTTTTGTGATACGGTCTTGTGAGTGCCCACACAGATTGTCTGATTAATTGTTAAAGAGCGGGCCAACATAAAAATTATCATTCTCCGTCAGCCGGGCTGCGTATACTACGCTTTTCGCCCGCAGAGTCAAGCGCTTATTGCCTTTTCCCTGCCTGACCTCACCCGGTTTATCCACGTTGTGTCGGTCAGTGGTGGCGCATTATAGGGCCTTCTTCGGCGCTGGCAAGCGTTTTATTACAAAAAGAATCTATCCGGACATAAATCAAGCAAAAACAATACTAAATTGCGATTTAATACGCAAAATGATAAAAAAAGAGGCAGTTTCCCACCCCTTTATTATCTCTCGTTAAATATAAAATTATTGCTTTGCTACGATTTGGCTATTTTCCACATCCAGAGTCACAGGTTTACCTGGCAATAGTTGGCCGGAAAGTATCTTTTGAGCTAATGGATTTTCGATCTCCTGCTGGATAGCTCGCTTCAATGGCCGTGCTCCGTAAACAGGATCGAACCCAGCTTCTGCCAACATTTCTAATGCTTGCTGAGTCATCGTGACCTGATAACCACGTTCTTCCAGGCGTTTGTACAAACGTTGCAACTGGATATCTGCAATATCTGATAAATGCCGACGTCCTAATGGATGGAACACAACAGCTTCATCAATACGGTTAATAAATTCAGGTCTAAAATTATGGCTAACAATTCCCATCACCATATCTTTCATTTCACCATAACTCAGACCACCAAAGCGCTCTTGGATCATGTCCGACCCAAGATTAGACGTCATGATTACAACCGTATTGCGGAAATCGACAGTGCGGCCTTGCCCATCAGTCAATCGACCATCATCTAACACCTGCAATAAGATATTGAATACATCCGGGTGCGCTTTCTCTACTTCATCAAGCAGAATAACAGAGTAAGGTCGACGACGAACCGCTTCTGTTAGATAACCACCTTCTTCATAACCAACATACCCTGGAGGCGCTCCTACCAACCGTGATACAGCATGTTTTTCCATAAATTCAGACATATCGATACGCACCATTGCATCATCGCTGTCAAACAGGAAATTCGCTAACGCCTTGCACAACTCAGTTTTACCAACACCGGTTGGACCAAGGAACAGGAATGAACCAATCGGACGATTTGGATCAGCTAATCCAGCACGGCTACGGCGAATCGCATTAGATACTGCATTGACTGCCTCATCCTGACCAATGACACGTTTATGCAGTTCTTGCTCCATGCGCAGCAGTTTATCTTTTTCACTCTCAAGCATTCTGGCAACAGGAATGCCTGTCCAACGAGCAAGAATTTCTGCAATTTCCGCATCGGTAACTTTGTTACGAAGCAGTTTCATATGCTTACTTTCAGCGTGTGTGGCTGCGGCAAGCTGTTTTTCCAATCTAGGTATTTTTCCGTACTGAATTTCAGACATCTTCGCCAAGTCACCACTACGGCGGGCCTGCTCTAGGCTAATACGGACATGTTCCAGTTCTGCTTTTATATGCTGAGTGCCAGTAAGCTCAGCTTTTTCAGCTTTCCATTCTTCTTCCAGCTCAGAATATTCACGTTCTTTTACGATTAGCTCTTCATTAAGCATTTCAAGCCGTTTTTTACTGGCATCATCAGACTCTTTTTTCAGTGCCTGCTGTTCCAGCTTCAATTGAATGACTCGACGTTCCAGACGGTCCAACGCTTCAGGTTTTGAATCCATTTGCATACGCAGACTTGCTCCGGCTTCATCTATCAAGTCAATTGCTTTATCTGGCAACATACGATCTGAGATATAACGATGAGATAATGTTGCTGCCGCGACAATTGCAGGGTCGGTAATTTGTACATGATGATGTAACTCATAACGTTCTTTCAGACCGCGCAAAATAGCAATAGTGTCCTCTACAGAGGGTTCTGCAACATAGACTTTTTGGAAACGGCGTTCCAGCGCTGCATCTTTTTCAATGTATTGACGATATTCATCCAGTGTTGTTGCCCCAACACAGTGAAGTTCGCCACGGGCCAAGGCTGGTTTTAACATGTTGCCGGCATCCATTGCCCCATCAGCCTTACCCGCACCAACCATAGTATGCAATTCGTCAATAAACAGAATGACATTGCCTTCCTGTTTGGAAAGATCATTCAGCACACCTTTCAAACGTTCCTCGAATTCACCACGATATTTAGCCCCTGCTAATAGCGCTCCCATATCCAGAGAAAGGACGCGCTTATTTTTAAGCCCCTCAGGAACTTCACCATTAATGATTCGTTGAGCAAGCCCTTCAACAATGGCCGTTTTACCAACCCCGGGCTCGCCAATTAAGACCGGATTATTTTTGGTACGGCGTTGTAATACCTGAATAGTGCGGCGAATTTCTTCATCACGGCCAATCACCGGATCAAGTTTGCCTTGTTCAGCACGTTCAGTCAGATCAATAGTATACTTTTTCAGGGCTTGGCGTTGATCTTCCGCTCCCTGATCATAAACTTTTTCACCACCACGTATTTGTTTTATTGCCTTAGTAACTTTTTCTTTTGTTGCTCCAGCAGCTTTCAGCATGTCACTCAATGAGCCACGTTCTTCCAGTGCTGCCAGAACAAATAATTCAGAGGAAATAAAATTATCCCCCTCCTTTTGTGCTAGTTTATCACACAAGTTTAAATGACGAATTAAGTCATTAGATGGTTGTACATCACCACCAGCACCTTGTACTTGCGGCAAACGCTCTAAAACTTGCTCAAGTTGATTGCTGAAACGACCTGCATCGAGCCCAATTGACGTTAATAATGGGCGAATAGAACCACTGTCTTGTTTCAGCAGTGAGCTCATCAAATGAATTGGTTCAATAAATTGATTATCATGCCCCAGTGCAAGGGACTGGGCGTCAGCGAGAGCAAGCTGGAATTTATTAGTAAGACGATCCAGACGCATAACACCTCCAATACTGATCAGAATTTTGCTACTGGAGATTAAATGAGGCCATTCCTCAAATATTCAAGGTTTATTCTGAAAAGCAAATTGTGAGACATTATTCTATGCGCCAGTGGATCGCCCTATGGAATAGGTTATATCAGCCAGATTAAAGTTGCCATACGTCCTGTAATCCCATTACGACGATGAGAGAAAAATTTCTCTTTATTACTGACAGTACACTCAGCTCCGCCAAAAATTGCTGTTATACCAACAGATTGCAACTTTAATTTTGCCAACAAATATATATCTGCTAAATACTTCTCACCAAAAGGCACAAAAGCTTTGCTTAGATCAGAATTCTGGACCAGAAACGCGTCCATAACCTCACTACCAACTTCAAATTCTTTCGCGCTAATCGCAGGCCCTAGCCAAGCTTGAATCTGATCAGGCTTAGCTTTAAATTGAGTGATTGTATTCTCCAACACTCCGGCACACAAACCACGCCAACCGGCATGAGCTGCCGCAATCTCATTACCGTCAAAGCTACAAAACAATACAGGCAAGCAATCTGCTGTCAGTACAGCGCAAACCTGCCCAGGAATGTTAGTGTAAACCGCATCGGCTTTATTATCTTTTACTGGCTGGCCGTCGAGTCTCACAACACGAGCACCATGAACCTGTTCTAACCAAACTGGTTGCCGAGGTAATTCGGCTACTTCAGCTAATACCTGCCTATTTCTTTCAACAATATCAGGATTATCTCCAACATGCTTGCCAAGATTTAAACTATCATAAGGCGGCAAGCTGATTCCACCCAAACGGGTGGAACTACAGGTTTTTACTGTTATAGGTTGTGGCCAGTTTGGAAAAATAAGCGACGTCATCTACCAATCCATATTATCTTTGAACACTTCTGCATCTGCTTTTAATGCATTAATCAAAATGACCATATCTTCAGGTAATTTAGCATGCCATTCCATTTCGATTCCGGTAATTGGGTGATAGAGACGTAACATTGTGGCGTGCAATGCTTGACGATCAAAGTTTCGCATCACATCACGAAATTCATCGGAAGCCCCCTTTAGAGGACGAGGGCGGCCACCATACAGAGGATCTCCCACCAATGGATGACTAATATGAGCCATATGAACACGTATCTGGTGTGTTCTGCCAGTTTCCAATCTCAGACGCAAACGGGTATGTGCCCTAAAATGCTCCATCACCCGGTAACGGGTAATAGCAGGTTTCCCCATCGGATGAACTGCCATGTGCGTTCGCTTTGTCGGGTGGCGTGAAATAGGCTCTTCAACTATTCCACCAGCAGTCATACGTCCTGTCGCAACTGCTTCGTATTCACGGGTAATTTCGCGCAGTTGGAGTGACTCCACCAAACGGGTTTGAGCTGGAACAGTTTTAGCTATAACCATAAGCCCTGTCGTATCCTTATCGAGGCGATGAACAATGCCGGCCCGGGGAACATCAGCTATTTCAGGATAGCGATATAACAGAGCATTTAATACCGTACCATCTGGATTTCCTGCTCCAGGATGAACAACCAAATCACGTGGTTTGTTTATTACCAAGATATCATCGTCTTCATAGACAATATTTAACTCAATATTCTGAGGCTCCCAACGCGCATCTTCCTCGATGATGGCATCAATTGAAATTTCTTCGCCTCCCAGCACTTTTTCTTTTGGCTTATTGATTAATTTACCATTAACCTGAACTCTATCATCCAAGATCCATTCTTTTATTCGTGATCTTGAATAATCAGGGAACATTTCGGCCAAAGCCTGATCTAAACGTTGACCGAGCTGAGATTCGGCGACTGCTGCATTAAGTCGTATTTGTTGTACCATATATTGTTTCTACACTTACGTTGAGTTTTGACGGCAGAGCCGTTTAATTTAATATAGTGTGCTATTGTAACTCGATCTTTTACCGGGAGCTTCATGGATAGTCTCCCAGAAAAACACTCAGAGGATAATCAACACGTGATGATACGCATGAAATATCTGGTGGCAGCAGCCACATTGAGCCTGGTACTTTCCGGGTGCTCTGGTAATAAGAATGTTGTCCCCGACAGCCCACCTTCGGAAATTTATTCTGCGGGTCAAGAAAAGCTGCGAGACGGTAACTATAAAGCTGCTATCACTCAATTGGAAACCCTCGATAACCGCTATCCATTTGGCCCTTACTCACAACAAGTACAACTTGATCTGATTTATGCTTATTATAAATCTTCTGACTTACCAATGGCATTAGCTTCTATTGACCGCTTTATGCGCCTAAACCCAACTCATCCCAATATTGACTATGTTTTGTATATGCGCGGGTTAACCTCACAAGCGTTGGATGACAGTACACTGCAAAGTTTCTTCGGGATTGATCGCTCAGATCGTGATCCTGAGCATGCCAGAGCATCATTCAGAGATTTCAGCCAATTAGTGCGTCAATATCCTAACAGCCTGTATGCTGCCGATGCCAGAAAACGTTTAATGTTTATCAAAGAACGCCTGGCAAAATATGAATTATCTGTCGTGAAATATTATAACAAACGAGGAGCTTATGTCGCAGTGGTAAATCGAGCTGAGCAAATGCTGAATGACTACCCTGATACACAATCAACTCTCAAAGCACTGCCTTATATGGAAAGGGCCTATACACGTTTGGGCTTAACCGCACAAGCAAACAAAGTAACAAAATTAATTGCTGCTAATCCAACATAAGGAAGTAGAAAAAATAAAACAGCAACTTCGGTTGTTGTTTTATTTCTACTTGAAAATTCGAAAAAAAGACCATTTATCAATAGGATTAAAATGGCCTAACTCATCAATAATGGCCCATAAACTTTAATTTCGCAACAGATATTCTTCGTATTCTTATTATTAATCACATTTACTTCAACTACTTGTCAATTACCTGATTAAAAGTGATTTAAATCACCTTTTTTGTGAAAAAGAAATGTATGCTGAAATCATTGAAGGCGGATTATCAATGATGAGAGGTAACTATATGATAGTGAATATTACCAGCAAACAAATGGAAATTACCCCAGCAATTCGCAACCACATAGAAAACCGTCTGAACAAACTAAATAAGTGGCAAGTGAATCTGATAAACCCTCATATTATTCTATCAAAAGGACCGCAGGCTTTTATGGTTGATGCAACCATAAGTATACCAAATGGTATACTGGTTGCCGGTGCAAAACATGAAGATATGTATATTGCCATCAATGAACTGTTAGCAAAACTAGAGCGTCAGTTGAATAAAGTACAGCACAAAGGTGAAGCACGTCGTACTTATAATAGTGTTAAAGAATCAAACCTTAACCTAGCAGTACAACAATAAAATAACGATATCCTATCTTTAACGCGCCCAATTTGGACGCGTTTTTTTATTGACAGAAACAATAACATGAGGTTAATTAAAATATATTGTTTACGCAGACGGTAAGTACAATGAATACAAACCTGTTTTTCTTCTCTTTCTTTTTTCATCTTCCCTTAAGGGGGGCTTTCGTCGTTTAAGAAAGAACAAGAAGACGAACAGTTAGCCTCCCAAATCGGGGGGCTTTTTTCTGTCCATTGCAGACATATTATTATCAGAATATCAATGACCAATTAGGAACTCATTATGGATCAAAACAATTTGCTGAATATACGGAAAAAAGTCAGCGACCTTGATTTAAAATTACTGATTTTACTGGCAGAACGTCGCAAATTAGCTTCTGATATTGCACAGACTAAACTACAGTGTAATCGTCCTATCAGAGATAAGGATCGTGAACGGGAACTACTAGATGTTCTAATTACAAAAGGAAAAAATCACGGACTGGATGGCTTTTATATCACCCGCCTGTTTCAAACAATTATCGAAGATTCCGTACTTACACAACAAGCATTATTGCAGCAACACCTTAATCAAACCCCTTACGATACAGCCCGCATCGCATTCCTTGGGCCTCGTGGTTCCTATTCTCATATTGCAGCTCGCCAATATGCGGCACGCCATTTTGATCAATTAGTTGAATGCAGTTGCCACAAGTTCCAAGATATTTTCTCCTTAGTAGAAACAGGCCAAGCTGATTACGGCATATTACCGATTGAAAACACCAACTCTGGCTCTATCAATGATGTTTATGACTTGTTGCAACATACCAGCCTATCAATTGTAGGAGAAATAAAAATTCCTATTAATCATTGCCTACTGGTCGCAAACGATACGGAATTCTCACAGATAAAAACCGTTTACAGTCATCCTCAGCCATTCCAACAATGTAGCCAGTATATTAATCAATTCCCGCATTGGAAAATTGAATATTGCGAAAGCACTGCCGCAGCCATGCAAAAGGTAGCTGAAGAAAACTCACCAAATATCGCAGCCTTAGGCAGTGAAGCTGGCGGCGCACTCTATCGGTTACAAGTTCTAGCCCAAAATTTGGCAAACCACTCACACAATATTACTCGTTTTATCATCGTTGCTCGTCAGCCTATTGATGTTTCAGAGCAAGTACCAGCCAAAACGACGTTTATTATGGCAACCGGGCAACAAGCAGGTGCATTGGTGGATGCGCTTATGATTCTAAAAAAACACAATATTATCATGAGTAAACTGGAGTCCCGCCCAATTAATGGAAATCCATGGGAAGAAATGTTTTACATTGATGTTCAAGCTAATCTCCGCTCAATCAACATGCAACACGTCTTAAAAACATTGGCAGAAATTACTCACTCACTGAAGGTACTGGGTTGCTACCCAACAGAAAGTGTAGTACCTGTTAGCCCGTCCTAAATTAAGAAAAAACCGGGTACTAAAATATCCGGTTCTTTTTAATTATTGGCGATTATCATTCGCTTGCTGGAGTAATATTCTGCTCTCTTTCATAAAGCGAAATGCACAATCACCAAACCATTCACTAACACCTTTAAAACTACTGATAAAAGCTTGTTTATCCTGATTTTCTAGTATTTCAATCGCTTGCCCAAAACTTTGATGATAACGGCGTATCAAATCAATATTCTCTGGTGATGACATAATAATATCAGCATAGAGCTGAGGGTCCTGTGCAAATAATCGCCCGACCATAATGAGTTCTAACCGGTAAATTGGCGAGGATATTGATAATAACTGCTGTAAATCAGCGCCTTCCTGTGCGAGATGTTTCCCATACACAAAAGTTGTAAAGTGACGTAATGCTTGGATAAAGCTCATATTTTTATCATGCTGTTCAGGATTTATCTGATATAAACAAGCCCCCCAAACCAACAGTTGTTCCAAAAACCACTGATAAACTTCCTGTTGACGACCATCACAGTAAACGACAACTTGTTTTGCCAAACTACCTACATCAGGCCCAAACATAGGATGTAATCCCAGCACTGGACCTTTGTGCACATTAAGCATAGCCTGTAATGGCTTCTGCTTAACAGATGCCAAATCCACCAAAATGCAATGATCAGGCAATGGTGGTAAGCAGCGAATAACCTCTTCTGTTAAATGAATAGGTACACTGATAATGACCATACCGGCGCCATTAAGAATCCGCTCTGCGTCAGGCCAATCCTGTGGCTCCAAATTTCTGACCTCATAACCAGATAAAGTTAACAGGCGACCAAATAGTTTTCCCATCTTACCTAAGCCACCAATAATGACTATCGGCCCCAGCTGAGGGCAAAGAGTCTTAAACCCTTTATTATTTTCACTAGTATAAGACTCCCGCATAATGCGACGCAGGATATCCTCAATTAAATCCGGTGGAACACCAAAATTTTCAGCCTCTTGACGACGCGAAGTAAACATCGACATTTCTCTATCAGGTGCATAAATTGGCAGTCCATTCCGGCTTTTTACTTCACCAACCTCTGCAACTAATTCCAAGCGCTTTGCCAACAAAGCCAGCAAAGCCTTATCCACTTCATCAATCTGATCCCGCAATTGAGATAATTCAACGACCATATTTGTTACCCTGCTTTTTTCATTGCCACAATTCTTTGCGACAATTTCGAGCTGATTTGCTGATGCAATTTTCTCAGAACCTCTTCTGTAGTTTGCCAATTAATACAAGCGTCGGTTACTGATACGCCATATTTCATTTCACTACGAAGTTGTTCAGAAGATTGATTACCCTCATTAATATGGCTCTCCAACATAATGCCCGTAATTGATTGATTACCCAAGACGATCTGTTCTGCTACAGAATCCAAAACTAAGCTTTGACGACGAAAATCTTTATTAGAGTTACCGTGGCTACAATCAATCATCAAGGATGGCAATAATCCAGACTGCATCATTTGCTGTTCACATTCCATTACATGTTCAGCACTGTAATTAGGTGTCTTGCCACCACGTAATATGACATGTCCATTCGGGTTACCGCGCGTTTGTAACAAACATACCTGCCCAGACTGGTTTATTCCCATAAAACGGTGTGGCATAGCAGCTGCACGCATCGCATTAATCGCGGTGCTCAAGCTACCATCGGTTCCATTCTTAAAACCTATAGGCATAGATAGTCCAGAAGCCATTTCTCGATGCGTTTGAGATTCAGTTGTTCTTGCTCCAATTGCCGCCCAACTGAACAAATCCCCCAAATATTGTGGAATATTCGGATCTAAAGCTTCTGTTGCAAGAGGTAATCCCATTTTAACCAAGCTGAGTAGTAAACGGCGGGCAATATGCAGACCAGCTTCAACATTAAATGAACCATCCATAAACGGATCATTAATAAGACCTTTCCAACCCACTGTTGTACGAGGTTTTTCAAAATAGACACGCATCACTATATACAGATTATCGTTTAATTCAGAAGAAAGTGCTTTCAAACGATGGGCATAATCCAAAGCTGCATCCACATCATGGATAGAACAGGGACCACATACCACTAACAAACGAGGATCGCGTCCATGAATAATATCAGCAACAATTCTACGTGCACTTGTAATAGCATGCAGATCATCATCATTCAACGGATACTGTTGTTTTAGTTTTTCGGGGGTTATGAGAATTTGCTCATCTTTGATATGAACATTATTTAGCGCATCTTTTTGCATGATCATTTCAGCTACCTCCTCCAATTGACATTCTGTATTAATTTATTTTTATCTATCTGACCGATAACATATCACACAAAGTAAAGAATACAATCCAAATATGTAAATAAAACCCAAATAACGTAAACAATAGTTTACAAAAATGAGATTTTTGCCTAAAAAATAAATATACAACCAATATTTATTAACAATATGAAATTATTTCAATAAAAATAATTATTATTTTCAAATAAGAATATATTTTTCTAAAATAAACTAATCTCAAGATAAAAGTAGTAATATTTCGTCGTTATTCTTATATACCTGTTATCTTTCAAGTTGCCTCTTTGTTGGCTGTACTCACTCACCCCAGTCACATAGTTATCTATGCTTCTGGGGATTCGCTCCCTTGCCATCGCGATGCATCTTGAAATCTATTGGGTATATACTCAAGACACTTCAAAGTGCATGTTTGAAAAACGATTATGCTATTGAATTTAAATGTTTTTATGTCTGACGGCTCAAGAATCTTGAAGTTCATTCGGTATATATTTAAAATCATCAAGAGAAAATCAGATATTTACCAACTTTTATTGAAAAAAACAAACAATATTAACATTGCAATTAATAATCAAAATAAATAATCTAAATTTATTGATATAAAGTTATAAAATCATATTAATAAAATATCAAATTTATACCCTATTGGATTTTTCACTGAATCATTAATAAAGTAAAATATAATGATATTACGATTAACAACAATGGATATTTTTATATGATCCAACATTATTAATGTAGGAAATTGGTTTCACCAGATCTTGTATGCAGGTTATATACCCGTAATCATTGAAGATGCTTGATTTTATCCGAAATGGAGATCATTATCCTCGCTATGAAAATATTTATTACATCAGAACAAAAAATCAAACTTGAGCGTCTTCACGACACCACTCGCGATGGTCGAGTACGAGACAGAATAAAAGCTATCCTTCTGGCTTCTGAAGGGTGGAGTTCTGTGATGATCGCCCAGGCATTGCGACTCCA
>NZ_JONO01000087.1 GCF_000711895.1 Photorhabdus australis DSM 17609
CGCTTCAAGCAGAGCAAGCAGGAACGGGGCCAGTTTTTTTCTGAGTCGCTCAAGTACCTCAGGCATGGCCTTATCCAGAGAAGCCCTGCCTTTATGCTCGGTTTCACCAAATTCCAGTAGCAAACCATGCAGCGCATTGATTTGTGCGGTTCTGAATTTGACTAATTGGTGGCGCATTCGGTGTCATGACAGAATGGCCTGTTGCTCTTCATTTTTAATCGCGATCGATTTGCCGGGTTGCTGAACCGCCAGCCAAATGGCCCGGGCATCCTGAACATCATTTTTATTTCCCATCCGGAACGCTTTAACCAATTTAGCCTGAAGCAAACGCACGTCATGCCCCAGCTTCCTCAGCTCCCGAGCCCAATAATGCGCACCACCACTGGCTTCCATGCCAATCAGACAAGGTTCGCGGTTACTGAAGAACGTTAAAAAATCCGGCCTCCTCAGTGGCTTATCAATAAGTTCACCGGTGTATTCATCGACAAAATGAATTTGCATCAAATGTTTTGCAATATCAACGCCAAAAAGGAGTAAATTTCATGGGTGGATCCTCCAGTCATCAGGGAGCAATAGTCTCCCGCTTTTAGGCACTATAAGGCCGGAAATCTGTGAGGATCCACATCTCATCTCTCAATTCCAGCACAATGCCAAAGGCTAAGTGGTTGGGATGCGTTCATTACATTCTCTTAGCTTGCCGGTCACTGTCTCTATTTCTGTCACTGCATGTTTTCTTGCTTATGAAAATCCAGTTTATTATAACAGGTCATCATTAATATTGTTCATTCATCTCAATTGGTTGGATCAACCTGAATTTCATCAATAAAAGAATCGAGGAACTTCTTCATACTCGCAACCCTCTCATGGGCCATCTGTTTACCTGATTGAGTCTGAAATCCAGACTCAATCTTAAATAGTTTGGTATAGAAATGATCGACAGCATAGGTCTTATCATCATATTCACGCTGTTTTGCCAGAGGATCATGAAAATCATACAATGAAGAACCCATGCGGCCAGAGGTATAAAAACAGCGGATAACACCAATCAAACCAATAGAATCCAACCGATCAGCATCTTGTACTATTTGAGCTTCTAATGTTCTGGGGGTTAGTGCCGCAGAAAAACTATGTGCTTCAATGGCATGGCAAACGGCGGTAATATCTTCCTCACTCCACTTTAACTCTTTCAATATTAATGCTGCTTTTTCTGCCGCCATACGAGAAGCCAGATGACGGTTTGGCGAGTTTTTTTCAACACTTACACAGTCATGCAGCAACACTGCGGTGAATACGAGCCGCAAGTTACCAGATTCTGCTTCACAAATTTTTTGTGCGTTTCTCCATACTCGATAGAGATGAGCAATATCATGAGCACCGTCATCGCTTTCTATAGCCATAGGTAACAATTGTTGA
Source organism: Photorhabdus australis DSM 17609 (assembly GCF_000711895.1). Taxonomy (GTDB): domain Bacteria; phylum Pseudomonadota; class Gammaproteobacteria; order Enterobacterales; family Enterobacteriaceae; genus Photorhabdus; species Photorhabdus australis. The sequence goes on from NZ_JONO01000087.1 coordinate 1,414, forward strand.
GCTAAATTTTCAAAAGGTGAAAAAGATAATATAGTCAAAATCTCTCCAATGAATGAAAAAAGTCTCTTACCCAACTCTGTCTGAGTTTGTAACGACCACAATAACAGGATTAATCAACAGTAACATAACGGTTATTACTAAAGAAATTTAGCATTAGTTCTCGAGGTCAGGTCAAGATGTACCTACCAACTTTATTCTAACAGAACTGATAATGTTGGTAGGATAACTTCATTTGAGCTCTCACTTCATTGAACTAAGGGACAGAACCAGCTATTTTAGACGTTAGGCTCCCAATACTCTTTAGCCATAAAAGCTTCATTATTATGTCTATACTCGCAAACTTCATCAAAGAAATAGGCAATTTGCTTCACCGCTTCGTTGGAATCAGCTGCTCTATGGATTACATCTGCACCTGTCCAGACACTATATTTTTGTCTTATTGAACGTGTAGTGTCTTCTTCTGGGTTTGAGTAAGCTCCGGCGAAGTTAAATATACTTCCTAAAGCATTATGTCCACTCAGAACCAGCAAAGTTGATGGAGCTGACTGCATTACCGTTTTGAACTGCTTATGAAAGGGTTTACCCAAAATTTTGGGATATAAGAAGTAGAAGTCTTCGTCATTTAGCACCAAAGAACGGATATTATGTATTTTGAATCCTTTTTCTTCGAACTCAGTGATAATTTTCCCTACAAGCCCTCGATGAACAGCATCCGGCTTGATTAAAATAAAGCTTTTTTCTAGCATGAAACCTTCTCCAGAATTTCAATTATATAGTCGATTCCTTCCTGAGAAAGATCTGGATGGGTAGGAATGGTTATCAGGTTTTTGAGGACAGTATCTCCTTTCTCAATACTGCCATCATAAAATTTATTGAGGATACCAAACTTATACTTAGCCTCCCCATATTTTAGAAAGTCCGTTTCAAATCCCATATCTTTTAGTACCTCATGAACATTGCCAAGGTCTCTATGATCTTTATCTTTAAGTACTAGGTTGTAGTAGTTAGGTTGTCCCAGGCAATCAATTTCTTCAAATCTCGTGCTCACTATGCCCTCCTTGATTTTCTCGGCGTTTTCTCTACGAATAGTAAGTTCATCATACACTCGTGTACATCTTGAGATACCTAAAGCCGCTTGGAGTGAACCTAGCTTGAAATTCAAGCCAAATGACAAGCCATTAAGGTTCCCAAGGTTGACTATTTCTCGCAAACGCTTAGTTCTTTGAGGAGACGAAGGAATGATAAAGCCACCTTCTCCAGTAGAAAGGATTTTCTTATCATGAAGCGAGAAGCAACCATAATCAGAGAAAGTTCCAACCAGACGACCAGTCTTAAATGTACTGAAGTGAGCTTGCGCAGCGTCATCAATAACAATGATGCCTCGACTCTTACAAACTTCAGCAATCTCATCATAATTGACTGGATATCCCCATAGAGGGACAGCTATTATAGCCTTAGTTTTATCATTTATTTTACTTAGTAAATCGTCAATCGATAGTTCAGTTGTATGTGACGTTTTGGTATCAATAAATACAGGCTTAGCTCCAACTGATAGGATCGGGAACGTTGTAGGTATCGTCGTATAACACGGAACTAAAACTTCATCATCAGCAGAAATGTCTTCAGCCATTAGGCTAGCAATAAGTGCGCTCGTTCCACTAGAACAACACACTACATCATCAACTTCGAACAACTCTGCTATTTTTTTCTCAAATTGCTCAACAGTATCACTTTTCCCTGAAAGCTTACCGAGATCCAATACTTTTTCCAGCTCAATCAGATCGTTGCTATGAGGCTTCTTTTTATAACTGTCATTAATTTTCATGGTAATACAATCCCCTTAATATCCGTTTTAACCACTAGGTCCTCTTTTTCATAGAGGTAATATCGATGCAACTTTCTACTAAAGCTTTCCTCAGAAATAAACTCTCGACCATGAATGCACCTTCTGTTGTTTACGATGAGTAACTGGTCGGTTTTCAACGCAATCTTCTGGCACAAGCGTTGATATAATGAAGAAAGCTTTATCGCACATTTTTTTGCTTTCTCTGTTTTATAAGTCTTTATTGAGTTAGAGAATCGAACTTGAAAAAAACCATCAGAAAAATGAAGGATAGGCTTCCAAGAACTATCTAACTCGTTGGACTCCATAACAAATGATTTTTGCCACTCAAATACATAATTTGGTGAACTAAGCTCGCAAATTTCATCATCATTCATGTGATATAAGATTTCTTCGATATGACAGACTGTGGTTCCCACATCACTGCCACAAATAGAAAGAAGTGCTACATAGTTTGGGATTATCGACAGACCTCTAACTTTCTTCCACTCGGTATCGAATGGAAGAAAGCTTGCATCAGTGTGACCTCTTAACTTTTTTCTAGATTGAACAATACCTTCTTTAGGGGATAGGATAGACGCGACATCCCCTAAAATCTCAGACCGAAAGCCGAAGGTATGCATGCCTATAGTGTCTCGAATATAATTAGTGAACATATCATCACTGTGGCCAAGGCATGAAGGTGTATCAACACACACCCAACCTTTAGCACTTAATTCTGAGAGTATTTTGGTGTTATTCATAGACAACAAAATCTCCTGTTACTTGCCCGTAAAAACAACCAATATTTGTTTCCATTTTGAAGCTATTACTTTCGTCTACCTTCTCATTTTTAAACAAACGGTAGAATCTTGTAGGAGTGCCCCTATCAAACAGTTCTCGTGATTTGGCGGTTGGATCGTCTGATATTAATGCAACGCACTTTTTATCAAATTGAGAAACGTCCGGAGTACTAAGTTCCCATGAAACCATTTTGACTATGTCCGCACCACTTGGATACTTGCTAACGTCAATTTCATTAACTTCAATATATTTACGAAGCTTTGCAATAGCAGGACCTAATCCATGCGAACTAATTAGTGTTCTCACTATGTGCTCACATGCTTTAAAATCGCTATTTTCAAGCAGAATGAGAAGATCCACAAAGTCCCTAATTGTTAGATAATCTTTGTTGTAAATTTGAATAAGTATTATCAATATAGAATTAAGATCACTAACTACATTGACATATGTCCCTCTCAAAATAGTGTTGTAGCAGCCAGAATATAACGACTGTAGTAATATTCTCGAACCATTATCATCGATTGGGTAGTGATCAACATGGATTTCAAATCCACGATCATCATCTTTCCCTTTCGTATATCGGAATGATTTATAAACTTTTTCTGTAACAACATCCTTTATCCAAATAGTACTGAAATATATATCGTACCCATGCTTAATCAACAAAGCATCAAGCAATGGTAAGTGATCTTCTAATACTACCAAATCTGCGTCAAAAGCGAATCGCGAGGCACTTTCATGGTAAAAGCGCTCTACAGATAACCCCTTCAAAACTAGAACAGAATTTTTTAGTTCTGAGGATTTAGCGATATCGTTAAGTACGATCGATTTTTCTCTCTTTTCATTTTCAATATGACAATACTCTTCGCTACTCTGGCCGGTTGCATATACAAACATTGATAGAATCTTCTCTTGGAAGGCAGACTCTTTGTTTAAGACCGATATGTACTTCTTAATTGCTTCAGGCAACCAACCATTTAGACAATAATTATAGTATGAATCAATTACTTTAGATTTTTTCATTGTTTCTTCTCCTCGAAGAAAAAGCCAAATAGAATGGAATAAAAACTAATGCAAATTGATACTTTGTTCACCTTCTCTTGTTACATATATTCTATTTCATAGAACCATTGAAATAAACAATATTATTAATGGATGTAATTATTACAATAATTTCATTGCACAATCTAAGCTTATTTACACCTGTTTATGAATTATAAAATCACATAAAAAAACATTAACCTCATGCCCATTATATAGAGCTTTCCTTTATCATTAACCTTATCAATTCCTAACCAATTTATGATAAGTTGATAAAACACATTAAATAAGACATTTATTTACTAAGACAATAATTGAATTCATATCAGAAAAATCATCAAACGTAAGATCTTCATCTAGTAGGTTGATATCAAGCTCATTTTCCAAATGAATAATCAAAGAAACAATTTGAAATGAATCCAAGTCATCAAGTGATTTTATTTCAGATTTCTTCATAAACTCAATTACTATTATTTCAATATCTAAATTTGATTTTTTGCCCATAATTCCAACTTTTTATAATTTACTTTTCCACTTATTAATGTAGGTACAGATTCGATACAAAAAATTCCTTTCACTTTAACATTCTTAATGAATCCGCAATCAAATATTTCTCCTTCGTTTTTAGGTTGATAAAAAATTGTAATTCCAGTATTGCAATCTAACACCAAATTTTCCTGTAAAATCACCTTGCCATGTATTATATGATGTACATATGAATGATTCACCTTTAGGACAGTCAAATAGTTCGAATTTATTATTTCCTTTCCATATATATTCAGGGTGAACGAAATCATAGTAAACCTTATAATTTCTACCATTTATTTCCATATCTTTAGGGTTGTATACTCCTAAAGAGAACAAAGCAGACTCACCAATCTGTATGCCTACAAATCCCCAAGGATTAATCACTCTAAAACAATTCTTTTCTAGAGAATAATGACTCAAATCATCATAAGTAATATTAACTCCTAAACTATTAAAGTATTGCTCATATGACATGAATGTTAAAACAGGAGCTCCATTAATTGGATTTCTTATTAGTTCTCCGGGCTTCTTAACCAAGAAATACTTGACAGCATCTCTAGAATTAAAGCTTTTTTTATATATATCCAAATAATCAGGGTTTATCCCAGATTCTTTGTAAAGAATATTCTTTAATATATCGTATTTAGCGTTCATCATATTATTTAAAATTTAGATTATGTGAATTATTAAAATTTTCAATTAACAAATAAAATAACCCTCTAATATAATACTCTTCGTAATCAAGAGAAGAGAAGTCTAGAATTAAATCACAATATTCAGAATCAATAATAAGTCCAATACCTATATGCATAATTCGAAATGCTCCACGATCATTGACTAAAATTTTATGTTTGTACTGTGTGTTAATTTTTCCTGTAAACCATTTTTTATTTATTACATTTAGGCAAATTGATGGGAATTGTATACCAACCTCTCCATATTCAGTTTTACTAGCAAGCAGAGTATTAGTATCACCACCATATAGAGTATTCATTAGCACTCTGGATCTGATATCATTGACACAGTAACCATTTTCGCTCTTTTTTATTATCAACGGCCGTATCTCATTCAACCATCCTAATGTATATCTAGGATCTATCGAATAAGTAGGTTCTCTTCCATGTTGATTTAACCCTATATAAGTGTTCTCCTCCAAAGAACTCATCAAATGACGATGCAATGGCTTTAATTAAATGGGCTGTAATCATATTGTCTGATGTAGATCTTAAAACTTTATGACGAAGAACTGAGGTACTGGACTCTAATTTCATATCTCTAATTGGAAATCTTGATTTCTCAGAGTTATGAATTTTTAACTCACAATATTCTTTTATGAAACCTAAATTATATTTGTTATTTCTTGATTTCTTACCCAGTTTAGAAGATACAAAGTTTTTAATATGGTTCTTCTCATATAAATCCCAGTTAGTATCCTCTCCAGATAACAGATTTGAAATCATTCCATTGGAAAGTGCATCAGATAAGAAATGATTTACGGCAAAGAAAAAACTTAAGCCATTAGTGGTTTCTTTTAAAAATAAGGGGCTGTCCTAGATAAGTCATTTGATCTAGGACAGCCCCTTATATTTTTTACATTTCACTATCAATGCAGAAACACGATTCACAAAGTATGGAAAGTTATAGATCATAGTTATCTAACAATATTAATAACTAGAGATATCGTTAACCTTATAAATTTAATATTCCCATCAATATGAACCCCCTCTTTAACATGATCAACACTACAATTAACATCATTCTCAACACTTTAGAATAATTTATTAAAATTGAACCATAGGAAATAACAATAATGTGAAACCAGTCACATATATGATTTATTCTCTTTTCAATATCTTGCCCATCTAAGTAATCTAAGAAACAGTCTCTTTCCATCCAAGAGAATTGGTTGTGTAGTGCATATGAATTTGGTGACCTATATAATGGAGGTATTCGAATCCGCTTCATAGATAAATAGGTGACGTTATGACAAGAGCATACTCGGCGTATTTAAACGTGAAATAAAAAAAGGTAACGCCAGAGGAACTCGGAAACGGAAAAAGAAACCAGTACACCTGGAGGGCAGAACGAAAAAACACTACCGCTCTCTTGATGTTCGACTCACTGAACAATTCTCGATAATCGATAAACTTAGGCAGAGCCCTAAATGTAATAAATTTTTTGTGATTTATTCAGTAGAAAAAGTTAAAAATTCTAGCATCGTCGATCTAAGCGGGTCCTACCTTAAGAGATGTCAGATATATACAGTAATTATTAAATAAAGAGGTATATGATATGAATACTACAGTTACAAATTCAAAAATTTTATACACATTAACTTCCTTATGTAGAACTGATTATGAAAATGTGAATAAAAGTCAATTGATTGATATTATGAATCGTACGGAATTTCCTTGGGATCGGTTCCTTTCAGTAGTCAATAGGCAAAAAATTGTAGGCATCGTCTATAAATCTCTGTCTGAAATGAAATTACTCCATCTAGTGCCTTATAGAGTAGCAAGTGCTATAAAATATATTTATTTAGCAACAACCAAGAGAAATCAGGTGCTTATGGATGAATTGATTACTATTTTAACGGCATTTAAGGAGGAAGGAATTGATATAAGGCCTCTAAAAGGCTCTGTTTTGTTGGATTTGATATATACCGACTATGGTACACGAACACTAAACGACTTAGATTTTTTTGTTAGCAAAAATGACTTAAAAAGATTGCCAAAAATTATGAATAATTTAGGTTATATTCAAGGAGAGTATAATGTTAATGACAAAACGTTAACTGAACTTAGTCGTGAAGACAAATTAATGTGGAAAGTAAAGATGTTTAACCTTCCACCATTTTGTAAAATCCACCCAGAACCCACTGTTGATATTATATCTATAGATTTTACTTTTGGACTATCATTTTCTGACAAAAAAGACATTAATGAAAAAATTCTATCAACTGATTCTATTCTAAATAACAAAAAAACATTATCCAATATTGATTTTTTTATCCATTTATGCACTCATTTATATAAGGAGGCTTCAAACGAAGCATGGGAAAATTTTGCTCAAGATATCAATTTAATAAAATTTTGTGATGTTAGAGAGTATTAGTACTTCTTGTCAAAAAAAATAGATAATGATGACATTATATCTAGAGTGAATGAGTTGGGTGTTGAAAAAGCATTCTCTTTCTCAATACTCTATTCGTCCATTTTATACAATGACAATAATTTAATTAAACTTCTGGAAAGAATAAATTATTCAAAATATAACTTCCAAGAAGTATACACTCAAAACAATGAGATAAATAAGATAAAGTTAAACTCAGTCAGTGAATCTATTCTACTTGTAAAATAGTGATAGACATACTCTAAGTTTATAGTATAAAACTATGAAGATTAGTGAAATATTAAGACTAGCCATCCCCATTTCAATTCAGAGTTTGGTTTTCTCTTGCTTAGGTTATATCGATATTTTTATGGTATCTAAGCTAGGGGAGGCCAATGTCGCCGCAATTGGAATTGCGGCTAAAGTAACATGGCTAAACATTACATTGCTCATATCGTTAACTGTCACTTTATCTATATTTTTATCGAATTATGTTGGTTCGGGAAATGTAAAAAGCCAAACTTCAATAATACAAATATCTCTATTGTTTTTATTAACAGTATCTACAATACAGTCTATTATTCAGGCATTGTTTTCTTATCATGTATCTTCTATTTTTACCGATAATTTAGAAGTCTCGCTTCTTTGTTCAACTTATTTAAAATACACTTCACCTTTATATTTATTTAGTTCACTATCACTAATTATTGACACAATCAATAGGTGTCATAAAAAACCATCCATATCAACAAAAATAACCATTCTAGAGGTCATAATTGCGGTTTTCTTAAACTGGGTTATGATATATGGAAATTTATCATTTCCTGAGATGGGTATCATAGGTGCAGCTTTATCAACAACAATAGCTAGAATAATCAGAACAATTGTTGGTTCTTATATATTAGTAAAAATTTACACCTATAAGTATTTTATAAGTACAATATATTTAAATTCTTTTAAGCCACTAGTTGTTGATTATTTTTCAAAATTTCTACCTATTTTATTAACCAATATAATATGGTCGCTTGGAATCGCTACGTATCAGTTTCTCATTGGAAAACTAGGAGTTGATTATATAGCTCTACACTCTGTTGTTTCCTCCATAGAATCCGCATTCTTAGCAATATCTTGGGGAGTAGCTACTTCATCTGGGATATTAGTTGCTAGAAGACTAGGATATGGATATAGCATAGCTGAACTAGATAGATATTTAAAAAAGCAGAAGTTATCAGTTTACTTATATTCATTGGTAACTAGCGTGACTTTCTTTATAGTGCTTTATTATTTTTCAATATATTATAATGTAAGATATGATTTTACATATCTATTGTTTTTCCCATTGATTTTTTTGCTAAAATGCATATCTGTATATTATCTAACTATACTTCAAAATTGCGGTGATACGAAAAATAACCTAAAGTTGAATTTTATTTGCCAATGGTTAGTATCCATACCAATTTCAACTATTCTTATAATACACCTAAACTGTACTTATATTTCAATTTTGGCTATGCTAACTGTTGAAGAATTACTCAAAGTTATCTTTTTGCATGTTAGGTTGAAAAATTTGTCATGGATTAATGATGTTAAATTGACTAGAGGCTGTTGACGTTTTGGAAGGGGGGTTTAAACAGCATGATGGTCTGGTAGAGAATGTAATGAACGCATCCCGTTTGCAAGACAAAAATTACTCTGGCATCGACGGTAGCGGGGTTTTCGTCAGTAAGGTGGCCACTCTTGCACCGTGAATAAACAGGGTTCTCAGGTAGGTATCTCCCCGTTTACTGATGCCCAGTCA
>NZ_JONO01000088.1 GCF_000711895.1 Photorhabdus australis DSM 17609
CTGAGTAATGCCGTACAAGATGCCAAGGAAAATATTCCGACTCGATTTAAACAAGCAACAAAGGCATTAGTCACAGTGGGTACAACAACGCCTGAAGGTGTAAAAGAACTCGCAGAAACCGCTAAAAAAACCATCGATGTTATGGAGGATACTGCCATAGTTGGCGGCTCAATAGCCCTCGCAGGTAATGCTGCAATTACTGCAGCTAAAGTCGCTTTTCCTGTTGCGTCTACCCCCTTAACCATTGCACAAGCAGCATGGGTTGCAAGTTCGGTGGGAAAAACGGTTAACGACGTTAATGATGTAGCTAAAAAGCATATTGAAAAAAGCGAAATTACACACAATGCAAGAACTGATCTATTAACTCAAGTTAAGCAAATTAACAAAGAGAACAGGCAAAAAATCATATTTGGCAAAAATGAATAATTCTGTATGAATCGACATTCATACGACTAATGCCAGTCAGTTATTTATTTAACTGACTGGCAGTTTTAGAAACAGCATTCTGTCGCGCAATAGAATTTCTTCAAAATAGCTGATACGTATTGCAAAAAGCCCCCGCTATAGTCGCGGCGGGAGCAAATCACTTACAACACATCAACTGCATTTAATTCCTTGAAAGCCTGTTCCAGACGAGTGATCATAGAAACCTGGCCGGCACGCAGCCATACGCGCGGATCATAGAATTTCTTATTTGGTTTATCTGCGCCTTCTGGGTTACCCAACTGGCCTTGCAGGTAGCCTTCGTTCTTCTTGTAGTAGTTCAGAATACCTTCCCAAGCCGCCCATTGAGTGTCAGTATCGATATTCATTTTAACGACACCGTAGCTAACCGCTTCTTTAATTTCTTCCGCTGTAGAACCAGAACCGCCGTGGAAAACGAAATCCAAGCTATTGTGTGGCAAATTGAATTTTTCAGAAACATAGTCCTGAGAGTTGCGCAGAATTTTTGGCGTCAGTTTAACGTTACCTGGCTTATAAACACCGTGAACATTACCGAAAGAAGCCGCAATGGTGAAACGTGGGCTGATGGCATTTAGCTTCTCATAAGCATAAGCAACGTCTTCTGGTTGAGTATATAGGGCTGAGCTGTCCATATGGCTGTTATCAACACCATCTTCCTCACCACCAGTACAACCCAATTCGATTTCCAGTGTCATATCAATCTTCGCCATGCGAGCCAGATACTTACTGCAAATTTCAATATTTTCTTCCAGGGATTCTTCTGACAAATCGATCATATGAGAAGAGAACAACGGCTTACCGGTCACTGCATAATGTTTCTCACCAGCATCGAGCAAACCATCAATCCATGGCAGCAGTTTACGCGCACAATGGTCAGTATGCAGGATCACAGGAACCCCATAATGCTCAGCCATCTGATGAACATGGTGAGCCCCAGAAATTGAACCCAGAATAGCCGCTTGTTGACCCTCAGCTTTCAACCCCTTACCGGCGATAAAAGCAGCACCACCGTTAGAAAACTGAATAATAATTGGAGAACGAACTTTGGCGGCAGTTTCCAAAACTGCGTTGATTGAATCAGTACCTACACAGTTTACCGCTGGCAACGCAAAGTTGTTTTCTTTGGCTATTGCGAACACTTTTTGAACATCATCACCAGTGATGACACCCGGTTTTACGAAATCAAAAATTTTAGACATGTTACGTGGGTCCTGTTTAGAGCGGGCAGATAACACTGCCCGTCATGACTTAATTACTGTTTTGCACGTTCTTCCAGCATCACAACCGCAGGCAGTTTTTTTCCTTCTACAAACTCAAGGAAAGCCCCACCACCGGTAGAGATGTAAGAAATCTTGTCAGCAATACCGAACAGGTCGATCGCTGCCAGAGTATCGCCGCCACCTGCGATAGAGAATGCATCACTATCAGCAATTGCGCGGGCTACAATTTCAGTTCCTTTACGGAAATTAGGAAATTCAAATACACCAACCGGGCCATTCCACAGAATAGTCTTGGCGTTTTTCAAAATCTCCGCCAGACGTTGAGCTGACTCATCACCCAGATCAAGGATTTGCTCATCATCTTTAATATCGCTGGTAGATTTCAGGGTTGCTTCTGCGGTTTCAGAAAACTCTGTTGCTATCCGAACATCCGTTGGTACCGGGATATCACAACTTGTCAGCAACTTTTTCGCTTCTGGGATCAGATCATCTTCATAGAGGGAACGACCCACATTATGGCCTTCTGCGGCAACAAAAGTATTCGCAATCCCTCCCCCCACAATCAGTTGATCAGCAATTTTTGACAACGTGTCCAGGACCGTCAGCTTAGTTGAAACTTTAGAGCCACCAACGATAGCAACCATTGGACGAGCTGGGTTATCTAGCGCTTTACCCAAGGCATCAAGTTCTGCAAACAACAACGGACCAGCACAGGCAACCGAAGCAAACTTAGCCACACCATGAGTAGAAGCTTGGGCACGATGAGCAGTACCAAACGCATCCATGACATAAACATCACACAAGGAAGCATATTTTTTAGCCAGAATTTCGTCGTCTTTCTTTTCACCTTTATTAAAGCGAACATTCTCCAGAACAACCAATTCACCTTCAGCTATATTCACACCTTCCAGATACTCTTTCTCCAGACGAACTGGAGAAGACAGTTTCTCTTTCAAGTAGTCTACTACTGGTTTCAGCGAGAATTCTTCATTATATTCGCCTTCAGTAGGGCGCCCAAGGTGAGAAGTGACCATGACTTTGGCACCCTGTTTTAATGCTGCTTCGATGGTCGGCAAGGAAGCACGGATACGCGCGTCAGAAGTGACTTTGCCATCCTTTACCGGAACGTTCAGGTCAGCACGGATCAAAACACGCTTACCCGCCAGATCTAAATCGGTCATCTTAATTACAGACATGGTGAATCCTCTCGTTGATTCTCTAAGTTATTTAATCTTATGCCGTGTGCAGATCTATTATGCATCGTCTGTCAGCAATAGATCATTTGAATCCCGTAGCCGCCATCGCTAATGTTGTATCCAACATTCGGTTAGCAAAACCCCACTCATTATCACACCAAACTAGTGTTTTAATCAGATGTTGACCACTTACCCGCGTTTGTGTGCCATCAACAATCGCACTGTGGGGATCATGGTTAAAATCTGTTGAGACTAACGGCAATTCTGTATAGTCAACTATACCACGAAATGAAGTCGCTGCTGACTCCCTCATTAATTCATTGATTTTTCTAACATCTACTGGGGATTTTACCGTCACACTCAAATCGATAGCCGTAACGTTAATCGTTGGTACACGTACTGAGATGGCTTCAAAGCGGTCACAGAATTTTGGGAAAACCCGGGTTATCCCTACTGCCAATTTAGTATCCACGGGAATAATAGATTGGCTAGCTGCTCGGGTACGCCGTAAATCTTTATGATAAGCATCAATCACAGGCTGATCATTCATTGAGGCGTGAATGGTTGTCACTGTGCCAGACTCAATCTCAAATGCATCATCCAACAATTTAATGATAGGAATAATACAATTAGTGGTACAGGAAGCATTGGATACAATGCAATCCCCTGTTGTCAATAAGTGCTGATTCACCCCATAGACCACTGTCGCATCTAAATCATTTCCCCCCGGATGAGAAAACAGCACTTTTTTTGCGCCACTGACAAGATGAGCTTCCCCATCGGCTCGGCTGCCATAAATCCCACTGCAATCAAGGACAACATCAATCCCCAGTTCCCGCCAGGGTAGAGCCGATATATCGGGTTGATGAAACAAGCGAATATTATCGTCACCAACCTGCAACAAATCATTGTTCAGACGCACATCCCAGGCAAAGCGGCCATGGCTGGAATCATACTTCAGCAAGTGAGCAATTCCTTCGGCATCTGCCAACTCGTTAACAGCAATAACAGCGATTTCTGCCCGGCGACCAGATTCATAAAGAGCACGCAAGACACTGCGCCCTATCCTGCCAAAACCGTTTATTGCTACCTTGATTGTCATGTTACTCCCGAATAATAGTCATCATCACGCAACCGCCTAGAATAACCGACCCAATCATCAATGTACCGACTGTTTATCACAAAATTGTTAAAACAATGACACCCAAAACGCCTTTAAACAACATAATGAAACGATTCAGCTATTAGTCATGTGAGATTACGGGAAAAGGAAATTGATCGCAATAGCAAAAAGTAATCAACTCACAAGTTGCCAAAACTTATTACGTTGACCTCCTCCCCGCCGTAAAGAGGGGTTTTACGGCGCATCGGATAAATCAATAAAGAGCACACCCGGCCAAAGTTTGATCCGGATGCGCTCGCTAACAAATTTACTGATTATTTCAGTAGCGCTTTAGCCTTAGCAACTACATTTTCTACAGTGAAGCCGAACTCTTTAAAGAGTTGCTCGGCTGGTGCTGATTCACCAAATTGATTCATACCAACAATAGCACCATTCATACCGACATATTTAAACCAGTAATCAGCAATACCAGCTTCGATTGCAACACGTGCAGAAACCGTAGCCGGTAGAACTGCTTCACGGTACTCCGCATCCTGTTTATCAAAAGCATCAGTAGACGGCATAGAAACTACGCGTACCTTACGGCCTTCCTGAGTCAACTGATTATAAGCCCCTACCGCTAATTCAACTTCTGAACCTGTTGCGATCAGAATCAGCTCTGGCTGACCTTCACAATCTTTCAGAATGTAAGCCCCTTTCTCAACATTAGCCAGTTGCTCAGCAGTACGTTCTTGCTGGGCCAAATTCTGGCGAGAGAAAATAAGTGCTGATGGACCCGTTTTACGTTCGATAGCATATTTCCACGCAACCGCAGACTCAACCTGGTCACATGGGCGCCATGTACTCAGATTTGGCGTTACCCGCAAACTTGCAATCTGTTCCACCGGCTGATGGGTTGGACCATCTTCACCCAAACCGATTGAGTCATGGGTATAAACAAAGATGCTGCGAATTTTCATTAGTGCCGCCATACGCACTGCATTACGAGCATATTCAACGAACATCAGGAAAGTGGCACCGTAAGGCACAAAACCGCCATGCAGAGCAATACCGTTCATAATTGCTGACATACCAAATTCACGCACCCCATAATGAATGTAGTTGCCGGCCTGATCTTCGTTCAATGGCTTAGAACCTGACCACATAGTTAGGTTACTTGGTGCCAAATCAGCAGAACCGCCCATAAACTCAGGCAACACTTTACCGAATGCTTCCAATGCATTCTGCGATGCTTTACGGCTGGCAATATTGGCTGGGTTCTTTTGCAACTGTTCGATAAATGCTTTTGACTCGGCTTCCCAATTTGCGGGTAATTCACCGCAGGTACGGCGTTTAAATTCAGCCGCTAACTCAGGGTACGCTTTTTCATAAGCAGCGAACTTTTCATTCCAGATTGCTTGTTTTGCTTTACCCGCTTCTTTTGCATCCCACTCTGAATAGATTTCCGCTGGAATTTCAAATGCTGGATGATTCCAACCCAACACTTCACGAGTTGCTGCTATTTCTGCATCACCCAATGGAGCACCATGGGAATCGTGAGTACCTGCTTTAGTTGGTGCGCCAAAACCGATTACCGTTTTGCACATCAATAACGAAGGTTTATCAATAACTTTACGGGCTTCTTCAATCGCAGCCTTAACCGAATCTGCATTATGACCATCAACGCCGCGAACCACATGCCAGCCATAAGCCTCAAAACGGCTTGCTGTATCATCGGTAAACCAGCCTTCAACATGACCATCAATGGAAATACCATTGTCATCATAGAAAGCAACCAATTTGCCCAGTTTTAACGTTCCCGCCAAAGAACACACTTCATGAGAAATGCCTTCCATCATGCAGCCGTCACCCATAAAGGCATAAGTGTTATGGTCAACGATATCATGACCTGGACGGTTAAATTGCTCAGCCAAGGTACGTTCAGCAATCGCGAAGCCTACTGCGTTGGCAATCCCCTGCCCTAAAGGACCCGTCGTAGTTTCTACACCTGGAGTATAACCATACTCAGGATGGCCTGGGGTTTTGGAATGTAACTGACGGAAATTTTTCAGATCTTCGACTGAAACCTCATAACCAGTGAGATGCAACAGGCTATAAATCAGCATAGAACCATGACCGTTAGATAATACAAAACGATCGCGATCGACCCAATGCGGGTCAGTTGGGTTATGATTCAAATAATCACGCCATAAAACTTCAGCGATATCAGCCATTCCCATAGGTGCACCAGGGTGCCCTGATTTTGCTTTCTGCACAGCATCCATACTCAGGAAGCGAATAGCATTGGCAAGGGTTTTACGAGTGGTCATTTTTTACTCCAAGTGGGATAAAAGCGTTTAGGGGATAATTTTCTCAGCACAGCGTACAAACCGCAATCTTTAAAGCCCAAAAGGGAAACTATCTTAATTTCACCTGAACGGCAATTCTTTGATTTAGGTTGCGGCTTTACATGAATCTCGGCGTTACCAGAGCAATAAACAAGCTAACTACGTAATATTGAAGAAGTGAGTTCATTAAACATAACCATTAGCCGCAAATCAAGACACAAGACAACAAGATATAAAATGCCCAATTGAATGAAAATACGTCTTTGATTTATGGTAATTTCCAGCTGTCACATAAATTGTTTATATTGGCCATATATTGCATATCAATATCCTGACAGTGTTCTGATTTATAGATATAACTTTCACACTCAACAAAAAAATCAAATAATGCAAAATAAAATAATAATTAGGGTTATATTTTCTGACATAATGAAATTTTTACGAAAAACAATAAGCAATTCTATTAACAAACATAGGTAAAATAAAAAATTATTATTTTTTTAGTGAATTAATTATTGCAATCCATTATATGATCAGGTTATTTTAAATAGAATAATAAAAATAGCCATTCAGATAACCCCTTAATTAATCATTAGGACAATTCTTATGTCAAATAGAAAAAACAGACCAAATAATATCACTCCGCAATTAATTTATATGTGGGAAAAAAGTGATGATCCATGGGGAGCCAAAGATTGCCAGTCAAAATTCATCTATGCAAATCCCGCTTTTTACCAACTGCTCAATCTACCTGAAGATTTCGATATTGTAGGACTTTCTGTCGGTGAATTACCCTCAACCATTGCAGAATATGACGAAGAGTTCAACCGTCAAGATCAAGAAGTCATGCAAACAATGCAAACAGTAACTTCATTTAAGACCCATCAGTTTGGGAAGAATAAAGTTAAACAAACCTACCTCTGCGATAAATATCCACTTTGTGATGAAGATGGTAACTGCATCGGTATCACTTTTCATCTGCATAAAACGCAAAATTTTTCTGTTTCTTACTATTATGAAAGAACATTGCCAAGAACTCTGGAATTCACTCCACCTAACGACACACTAACTCAGATTGAGTGGGAAGTTCTTTTTTTAGCCCTGCGTTCATTGGACGAAGAAAGTATCAGCGAAGAATTAATGATTAGTACAGAAGACGCAATTAACCATATTCAGTCAATTTACCGAAAATTCAATCTACCTCTACATATAGAACTAGAAGATTTCTGCAAAGAAAATAACTTTGATCTTTACGTTCCTGAGAGATTTGCCGATATAAAAAGCAGATTATTATACCCTATGGATTTCAAGATACATCGCGGCGGCAAAGGAGCGAATCCCCGGGAGCATAGAGAACCAGGTGACCGGGGTGAGTGAGTGCAGCCAACAACGGGAAACTTGAAAGATAACGGGTATATAAGTTATCACTTATTACATGACTCATACATATTCAGAATTAAGGTCAAGGCTCAGGTATTTTTTGACAAAATAGGGATTATACCGTGCATTACAAAAAATTAACTGTATCTCCTCAAATTATTAATATGATGGAAACCAGTCATGAACCCTGGGGAATTAAAGACGCAAACTCCCGCTTTGTTTACGAAAACAAAGCGATGGCTATGTTGAGAGATCTTCCCGCTGGTTTTAATGTCGAAGGATGTCTTGACAATGATTTGCCATGGGCAGGTGCAGAGTTTGCTGAGCAATTCCAAATACATGATAGAGCAGTAATGCAATCAGAACAAAGAATATGTTCATTAGAAACACATTTATATGGTAAAGAAAAACTTCTTTCCTCATATTTCTTTGAAAAATTCCCCTTTTATAATGAAAGTGGTCAATGTATTGGCATCATTTTTCATGCCTGGAAAGCCGAAGCCTTTTCTCTGACACGCTTTTTTTATGGTAAACTTCCAGCCTCTATCATGTTCCAGCCTCCCTCTGAATTATTTACGCAACGGGAATGGGATGTCATTTTCCTATTTTTACAGAAATACACCAGTAAACAAATCGGACGAATATTGAATATTTCTTATCGAACTGTAGAAACGCATATTTTACGAATATATAAGAAAATTGGTATTAATTCCAGTCAACAATTGGAGGAATTTTGTCGTCTTAATGATTTCGATCTGTATGTTCCTGAAAGATTTTTAAAACCAGGAAGTAGAATGTTTATATAATATTAAGAGCAAAAAATATGAAAACTAAATACAATATATCGGCACAGATAATAAACACCATGGAAAATAGTTATGATCCTTGGGGAATTAAGGATAAAAGCACCCGTTTTATTTACGAAAATAAAGCAATGGGTATGTTACAAAATATTCCTGTTGATTTTAATGTCGAAGGGCGCTTTGATCGTGAAATACCCTGGTCAGGTGCTACCTTTGAAGAACAATTTCAACGACATGATAGAACAGTCATGCATTTGGGAAAAAGTATATATTCATTAGAAACACATATATTTGGTAAAGAGAGAATTCTTTCCTCATATTTATTCGAGAAATTCCCTTTTTATAACGAAAATAATGAATGTATTGGCATAATTTTCCACGGACAGAAAACAAAATCCTTTTCTTTAAAAAAATTTTTTAATGGAAAACTACCACCTTCTATCATGTTCTGCTCTCCCTCAGAACAACTTTCATCGCAAGAATGGGAAATTATTTTTCTTTTCCTAAAAAAACACAGCAAGAGGAGAATCAGTCAAATACTTAACATTCCTTATCTATCGATAGAAAATCATATAGAAAGCGTATATAAAAAACTAGAAATTAACTCTTATGCTCAACTAGATGAATATTGCCGGTTACATAACTTTAATTTTTATATACCGGAAAAATTTTTACTTCCTTACATATAAACATTATATTTATATTTATATTTATATTTAATTTTTTATAAGTTATATCACTTTATCAAGGTAAAATATCAATCTGTCAGAGAAGAGATAAAATTTTACTTTAAAGTGATTTTTATTAAAATAAATAAATTTTCTAAAAATTTTATTATTACGGTATAAATAACGTTTCATAATTCTGCTACACACGGCCTTCCTCAACCCATTGTTATACATAGAATCATTAGTAGCATAAGATGTAGCGCTATTTTATAATCTTATTTATATTGATGAAAATTTATATAAACCAGTTAATCAATATTCTGATTTTTTTAAAGAGCATGAGCATGGGATCTTAAAATACATATATACCCAAGAAACTTCAAGATGCAGTTTTTAGCACCTGAAAATGGTCATTAATTCTCGATGTCAGCGAGTCCGCTATATCAGGTAGCGTTGTAGTGAAAAATTTGAACACTTTGTCTCGAAATTCCTGTTTATTAGCGAAATAACGGTTATTTCGAACCTGTTCATTCATGACCTTCCATAATCGCTCTATCGAGTTTAAATTGGGACTGTAGGGAGGAAGGTAATGTAACTCAATATTGCTGATATAAGCCCAGTCCTTCACAAGATGCGCTTTGTTGTAACCCGCCCCATCCACAATAAGATGAATTTTTTGATGATAGTCAGGATAAGACTTTCTTATTTCA
>NZ_JONO01000089.1 GCF_000711895.1 Photorhabdus australis DSM 17609
CCATGATCAAACTCTTCAATTCAAAGTTTGAGGCTCAAAGAATCTCACCGTTAGTTCGTTATGAATTAACTGCGCTTCACTCTTCAAGACTTTAAAACGTATTTTTTTGTGATACGGTCTTGTGAGTGCCCACACAGATTGTCTGATTAATTGTTAAAGAGCGGGCCAACATAAAAATTATCATTCTCCGTCAGCCGGGCTGCGTATACTACGCTTTTCGCCCGCAGAGTCAAGCGCTTATTGCCTTTTCCCTGCCTGACCTCACCCGGTTTATCCACGTTGTGTCGGTCAGTGGTGGCGCATTATAGGGATCTTAAATTCTTACACAACCTTTTTTTTTAGATTTATTTCCAATAGGTTATTTTTTATACTTTTCGAGCTAAGTTCAATCGATTTTCACTAAACTCAATAAACTTCTTTATATTGCATATTAGTATTTTCCTCACTAAGATCCTCAAGAATAACAGATCCCCATTTCTTTCATGAGAACCCTTCATTAGAGGTATATATGTCTGGAGTATTACGTAGTTACCTTGGTACTCAACCTAAAGTTGGCCAAAAAGTTATGTTAGATCCATCTAGTGTAATCATTGGTGACGTCAAACTTGCTGATGATGTCAGTATATGGCCTTTAGTTGTTATCCGTGGAGACGTTAATTATGTATCTATCGGCACACGCACTAATATTCAAGATGGTTCTGTATTACATGTGACACACAAATCCGCTGATAATCCTGATGGTTTTCCTTTAATTATCGGGAATGATGTCACCATTGGGCATAAAGTTATACTTCACGGCTGTACTATTGGTAATCGAGTTCTCATCGGTATGGGTTCCATTCTACTCGATGGTTCAGTCATTGAAGAAGACGTTATTATTGGAGCTGGCAGCTTAGTTGCTCCAGGAAAAATATTAGAAAGTGGGTACCTTTATATTGGCAGCCCTGCCCGTCCTGTAAGAAAACTAAAATCTGAAGAATTAGAGGCATTACATTATTCAGCAAGTCATTACGTTAGTTTGAAAAATAACTACTTACAAGAAGGTAATATGTAACGACCCAAATGATCATCATCCCCATCATTATTAATTACTAATTCGAATTCTTCCTCTGTATTCCAACGATTTTGTTGAAAAAGACTTAGTGGATGATGATCTTCCCCATAACGGTGTAAAAGATCCTTGGCACTTATAACACATTGAACCAATAGTCCATTTACTAGTGCAGGAAAAATGACTATCTGCTCTTGTTCGTTCCACTCCTCTCTATCAGGAAATTGGATAGATTGATTCATGAATGTAACTCCTGTTTTAATGTTAGCAATACAGAGGCAACTTCTGGCAGTACACCGTGCCATAATTTAAATGAATGAGCAGCCTGACTCACTAACATCCCTAACCCATCAGCATAACTAGAAACACCTTGTTTCTTAGCAAAGGAAATAAAAGGCGTCAAATTAGCCTGATAAAACATGTCATAACAGACACAATTTTCATTAAATATTAACGGAGATATCTCTGGGATCTCACCATTAATACCAGATGCAGTCGCATTAATAATAAGATCAAATTCAGGTCTATTTAAAGTTTTCATTTCAACAGGCTTAATGCTACCTATTGACGAGAAATCATTAGCAACCTGGATAGCACGACTGAACGTCCGGTTTGTAATTGTAATTTCACAGTCAAACCCTAATAGTGAAGATAAAACACCCCTGACTGCACCACCTGCACCAACAATTAAAATATGTTGTCCCTGTGTAATAAATCCGAGTTGTATTAAATCTGTTAATAACCCTATGCCATCCGTATTATCACCAAGCAATTGATTATTACCCAGTAATTTCAACGTATTGACTGCACCACTGAATTTTGCTCGTTCAGTTAACTCATTTGCTCGAATAAACGCCTGCTCTTTAAATGGTACAGTGATATTAGCTCCTATCCCGCCCTGTTTAAGAAACATGTCCAATGTCTCTTCAAACTTATTTATGGGAGTCAAAATCTTCCCATAACAATATTCAATACCTGTTTGCTCAGAAAACAACTGATGGATACGAGGAGATTTACTATGCATAATAGGATTACCAAAGACGGCGAATTGAGTCATATTTATTTACCCTTGACGATAAAGTTCACCAGTTAAAGCGTCCCGAATTTCTGAAGGATTTTCACGCCCTCCAACGTTACCATTTAATACAGGCAGTTTATCTCCAAACTGTTGTCTAACTTCCTCCACTGTTCTACATGGTTCAAGGCCATTCAAATTTGCACTGGTTGATACCAATGGCTTTCCGTAAAAAGTACATAACTTCTTCACCAAAGGATGATCACTAACTCTAACCGCCAAAGTGGAAAATTGCCCAGTCAACCACTTAGATGTACTAGATTTGGCGGGTATTACCCAAGTCATAGGTCCTGGCCAACAAGCAAGCATAACTTCTTTTTGCTTTTCCGTTAGAAACTTATCATCAAGATATGGTTGTAATTGTTCATAATTATCTGCGATAAGAATCAACCCTTTTTGCCATGGGCGTTTCTTTAATATAAGCAGTTCATTTATTGCTTTTACACTATCAGGATCACATCCCAACCCAAAAACAGCTTCAGTCGGATAAGCAATAACTTTTTCTGCTTTTAATGCTGTTAATACATTTTCAAATGCAGGTGATGCTTCATTACTCATTTTGTTACTCTGTTTCATTTATTTTTATTTGCTGTTTTCCACACATCTTACTGGCACAGAATAACTTTGTGCCTTGTGATGTACGTTTTTCCATCAGCAACGGATAGCTACAAAACATACATTCACCCGCGACTGGTTTACTATTTAATACAAACTGGCAATTAGGGTAACAGTTACACGCGTGAAAAATTTTTCCGAAACGTGATTTTCTTTGTAACAGTTGCCCTTGTTTGCATTGGGGACAGGTTATCAACGTCTTATCCGGTTTATCAACCAGTTCTACATGTTCGCATTCAGGATAACGACTACAACTAATAAACATACCATAACGCCCTTGGCGTAAAGCTAAATTAGCTCCACATGCAGGACATGTTCGCCCTTCAAGCTCTTTTACCACATGGCCATCACTTTGTCCTTTTAATGAACGGGCATATTGACATGATGGATAATCAGAACATCCAAGAAATGGGCCATGAATGCTATTACGGATGACTAACATAGAACCACATTCAGGGCAACATTCAGTTTCATTAGTAGTAAAAGGAACTATTTTTGCCATACCATTTTTTCACTTGAAATTTATTTTTATATGACATTGAGCAAGACTCTAGACACTCAGTTAATTAATTTACACGTACATAACCACCAGCAACTACAGCTACTTTACCAAGTAATTCCAGTTCAAGAAGCTTTGTCATTACCTCATTTATAGGTAATAAAGAACGCTGAGCAATGATATCGACAGAAGTTATTTCGTCACTTACGTTAACTAGCACATCAGCAAATGGCAACTCAGTTTGTTCAAACTGTGGCTTTACTTCTTGTCTTGTTGCCTCCATATGCAACCATTGTAGTGAACCATAAACGTGTTCTACAACATCCACTGCGTTTGTAGCCAAATATGCACCTTGCTTTATTAACCAGTGATTCCCTTCACTCACTGGATTACCCAGAAGACCTGGTAATGCAAATACATCTCTTCCTTGTTCAAGGGCACAACGGGCTGTAACTAACGAACCACTATTTTTACTCGCTTCTACAACGATAACTGCCGAGCTTAACCCACTGATAATCCGATTTCTTCTAGGAAAATTTTTTGCGCGCGGCGGAGTGTCCGGAAAAAATTCAGAAACAAGAGCACCATTTTCCTCTATCCGTTTTGCTAACGATTCATGTCTATGAGGATAAATATGCCCAAGCCCACTACCTAATATAGCAACTGTTTCACCTCCACTATCCAGTGCAGCTCGGTGACAAATACCATCAATACCGATGGCTAAACCACTAGTAATAACTAACTCATGTTCAACCAATTCACCCGCAAAAATTTTTCCCCATTTTTCGCCATAATAACTTGCTGCCCTGCTCCCTACCATTGCTATCTGTTTCTTTAGAAGAAGCTCTAATTTTCCTGACACAAAAAGCGCAAGAGGTGGAGCATGTATCTGTTTTAATAGCAGTGGATACGAAGGATGAGAATATGTCAATAAATGGTGTTCTGGCTGCTCAAGCCATTTTAAGCACGAAGTTAGTACAGCTTTATTTGCTTTAGTAAATTGCAAACATTGTGCTGGTGATAACCCACTATCTTTCAGTACAGTGGAATAGTGATTCCCAGCATGTAATAATTTTTCTACAATATTTACTGCTTTTTCTGTTTCCAAATAAGAGATCATCTTCATTCGCAACCATACTTCTATAGCTTCCATATTGTTATCCTGCCTAAGATTGACTGACAAAACAAAACCGCTTAATTAGCAATCGATACTGTCAATCCAGACGGGAAATGTCTAGAATAGACATAGAATACCATTCACATTTTGGATACAAATCTAAACGCATATGCCAATATTACAAATATTACATTACCCAGATGAGCGGCTTCGCACTATTGCAACACCCGTTGAAAAAGTTGATGCAAAGATTCAAAATATCGTTGATGATATGTTCGAAACTATGTATGCAGAAGAAGGAATTGGCCTAGCAGCAACACAAGTTAATATTCATCAGCGTATTGTCGTTATTGACGTATCAGATACTCGTAATGAACGCCTTGTACTGATAAATCCAGAGTTACTGGAAAAAAATGGTGAAACTGGGATCGAAGAAGGTTGCTTGTCTATTCCTGAGCAGAGAGCACTAGTACCACGAGCTGAAAAAGTTAAAATTAGGGCCTTAGATTACGATGGTCAATCGTTTGAATTACAAGCTGATGGTTTACTAGCTATTTGTATTCAGCACGAAATGGATCATTTAATTGGTAAACTTTTTGTGGATTACTTATCTCCGCTGAAACGCCAGCGTATACGCCAGAAAATAGAAAAATTAAATAAACAAAGAACCCGAATCGAATAAATTATATTAATGTTAGGAAATAAACGTGCCTGATTCTTTACGTATTGTTTTTGCCGGAACACCTGACTTTGCTGCACGCCATTTAGAGATCTTATTAACATCTCAACACGAGGTGGTTGGTGCTCTTACCCGGCCAGATAAACCGGCCGGAAGAGGTAAAAAACTGACACCCAATCCTGTAAAAGTGCTGGCAGAAAAACATAACATTACTGTTTTTCAACCAACCACTTTACGTTCAGAAGAAAATCAGCAATGGATTCTCAAACAACAACCTGATGTTATCATAGTTATAGCATATGGATTAATCCTCCCTAAGGCTGTTTTGGACATCCCAAGATTAGGTTGCCTGAATGTACATGGTTCCCTATTACCACGTTGGCGTGGTGCAGCACCAATTCAACGTTCAATTTGGGCTGGTGACAAGGAAACGGGAGTGACTATCATGCAAATGGATGTGGGTCTTGATACCGGCGACATGCTATACAAAGCAAGCTGTCCTATTGCTCCTGAGGATACTAGCGCTAGTTTATACGAAAAATTGGCTAATATTGGGTCAGATGCTCTGCTTAAAACATTATCATTAATAACATCAGGTAAAATCCAACCTGAAGTTCAAAACGAAAAGTTGGTTACCTATGCTGAAAAACTAAGCAAAGAAGAAGCCCGAATAAATTGGAAATTATCCGCGGCCGATCTTGAACGCTGTATTCGTGCATTTAATCCCTGGCCTATGAGCTTTTTTGAGATAGAAGGGCAGCCTGTTAAAATTTGGGAAGCTAACGCCATTGAAAAACAAACTTCAGCAGAACCAGGAACTGTGTTAAAAGCAGACAAGGAAGGCATTCATATTGCTACTGCTAATGGAATTCTCAATATCACACAATTACAACCGGCTAGTAAAAAGTCAATGTCAGTAGAAAATCTACTCAACTCCAAACGTGAATGGTTTACGCCAGGTATAAAATTAGCTGAATAACTTTGTATTAACTCTGTCTTTTATCAGCCCTTCTAACTATGAAAAAAATATATAATTTGCGAAGTATCGCCGCTAAAGCAGTCAATCAAGTTCTAGAGCAAGGACAATCTCTCAGCACAGTCTTACCTAAACTACAACAGAATATAACTGATAAAGATAAATCCTTGTTGCAAGAATTCTCTTTCGGGGTATTACGCGTATTACCTCAGCTAGAATGGATAATAAACCAATTAATGGCAAAATCATTAAAAGGTAAACAACGTATTCTTCATTACCTCCTTATGGTCGGAATATATCAACTTATCTACACCCGTATTCCTGCTCATGCAGCACTTGCCGAAACAGTAAATGGAGCCGCAACTCTAAAGTATCCTCAGTTAAAAGGATTGATTAATGGTGTCCTTCGCCAATTTCAGAGACAGCAATTGCAGTTAATAGAACATTCACAAAGTCACCATAGCTATCACTTGCACCCTGAATGGTTATTAACTCGAATCCAAAAAGCCTATCCACAAGAGTGGCAACAACTTATTAATGCTAATAATAAAAAACCACCTATGTGGTTACGCGTTAATCGTATATACCACAGTCGGGATGAATATCTTACTCTTCTTCATAAAGCAGGAATTGATGCAGAACCAGCTATCGAATTACCCTTTGCTATCCGTGTAATTTCCCCTTGCCCTGTAGCAATATTACCTGGATTTGACAAAGGTTGGGTCACTGTTCAAGATATGTCTGCACAAGGGTGCGCCGAGTTATTACAACCAATTAATGGGGAAAAAATCCTCGATCTTTGTGCGGCTCCAGGAGGGAAAACAACACACCTCCTTGAAATAGCACCAGAATCTCAAGTATTAGCTGTAGATATTGATGAACAAAGGATCAAGAGGGTAGAAGAAAATCTCCAACGCCTTAATTGCCACGCCACAGTAAAAATCGGTGATGGGCGCTATCCTGAGTATTGGGTAGAAGATCAGCAATTCGATCGTATTCTACTAGATGCTCCTTGTTCAGCAACAGGAGTAATCCGCCGCCACCCTGATATCAAATGGCTACGTCGCGAAGAAGATATCGCTCAGTTAGTTCAATTACAATCTGAGATTATTGATGCAATCTGGCCATATTTAAAGAAAGGTGGAACACTGGTATATGCAACCTGTTCTATTTTACCGGATGAAAATAGTCAACAAATCAATGCCTTTTTAAAACGCCATCCAGATGCAGAGTTATCAGAACCAGAAACAAGAGAAGCCCGAGGAAAGCAAATAATACCTGAGTTAACTGGCGGTGATGGTTTTTTTTATGCTCGATTAATTAAACGGTGATATATCTCTATAACTTATAGAGATAATTATCCGTTTCTAATAAATTAGAGAACACTATGAAAATAATTATTCTCGGTGCTGGCCAAGTTGGTGGTACATTAGCTGAAAATTTGGTAGGTGAGAATAACGATATCACTATCGTCGATACTGACCCCGACCGCCTGCATCAACTACAAGATAAATTCGACCTCAGAGTAGTCAATGGTCATGGTTCTCATCCCAGAGTATTAAGAGAAGCTGGTGCTGAAGATGCAGATATGTTAGTTGCTGTAACTAATTCTGACGAAACTAACATGATTGCATGCCAAATTGCATATTCTTTATTTAATACGCCGAATAAAGTTGCACGAATACGTGCAGCAGAATATATCCGAGAAGCAGAAAATCTGTTTCTCCCTGATGATATTCCTATTGATTACCTTATCTCGCCAGAACAACTTGTCATAGATTATATTTACAAACTAATTCAATATCCTGGTGCTTTACAAGTTGTTAACTTTGCCGAAGGCCGGGTAAGTATTGTTGCAGTAAAAGCTTATTACGGTGGCTCACTTGTAGGAAATGCACTTTCTTCACTCCGGGAACACATGCCACACATTGATACCAGAGTTGCTGCAATATTTCGTCAAGATCGACCGATAAGACCGCAAGGTTCCACAATTATTGAAGCTGGTGATGAAGTTTTCTTTGTTGCTGCATCACAACACATTCGTGCTGTAATGAGTGAACTGCAACGCTTAGAAAAACCCTACAAACGTATTATGATCGTTGGTGGTGGTAATGTAGGTGCCGGACTTGCACAACGTCTTGAAAAAGGTTACAAGGTTAAATTAATTGAACGAAATCAGCAAAGAGCTATAGAACTAGCCGAATTATTACATAACACTATTGTTTTTTATGGCGATGCATCGGATCAAGAGTTACTGGCCGAAGAGCATATAGAGCAGGTAGATGTATTTATTGCTCTAACCAACGATGACGAGGCAAACATCATGTCTGCAATGCTTGCCAAACGCATGGGAGCTAAAAAGGCTATGGTTCTCATTCAGCGTAGTGCATATGTCGACTTGGTACAAGGCGGTGTTATTGATATTGCAATCTCTCCACAACAAGCAACTATTTCAGCTCTGCTAGGTCATGTTCGTAAAGCAGATATTGTCAGCGTTTCTTCATTACGCCGAGGAGTAGCTGAAGCTATTGAAGCGATTGCTCATGGAGATGAAAAAACCTCAAAAGTTGTTGGTCGAGCTATAGGTGATATAAAATTACCACCAGGTACCACAATTGGAGCAATAGCTCGCGGTGATGAAGTGATTATTGCTAATGATTACAATGTTATCGAGCAAGGAGATCATGTTATTATGTTTATTACAGATAAGAAATTTGTTCCCGAAGTAGAGAAACTATTCCAGCCAAGCCCTTTTTTCCTTTGATAATATCGAAAACAATTATCTATCAGTCAAATAATTAAAGCCCAATAACCAATATAATTTGTAGCTCTAATTAACCCGAATTCTGGATAAGAAATTGACATGAAGCCTGTTCCCAAGAGCAATGTTTCGGTGCACACCGAAACAGCTCCGGGGAGGAACATCTGACTCAATTAAAAGGAAAACCCACTGGCATTGCTTTTATTGATTCCCCCCGTTTGAGTGTCTGCCATAACATTCGCATTCCTCGGCATAAGGTCTTTACCGGGATAGCCCCCTTCCGGTATCCATTCACTCTTCAGACTTCTGAACAACCGTTCCATGGGGGCATTATCCCAACAGTTTCCGCGTCAGCTCATACTCTGTATGACCCCTTCTCTCCATAATCACTGCCGGTAACGCTTACTGCTGTATTGACTTCCCTGATCGGAATGAAATACCACTCGCTTTTTCGGCCTGCGTATCTCCAGTGCATGACGCAATGCCCGACAAACCAGCTCTGCGTCTGCCGTTGATGACATCGCCCAACCGACGACACGACGTGAATACAAATCCATCACCA
>NZ_JONO01000090.1 GCF_000711895.1 Photorhabdus australis DSM 17609
CTGCCGCCAGCGTTCAATCTGAGCCATGATCAAACTCTTCAATTCAAAGTTTGAGGCTCAAAGAATCTCACCGTTAGTTCGTTATGAATTAACTGCGCTTCACTCTTCAAGACTTTAAAACGTATTTTTTTGTGATACGGTCTTGTGAGTGCCCACACAGATTGTCTGATTAATTGTTAAAGAGCGGGCCAACATAAAAATTATCATTCTCCGTCAGCCGGGCTGCGTATACTACGCTTTTCGCCCGCAGAGTCAAGCGCTTATTGCCTTTTCCCTGCCTGACCTCACCCGGTTTATCCACGTTGTGTCGGTCAGTGGTGGCGCATTATAGGGCCTTCTTCGGCGCTGGCAATAATTATTTTTAATAAAATTGATCGTTTGATTAATCCCACAGCAAAACACCACCTTATACTCATTTATCAACAGATTTATCCACAAATAGATAATTGAATGAAAATTTATCGAGCATCACGCAAACGTTTTCGTTACAATCTGAGGAATAAAATCATCACGTGATTTTATCCGACTGTTCTGAAATGTTATTGCAGTGCTCATTTTTTATGTCCTGAAGTGGGTTCTTCCCAATAACATGTTACTGCCTCACAAAATCCAAGGGATCAAACCAATGCAACAGCTTCGTCCAATCCGCCGTGCCCTGTTGAGTGTTTCCGACAAATCAGGGATTGTTGAATTTGCGAAAGCCTTATCTGAACGCGGTGTTGAATTACTCTCTACTGGTGGTACAGCCTATTTACTTGCTGAATCAGGTCTGAAGGTTACTGAAGTTTCAGATTACACTGGCTTTCCTGAAATGATGGATGGCCGCGTTAAGACATTGCATCCTAAAGTACACGGCGGAATCCTTGGTCGCCGCGGGCAAGATGATGAAATCATGACACAACATCAAATTTCACCAATCGATATGGTAGTTGTGAATCTATATCCATTTGCTCAGACCGTTACTAAACCAAATTGTACTTTGGCAGATGCTGTCGAAAACATTGATATTGGCGGTCCAACTATGGTTCGCTCTGCGGCTAAGAATCATAAAGATGTAGCAATTGTAGTTAATAGCAATGATTATGAAAAAATCATTGAAGAGATGGATAACAATCAGGATTCACTAACACAATCAACCCGTTTCGATTTAGCAATCAAAGCATTTGAACACACTGCGGCTTATGACAGCATGATTGCTAACTATTTTGGCAAACTGGTTCCTGCTTATTATAGTGATATTACTCAACCATCGGGACGTTTCCCCCGTACTCTGAATTTGAATTTGATTAAAAAGCAGGATATGCGTTACGGCGAAAATAGTCACCAAGATGCAGCTTTTTATATAGAAGGGAATCTTTCTGAGGCATCTATTGCAACAGCAACTCAATTACAAGGCAAAGCACTTTCTTATAACAATATTGCAGATACAGATGCAGCTCTGGAATGTGTTAAGGAATTCGTAGAGCCAGCATGTGTGATTGTTAAACATGCTAATCCATGTGGCGTAGCAATTGGTAAAGATATTCACGAAGCCTATGATCGCGCATTCAAAACAGATCCAACTTCCGCTTTTGGTGGCATTATTGCTTTTAACCGTGAAATTGATACTAAAACCGCACAAACTATTATCGACCGCCAATTTGTCGAGGTGATTATTGCTCCCTCAATAAACGACGAGGCATTACCAATACTGGCTACCAAGCAAAACGTCCGTGTTCTGATATCTGGTAAATGGGAAACCCGTATTGCTGGCCTTGATTTCAAACGTGTTAATGGTGGTCTGCTTGTACAAGATCGTGATCTTGGTATGGTAACAGCTAATAACTTGCGTGTAGTTTCCAAACGTCAGCCAACCGAGCAAGAAATGAAAGATGCTCTGTTTTGCTGGAAAGTCGCTAAATTTGTTAAATCCAACGCAATTGTTTACGCAAAAAATGATATGACCATCGGAATTGGCGCCGGCCAGATGAGCCGTGTCTATTCTGCAAAAATTGCCGGGATTAAAGCAGCTGATGAAGGCTTGGAAGTTCAGGGATGCGCGATGGCATCTGACGCATTCTTCCCATTCCGCGATGGTATTGATGCCGCTGCCGCTGTCGGCGTGAGCTGTGTAATCCAACCTGGTGGTTCAATCCGCGATGACGAAGTAATCACAGCAGCTGATGAACACGGCATTGCCATGATCTTCACTGGTATGCGCCATTTCCGCCACTAATCAATAACAGGAGTTAACTTAATGAATATTTTAATTATTGGTAGCGGTGGACGCGAACATGCTCTGGCATGGAAAGCAGCACAATCTCATTTAGCTGATAAGGTCTATGTTGCTCCGGGAAATGCAGGGACGGCGCTGGAAAGTCATCTGGAAAATATTGATATCTCAGCAACAGATATCGACGGTTTGTTGGCATTTGCACAAAGCCATGATATCGGGCTGACTATTGTTGGCCCTGAAGCACCACTGGTAATGGGTATTGTCGATATATTCCAAAAAGCGGGACTGACTATCTTTGGCCCAACTCAGGCAGCCGCTCAGTTAGAAGGTTCAAAAGCATTTACCAAAGATTTTCTGGCGCGCCATAAGATCCCGACGGCGGCTTATCAGAATTTTACAGCGATCGAACCTGCCCTCACCTATTTGGATAAAGTCGGCGTTCCCATTGTCATAAAAGCCGATGGACTCGCCGCAGGCAAAGGTGTGATTGTGGCTATGACACGGGAAGAAGCCCAGTCCGCAATAAAAGATATGCTAGCCGGAAATGTATTTGGTGATGCCGGCCACCGAATTGTTATTGAAGAGTTTTTAACGGGTGAGGAAGCGAGTTTTATCGTTATGGTCGATGGCAAGAATGTCATTCCTATGGCAACCAGCCAAGATCATAAACGCGTAGGTGACGGTGATACCGGCCCAAATACTGGCGGAATGGGAGCCTATTCGCCGGCACCGGTCGTCACCGATGAGATCCACCAGCGTATTATGAAAGAGGTTATTTATCCTACCGTTGATGGTATGGCTGCTGAAGGTCACATCTATACGGGCTTTCTTTATGCTGGGCTAATGATCAATCAGGATGGAGAACCAAAAGTGATTGAGTTTAACTGCCGCTTTGGTGATCCGGAAACCCAACCGATTATGATGCGTATGCATTCCGATCTGATTGAACTTTGTCTGGCTGGTGCAAAAGGTGAGCTTGCTGGTAAAACGTCTGATTGGGACAAACGCCCTGCTCTGGGCGTAGTGCTGGCTGCAAACAGGTATCCCGCTGATTATCACAAAGGTGATATTATTCATGGCTTGCCTCAACAAGAAAATGAAAGCAACAAAGTTTTCCATGCCGGCACAGCATTGCAGGATAATAATGTTATTACCGCAGGTGGGCGTGTTCTATGTATTACAGCATTAGGAGAAACCATTGCTGATGCGCAGAAAAATGCTTATCAGCAAGCAGAGCAGATTACATGGAATGGCTGCTTTTACCGCAAAGATATTGGCTATCGTGCCATTAATCGGCTGAAGTAATCACAAGACTGACGGGGGTCAAAGGCTGTCCTTCGTCGGTTCCCAACGGCAAAAATCATCATTTGCTACCAACAATAATTCACGACCTGCAGAAGCTTCCAACCAGGCAATTGTTAATTGGCCATAACTATTTTTTTCGCGCTGTTCAAGCCATGACTTCGCATAAGGCTCAAACTCAACGGAAATCGTTTCACCCGTGCAAGTAGTGACCTTGCCGTTATTCCAGTGACCTTGCATCAAACGCACATTGCCTACTATCAGTGCATCACTTAATTCAAGAGCACGTTTGGCGTCAAACCGCATACGAACAATATCATCATTGGAAAGTCGTTCACGCCGTGTTTTTAATTGCTTCTGCATAAAAATCACATCGCCGGATTTATCCAAACGAAGTTGTTCAGCCAGTGGATTTTCATCATTCAGAATTTCACGGCGAATTTGGCGCAAATATCCCTGCTTATATTCGTAAAAAGTGACGATAGTATTTTCATTACGGTAAGGACTATAAACACTCATCAGAACCAGAGGTTTATTATTTTGATCGTTGAGGCGCCACAAGCGAACAACACCATCATCTGCGATGAATCCACTTGCACTGAAAAGAGGTGCTTTAGGTTGATTGGTACAGGCGCTGAGCGCGAAGACGAATCCTAGTGTCATCAGCCCCTGACGAACCAACAAAAGGGGATTAACACCCCTTCTATTTTTTCTTTTTTGCAACGAAATTATTTAACTGCGTCTTTCAGCGCTTTACCAGCAGAGAAAGCAGGTACATTTGCAGCCGCGATTGTAATTTCTTTACCGGTTTGAGGGTTACGACCAGTACGCTCTGCACGGTGGTTAACTTTGAAAGTACCAAAACCAACCAGCTGTACTGAATCACCCGCTTTCAGGGATTCGGTGATTGCATTCAAAGTTGATTCCAAAGCAGCTTTTGCCTGAGCTTTAGTCAGGTCTGTACTTTCTGCGATTGCATCAACTAATTCAGTCTTATTCATAGATTATCCTTACAGTGTGTTTATCGTTTGCAAAGCATCGAGTGCGACGGATATGCCGAATGACAGCACCCCTGCATACACGCACCGATAGCCACTTCTTTTCACCCCCCCAAATGTAGAACAGAGTGGGGGCAAAAGTGAAGCCTTTGAACATGGCATTTAAAGCATTAAATCACGTTTTTTCACTCTACTGCGTTAAATTTATACCAATGTTGCTAATTGCTGACTCCCGGAGGTCAGCTTTCAATCCTTTAATCAACTCAATATCCCGCTCTTCACAGCCGGCTAATAAGCGATAAATCTCCCATTGAATATCCCACTCTTCCTCAATGGCTGGTAATTCTTTTAATTCTTCATCGGTCATTTCTTTCCCGGCCTGAGTCATTTCAAGCATAGCAACAGTACGAATTGAAATTTCACTCACTGCAATTGCATGCATCAATGTTTCACCACTCAGACGGGAATGGATAATCTCCCCTAATGCAATACACGCATCAATTGCCGGGTATACACCGTAAATATCGTAATTGTCTGCTGATGGAATAACCTGCTCTAACTTTTCCAGCTGATTATCAAAATTAACCTTAGCATCTTTTACAACTAATATTTCCCACACCAAATCCAAAATACAGCGATAAAAAATAGGTTCTGCAAACCCAGTTTGACAACAGAACATCTGATAATTTGGATACATCCGTTCGCATAAACTCGCCATAAAGGTCAAATGCTGCCAACTTTCAAGTTTTTCCAGCCGTAAATGTATCGGGTTTCGTAACATTAGTTCTTACTCATTATGCATAATGTGCTTCGCAGTTTACCTGAAATTCAAGAATATCCACACGTTTACACCCAATTTAAGGATTTTTCTGCATTATTTGTTTAAAAAATGCTCTATTTGAGGCTATACCATCCGCCCAGCGGGTTGTTTCCGGCAACCGATAACCTTTCACACAACGCTCCACCCATAGCAACGCGCTATCAAGACTGATTTTATGTCCTGTGGAAATATACAATGGATTACAACGTTTTTTACTTCGCCATACCCAACCAATCTGTTCCTCTTTATCAATCAAAGGCTGACAACTGCCAGGCTGTTCACCCAATGGTTCACTTTCACCACATAAACGACGTTTTGCCACACCGATTGTCGGAACATTCGTCAGTAAACCAAAGTGGCTAGCAACACCTAAACGGCGCGGATGAGCAATACCATGACCGTCCACCATCACCAGATCAGGTGTGTGTTTCAGCAACTGCCAGGCAGCCATCAATGCAGGATATTCACGGAAAGAGAGTAAACCTGGAATATAAGGCAGCGTCGTTTCAATCCGGGCTATCTGATATTCCACCAGCTCAAGGTCAGGGTAAGAGAGAACAACTATCGCTGCGCGGGTAATTATTCCCTGCTGTTCAAAGCCCACATCAGCACCAGCAATCAGTTTTGGTGAGGAAAAATCATCATAACAGATAACCTGCTGAGCCTTTTCTATTTGTTCCTGAAGTAATGCTTTTGTGTTGATCATATTTTTTTACTGATGATATTTAGCTGAAAGTTTATGTACCGCGTCAACAAATACACCAGCGTGTTCCGGCAGTACATCCTGATGGATACCATGACCAAGGTTAAAAACATGACCAGAACCCTCACCAAAACTTTGCAAAATTGCTGAGACTTCCTGTTCAATCCGTTCTGGGGAAGCATATAACATAGATGGATCCATATTGCCCTGCAAGGCCACTTTATTTCCCACACGACGACGTGCCTCAGCAATATCTGTCGCCCAATCCAAACCAAGAGCATCACAACCGGTTTCAGCCATTGCTTCCAGCCATTGCCCGCCACCTTTGGTAAACAGTGTTACCGGTACACGACGACCTTCATTTTCACGGATCAGACCATCAACAATTTGATACATATAACGTAAGGAAAACTCGCGATAATCCCGACCAGTCAACACTCCCCCCCAAGTATCGAAAATCATCACAGACTGAGCGCCGGCTTTAATTTGGGCGTTAAGGTAAAGGATGACACTATCTGCCAGTTTATCTAGCAATTGATGCATTACGGCCGGTTCGGCATACATCATTTTTTTAATTTTAGTGAATACCTTACTACTGCCCCCTTCCACCATATAAGTCGCCAACGTCCACGGACTACCAGAGAATCCAATCAAAGGAACCTGACCAGCCAGTGCCTTACGGATCGCACGCACTGCGTCCATCACATAGCTCAACTCCATTTCAGGATCAGGAATGGGTAGTTTTGCCACATCAGCGCGACTTAAAACAGGAGATTTAAAACGCGGGCCTTCACCTACCTCGAAATAGAGTCCTAACCCCATTGCATCAGGAATAGTGAGAATATCAGAGAAGAGAATCGCCGCATCTAGCGGATAACGTCGCAAAGGTTGCAAAGTGACTTCGCAAGCAAGTTCAGTGTTTTTACATAAAGAAATAAAATCACCGGCTTCAGCACGAGTAACTTTATACTCAGGCAAGTAGCGGCCAGCCTGACGCATCATCCATACAGGTGTAGCATCAACGGGTTGGCGTAGTAAGGCTCGCAAATAGCGGTCGTTTTTCAACTCATTCATGACAGGCTCCATTTATTTATTGGCCGCAATATTATCTGACTGCAATGATTAGGGCATCATTGTAACATGGCAAATAAATCTCTCCCGTTGAATCACACCAAACCATGTATTAAGCATTTCGGCATAGAACAATCGTATCTTCAATCAACCGACGGGCAATAGTATTGGGTGGTGGAATCAGTGGCAGTTGGTCATAGTGATACCAATCTGCACTAATCAATTCTTTCGGATCATGACAAATTTCACCGCTGTCATAATCAGCCAGAAACGCCATCATCAATGAATGAGGGAAAGGCCACGGTTGAGAAGCGACATAACGTAAGTTGCGAATTTTAATATTACTCTCTTCCATGACTTCGCGGGCCACAGCTTCTTCCAGCGTTTCACCTACCTCAACAAATCCTGCAAGCACTGTATGTATGCCATCACGATGGCGCTGATGTTGAGCCAATAAGATCTGATCATCGCGACGAATACCGACGATAACACAAGGCGCAATCTGCGGATAATAACGTTCATGGCAATAGTTACACAGACAAGCCCATTCACTGACACTATGGTGCATTTTATTACCGCAATAACCA
Source organism: Photorhabdus australis DSM 17609 (assembly GCF_000711895.1). Taxonomy (GTDB): domain Bacteria; phylum Pseudomonadota; class Gammaproteobacteria; order Enterobacterales; family Enterobacteriaceae; genus Photorhabdus; species Photorhabdus australis. Next base: position 7,697 of record NZ_JONO01000090.1, read on the forward strand.
CAATATTGATGAGAGCGATAAAATTCCGCCAATTGAATGCCCCGCCCAGCTAATTGAAACAAGCCGCGATCACTTGAAACAATGTGCCGTAAGGAAACCATATGTGAATTCATTTTCTGACGAATAAGCCAAACTTTCTCACCCTGCCACTCGCCGATAGGTAATGCTATTTTTCCTTGCAGTGACCATTGAGCAGCTATTCCAAAAGGTAATTCACCTTGAGGGAGCCAAATACGATTCTCATCGCTGATAATCCACCAGCCTCGTTCTGTATCTGTTACTTGTTGTTGCATCATCATTATGACATCTTATTTGTTATAAATATCTGTATAAATCATACGCTTTTTAATCAAAAAAGCGTGTCCTGATTACTACTTATCACGAGGAACACGATATCATGTCACAACTGCTTGCAGTATTTGATCTGGATGACACCTTAATTTCCGGTGATTCCAGCGCTATATGGACAGAGTTTCTATGGGAAAAAGATATCATTACTGATCCAAGTTTTATCGAAGCAGATAAAAAAATGATGGCTGATTACAACTCAGGTTCACTGGATATGAGAAGTTATCTGGCATTTAGCCTGCAAACACTGTACCAAGTTCCACAAAAACAAGTTGATCTTTGGTTGGTTGAGTTTATTAAAGAAAAAATCAGACCTCGATTTTATCCACAAGCCAAAACCCTAATTGCAGAGTATCAACAGCAGCAAATTCCAGTCATTATTATCTCAGCCACTGTCTCATTTATTGTGAAAAAGATTGCTACGGAATTAAATATTCACACTGCACTAGGCATTGATATGGTGGTGGAAAATGGCTGTTATACCGGCCAAATAGACGGTATTGCGACTTTTCGAGAAGGTAAAGTAGAACGAATGAAACAGTGGCTGGAACAGCAAAATAATTATCCTGAAATTATCCGTTTTTACAGTGATTCAATTAATGATCTACCAATGTGTCAATTTGCTGATGAGGTAATTACAGTCAATGCCGATGCTCATTTGCAAGCTCAAGCACAACAACATGGCTGGAAACAATTAACCTGGTCACTGTAAATATTTTCAATCAGTAATGGGTTTATGGTTTCCATAATCCCATCTATACCCGTCATCTTTCAACAGGCAACCCAATTGCTGGGGAAGAATATTGCAATAAAATTGAGGTCTTGACGAAACAGAACAAGTCATTTTGTTTCCGCCCCCAATCGTGTTCCCCACGCTCTTAAGGTGTCATTTCGCTCCCTATAATAAGAACAAAAATGCCGCTCTTGAATATCGGCATTTTTCTGTAGAAGAGAAGATGAATTTAATGCTTTAACGCTTCAATTTTATCCCGGCTCAGCCCGGTACTGGTGACAATAATGTCCAAACTCACGCCATGCCGTAATAAAGCACGAG
>NZ_JONO01000091.1 GCF_000711895.1 Photorhabdus australis DSM 17609
CTTAATAAGTGGCAAGTGGGGGTATTGCTGGATTTTTGACAATATCCCCCACATTTACCATTTATTCCCCCATATTAGAGTGGCGTTGATTAATACGGATATCTTCACCCAACACGGTCAATAATCCATCATTTTCTAGTTTGTCCAGCCAGCGGCTGAATTTCTTTGATACATCAATGCCTTTCGCCCGTAAGTCATCCCGCACCTGTGATTTTGTGCAGGAATCGCTTTGGGCTGTTCGGTTACGAATAGATTCCCATAGTGCCAGATGATTGCCTGACAGACGCCGGACATGGGCCAGTGCCATATCACCGGCTGCGGCATCCTGTGGTTGTCTGGGCTGATCTGACAACACCAGAGAGGTAATCTCTTCGCCGTCTTCATCAATACAAATGCTGACCGGATGCAAGTCATAAGCGACTTGTGGCGGTTCATCAGCATCTTTCATTTTGGTACAGCTTAATATCAGCGCCTCTTTATCATTTTCACGGCGGATATTAAACTCCGCATCCAGTGCGGCTCGAAAAGCGCTGGAGCCTCTTGCGCCTTTATCTTGGTCTTTGCCGGAATGGTGCACAACAAGCACGGTGGCGTTTGTTTTGGCTTTGATATAGTCGCAACCCTGAATAAACGCGCCCATATCTTTAGCGGTGTTTTCGTCCGAGCCGCCAAAACAGCGGGCGAGAGTGTCCAGTACAATCAGACGGACAGGCAATCCGGTTTCTTGTTCGACATCTTTCGCTGCACAAATCACTTGCTCAGCACTTTCCTGACTAGCAGGAAACACCGGGCAGTCTATACGGTAAAGGGCATCTATCGGGCTGTTATCGTTCAGGCTGCTTTCCCATGCCCGGATACGACGCGGAACTCCCAGACCACCTTCACCTACCACATAAACCACCGCTCCCCGATTGACGCGTTTACCTGCCCATGTTTTACCCGTGGCGATATGACATGCCCATGACACCGCCAAAAAAGATTTATAAGAACCACTGGGGCCGTAAATACTGGCTAAGGCGTTACTGGGCAAATGACCTTTTATCAGATAATCCTGATGAGTATCAAAGCCCTCAGAACCTCTGCGTAAAGGTAATGATGTGCTGTAGGTCGTGGGGAGACGAGTCACAGAAAGGGAATCGGTGATTTTACCGGTCTGGTGATAAAAGGCTGCTCGGGTTGCTTCATCACCATATTGCTTACGGTAATCATCCCAGTCAGCTTGATAGTCTGTTGGTGGCAGTGCAACCTTTCCCTGAATTGCATTCGCGGCCTGTTCCGCCTTAATTTTTCCTGTGTTTTTTTCATCTGCATCAACATCATTATCCCCTGCGATAATAAAAACACCTTGCGGATGTTGTGCTTTAAGTGCTTTTGCTACATTGAGCAGGTTATTAGCGGAAATGGCGGCATAGATTGCACTGTTTCGGCTAATAACGGCCAGTGATAAGCCAGTGGCATAACCTTCTGTGATGATAATGTCATCATAAGAATCGGGTTCATGGACAACAGCAAAAGCTCCTTTTAACTGACTGCCGGGTAATAATCGCTTGCTGCCGTCAGGATGAATCAATTGGGCACCGCAATATCCTCCTGCAATATTAACCAGTGGTAACACCAGTGTATTTTCTGGAAAAATCACATTGCCTGTTTTTTGACAGTAAGCCGGTGGGAACAAAAAAACACGTTCAGCTAAACTCTTGCGAATTAAATAAGGGCTGGCGCCCTTAATACACTGATTTAATAACGAATTGACCCGTTCAGCAATCGGCACTTGAATAACAGAGGCTTTTTTTCTGGCTGGCGCCGTTGACGGGAGTTCTGACAACTCAGATATCCACCTTGCCGCCTCAATTAATTGACAGCCTTTAAATTTTGCCAATAAATCCAGTCCATCTCCATGACCGCATTTAGCCCGATTACAAATCCATGTACCATTACCGTTTTTATCATCAAATCGGAACCGGTCTTTCCCACCGCACATGGGACAAGGCCCATGACGGTTATTGGCGGGCACAACAATGCCTGCCTGAGATAGGATCGCGGGCCAACGGTAGCGGGATTGCCGGACAATATCAGAAATGAAGGAGGGCATGGCTTTCCTCCTCTGTGGTTTCTCCAATCAGCATTTTACTGAGCAGTTCAATACGTTCCCATAAAACGAAAGTCAGGATTTCCTTAAATGCGAGATTATTTTGTTCAATAATACTGTTGATAAGTGCCCGGCAATGGTCGAGTACTTCTTCTGAGTTTTCAGGGCGGTAATCATGCATAAAACACCCCTGCCAGAGAAAAAGCCTTAAAACGAGAGAATAGCTGACATTGTAGATAAGATAGCCAGTTTTGGGATGATAAGTAGAGGTTAAGAGGGGGTATAGCCATAAGGCAGCCTCCATTGTGTGCGAACTATCGCTACCACCAGAGACGCTAACCTCGAGGGTGGCAGCCCAGACAGGGTTAGCGTTACCGGACACAATGGAAACCGGCGCTTCTTTCGAAGCCCCTGCCTGAGCCACCATAGACAACAGGTGTACAAAAGCACCAGCATTGGATAGCCTAAAACAGGCGTGTAATGCTGCCATCATGTTAATCGGAACGCTAACTCCGGCTGCGGATTTTGCCGCAGCGCGTGAACTATACCTCAGCAATTTACTGATTATCAACTTATAATTAAGGTTAAAAGCCTCATTCAGACTCATCCTTGTGTTTCCTCGCGATTGTTGATTTTATTGATAATCCATTCATCAATTTCTTTTTCTACCCATGCTACTGAGCGAGCTCCCAGACTGACAGATTTAGGGAATTCCCCTTGCTGCATCAAATGGTAAATCCATGATTTCTTTAAACCGACTTTTTTCATGACATCCGCCAGACGTATTAAGGTTGTCTCTGCCATTTCTCAATCCTCCTTTTGACTGTAAACTCGTTCAACATAACGCCCGCGACCATCACCGTGACCTAAATCCATTGAGACTAAAGCCCTCGCTTCCTGACGAGTAAAATCGCTTTCTTGGTAAAACTTCAGCGCATCCTGTGCCCATGCGTAGCGCAAACTATGTGGGGCATAACAGCCGGTTAATCCCAGATGAGCGGTATGGGCACGCCAGTAGTTCATCGCTCGTTTGAGATCGGGTTTATCAATCAGCCTGCCGCCGCGCTGCTCTGCAATTTCAATGGCTCTATCAACCGCTTTTTTCACCGCGTCCACATTCAGTACACGAGTTTGTCTGGGGCGGCCGCCTTTAGTACCAAAAACTACATGGAGCTTAGGCTCTGGCTGATTAAGCTGTTTTTGCCAGCTTTTCAGCGAAGCACAACACTGAACGGCTTCCTGAGAACGTAGTCCCATCAAACGGGTAAGTTGGAGGATGACTGCCAGTCCGGCATCGTATTTTGCTGCTTTCTGATAAACTGCCTGAAAAAACACATCAGGAATGGCTTGTTTTGTCCCTGCACGACTGGCGCCACTCAGTCCCAATGCCTGATTACTCAATCGGGGAGAGGTACTTAACTTCGTCCGGCCTGCCAGAAGAAAGATATGGCGGAGCGCCGACATTTCATTTTGCAGGGTGCGTTTGGCTATGCCCTGAGATAGTCGGGTATGGATATAGCTTTCAATGTGTTTGGTCTTTAAATAGTTGAGGCTTTTCACCTGAATATTCAGTTTCAACAAAAACTCACCTAGCCGCCTCGCTATCCGAATGCGGTCATGACAGGTTTTATGACTGCCTCCAGCCTGCCGGGCAAAGGTCTGCATTTCCCTGACTAATCGACTCATATCACTCCTTATTTTTCACCTGATAACATTAAATCTCTGGCGCGCGACAGTTCTAACAAAACAGGGGTTATCTGCTTTGCCCTTGAACGATACCTGTGCGCCAGAGTGAACGCTGTTGAGGTATTGCGGGGTATCGGTTTGAGTACGCTGTACTGCCGCCTGCGTAGGCAGGTTATCCCCTCTGGCCAAAGCCAGCCTCGGTATCGTCAAGTTCTCCTTTTTGATGGTTTTTTTAATCTTAATTAGCAGTGACAGAAACACTGATTTGTTGAGCAGGCATACGCCTGTAATGTGGATGTTACCTTTATGCGGCGGCGTCACTTTCAGCGGTAAACCGGCGAAAAGTGACGCCTGAACATCGGAGTCAGTAAACAGAAGCAGGGCAGGTGCTTGCTGATGCCTGATGGCATAGCAAAGTGTTGCCCGTGGTAGTGTAAAACTGTCGCAATATGCTGATATTGAGAAATAGCCTACCTGACCGCCTGATAACTCAGGCAGCAGTTAGTTAAGGTGTGAGCCAAGCAAACCGGGTGCTTTAGCTTACGTAAATGAAATGAGGCTAAACTCGTGGCTTAATCTCATTAGAGCGAAAGGCAGGTAAAGCTGTCCTGTCTGACGCTTGGATATAAGAAGAACTCGCTTCCTCCGGGATAGAAGACCCGTGAGTGAGTTAAATGTATAAATGCACCTTCATCGCTTTCATTTCGCGATCCCCACTCTCAAAGGATAAGCGGGGTTATCAGCCTCATGCTATCTGACGGCCTTCTCTTTTCAGATCAGGGAGAATTTTAGGTATGGTCGCTCGAAAGCGCTTCTTCACAGACCTTTTAGAAGCACTGAGTGCTGTCAATGGCAGCAATAGCGGATCACTCGAAAGCGTTTCCTCACAGATCCCTCGGAAACATTGGCGGCTGTCGATGACAGCAATTAAGTGTAACAAGGTTAGCGCAGGATGTAACACGTAGCAATAGGGAACAGATAATTTAATCAGTTAGTTAGACTATTGATTAGATACGCTGACGAAATCAACTTACTGATGACTATAACATGGGCGTTTTCTAGCTGACGCGCTACGCTTGTCTTCTCTTAGTTGACTTGTTAAAAAATTTAACAAGTCAACTAAGAGAATTAGAAAAAACCATAGATCTATTTTGTATCCCAAATGTAATAAAGCCATGTAACTTAGAAGGACTATGGCTAAAAATCACACTTGATAACCAAAAGTGTTAATTTTTATTTAAAACTCAATTTCTTACATGAAAGACAATAATGATTTTTTAATTGGGGGTACATTTGGGGGTATGTATATTTATTGAATAAAACATATATTTTTATAATCAACATGATATGTTTTTATATCGAATCCTGTAGGGGACAAATCGTACAAACTCTCCGATGGTGGGGGCATGTACTTAGAAATTTTCCCGAATGGCTCCAAATGTTGGCGGTTAAAATATCGTTTTGCGGGTAAAGAAAAGCGATTGGCATTTGGTACTTATCCCACCGTAACTTTGGCAGAAGCCAGAAACAAAAGAGAAGACGCCAAGAAAATATTGGCAAATGGCGATTCCGGGGCTAGTCAAAAGGCAGGAAAAAAGGGAAAAGGCTCTCATCGTAAATAATAGCTTTGAGAAAATTGCCCTTGAATGGCACGCCTACAAGCTCCCTAACTGGTCAAAGGGATATGCAGAAGACCTTTTAGAAGGCTTCACAAAAGATATTTTTCCTTTCATTGGCAAACACGCCATCACCGATATCAACCTCTTAGACATGCTCACCGTCCTGCGTAAAATGGAACAGCGCGGCGTTCTCGATAAGTTGAAAAAGATCAGACAGGCATGTAATCAAGTTTTCAGATACGCAATTGTCACGGGAAGAGCAGAATATAATCCTGCGGCTGAACTGACTGGCGCATTAGCAACACCGAAAGCCAAGCATTTCCCACATTTGAATGTTGATGAATTACCCGCATTCTTACAAGCATTGTCCTTCTACAGCGGAAGTAAAATTACTCAAATCGCGACCAAATTACTTTTGCTTACAGGATTGAGAACCATAGAATTGCGCGCTTCTACTTGGACAGAAATTGATTTTGATAAAACAATTTGGGAAATCCCTCAAGAGCGCATGAAAATGCGTCGGCCTCATATTGTTCCGCTTTCTGAGCAAGCTTTGGCTTTGCTGAGAGAGTTAGAAGCGATCACAGGCCGATTTAACTTTGCTTTTCATGGTAGGAATGATGCAAGTAAGCCAATGAGTGAAGCCGCCATTAATCAGGTTCTTAAACGTATAGGTTATGATGGAAGGGCAACAGGCCACGGATTCCGCCATACCATGAGTACAATTTTGCATGAACAGGGCTATAACACTGCATGGATTGAAACACAGCTTGCACATGTTGATAAGAACAGTATCAGAGGAACATACAATCACGCCCAATATTTGGATGGTCGCAGGGAAATGCTGCAATGGTATGCCGACTATATGGATATGTTGGAGCTAGGTGAAAATGTGCTGATCGGAAAATTCGGTAAGTAAAAGAGCGTAGTGGATAGGTTCCATATGTTAATCTGTATCAACTGAACATTTTAGGATGGTTTTTAAACAATGCTGGTGGATGAATATTGCTGTTTAAATTGGTTTGATATCGAGAAATATGAAAAATATGTTTATTCTTTAAACCATGAACAATGGTTTCTGGCTTTATAAATATGGCATTAATATTGGATATTTTACTTAAAAATAAAATAATTACGTTATTTCTATAAGAAAAAAAACTATAGGTCAGATATTATTGATGGCAAGGTTGAAAAATATAATCAACTTATCAATGATATGGATATGTTGACTCGCTTCATCATCATGCAACACATAGCAACGAAGGTAAGTGTCACTGAAGCCCATGCGTTTTGTTCTATAAAGTTCTAAATAAATCGCTTCTGCCAACCTCATATTTCCTTCATAAACAGCATGTTATCAGCAAGTTACATTGAGTCTTCTCACTTTAACACCGCACAAAACGATAAGATTAGATGACAAGTAATTCATTAGATTTTATAAATATATTTTTGTGGCTTATCAATGGGTGGTAATCATGCATAAAATACCCCGGCCAGAGAAAAAGCCCTCAGAGTGAGGGCTTATATAATCAACGAAATATTTTCTTATAATTAAGAATATATGACTCTGGGTTTGAGTTACAAAGCATATAATATGATTCATAAATTATTTTTTGATCTAGAAGATTGTTGAACACCATGGCAATACCTCTCTTATCTGAACTCACTTTTTTCTTAAGTCGTGTAAAAGCTTTATCTGTAAAACCAAGAAGCATGACTTTATCGGCTTCGAGATCATAAAGTTGATATGTATCTGCGACGCTTGCATAAGCAGTTGCAACCACTCTAGATGATGCACGACAGAATCTACCTATATTTACTTCTGTGAATTCTGCCCCGCCTTCTTCATATATTCTTTTGGCTATATTTTGGGCGTCTTCCATTCTGATTTGGTGTAATCTGGCCTCTTGATTCTCTGCGTTTATAGCGGCTTTTTCTATATCTATCTCTTTTGAATAAAAATTATACACACACTCAAAATCTTCATCAGTTGAGGTGTTTTGATCAAAGCATTTGTAAATTAAGTCTCTTTTGACAATTTCTGGCTCTTCCGTTAGCCCCGATTCTTCAAAGTATCTACCTCTGATGCTTTCAAAAGTCTCGGGTTCTATGTATGAGTACCTGGAGGTATAAGTTTGTCCTTTTGATACTTCCATTAAATAGTTGTATTTTTGTTCGCTGGTTGTAGCCGCTTGCTTTTCGTTAATTAAAGCCAAATTCCTTAAAGTTCTCTCAGAAGGAGCGCACCCGGATAATAAAACAGTCCCAGTTAATAAAATGATCAATTTTTTCATTGCAATACCTTATGTTAATTCACGTTATGATAACCATAACCACAAGGTAATAAAAGGCATTGCGGGTAACTTTCGGTATTGGAGCAAATGATTAGTTTAAATGCGGTTCAAGTTCGAAGCGTTATTAATAAGCTGAATGAATTTATTTTCTGAGTATTATTTAAATAGACAATAAGAAAGTGAATGGCGATAAAGTGAATCATTCTCGTGAGAGAAAAATAATTTCCACATGTTAAATATAAATAGTTTGGATATTTTAGGTTATAAAATATTTAATTACTTATTGCTGACAATTATACAAAAATAGTTAACCTTGTAAGGAATAAGAACAATGCATTATTGTTTTTCTAAACTAGACTTTGATTGGCATGAGTTTCAGGTGATTTTCACAATAAGTCAAATATATTGATTATGAAATAGTATTGTCTTATTTAAGGAAATGTCATGAACGCATCCCACCTAACATTGACTGGGTGCACAAAAGATGAACAGTGAGATGTGGAGCCTCACAGATTTCCGGCATCATAGTGCCCAATACGGGATGCATATGCTCCCTCAGACTGGAGACTCCACAAAATGAAATATACACCGATTGGCGTTGATATCGCAAAACATCTGATTCAGGTTCACTTCATCAATGAGTACACAGGTGAAGTGGTGGATAAGCAGCTTCGCAGCAAGGATTTTCTTGCGTTCTTCAGTAACCGGGAGCCCTGCCTGATTGGTATGGAAGCCTGCGGAGGCTCTCAGTACTGGGCGCGCGAACTGGAAAAGCTGAGCCATAAAGTCCGGCTGATGCAGGGGCGGTTTGTAAAGGCGTTCGTCATGGGTAACAAGAACGACGTGATGGATGCCCGTGCTATCTGGATGGCAGTACAGCAACCCGGTAAGGCGATAGCAGTAAAAACCGAAGAGCAGCAGTCGGTGCTAGTTCTGCACCGTTCGCGCAGACAACTGGTGAGGTTCCGGACAGCACAGATTAACGCCCTGCACGGGACACTGCTGGAATTTG
>NZ_JONO01000092.1 GCF_000711895.1 Photorhabdus australis DSM 17609
AATTTAAACTCGGGGCTGAAACTTCTTTTCATTATGTCACCTGTTGAATTGTCGAAGTAAGAATATCACCTCTATGACGGTGACCAAAATCATTGAACCACATCAATCAGATGGAGGCGTCTTATTTCCGCGATTTTCTTTCAAACGGGATAAGATCCAGATTCCCACTCCTAATGGTAATCCTATTGCTCCACCTCTTCTTACTGAATCTAAAGTATTATTTGCCCATTCAAAATAAAAATGTCCATCTCTTAAGAAAAAAATAACAGCGACTCCAAGTCTAATAAAAAGCAAAGCAAATGTTATAAGGAAAAAAAATGAAATAGCTAGTTTCATCATAAGCCTAATATCTTTCATCTTTTTCCTTCCCTTGCTTCCAATTGTTTCTGAACTTCCGAGCAGGCTATTTCCGATGCTCCAGCTCCCAAAATAGCTCCTGTCAAATTAGATGTTTTATTCGATATTATTGGTTTCAGTTGATTTCCGGCAGTAATAATTTTACTTCCGGTCGAACCAACTATATTACCGATAGCTGCCCCCGCTACTGGTGCAAGAGGGTCTTTATCCTGTAGTTTTGCCCTAACATAAGCCCCCGTTATACTCGCCACTTCTGTAAACCAAAACCCTTTGCCTTGCGTTACTGCTCCTGTTCCCGTGGCTATCAGGGCATCAATCACGTTCACAGAACCATTTGTAAGCTGATTACTAATGTTGGCCGTTCCACTGATTAGACCGCCAGCAAAAATACTGCCTACCGTTGCTCCCGATGGCAAGCAGCACCGGTGCCACTACTGTGGACATCCCCGCGCCCCACGCTGTTATCAATCCCCTTACCGGATCTTGTCCTTCCGGGTGATCACCTTTGGCATGTTTTGACAATGCCGCTGAAATCTCTTGAGGGGATTTACCTTCATTTAACATCGCGGTAGCCAGACTGGATGCTGACCGACCGTAATCCGCCATGCCTTTGGGTAGGCTAAGAGCATTATTGTCCGCAACAACGCATTCCATTGCGAAGTTGACCGCCGGACACCGATTTTCCCTGTGTACTCAGTCAGTTACAATCAATTTTTCCCGGTACGGTTTGATGCCCGGCCCACAACTCCCCGACGCGACTTTTCAGCCTGATAAGCCACTTTTCCCAGATGTAATGAACTGCTCCTTTTAAATGCCGGACAATTGTCTAACATTTGGGGTACAATTCACATCGACTGGGATTTCCTTATATACATTAGATTTTTTTAAGTTCTGGTAGTTGTTCGATAACATTTTTGACAGTATTTTTCTCAAAACGTTTTATCGTAACAGTCAATCCTCTATCACAGGTATAAATGATAAATTCATCTTCGCTATTATTTGTAATATAGTAAAAAATATAGAATCCAATATCTGTAAATTCTACAGGAGTTAAATCTATTCCTTGTTGCTCCATTTCTGGAAACTCTAAATCATCATCATCTGTATCCAAAAGAATATTATGTGAATGAGCAATAAATTCCATAATTTCTTTGTTCTGACTAAACAAGGAGGTATCAATTTTCTTGCATGATGGAAACTCCACTAAGCTGTCTTTTAGATGGTTTATCGCCATATGAAGTGTGTAGTTTGAACCGATGGCAGGAACAATCACATCATCTATGACAAAATTAAATATTCCATATTGCCAATAGCTATCTTCTGACAATTCACAAACTTCATAAGCAACAGCAAATTCATAAGGAAGTCCGTAGATCATTTTTTACCCCCTAGTTGCTTTATTTCACTGTTAAACTTCCGAAGCTCATTATGACCCAGAGCATTTTTACCATCACCAGTGCTTCCACTCCAATGAAATGAACCTGAACCATCTTTTCTCTCATTAAAAAATCTATGAATATTACCTTTTTCGTCTATCGCTAATCTAACTTTAGGATCTTTTGTTGGTATTGACTTTTCAAATAAATTGAGAGAATTTTGCGGTTCAAGGCCAGCACTTGGCCTATTTCCATTTCCTCCCAGAGTGTGTTTACTGTTTGATTTATAAACTAACCCATTATTTGCTGTCACTGGATTAGGTACTGGTACAGCACTTCCCTTGACTCCTTTTGCCCCTGCTTTACTGATCCCTCCAGCCACTCCCGCAGACGCCGCAATTCCCGTCTGCCCCATAATCTTCACGATTTCCTGGGTGGTTTCTTCTGAGCCGCCGGTGACTTGGGCACGATGGAGTACTAAATTCCGTGATGCATCAATATTCGACATCGCACCGCGTAAATCTGCCCATTCCCGCACTTCTGCCGGCGTGAGGGAATCCAGCCCCTGCATTCTGGCTTTTTCCTGAATCTCGCCTATCCGGGCACTGTAGTCACCTTGCAATGCCCGCAGCTCTTTGGCAACGGCAACGCACTGGTCAGCCCCTGAACACGTTGCTATCCGCTCCTGAACCTTGTCATATTCCTGCCGATATTTATCCCTGACGGCAGAACGGCAACGGGTATCCCCCTGACAATTAACCAGTTCCTCACTGCGCGATTGGTTCTTCTCCACGCTGAGGTGGTTGTTGTCTACAACAACTTTCTCTGTCGTGAAGTCTGACGCCGAACCTGATTTTTTCTAATAAACTCAGTTTGTTACAACCCATTTCTCCCAATGTGGTTTGATGCTCGACCCACAACGCCCCGACGCGACTTTTAGACCGATAAGTAACTTTACTTGACGCTGTTAAAAGGCAGTGCCTAAGAGCTGAGTATTTCCCTATGTGGCTATTAACTGAATTGAGTTCTATTCCGGTGGGTTGATGCTGAAAGCTATAAAGTGAAATAGTCGTTCAAACAATTTCAGAAGAAATCTTGCCTCTTAAACTAGATGTCCGCTCAAGAGGCAGGAAATTACTTGAAATTATCCTATATTGGTTAAAATATTTTTGATTATAGATGTTACTGATTCATCTAGCCTTTTTTCATCGACTGTATAGATCAATAGCTCTATCTCATTCTCTGCATCGAATAAAATTGTGCGAAGCCACTTTTCTTCAAGTGCAACTATTTGATTTTCTGCTTTATAAATCTCTGACTGAATATCCTGTATTGTTATCTTTCCTTCAAGAAAGCTCCTACAAGCTCCTTTCAGACACTCAATTACTTCAGGGTAGATCCAATCATTCATTTCACACTCCTACGAAGGATCGTAACAATTACATTACCATTTTTTTCAGTCACGACACCAACATCACCATTCCAATATGTTGTCCGGGTACACCATTAACAACACTGTTTTGTGGAGTACCAGTTTTAATTACATGATCTACAATGTTGGGCGTCACATTTCTACCAGGTCCGGTTGTTCCTGCTGGTGAACCAAGACCAGAAGGTTGCATTCTATCCACAGCATGTTGTGAGTAAAGACGATCACCAATTTTGGCGTATTGCCGTCCATCAACAGTAGTTTTTTGATAATGTTGCCATGAATTCCACTCTAATTTTTCAGAAGGAGTTGTCGTCTTATTTCCAGTAATACTCTTATCAGTCAGAGAACTTCCTTTCCCCTCAATTACTTCTGTTGACCGATACTTACTTAAAGACAGATATGCCTTTGCTGCTGCAAACTGTATCAGCTTTGCTTCACTGGCAGGTATCCCTCCGGCAACAATTTCCGCCGCTTTCTGTGGCGTCATCTGCTCATTTGATAATACGACATCCAACGGAACACCAAAGAAGTTACCCCACGCAATAATCAGACCTTTTGCCGGGTCCTGACCAGCAGGGACTTGCCCTTTTAGGTAGTGAGTCAAAGCAGCGTTGATTTCTTCGGGTGTTGCCCCGGATTGAGCCATTTTTTGAGCCAGTGAACCCGCGCCTTCGGGACCAAACAGACCTCCCATGCTAAGGGCATTATTATCCGCAACAGCCCTTTATGATTTCAGTTCAGTATTAATAAATGCTCCTGTTTTTTTCATCACTAAATCCTCTGCCAACGGTAAGTTTCTAATTAATTTTTCTATTGTCCCTCTAGGATATCGCTCTTCTTGGAATGTTTTTTCATAATTTGTTGTATAAATAAGACGATCTTCATCGCCATCAAAACCCAACCAAAAAATAAAGCCATAATCTGATAATTCAGAGGATAATGAGATAAAGTTCTCCGGTTCTCCCTCAGAAAAATCTAAATCAGACAATGGAATATTCCCAACATCTCGTAAGTTCCTGCACATTCCATCTTCAAGGCTCTCTTTTAGCTCAGATATCACCATGTATAGATCCATTGTTACTCCCGTCCCTGGAATTAATGTGTCATTAATTATAAAATTAAACATTCCACTCGGTGAACAAAGGACATCGATTTGCTCAATATGGATAGCAATTTGATAAGGATCTCCAATAATCATTTTATTTTCCACAACAACGCATTCCATTGCGAAGTTGACCGCCGGACTCAATTTTTTCTAAAGCACTCAGTCAGTTACAACCCATTTCTCCCGGTACGGTTTGATACCCTGGCCACAACGCCCTGACGCGACTTTTGAGCCTAATAAGCTATTTTGCTTTGATGCTGTTAAAAGGCAGTGAGTTAAATGGTTGAATAATATTCGAATGCTTTTGAAATTATTTCATTAACTTCACTCTTATAAAGAATAGCCTCTCTGATATCAGGATTAGTGATCGTTTCCCAAAAACCATTCCCATGTTCGTCTTGCTTTAATTCACTATACTTAGCGCCAAGTATCCTAACCATATCACCATGAGAAACAGCAAAAACAATAAAACCAGCATCATTAATATTTTCTGTTGACGCTTGATATTGGTAAGATTGCTCAAAATTTTCGGGCTCATCTTGTCCTATCAACTCTGGAGAAATCATTCCTAACATAAAGTTAAAAGCATCTTTAGTTCCTTTTTCAAACAACACTTTATTTTCCTGAAAAGAAAATAAAGCATTAGTATTGTCTTTCAACGAAAAAACATCTACCCAAAGGGTAGATGTCCTTATTTCTTCAGGGAAAAAAAAACCATCAATACAAAAATGGAAAAGTCCATTTTTATAAGTATCATCACTCCATTCTGGAAGATGTTGTATTAACACTGCAAAACGATATGGATCACCAAAAATCATAATTATCTCCATTTTCCGGACAAACCAAGTTGTTTTTTGACTTCATTAGGAATGTCATTTTTATTCAATGGATTTTTTACATCACCGGTACTTCCATTCCAGTGATATTCCCCATTGGTCCCTTCGAACCGATGAACATTACCTTTTTCATCCTTAGCAAATCTAACTTCTTTATTACCATAATTTTTGGAGCTTGGAATTGAGTTTTCAAAAAGTTTCAATGAGTCTTTTGGTTCTATTCCCGCATTACGGCGATTTCCATCACCACCAAGAGTATGTTTAGGATTGGATTTATAAACTAACCCATTATTTGCTGTCACTGGATTAGGTACTGGTACAGCACTTCCCTTTATTCCTTTTGCTCCAGCCTTACTGATCCCTCCGGCCACTCCCGCAGACGCCGCAATCCCCGTCTGTCCCATAATCTTCACGATTTCCTGGGTGGTTTCTTCTGAGCCGCCGGTGACCTGGGCACGATGGAGCACCAAATTCCGTGATGCGTCAATATTCGACATCGCACCGCGTAAATCTGCCCATTCCCGCACTTCTGCCGGCGTGAGGGAATCCAGCCCCTGCATTCTGGCTTTTTCCTGAATCTCACCCATCCGGGCACTGTAGTCACCTTGCAATGCCCGCAGCTCTTTGGCAACGGCAACGCACTGGTCAGCCCCTGAACACGTTGCTATCCGTTCCTGAACCTTGTCATACTCCTGCCGATATTTATCCCTAACGGCAGAGCGGCAACTGCTATCACCCTGACAATTAACCAGTTCCTCACTGCGCGATTGGTTCTCCTTCACACTTAGGTGGTTGTTGTCTACAACAAATTGAAATTACCTATTTTTTTCGAAGTTCATGGAGAATGGAAATAATCCATGCCCCAATACCAATTATTACCCCACCTGCTATTCCCCCCTTCATAACCTTGATCGCATCATTTATTGAATAATCAAACCTACTGTTCAAAATATAATCAATCAAATTAATTAATAAATTTATGAAAAGCCCAGATAAGATCAACCCAATAGAACAAGTAACTATCAAGTAGATAAATAAGAAAAGGAACTTTTTATATACAATAGACATTTTATTTCTCCTCCTTGTTTTTGTTTGGAGAAGAAATAATTTTATTTAATTGATCTACTGAAGTTTCAGATGCTAATGACGACGTACCATTGCCAAGCATTCCAGGGATCTTACTCGGTGACATTTCTTTCGAGATCCCTAATTGGCCTTTTACTTCTGAGTACTTAAGTAAGTTGGGATTAAATTTCGGGTCCCAGCCACCAGTTATCCATTTACCTATAGCATTTGTACCAGAGGTAGCATACTTACCCACACCATAACCTACTGATGCGCCAATCCCACTAATAATTCCCCCCTTTAGCGGATCATCCCCTTTCACATAACTCGAAGCAGCACCCATACCTGCATTCCAGGCTATTGTGCCCCACAGACCAGTATTGGCCGTGAATGCCCCCGTCCAGTACGCAAAAATAGCATCATTGGGGTCGATATTGCCATTAGCAAGATATTGGATACCGGTGTTGGCTCCGGCACCAATCAGGCCCGTTGTTATAGCGGTTCCCGATAACAATGGTAAGGCTAACACACTCCCTTCCGCGGCAACCATAGTCTGGCAGGAGAGTGGCGTATTACCGCTACAGGCTTTCTGGATTTCGGTTTGCTTGTCCTGCTGCCATTTCTTCACTGTGCCTTTTTTATTCGCTTCTGCCGCCGCCAGTACACTCGCCAAGGCATTATTGTCAATAATAGACATTTTATTATTTTTCTTCCTTATTTTTGTTTAATGAAGAAAGTTTCTTGCAAAATTCTTCTATTAAACTAAATAAATAAATAAAAAATCCAAATATTACCCCGCCACTACCGCCCACTTTTATACTAAATTTTAATCCACTAATAGCTGGTTGAATGTCTAAAAGAAAACACCCCTCTTTAACGAATATCATCAGGTACGCTAAGGGAATACTCATCATACAACACACTGAAAAAGTTATTCCCCATCCCAATACTAGATAGATAAATTGTTTCAGTCTAAAAATAATGCCTCTTTTATTATTCATTTTTTTCTTCCTTGTATTTTATTTACTCCTGCTTCTGCAATGTAATCTGTTGCAGTTCCCGCATAGTTTCCGATAATTGTGCCACTAATCTCGGAAGCCTTATTAGAATAGCCTTTAGAAAGCATTTCATTGGTAAACTTACCCCCCACTTTATTACCAATTACAGTACCAACGGCATTACCTAACATTGAG
Source organism: Photorhabdus australis DSM 17609 (assembly GCF_000711895.1). GTDB lineage: Bacteria > Pseudomonadota > Gammaproteobacteria > Enterobacterales > Enterobacteriaceae > Photorhabdus > Photorhabdus australis. The sequence goes on from NZ_JONO01000092.1 coordinate 7,365, forward strand.
GTTGTAGGATCTTCCCCCTTAATTTTACTTCCTAAATAAGCGCCTCCTGTATTCACCAAGGTACTAAATAGCGTTCCTTTACCTTGCGTTAATGCACCTGTTCCTACCGCTATCAGTGTATCTGTTGCACTATAGTGTTCTCCTGGTTTCAACGTTAAAAGCTGTTTGGTGGCATCGGTTGTTCCTCCTAAAATACCCCCACCAATGACTGCCGCAGTCCCAGCAATAGGGGTAACTATAGTCCCTCCCACAGCAGAAACACCCGCACCCCAAGCGACTAACAACCCTCTTACTGGATCTTGCCCTTCCGGGTGATCGCCTTTGGCATGTTTTGACAATGCCGCTGAAATCTCTTGAGGGGATTTACCTTCATTTAACATCGCGGTAGCCAGACTGGATGCTGACCGACCGTA
>NZ_JONO01000093.1 GCF_000711895.1 Photorhabdus australis DSM 17609
CACTCGTTTCAGCCATCGTCCCGTTTCTTCCGGGCGGTTATGCAGCCGTTGCCGCAGCCCCTGTTTTATTCGCTTCAGTTGGGTTTGACGCCGTTTTCGTTGGGTTTTGCGCATCACCGCATCCTTGCCCGTGTGTCATCGTCCTATATAATGCGTAAATCCCAGAAAATCGAACGTCCCCGGCTTGCCCCTCTCCGGTCGCTCCTCATATTGCTTTAACGCAAAGCGGCCAAACCGTACCAGCCGGGTTTTCGCTGGGTGTACCTTCAGCCCAAACTGCATCAGACGTTGTTGTAGCAGGGATTGGCACAACCGAGCATCCTGATGTTTCTGGAAGCCCAGAACTGCATCATCGGCATATCGGATCACCACCACCCTCCCTGCACCTGCTTTCGCCAGGCGTTGAGCCAGAGATCAAAGCTGTAGTGCAGATAGATATTCGCCAGCAGTGGTGATATGACTGCACCTTGCGGCGTGCCACAATGCGACTTCTGGCGGTGTCCGTGTTCATCGACTATCCCCACCGTGACCCACTGCTTGATTAATCGCAACATCCGACCGTCCCTTATCCTGGGCTGAATAAACCGGATGAGCCAGTCATGCTCCACGGTATCGAAGAACCGGATCCAGCACCCAATTGACTTTCCTCTCCATCATTGCCACATTCAGCGCGTCCCGTGCATCGTGCTGCCCTCTGCCCGGTCTGAACCCATATGAGAAGCCGAGAAAATCGGTCTCGTAGATTTGATTTAAGACCGTGACGGCCGCTTGCTGCACGATTTTGGCCTCCAGACACAGTATACTCAATGGTCTTTCTGTCCCGTTTTCTTTCAGGATCTTCACCTGCCTTGCCGGCTGGGGTCTGTATTGGCCCCGATGAAGTCTGCCGTGGAGCGCATGGAGGTTATTTTGCAGACTTTCCGCCTAATTTTCCCATGTGATACCATCTCGGCCCGGGGCAGAACGACGCTTAAGCTGCTGAAAACTCGGACATAACAGTTCTTCACTGATGTGATGAAAAAGGTGAGTAAGCTGTTGTTTCCTATCCCTCTTTGCTGCTTTTCGCACAGCCAGCAAGCGTGACGTCGTATTTCCCCGGCTCTGTGTCTGGATACGGGTGCACTGTTGGCTGTTCCCCTTGGTCGGGAGCCTTCCCACCATCAATTCCGCCACATTGTTTTCTGTTTTGTTCACTGATTTCTCCGGTACTATACTCCCGTCCGACTTCCTGAACTCCCTAAGGCTTCTGCTTTGACACTTAGTCCTTATCGTCCCAACTGCTCACGATGGGAAACCGTTCAGGCTCTCCCAGGTTCCGCGCGATGAACTTCCTCACATGCACAGGGTCTCCGACCCCGGGAGGTCTGGTCAGGTTTCGCCAATACAACCTGTCCATTATAGGTTTCCGCCTCGCTTAACTGCGTCACCACCTCCGATTTACCGATTTCGTGGCTCAATACCTGGCCTGTGAGTGCCTTCGCTAACACTTCACGACAGGAGTTACCCACAGTCGCGCATAGCTAAAGGACCGGGCGAGTGGCTAGCTTTTACCCGGAAGGGACTTTCACCCTCTGTTCTATCACCAGCTGTAGTGGTCCACTAATTTAGGACACATTATTAGCCTTTTTCCAGAATTCCTCTTTCTCTGCCGGGGTAGCGCCATTATTAAAGCGGTGAGGACGGCACTGATTGTAATAACCCATCAGCCATTGGCCGATATCACACCTTGCCAACCCCTCATCCGGATAGCCCCCTTCCGGTATCCATTCACTCTTCAGACTTCTGAACAACCGTTCCATGGGGGCATTATCTCAACAGTTTCCGCGTCGGCTCATACTCTGTATGCCCCCTTCTCTCCATAATCACTGCCGGTAACGCTTACTGCTGTATTGACTTCCCTGATCGGAATGAAATACCACTCGCTTTTCCGGCCTGCGTATCTCCAGTGCATGACGCAATGCCCGACAAACCAGCTCTGCGTCTGCCGTTGATGACATTGCCCAACCGACGACACGACGTGAATACAAATCCATCACCACCGCCAGGTAACTCCCCCCTTTCCCCGTGCGGATATAGCTGATATCCCCGCACCAAAGGATGTTCGGTTCCCCAGGGATAAATTCACGTCTTACCCGGTTCGGTGACGCCACTGACTCCTCAGGGCAAATCCGATAACGATGTCCTCCCGGTTGGCGACTTATCAGACCGCACTCTTTCATCAGACGACGCACCTTCCAGCGACCTATCGGAATACCGGCTTTTCTCAATTGGTGCATTAACATGCAACTCCCCGCCGCCCCACGTGCGTATTTTCCTCCGCGGAGATCACCCAATAACATCCATCGAGATCGGGTAATAACATTTGACTGGATCGCTGAATAACATTCATGGAGATCACTTTTGACCCGTTTTGGTATTCGGTGATCTTCATGAATGTTATCGGAACTTCACAGGTGTGTTGAACTGTATCCTTTTCCATTTCCATTCCGGTGAAGAATACCCATGCCAACAGCTCCAATCTCTATGAGAAAACTTACTGTGGCCCAACCGTTGACATCACCCATCCCGATACCGGAGAAATAAGAACAGCCTAGCTCTTCGTCGCCGTTCTCGGCGCTTGAAGTTACACATGGGTAGAAGCGACCGGGTCTCAGCAACCCGAAGACTGGGTTATGAGTCATGTTCGCTGTTTCCAGTGGCTTGGGGGTGTTCCTGAACTTGTTGTTCCGGACAATGAAAGCGTTAATGGAGCTGTGCTACCAGGGACATGCGGACGGAAGATACAGCAAATTACTCACAAAGCTGAATCACAGCGAGCTGTTGCTTCTAGATGACTGGGGTCTGAAGCCACTGTCATCAGAGCAACGCAGAGATCTGCTGGAAATAGTGGATCTGATGTACCAGCGAGGGGCAATCATCGTCGTAAGCTAGTTACCGGTGGATAGCTGGTACAAAATGATAGGCGACTCAACCCATGCGGATACCATCCTGGATCGTCTGGTTCATGGCAGTATCAAGATAGAACTCAAAGGAGAATCAATGCGAAAAATGCAAACATCATTGACCAATGGAGATCAGTGAAGTTACTTTAAAAAGGGTTCTGTGAAAGTGACATGAACCGATCTCCATCAAAGTTACTCAGTGATCTCCATCGTGGTAATACGCAAGGGTATAGTTGTCTTGTCATAATGACTTTATTTTTGTTGATTGATTTGAAAACAAGATGGACAAATACATATTTGCTCATTGAATGAAAGTGGATTTATTTCGCATAAAATGTTCCTTAACCTCTTATTGAGGTATTTATAACAGGTATTTCTAATAGCTGCTGGATGAGGGTTTGTTGATCATTTTTTTGTAACCATATGGCGTATAATGGGCGTTCAATCAATTCAGTATTTGGGTAAGAAACAAGTTCTGAATATTCATTCTGCCAGTGTATTGGTAAAAAGGCGGTTCCTCTTACACTATTAAGTAGTTGACGGGTTATATGTGCTGAAGTGGTTGTGATGATGGGTAACTGCTCACTTTTCAAAATCTGTTGCTCCTGATGATGGAAATCAGCTCCCCATTCTAGCTTGATGTAATTCTTGACTTGGTATTTCAGATTTTCTTTTGTCGTTAATAATTTCAGATAAATATTCCCTAACAGCAGGCTCTGAAACTCATCCATTTTAGGTGGCTCTGTTGTTATTAGTAGATCTAGTTCACGTGAATGAAGTTGTTTTATAAGGGATTGCCGTGTAGAAACCCGAGATTCCAATCTTAATTCCTGATGTTTTTTATAGAAATCCTGTAGCCAAGGTGTTAGATAAGCTTCCCATAGTGATGCGGTAGCGCCAATTGTTAATTCAATATGCTGAGATGCATGTGTTATCTCTTTTTTAGCCAACTGCCAGGTATTCATCAGTGATTCAGCATAGGGAACAAGGCGTTCACCAGCTGCTGTAAGACGGATGTTATTGCGATGACGAGTGAAAAGATTAACACCTAATTGGTTCTCTAATTGGCGTATGCGAAAGCTGACTGCTGATTGTGTTAAGTACAGTGATTCGGCTGCTCGACCAAAGTGACGAGTTTTACTGACCTCCAGAAAGGTTTTCAGTAATTCAGTATCCACATATGTCTCCAATAATTTTTATCGTTAAGATTTAAATTTTTTGTTTTACAGAACGCCAGGCCTATCTAATACTCCGCGCCATAATTGGCATGATAGTAACAGTACTAGAATTAGGAGTGTGTCAGATGGCTGAAAGCTTCATCACGACTAATCGTTTTTTTGATAACAAACATTATCCTCGCGGGTTCTCCCGTCATGGCGATTTCACCATTAAAGAGGCGCAATTACTAGAGCGCCATGGTTATGCGTTTAATGAGTTAGATCTCGGTAAACGCGAGCCTCAAACAGAAATAGAGAAACTGTTTGTTGCTGTTTGCCGGGGTGAGCGTCAGCCTGTAACAATGGAAGAAAAAGTCTGGACTAAGTATCTTGCAAGGATTAGTCGTCCAAAGCGTTTTCATACTCTTTCCGGAGGTAAACCTCAGGTTGATTCCTCTGATGACTATGCCGACACTGATGATTAATATCATCACAAGTTATGAGTATAAGGGGCTTTGCCCCCTTTTTTACTTTTAACCTGATTGCTTTTGTAATTGTATTAATAATCTGTCCATACTACGGTAGCTTAAGGCTTCCATGATATGCGTCTTTTCTATCTCTTTTTTTTCTTCTAAGTCGGCCAGTGTCCGGGATGTTTTTAGAATTCGGTGCCATGCTCGGATTGAAAGCCCTAACTTTATAAGTGTTTCCTCCAGAAATACTGCATCGTTGGGTTTGAGTTTGCAAAATGATTCTGTTTCTTTACTGTTCAGATGAGCATTAATTTTTCCACAGCGTTGCAGTTGTATTTCTCGTGCTGTCATAACTCTTAATTTTATATCTTTACTATTTTCGCCCGATCTAATTGGGCTACTTAGTGTGCCAATGGGTAACAAGGGAACTTCAATTGAGAGATCAAAACGATCTAAAAAAGGTCCGGATAGTTTTGCCAAGTATCGAAGGATTTGCTGAGGATTACTCCGATTATGAATTCCTTGATGGTAGCCTGTAGGGCTGGGATTCATTGCTGCTATCAATTGAACTTGTGCAGGAAAACAAACTTTTGCTCTGGCCCGGGATATGATTATTTCCCCTGATTCCAATGGCTCCCGGAGGGCATCAAGGACTCTACGTTCAAATTCAGGTAGTTCATCCAGAAATAGTACTCCATTGTGAGCAAGCGAGATTTCACCGGGTTTAGGAAGCCCACCTCCGCCAACCAGTGCTGCCATTGACGAGCTGTGATGAGGCGCTCTGAATGGACGTGTATGCCATTGTTCAGGTGAAAGGTAGGTGTCCATTAGGCTATTGATAGCGGCAACCTCAAGGGCTTCTTTGTTTGTTAATGGCGGCAATAAGCTACATAGGCGGCTTGCCAACATTGTTTTTCCTGTCCCTGGTGGGCCAAGTAGTAAAAGATTATGTCCGCCTGCTGCTGCGACTTCTAGTGCGCGTTTTGCTTGTTCTTGACCAATAATATCCTGTAGATCTGGTTGTGATTGTTCTGTTGAGAATTCGTGTTTGACCGGTGCTGTCAGTAGTTGTTTTTCTCCATGAAGAAAGTGGCAGATATGTAAGAGGTGTTCTGCCAATAAGGTTTCATTCTGAGATAATATGGCCAGCTCAGTCTCGTTTTCTATCGATAGAATAAGTTGCCTTCCTGCCTCTCTTGAGCTGAGTGCTGCTGGAATTGCGCCAGTTACTTTCCGTAAGCTTCCTGATAGAGCGAGTTCACCAAGAAATTCGTAATGATTCAGTTTATCGGTAGGTATTTGTTCTGAAGCGGCCAGAATAGCGATAGCAATTGGCAAATCATAACGACCACCTTCTTTGGGCAGGTCTGCTGGTGCAAGATTGATTGTGATTCTTTTGGGTGGATAAGTAAATCCGCTGTTGATCAACGCGCTTCTAACACGATCTCTGGCTTCTTTGACAGTTGTTTCAGGCAAGCCGACCAGAGTTAATCCAGGTAAACCATTACTAATATGCGCTTCAACAGTAACAATGGGTGCCTGAATACCAATAGTCGCTCTGGTATAAATAACAGCGAGGGCCATCCTATTCTCCTTAAATAATAAAGCGTATATGATGGCTTGAAATTAGGTAATAAATAGTGCTCTGTTATTTTTTTGCGAGATGGTTCTAAGAAATATTTTGCGAAGTGGTTCTAAAGTTCTTTTGTATAAAATCATTTGCAAGTGTTTTTCTATAGTTTGTTGATTTTAATTGATTTGTAGTGCTAATCATTATATTTGTTGTTTTTATATTATTATTGTGAGATTTATTTATACCCGTAATCATTGAAGATGCTTGATTTTATCCGAAATGGAGATCATTATCCTCGCTATGAAAATATTTATTACATCAGAACAAAAAATCAAACTTGAACGTCTTCACGACACCACTCGCGATGGTCAAGTACGAGACAGAATAAAAGCCATCCTTCTGGCTTCTGAAGGGTGGAGTTCTGTGATGATCGCCCAGGCATTGCGACTCCATCAGACCACCGTTGACCGCCATATCAGTGATTACCTCAATCAAGGTAAACTGAAATCGGATAATGGGGGGTCTGACAGTTTGCTTTCCCGAGAACAAACTGATTTT
>NZ_JONO01000094.1:0-2101 GCF_000711895.1 Photorhabdus australis DSM 17609
GGCGCAATCGCCTCCACCTGCTCCACTTCCCCCACCACCAGTAAGATACGTACCCGGAACCACCACAACCGACCATAACGGCGGTGCAGGCGGGCACCTAATTCACCGTAATCGCACTGTTCACTGACCGGAGCTGCCAATAGCCTGTCCGGCTTAGTCTCCGTGACTTTGTTTTTGACAAACAATGTGACTGTGATAAAACCCAGCATACTCACTACCACCATGAGCACCCAGGCTATTCCACAAACCCGTAACAAATGATTAAGCGTCTCGGTATCCGTGGTTTGGTGTTCTCCCCAAAACCACCATCCCAGACCCGCTAACGAAACCAACAGGGTAAGGGTTCCCACCAGTAAGATGAGCGTACTCACCACCGAAACCGGTTGTAATTTATTCTCTTGCCGTTCCATAAGATTTCACTATTCCAAACGTTAAAGTATGTTGAGGATCGCGGGCCAACCAGCCACAGGGCTGGCCGGTATTTTCCGCCGAGATAGCCGCCAGGGTTTGCACCACCACCGCTTCCATCCCACCAATATTGCCCCAATTGAGATCCTGCACATGTTGAGTGATATTCCAGCCGGTCCTTTCCAGTGCAGGCTCGTCCGGCTGGGAAAACAGAAAACAGGTTTCCGGGGGCTGCGAGATATCTGCCTGTACCAGCGCCCGGGCCGCTACATCTATAACCTGTTCATTATCCTGAGCCTGAAAATATTCACCGCGGGTCAACACCACGTTACCGGTTTTTTTCAGTAACCAGATAAAGGCCGCTTCACCGGCAGGCAAAGCTGACTCCGCTTCACTGACCATACATTGGCAACCGGCGCACAAAATCGTCGCCTTACTGCCCGTTGTCGCATTCAGCAGGTCAATCATCTCATCCAAGGTATCAATACCGCGCCAGTATTGCGGCTGGGCGGGTAACACCACATCAGGAAACTGCACCGCCATCTGTGCGACAAACTCCTGCCAGACGGTAGCTGAACCCAGCCAGTAACAATGTATCGGCGTACAACACAACGGCGGCTGATCCTGCCTCTGCTTTTGCCACTGATTCACGGCCACTTTCGCCAATTGGATTTCTCGTTGTTCGATGTCAACGGCACCGGAACGCAGGAAACGCACTGCTTGACCCTGCGTCTCTTTGATCGGTTCCGGGCAACCATGACCATGGGACTGATTCGTCACTCTCAGCCACTGCTCCGGGGTGGTTCCCCGCGCACCCACCAACACAGATTCAGCCAACGCAATCTGCTGGCGATGTTTATGCCACCAACATTGCTGCACCCATTCAACCTGTTGCTGATAAATCCAGGCGTTATGCCGGGCAAAACGGTAAAACAGCCAGCGGAATAACAGACATAACAGCCATAACACCGCCAGTCCGGGGATCATGGCATACCAGGCTAACGGGTCCTCCACATCAGGTCTTACCAGTGCGACGATATTACTGACCAGCAATACGCCTCCGGCACCGGCTACCAACCAACGTTTAACACGGGGCGGTGAAGCCTGACGATACGGGGGAAAAATGGGACACGCTTTCATGACACCACCTGATAATCGGGACCTGAACTGACCAGCGTACAGCCGCATTCACAACGATGGCCATCTAATGCCACGGGCTTACCATCGATCAGGCAGGCGGCACTGCCTTGCGCAATCTTGGTCATGCCGTGATGGTGGCACTGAACTGGATCGCCCTGACAAGCAATCGGTTGACCAAAGCAGAGATAGTGGCCGGATAATACCTTGCCACCGTACTCGCGCAGGCTGTCGCCCTGACGGATCACATTCTTCATTGCTCAGGCCCTCCTCGCGGAGGCAGTTCCAGAGTCATGCCATCCAAACGCGCTTTGAGCTTCTCTTTGACGATTTGCATTCGTCGTTCTTCGATAAACTGTCTCTGCTGACGGGTCACCTCACCCACATTATGGGTGAATGCCTTGGTCTGCTCCGCGTCCGGTAACATGGGGATCAGTTCTTGGGTGGATAAATCGTGTACGCTCACTTCCAGTTGAGTGGCGTGAGTTTTGTTGATGGCATCCGCCATCATGTTGCCGACTTTTTTCCGTTTGAAGACAAACAAAGCACGGCCAAC
>NZ_JONO01000094.1:2111-6767 GCF_000711895.1 Photorhabdus australis DSM 17609
GGCGCAATCGCCTCCACCTGCTCCACTTCCCCCACCACCAGTAAGATACGTACCCGGAACCACCACAACCGACCATAACGGCGGTGCAGGCGGGCGGCCAAGTCTGCCAATGCGGCAACGGATTCAGACAACGGGACATCTACAGGCTCGACTTTTTTATCATCACCGGCAATACGCTGACGCAGCTGTTCAAAACTCAGTTCTCCCGCTTGACGGCTGGCAATATAATAAATCCCCATCAACAGGAGAAAAACCACCCCACCGATGGCGATAACGATGAATCCTGTCTGCTGAGTGCTGCTATCGCCCTTAATACCCAACACCTCGGGCATCTTCCAGACCAGGTAACTTAACGTGACAGCCATGACCAAAACAAAGGCAATCAGCGGCCAGAAAAAGGATTGTGTTCGAATACGTTTCATTGTGTAACCTCTGGGGAAATTTCATAAGGCGAGATGACGGCACACCAGCTCCCTTCATCAGGGACGGATGAACCACTGAGGGTAAGCTGACAAGCGGCAATGTGTTGTACAGCGCGGGCCGCTGCGGCGACCACAAGCCAAGGTGCGACACAACCCGCTGAACCCAATGATGAATCCAGGTCATAAATACTGTGTTCACCGATCATATTTAAAGGCACCGTGCTGCTCAGGGCGATAAACGCCTCCCTGTCTGCCTGAGATAACCCTGACAACCAAACATGCTGTAATGATTCTGGCGTCACCGGCACCCAATCCAGAGCCTGGAGCACACTTTGCTCAAGCGTCATATGAGCAACACATTCAGGACGATGAAGAAAAGCCAGAGGCGTTAACGTCTTTTGCGTCAGTCGATTTCCCAATATCAGCCCGACAGCAGATTCAGCGGTCTTCTCTGGCTGTTGCGGACTAACCTGTAGAGCGACGACCATTAACAACGACCGCTCACGAATACGGTTATCCAGCCAATCATCCACCACAGATAACCCCGCCCCTTCAACAAAACTGACCGGCTGACGAATACCGGACTCAGCCCAGACCTGCTGCCATATTTCACGTAATAAACTCGCCGACAACGCGGTATTAGCCTCAAAAACCATGGCAAGGGGCGTATTATCCGGGAACGGGGCCAGCGCCTGAGCAAAGCTCACAATAATAGATGACAACGTCCGCCGGACTAATTCATCAGGAGAGTCATCATCCAACGTAGGCAAACGACTGTGGCGGACCGCCGCTTCACTTTGCCATGACGCCTGAGCTTTCAGCGCTTTCTCATTGTTAGTCAGTGACTCAATTTGAGTGTCCGGTGCATTTTCATCGACAAAGGCGGTATACAATGCCACACCCAGAATTTGTAGCGAACGCCGACCCCGCCTGGTTTCCTGCAAAATAACCTGTTGACGACGTTCGTCCCAGCCATCCGCCCCAAGATGCTGACCGGCATACAGTAACCACCGACATCCCACAATAACCCCCCAGCACAGCACAGGAATGCCTAACGCATATAACCCAAACATCACTGGCTGATGGTACATGTCTATGCCACTCCATAGCCCCGTGCTGATAACACCCACAATAAAAAGAACACCCGGAAGTAAGACACACCAGAACCAAAGCCGTAAAGGTTCAGGCCGGGGGGCCGGACCGGGGAGAAGATTCAATTTAACCGGCATAATAATTAACCCGCAGTAACAGCCAGCATAGAAGAAAGCAACATACCGCTGCACGTACAATCATGCCTGTGGAAGGCAACAAGTATCCCTGCATCACAAAATTCAGGATTGCCCTCAATAATCACGGTATCACCATGCTTTTTAATCGAATGGGTCACTGGAGTACCTTGACCAGCAACTCCAATCCCACCAAATTTCATTGCTAAAGAGCCTGAAATGATCTGACTACCGAGGGTAGTTTCATTTCCAATACGGATAATGCCGTTCATCATGTATTTCCTCTTTCATATTACATTTAAAAAAATCACCGTCTCCATTAAGGAGAAGATTTAGCTTTTAAAGAGATGAGAGCACTTCATCTTAACAATTAAGACCTGATGCTCACCCATTAACCTCCATTATCATAAATAAATCTGTCACCCTTCTTCCTGCATAAGCAAAAAATGAAAGTACAGTTAATATCAATGCAAATAACATATTCAGCCTTATATGGTTCATAATCATTTCTCTCCATTCGCTTCAATAACATCTTCTTTCATCAAAACACCTTTTTTAATAACATAATTAGTATGATTAACCTCCTTTCCTTGTTTATCTTTTTTAGAATGCCAATTGATAACAAACCCGCTTTTATTCCATGAAAATGAAGAATAATCATTCATATTATTGCTTAAACTTTTCATTGAGAATCCTTTATTACAACTACCAACCAATATTTTATTTATCTCTTTAACTTTCTTATTTAATAATTCATAAATATATAACCATGTTTCTGCATTTCCGCTACATCTACCTTTAGATCCCCTTGGCTTAGAGGGTAACTTCTGGAATATAGCAAGATAACCATGACCATCGATGGAGTTTATTTGTGTATTGGCATAAGCATTATAAATGCCTTTTTTCAATGGAATGATGATTTTTGAATTATTTATATTCTCTACAACAACATTTTTTTCTTTGAGTCCTTTGCTCTGAATATAAACTGGATCATTCAATTTTCCTCCCAATTCCTCAAGAGTGGCTTCACCATAAAAGAGCTTCCTACATTTTTCATAAATTTCATCTGAGTTTATTACCTCTCCAAAATCATTCCATCTTCGTGGAAACGTGATCCATTTTTTCTTTCTTATATCCCATACTCCAGGCATTACTTCTCCATATTCCCCATCCTCACATCCTAAACCATTCGGTGCAACATATTGTCCATTTGGTGAAATTTTCCCATTCCCATTCCCACCAATAGAAAATCCTTCACCTATACTCTCACTACGATTTTTATCATAAAAACCTGGTGCCTTAATAAAATTATCATTGCTACCAAAATAAGAAATTGTTGCTGACCAACTATCTCTGTCTTCTATGCCAAGCGAAAGATATAGTCGTTTATTGAAATTTATATCCTGCAACATGTTATTCTCAGGATCTGGACTTTTGTAAAGCTTAATTTGACCATTTTTACATTCTTTTAATTCATCAACTAGCAAATATCGATTAGATGAATAAAAAATGATTGCTTTTTTATCTGTGGTGTTCCTTATCATTCCATTACCATTATCTGTATCATCATTTTTCCAGTTTACAATATTGCACGTATTAAATTCACCAGATATGCTATTCTCGACAATAACAGTAGAAAAATTCTTCTTATTAAGAAAAACTTTTAGATTATCAACATTCACCACATAATCATCATTAGCAAAAGCATATAATGAAACCAATGATGACAATATTAACAATATTTTTTTTATCTTAATCATGATAAAACCTCTTTAGCTTTCCTAGTCATTTTATTTCTATCTTTCAATCCTTTATCACCACCATTAATTAGCTTGGTGACAGATTTTATAACCATGAATTCATCTTTTTGTTCTTTCTCGCTAGCATTTCCATGCCATTTATCCTTATCTATTTCTTTGACAATGTTAGGCTTTATCCCTCTGATAAAATATCCCCCAGTATCAATACAGTTGTACTCATTTTCAGTCACCTTTTGAGGATCATCTACCACAGCCGGTCGCTTTTTCATTTTATTAATATTTTTCTTCTTATATTCCTCATCATCCCACCAGTAGTTATCAAAATCTTTTTTAATAATCCAACCTCGATAAACCCAATAGGCCGCATAATTAGCTCTACCTGTCAGCATTTTAAATCCTCTGCCACGAAACTTTTGTGCATCGGTATCACCGCAGTTTCCATTACTCCAACTATATGATCCAGCGATTAAACCACCATGACGATTATATTTGGAGCCAGAAAAATAATTGTCTACCTCTGATCCAATGGCTCCATACCAATGCCCTAATTCTGATTCATTTTTTTCCGAATCCCCAACTATTCCTTTACCAATTTGCTTACCATGTTCAATTACTTGTTCCTGACTGTATTCTTGCATTACCCTTAATCTGGCAGATTCCACTGCTCCCTGACCTAAAAAATGAGCCTGTCTAATAGGTGTATTTATAATATATTTGAGCATAATTTTATTGATAGCCTGATAATACTTCTCCGAAGCTGTCTTAATAGCATTTAGCTCACTTTCATTATTTTTTCTTATATCATATGACATGATGTCCGTTATTTTCGACTGTTCTAACCACCCGCACTTCCTGAAATGGGTAATAAATCTCCTCGGATCAAAATGCCACACCTTGCCGGATGGTAATCCTGCCATATCAATACATAGCGCCTTAACATGAGCGATAAACTTATCCCAGTCCTCCTCCGACATCGGCTCATCCAGCACATCATTAGGCAATTTCAGCCAGTTAAAACGGGTGTCCACGGTCTCAGCATCCCACTCAAACGCAAAATGACAAATCGTGTAACTCAGGTCTGCTCGTGGCTCGGTTTCTGCGTTAAGTTCGGCCAGTAACGTCGGGGAATGGCACTGACTATTGCTGTCGCTGTCATCATCTATCAACTGCCACCCCATCCAGTGAGGAAAATCCGCATCACTGAATTTCTTCACCTCGCTCACCGCCAGATTCACCCAGCCTGCTCCG
>NZ_JONO01000095.1 GCF_000711895.1 Photorhabdus australis DSM 17609
GGTTCTGGGATGTAACTGTCCAGGGCTTCTGCCAGCTCAAGGATTTTATCTTCCCACTCTGCTTCACCTTCCAGCGCTTTCAGAGCAGAACCACGGATAACTGGCGTATCATCGCCTGGGAAATCATACTGAGACAGCAGTTCACGAACTTCCATCTCTACCAGTTCCAGCAGCTCTTCGTCGTCTACCATGTCACATTTGTTCAGGAATACGATGATGTAAGGAACACCTACCTGACGACCCAACAGGATGTGTTCACGAGTCTGTGGCATTGGACCATCAGTCGCCGCAACTACCAGAATCGCGCCGTCCATCTGAGCCGCACCGGTGATCATGTTTTTTACATAGTCGGCGTGGCCTGGGCAGTCAACGTGTGCATAGTGACGGCTTGGAGTATCGTATTCTACGTGAGATGTAGAAATGGTGATACCACGCGCTTTTTCTTCTGGTGCGTTATCGATCTGGTCGAATGCACGCGCGTTACCACCGTATTTTTTTGCCAATACAGTAGTAATTGCAGCAGTCAGGGTAGTTTTACCATGGTCAACGTGGCCGATAGTACCAACGTTAACGTGCGGTTTTGTACGTTCAAACTTTTCTTTAGACATTAGATTGTCCCTCTAAGACACGAAATCGGTGGTTTCACCACATCAACCAGCGGTTGCTTGTTGGATCGCTTACAGGAAAAAAATCAGGAGACAAGGACATTAAAGAAATGGTGCTGATAGGCAGATTCGAACTGCCGGCCTCACCCTTACCAAGGGTGTGCTCTACCAACTGAGCTATATCAGCACATCTTGGAGCGGGCAGCGGGAATCGAACCCGCATCATCAGCTTGGAAGGCTGAGGTAATAGCCATTATACGATGCCCGCATTGAACTCGGCTACCTGACTTCAATCAGCTGTATATTGTATCTCAATATGCTTTGCTTTGAGCAACCGCTCGAGCATAACACTCAAGATTAAATCTGATCGCTTGGTGGTGGGGGAAGGATTCGAACCTTCGAAGTCTGTGACGGCAGATTTACAGTCTGCTCCCTTTGGCCGCTCGGGAACCCCACCTTATCCAAATTTTTTATGGTGCCGGCACCAAGAGTCGAACTCGGGACCTACTGATTACAAGTCAGTTGCTCTACCAACTGAGCTATGCCGGCATCAAGTGCTGCGCATTCTAGGCAGTGTGAGCTCTCTATGCAACAAAAAAATTGCATCTGCCGATCATTCGGTCACAAAACACTCGATTCCACCAGGTTAGCTGATTTTCTCAATAACTTCAGCTCAAATAACCACCAAAAAATTATCTATAACGATATGAATTAATCACAATGCTCTATAGAACTTAATAAATCACTTTCTTCTCTTCAGTTAAATTTCCATCATTATGAAAAAAAATCCGATATAACATTCAGTAAAGCAACCCAATTTTTTTACGATTATGCATTTCTTATCAAAAAAACCGTTAAAAATATAAAAAAGTCTACGCCTATCGCTCCTCAATCGATATGATGCAATTTATTTTTTGTCGGATACAGATTGTTTATTACAACCTGTCCAACCTGTACAAACAGGCAGATGTTGGTCTATGAAAGAAGAACCCTTTTTGGCTACTCCATATTTGCAATTCAATCGTAAACAATGGGCTACCTTGCGTGATTCAGTTCCACTAACATTAACGAAAGAAGAATTAATTGATTTAAAAGGGATTAATGAAGAGATTTCTTTAGAAGAAGTTATTGAAATTTATCTTCCTTTATCTCGTTTACTCAATTTTTATATCAGTTCAAATTTACGACGCCAAGCCGTACTTGAACAATTTTTGGGTACTGATGGACAAAAAGTCCCTTATATCATAGGCATTGCTGGTAGTGTTGCCGTTGGTAAAAGCACCACTGCGCGTCTATTGCAGGCACTGCTAAGTCGCTGGCCTGAACACAGAAGGGTAGAATTAATCACTACAGATGGTTTTCTACATTCTAACAGCGTATTGAATGAGCGCGGATTGATGAAAAAGAAAGGATTTCCGCAATCATATGATATGCACAGTCTAGTGAAATTTGTGTCCGATATTAAATCAGGCTCTAAGCAGATATCTGCTCCGGTTTACTCTCATCTTATCTATGACATCGTACCAAATGAAAAAAAAATCATTGAGCAACCAGATATTTTGATTTTAGAAGGTCTGAATGTATTACAAAGTGGTATGGATTATCCTCATGATCCACATCATGTATTTGTCTCCGACTTCGTCGACTTTTCCATCTATGTCGATGCATCAGAAAAATTACTTAAGAGCTGGTACATCAGTCGGTTCCTGAAATTCCGTCAGGGTGCTTTTTCAGATCCAGACTCTTATTTCCACAGTTACTCTAAGTTATCAGAGGAAGAAGCTATAAATACCGCATCTAGCATATGGCAAGAAATCAATGGATTAAACTTACAACAAAACATTTTACCAACCCGAGAACGAGCAAGTCTAATCATGACAAAAGGCGCTAATCATACTATTGAAAGCGTAAGACTGCGTAAATAATAGGTGATTTTAAAGCCGGAAAGATATCTCTCTTCCGGTTATTACTCACAACCTCGCAAAGAAATCTCACCACCAATATATGGAGTGATAACACTATCTTGATCAAGCAGCAAAGCTCCTTGCTGGTTAATACCTTTAGCTATACCATACACTTCCTGATTGCCAATAATTAATTTTACTGGTCTATCCATAAAATTATCTAACTCGAACCACCGAGAAACAAATGAAGACAGACCTTCATTTTCAAACTGAATCAAAGCTTTTCTTAACTCAAGTATTATCTCCACTGCCAACTTATTACGATCAACTTCAATTCCTGCTTGCTGCAGGTTTATCCATTGCTGATTAATAGACTCTTTATCCTTATGCTCCATTCCAATATTTATACCAGCACCAATCACAACCTGGGCAGCATCACCGGTTTTTCCCATCAACTCAACTAGAATCCCTGCTAATTTCTTATCATCAAGATACAAATCATTTGGCCATTTTACTTTAATTTTATCCGCGCCTAATCGATGTAATACTTCCGCAATAATAATACCAACAACTAGACTCAATCCGATTGCAGCAGCGGGTCCTTGCTCAAGACGCCAATACATAGATAAGTAAAGATTCTTTCCAAAAGGCGAAACCCATTTCCGACCACGCCGACCTCTACCAGCATATTGATATTCAGCAACACAGGCATCCCCTGATTTCAGCCCAGATAAACGCTCAAGTAGGTACTGATTAGTCGAATCAATAACTGGCAAAACTGTGATACGCCCCTCAGGCAAATGTTGTAAAATAATATACTCATCAAGTAACTGCACGGGGGCCGGAAAACTATAACCTTTACCAGGTACTGTTTCCAATTCAATTCCCCATTCACGAATAGTCTGTATATGCTTATTAATTCCAGCTCTACTCATCCCTAAGTTTTGCCCCAGTTGCTGCCCTGAATGAACTTCGCCATCAGACAAAGTTTTGATCAATTGTAATGGTACCGTTATATCTTTCATGAAATACATTCCACAGCATCAATTTCGCCTTTAGCTCCAATAAAGCGAACTTCAGGTTCAAGTAATACACCAAACTTTCTTATCACTTGTTGTCGAATATAGGCAGCCAATGCAATTACATCTTTACCTGTAGCATTTTCCTGATTTATCAATACCAAAGCTTGCTTAAGGTGCACAGCTGCACCCCCAATACGATAGCCTTTCAAATTACACTGCTCAATGAGCCAACCTGCTGCTAATTTAAACGCCCCATCAGTATGAAAATAATATTGAGGGCTATCAGGATAGTTTTCTTTAATTGTAGCCGCAACTTCTGCACTAACGATTGGATTCTTAAAAAAACTACCTGCATTTCCTGCTATTGCAGGATCAGGTAGTTTACTAGTACGTATTGCACACACTAAACTGAAGATCTGATGAGGAGTTATACTACCTTTCGATAGCTTAGTTAAAGCTCCATAGTTCAATATCGGTTGCCAATTCTTTTTTAACAATAGCCCTACAGAGGTAACAGAATGGTTCTCTTTATATTTATGCTTAAAAACACTATCTCGATATCCAAACTGACATTCATCAGCACTAAGACGCATTCTCTCTCCATTTTCCAGATTAAGAACATCTACGTATTCACATATATCTCTAAATTCAACACCATACGCACCAATATTTTGAATTGGTGCCGCACCAGCACAACCTGGAATTAGGGCCAAATTTTCTAACCCATAAATCCGATTTTGAAGAGAATAGCAAACTAAATCGTGCCAATTTTCTCCTGCTCCTACATGTAAACGCCATAAATTATCAGTTTCTTGACATTGAATCCCCATGATTCTATTCAGAATCACAGTTCCTTCAAAATCTTCAGTGAATAAGATATTACTACCTCCACCAAGCAATAATACAGGTTGTTTTTGTTTTTTGGCTTCTTGCCATAAAGCCAATAACGATTCGGGAGATTCAGCTATATCTAAATGTTTAGCATGGGCTGATAATCCAAAAGCATTAAACTTCTTAAGGGAAAGCATTTAATTCATACTCAACAAAGATTTAATAAGTAGTTTATCAGTCTATAGACATAGAAAACAGTTGGAAAGCTAAGTTAACCCGAATTCTGGATAAGAAACTGACATGAAGCCTGTTCCAAGAGCAATGTTTTAGTGCACGCCGAAACAGCTCTGGGGAAGAGCTGGCTATGAACAACTTAGTTGAAATTTTCTATGATGTCTATGATTTTTGCTATTTTTGACCCTGTAAATAATTCTGTGGTACGACACGAGGCTGTTCCTGTGATTGTTTCACCCAATAAGTTGAAATTATAGTGCGATGAAACCTGCTATCTCACCAGCAGCAGTTCCCTACCTGACTGTGCGTTGAGAGTAATTTTGGCGTGCAAAGCGTTAGGGACAACGTAGCCATGGGCAACCGTAGGAACGATTCGCGAGAGTCAATCCCAAACTGCCAGCCGCAGGCGGTGAAGGCGCCAGGGATGAGGGTATTGTCAGCAAAAGCGAATTCCGAGAAGCATCGTAATACTTATGGAGCCAAAGCGGTTGTCAGGCTTCAGCCAAAAAGGCATGCGGGCAGGCATACCTTCTCACAGATGAGGTATCGTGAGCGTGGCCCCGCCAGTGTAAACGGAAGACCTGTCCCCTTGAGTCGCAGGAACGGAACGTGGTAACCCCGTACAACTCCGTCAGGTAGCAAGCTCGCGAGGGCAAGCAATGGTTGTGCGGGAAAAAGCGAATGCTCGGTTGTAATGACCGATATACGGTCTTTTTTTACCGACCCAAAAGGGGGCTGACGTCCTGCGGGTCTTCTCTAGCGAAAGAATCTGAACATCGACATTATGGAGGAACACAGATGACGCAGGCAATAAGCCAAGGCGGTGCACCTTCTGCATCATCGTGTTAGTTATCTATCAACACTGGCAACAGGTTGAAGCTGATGTATTTCGACTCCAGATGCGTATCGCCAAGGCAGCCAAAGCACAGCGCTGGAATAAGGTGCAAATGCTCCAGCGGCTTCTCACCCGTTCTCATCAGGCGAAGCTGCTGGCCGTAAAACGTGTTACGTCGAACCGGGAACATAACACACCAGGTATCGATGGAACATTATGGATAAATCCGCAACAAAAATGGCAGGCTGTTCAGGCTCTGACTTGCCGAGGTTTGTTGTGGTCTAATATTCCCGGACACATCCAAAGCCTGTTAATGTGACAACAGTCAATTGAGGTGTAGTCTATGAACTATCATCAAACTAAACGTCGCTTCTCCACGGAATTCAAGTTGGAGGCGATTACACAAGTTATTACACACCGGCAACGTGTGCCTGATGTAGCCCGGGCTCTCGAACTCGACTCCAGCACCTTGCGCAAGTGGATAAAACAATATCAGGCCGAACTGAACGGGATTACCCCTTCCGGTATCGCGCTGACACCTGAACAACAGCGCATTAAAGCGCTGGAAGCCCAGGTCAGGCGTCTGGAAATGGAGAAAGCCATTTTAAAGCAGGCTGCCGTGTTGATGAGCGAAACCCCCGGCAAGTTTACGCTTTAATCACACGGCTAAGTCGGCGCTGGCCGGTCACTGACCTTTGTCGTCTCTTGAATGTTTCTCGTCGTGCTTATTATGCCGGGAGCCGGAAAGGGATTGATGATAACCGACTGAAAATTAAGGTGC
>NZ_JONO01000096.1 GCF_000711895.1 Photorhabdus australis DSM 17609
TACCAATAACTATATCCGGGAGAAAGACAGTATGCTGGAGCGCCTTAGTGTAATTGAAACAACGCTGTCTCGGAAGAAGGTTTTCCGCCAAGGGAAACGGAAAATAAACGGGCTGGACACCGAAGAGTTATTGTTGGTGAAGCGTCAACCGGGCGATGATGATCCGCATTATCAGTTTACATTATTAGCCAATGAGAAAACTGGTGGGGAAAAAACACCGGTATTTGATTTGACGGTGGTGAATGATGAAGAGACACCGACAGCCTATACCCAGAATGAAATAGTGGCGTTTTGGGATGCAATTAGCCAGACCCTTAGAGTCAGGCCGGGTGCTTTTAAATAGCGAGGAAAATAGGCTTTAAATTAAAATCCTGATAGGCATGTCAGGATGACGGGAATCAATGTGAATCAGAATGATAAAGCCTGATGATTCACTTCTTGTTTAATGGTGAAGAGTGTTCAATCGGTAGAGATTGAATAAAGAATATTTGACTGAATTTATTGACGACAGTGGCTATTCTCTCTGTGAGAAGCCGTTTTTTAAATAATGAATTGAATGAGAGGTTCAATGTGATCCATTTTGATTTTTGGGATACGGTATTAGTCTGTATGTTCCTTGTTTTCTATTATGGTTGGCCGTTTTTAGTGATTATTGATGGTGTTTTCATTTATTGGACTGTCAAATTTATTAAGCAAAAGAAATACAAACGTCTCCTGTTTTTAATCCCGGTTGCGGTGTTACTGAGTGGGCCGCTTATTTATTTTTTAATTCAATGGTTAGAGATATGGATCTATTAAAATTACAGTCAATAAGGGGGTATCCCGGTATAACAGATTATTGCCAGATACCTGATGATTTATTTAGGGTTATCTTGATAACCAATGGAGGATATCACCATGTCTGGTAGGGTTTGTTTAGGTGATGCCACTGGTGGGTGTCGTGTATTGAATTCAATGTCTCATCACTATGTCGGGTTATCATCATGAGCTGGCCGATTCCTGAAATCCCCCAGCTTCGCGTCGTAGCACCTTTGCGTTATCGGTTATGGGGAATGATTTTATTGCTGATGCTGGCAGTGGGTACTGGCTTGGCTATGATACTGAGAGAAACGTCCGATTTCTGGCAGGTGGTACTGTATGGCAGTCTGCCGGCCTTTTTCGGCTGGTTGATGTTATTTGGCGCAGCATTGAATCGCTATGAACGATTCTGTACCACGGCGCAAGCCTGGGAAGCGGCCAGTGAGGAAACGCATTTTCAGTGGCAGCAGTGGAGCCGAAAGCAACTGGCGGTAGTCGGCAATATTATTCTGACGCCAGAACCGCAGGGCATTGCACCTCTATTGGGTGAGCAGAAGGCGGTACCGGCTTTTCCCGATATTGGACGGGCGTTGTCTGTGCCATCAACGGATTTCCGGCAGTTACTGGCAAAAGTGAATGCGGATTTTGAGCAACAGTGTCCGGAGTATCGCCAGCTTTTGCACACCATTTATTTCGCTGGCGCCCCTTCGACGGAGTTGTCCCACTATAGCGAGTGTGTGCAACAACTGTGGGGATTAAGCCTCATTCAGGTAGAGAACCGGGAAGTCATCACATCATTGTACGATAAGGCCGCTTTTGAGGGGCTGATAATGGTTATTGCCTGTCAATGCTGGTCGGCGACAGACGGTAAAAAAGCGTACAGCGAATTTTTATCTGCGCAGTTACTTTCTTCGACAACCTTTGCTACCCGGAAAAAATTAAACATTCTGGCTGGCATGGGAAGGGAATTACCTTCATTTCCGGGAGAAATAAAGAAAGATTTCAGGATGTTATTTGAATATAACTGCATTGATAAAAGCAATATGCAGCATCTCTGGGTCACGGGCGTTTCTCAAGACGAGCTGACTGAACTGATGATGGAGGGTCATGATAGCCCATTCCATTTTGCCCCGGAAAATCCTGTTCATTTCATTGACCGTACTTTTGGTCCACCGGGGCCGCTGTCGGTGTTTCTAACCTCAGCCATGCTGACAGAGGCCGTTGGCCTGACAAACAGTGACCATATTATTATCAATCGATTACCCGAGGGTAACGCGATACTTTATTTAATGACGAAGGAATTGCACTCATGAAAGCAAATCATTATCACCATGGCCTTTGGGGATATGTTTTTATTACGTTGAGCCTGGCCGGGGTATTTTTTTTGTTGATTTATCTTAATCAGGCGTTACTGGCGGAAAAAGGGCTGCTTGAACCCGCGTGGTATACCTGTTCTGCGGTTTTCCTGGCCATACTGACCGGTTTATTGGGAAGCAAGGTCTGGGAGCATATACGGCAAAATAAAGTACAACAAAAATTCCGGCCAGAGACTGCACAGGCCAGGATTGTCCCCAGCCAGTCTGCGTTAATACTGGATGAATTAGGTGCCCGCCTGCACCGCCGTTATGGTCGGTTGTGGTGGTTCCGGGTACGTATCTTACTGGTGGTGGGGGAAGTGGAGCAGGTGGAGGCGATTGCGCCGGGTCTGACTGCCGGGCAATGGCTGGAGGGCCATCGCACGCTGTTGGTGTACGGCGGCAGTGTGCAGGCCGAACCGGATGCCACCCAGCTGGCAGCGCTGCGGCGGTTACGCCGTTTCCGGCCACTGAATGGGGTGGTCTGGGCATTGACCGAAGCCCAGAGCGCCCAGCCGGTTCTGATGGATAAGGCCCTGCGAATGTTACAGAAACAGGCCCAGCAGTTACGCTGGCAGGCACCGGTTTATTTGTGGCAGGTGTGTCACAGCATCTGGTCGCAGGAAGACCGAATTACCCAGCCGGTGGGCTGTTTTTTCCCGGAGCGCTGTACGCCGGAAGGGGTGGCAGAACAATTACAGCAGCTGATTGACCCGATGCGCCGGCAGGGGATGCAGCAACTGCTGGCAAAGAATGCCCATGATTTTTTGTATCGCCTGTCATCGACGCTGGAAAAAAAGGGCATTGCTCACTGGCGTGAGGTGCTGACACCGGTGTTAAAGGAATATGCGGATGTCGTGTTGTTGCGGGGGCTGATGTTCAGTTTACCGGTCAGGGTCAATCAAGCTGGCGCGCCGCAGAGTTGGCTGCCGGACCCGGTGTGGCAGGGGGTACTCAGTGACAGCCGGCGGGCACCTGGCCGGCGATTAGGTGTTAGCCATCGGCAGAACCTGTCTTACGGCCTGATGGCGCTGGCGTTACTGTGGGGCGCGGGCATGGTGCTGTCGTTTTTCACCAACCGCGACCAGATAAAGGGGGTACAGGCGGCGGTGGCTGACCTGAAAACGCATCCGGCAGCCTCCGGGGCGGAACTGATGGCGTTAAAAACCCTGCGTGATGAAGTGGGCCGGTTGCAATCCCGGGTGGAGCACGGGGCGCCCTGGTATCAGCGTTTTGGTCTCAATCAGAATGAGACGCTGCTGACGAGGGTGATGCCGGATTACACGGCGATGAATAATCGTCTGATACGGGATAAAGCCGCTGCGGTGTTGCAGGCAAAACTGAATGACTTGGTGAACTTACCGCCGAACAGTCCGCGGTGGGCCGGTCGGGTGCAGGCAGGTCATGACCTGTTGAAAGCCTACCTGATGATGGCGCGTCCGGAGAAAGCGGAGGCCGCATTTTTAACCCGGATGCTCAATGAAAATGAACCCGACCGGGCCGGCATTGCCCCGGATGTCTGGCTGATTGTGGCGCCGGATTTATGGGATTTCTATGCACAAAATCTGTCGGCCCATCCGGAATGGCGGATAACCGCGGATACTGAATTGGTCAGAGAGGTGCGCCAGAAACTGCTGACCCAATTAGGCCGCCACAATGCGGATGCCACGCTCTACCAGCAGATGTTGCAATCGGTGGCGAAGGATTATGCGGACCTGACGCTGAGGCAGATGACCGGCGACACGGAGGCGGCGCGGTTGTTGACAACGGATAAAGTGGTGCCGGGGATGTTTACCCGTCAGGCATGGGAGGGGCAGATACAGCCGGCGATTGACAAGGCGGTGGCCTCCCGGCGCGAAGCGATTGACTGGGTGCTGAGTGATAACCGGCAGGCCGTATCGGCGGCGGTGTCACCGGCGGCGCTGAAAGCCCGGATGACCGCGCGTTATTTTACGGATTTTGCCGGGGCGTGGCAGACGTTCCTGAACAGTCTGCGCTGGAATAAAGCCGATAATATGGCCGATGTGGCAGACCAGTTAAGCCTGATGGCGGATGCGCGTCAGTCTCCGCTGATAGCATTGATGAACACGGTGGCGTATCAGGGCCAAACAGGTCAGCGGGGGCCGGTTTTATCCGACCGGCTGGTGAAATCGGCTAAGACGCTGCTGAACAACCAAACCGGGCTGATGGTAGCGCCGTCCCCTGAAAGCGGTGGACCGATGAATCAGACCTTTGGGCCGCTGCTGGCGTTGCTGGGAGAAAATCAGGCGGCAGGGGTGAAGGCAGACAGCAGTCTGAATTTACAAACTTTTCTGACCCGCGTTACTCAGGTGCGACTGAAACTGCAACAGATGAACAACAGCGATGACCCGCCGGCCATGGCGAATAGGCTGGCCCGGGCGGTATTTGCGGGGAAAAGCACCGAGTTGACCGAGACGCAGGGGTATGGGCGTCTGATAGCGGCCAGTCTGGGGGGACAATGGCAGGGATTGGGTCAGACGCTGTTCGTGCAGCCGTTAACGCAGGCATGGCAGGGGGTGCTGAAACCGGCGGCGGCGAATCTGAATACGCAGTGGCAGACGGCGATAGTCGCCAGTTGGAACCGGGCTTTTGCCGGTCGTTACCCGTTTGCCGGCGGGGAGAGTGAAATCTCGTTACCGATGCTGGGGCAGTTTATCCGGTCGGATACCGGGCGGATAGAGCAGTTTCTGAGCCGTCAGTTAGGCGGAATACTGCATAAAGAGGGCAACCGTTGGGTAGCGGATAGCGTGAACAGTCAGGGATTACCGATTAACCCGGTTTTTTTGAATGCGATAAATCAGCTCAGTCAGTTATCGGACCTGCTGTTTGCGGATGGCAGTCAGGGTTTGCGGTTTGAGCTGCGGGCAAGGGCGGTGCGGGATGTGGAGGAAACCGACCTGACGATAGACGGGCAGAAACTGCGTTATTTTAACCAGATGGAAAGCTGGCAGAGTTTTCGCTGGCCGGGAGAGACGTATCAACCGGGAGTGATGCTGACCTGGACCAGTGTGAATACGGGGGCGCGTTTATTTGGGGATTATGAGGGGAACTGGGGCCTGCTCCGCTGGCTGGAGCGGGCGAAAGCGGAGAGGCTGGATGAAAGCCGTTATCGGTTAACGTTTGTGGCGCCGGACGGTTTGCCGCTGACGTGGATTTTACGCACGGAAGTGGGGAGTGGTCCGCTGGCGTTGCTGAAGCTGCGGGGCTTTAAGCTGCCGAAGGACATCTTTGAAGTGAGGCCGGGTAAGGCGACGCAAGCCGTGACGACGGATGAGGACTGGGAGGGGGAAGAATAAGGCG
>NZ_JONO01000097.1 GCF_000711895.1 Photorhabdus australis DSM 17609
TCAGCGTCCTGAGTGACTGGGAAATTCACTGTTTTCTCGGGCCGATAGATAAAATTGCCACAAATTATCCAGGGATTGACAGGCAGGATAGTTTTGCACAGAGCCGAAATAAATACCCTGAACATGCAACCAGCAGGGGGAAATTATTAAAAATAAGTACAAGCCAGTATGATATATTAGAGTTAAAACAGAAAGAAAAATATCTAAAAAAACTCAATTTATTATTATTATCCGAAGTAGATAAGATTAAATATATCAGACAAATAAACACAGAAAACTCAATGAGTTTTATTATTTATCTGTATGAATTCTTAATTGAAGAAGATATTTATGATACACGCTCAATAGAAGGCATATTGAAGAAATTGATTAGCCATGAATATTTTACGATCGATAATTTTAATAAAAATCTTTTATCTGGTCTTGTAAATAATGGTAAACCCGGCTGGTATAGAGCCAATATTTTCATTCACAATATTAATGAAGAGGTTTAGAAATGGATACTGTAGTTGGCGTTAATGCGGGAAAAGCATGTGCAACTTGCGATGTACCTCCATCCTGTACTCATCGCTACATGTTAACAGATGACTGCAACATATATATTAATTTTCCGTCAATTAGCAAAATGTTTGAAGTGGTCAGTATTATTTCCGAAAAAAAATCACATACATTCATGTCCAGTTTCACCCCCACTAACTGCATAAATAATAAGGAAAATTGTCCTACAACCTATATTTTCAGAAAAGGTGGTACTGAAAATATAGAATTGACCCCTAAGAATCCAAAGAAAAGTTATACAATAACCAATGATCAAGCCAAACTTCCTATATTTACCACTCCATGGGAGTGGTTGAAAGAATTCTTTGCCAGAGATGTCAATGAAATAGACAAAGTAACTTACTATTCTCAAACTGTTGATTGTTCTGGACTGGTTCAGAAAACACAAACTGATGTATATCCAAAGTATATTTTATCCGGTGAGTTAAAAATAGACGTTAAACATGCGGCACATTCGACCTTTAAAGCCAAACGTTCAGATTATAATAAAGATCAATTTGAGCAACTTAAAAATGAATTAGGTAAGACAAAATGGAGTGAAATTGGACGATATGTCCATGAAAAGGAATATACAGCAACAGGAAAAACTGAATTTCAGTTATTCGATAAAAAGAATAATTCTAATTTTACTATTTTTGAAGGTAAGAAAAATATATGGAAAGATAAAAAATCCCTTGTAGAAAAAGTGAAAGATGCAGTTGAAAAAGCAGGCACACGAATTTTAGCCAATAAAGGAGGAATGGCCGGAATTAAAGAAATTAACTTGCTTGGACCATCAGTTGAAATAAGTGGTAATAAAGAATTAAAAATTATCGATTCAATCCCAAGTTTTGAATACAATTGCAAATTGAAACTAGCCCCTTTACTGGGTTTAGAAGTCAGATTAGATATCATTAATGTCTTGATTGCTATATTAGGTAGTCCTGTTGCAGGTAAAAAATGGCATGATCTCAGGAAGTTAATGGAAGAGCAAAAAGATAAAATGGACGAAACAATAAAAAATGGGAAAACAACAGGTTATACATTATTTTATATAGATTTTATTATTTCTGGCGAAATTCTAAATGGCGGAGTCACTATAACAAAGAAAAACAATCATGTGAAACTTATAGGAGAAATAGAAAATAAATTACCTCTGGAGCTCAAAGCAGGTTTTGAAGCCGGATTCAGGGTTCTGTATGTAAAAGGTATACTTACCACAACAGGGGGAGGTAAAACAGCACTGTCAGCGGGATTAAAATGTGATGATTCAGGCTTAGGGATTTATTTCTCACATGAGGGAATAAAAGCTTATTTTGAAGTGGAAGTAAAAGCTGGATATATACAAAAAGAAAGTAAATCAGTGAGTAATACAAAGGGAAGAAGCAAAAATTCAGGTATAAACCTAATTAAAGCCGATGTGATGATATGTGATAAAGATGAATTTGGCCCATTTTATTTTATTGATTTTAAATGAAAATATATTATGCGTAATTATAAAATTTTTCTAACTGTATTATTATTCACTTTACCCATAACCGGATTATCTAAAGAGAGTAAAAATTCTATGAATAACGAAGTTGAACCTATTGACTACAGACTGGAAGTCGAATTAAATAAATGTTCAGCAGATTTACTTATCAATGGCCTATTGATCTTTTCCTACTATGATAAAGAACCCATGAACACACTAATTGGTGTAGGTGAATATCTGAAACCTGAAAACAATATAATCCAGTTTTATTCATGGCCATCAAATAGAGATTCCGATATTTTCGATTCAGACTCAAAGTGCAATTTCATATTAAAAGCAAGAAATAGATTTGAGACTCCCAATCTAAAATCAGTTATAACCATAAATTATCATCCTAATGATAGCATCGCCTATAATACTTCTGTATCAGCACTTAATGTAAGGTTAGATAATGAACAATGGGGGGAATTATTAGGCCGTAATAGTATAATTCATAACAGTAAAAAAGAATATTATCACTACTCTCAAGCATTTAATATAAAAAAGGACTATCCCACGTGGAACTGGGTAAATTCATATCAATTTTCAGAAAATAAAGAAACTATAGATTCATTACCAGAAAACCATCAACTAGCGCTTATTAATGCCTACAAAGAATATTGGGAATTATTAAAAAACAAAAATCTTGAAGGGTTAAAAAAACTTCACAAAGAATTATTAAATGAATCAGTAAAAGCTAATGGTGGAGATAATAATAATTATTTTTCTTCATTGGGATTAGATACATTTTTAAACTCGGCTGATTTCCAACTTTTACCTTTAGCATTTAGCCAATCAAGAATTGAATTATCCCTTGATGGTCGAGTTGTCTCTATGTCACCCTCACCACTAAATTTTTTTGATAAAGAAAATAATTCTAAGTTTTCAATAAACCCCAAATATCGTTTTGATGGAAAAAATTTATTATCACTCTATAACAACATAAAAATACAAATAACAAAGAGGGCTTTGCCCTCTTTATTCAACAAATCAATTATTATTCAGAGATAAACAACAAATTGACAGTATAATGGCGAGAAATTAAAACACCTGTGAAATAACCGAATAAAACCATATAACATAAATCGAGTATAACCACTAACCCAATAATAACTGCATATAGATTGAAGAATATCCTCTTCCACATAATATGAAAAAAATTTATCGTATTGTCATCACCCTATTGATTGTTATTGGTTCTCTTGGGTTATGGAATCAGATTAGTATGAAAAATAAAATGGCCGTCCTTGTAGATAATCCAAATCCAAATTATTTACATGATAAAGTTTGGTTTGACGCCAGCAAATGGTTAAATAGCGGTGATTATATTAAGATAGATGATTTTTATTTAATTAAACTAAGACCTATAGACCTGAATAAAGTGAAAGACTCAGAATATTTTATATATTATGATTTATATTATAATATGCGCCGTAAAAAGTATGGCGATCTTGGCAGCACAACTAATTTTAATGAATTAATGCAAAAAGTAATAGGTTCAACAGATATCCAGGGAGAAACCGATGTAAAGACGGATATCGCCAGTACGGAGAGATTAATAAAGCTCATATCACACCCCGAATATGAATATCTCTATAGTCGATTCGACAAGAAGAAACGGCAACCGGTTATTGATAGCCTACTGGTCAGTTTTTTTTATCAGGATAAAAAATATGAAATGGTAATAGATGCTGTTATTGATGAGGAAGATAAAAAAGATCATTTTCCGTACAGGCATATTATGCTAGCCGAGAGCATTCAACGCTATGGATCTTTTTATAAAGCAAATGATTCATTAACTTATAAGCTGTATTTGGAAGAAAAACATAAAGAGAAAAAATAGCCTTACTCATGATGACCAATAATGTCTGAGTAATTATGGCAACAGATATCAGTGATAAATGAAGCACTCAGTCCGCTATTGAGATCTATCCTCCCTATCATTTTGATAGGGAGGATTTATTATCACTCGATAACAACATAAAAATACAAATAATAACAAAGAGGGCTTTGCCCTCTTTATTCAACAAATCAATTATTATTCAGAGATAAGCAACAAATTGACAGTATAATGGCGAGAAATTAAAACACCTGTGAAATAACCGAATAAAACCATATAACATAAATCGAGTATAACCACTAACCCAATAATAACTGCATATAGATTGAAGAATATCCTCTTCCACATAATATGAAAAAAATTTATCGTATTGTCATCACCCTATTGATTGTTATTGGTTCTCTTGGGTTATGGCATAAAATTAGCCTAAAAAATAAAATGGCAATATTTGTGAACAATCCCGACCCCAACTACCTGTATGATAAAGTCTGGTTCGATGCCAGCAAATGGTTAAATAGTGGCGATTATATTAAAATAAATGATTTTTATTTAATAAAACTGAAACCTATAAACCTGAATCAGGTTAAAAACTCAGAGTATTTTATATATTATAAAATATATTATAATATACGTCATAGAACTTATGGTGATCTGGATAGGACTGCCAATTTTAATGAATTAGTCCAAAAGGTAATAGGTCCAGCAGATATCAAAAGAGAAACCGATGCAAAGACAGATCTTGAAGGCACAGAAAGATTATCCAAACTCATATCGATCCCTAGATATGAATATCTCTATAGCACATTTGATAATGAGAAACAGCAACCAGTTATTGATAGCCTACTAGTCAGTTTTTCTTACAAAGACCAAAAATACGAAATGGTAATAGATGCTGTTATTGATGAAGAAGACAAAAAAAATCAGTTTCCGTACAGTTATATTGTGTTAACAGAAAGCATCCAACACCATGGATCTTTTTACAAAGCAAATGATTTATTAACTTATAAGCTGTATCTGGAAGAAAAACAGAAAGAGAAAAAATAGCCTTATTCATAATAACCAATCATGTTTAGGAAAATGACAACGGGTATTTTTAATTAAAAATTAAACTTCCCGTTGACAATCGGATTATTTCCATAACTCTTTTATTAATCAGACTTGTTAATAAAGAAAGTCACTCAAAGGTTTAAATAAGCCCTCAATATCATTTTAATAACGAGAAATTTATTACAACTCGCTACTGACATGAAATAAAAATAAGTTTCCAGCCTATTTAATGAATAGGAAATTTATTCTTCAAAATCAACTTAATTTCTCTTAAAT
>NZ_JONO01000098.1 GCF_000711895.1 Photorhabdus australis DSM 17609
GCGGCGCCGACATAATGTTTGTTAAGCGAGGTGGGCCGTTCAGGCCCATGTTGCTTAATGCAACATTATGTTGAATGGCGGCTGACCGGCAACGACGGTCACAGAGAACGCCGGGGTTCAGCGCCGGGCGGCCGGCATTTACTGCCGGGCACGCTGGAGGTAGGGAGGCAGTCTGTGCGCAGGGACGCGCGCAGTCTGCCTTTCACAGCACCCCACACACTCACAGGGAACCGGCTAACTTTAAAGACTGTCCGGCAACATAGGGCATTCAGTCCGGCTTATCACTCTCCGCCTGCTGCTTGTCTGACAGCGTTTTCTGTTCGGGCTTCCGTTCTGCCGGGTGGGTCTGCTCATGCACTCTCTTTAAGTGACCGATGGCCACCCGGGTATAGATTTGGGTGGTTTCCAGACTCGAATGCCCTAATATCGCCTGGATGTGCCGGGTATCGGCCCCGTTGTCCAGCATTTGTGTGGCCATTGAGTGCCGGAACAGGTGACAGGCCCCGGCTTTCTCCAGTTGCGCTTTTTGGCGAATGCTGGCCCCCGTTAGATGGGTGAGTCTGTCGCGTGACATCTGCCGGCCATTGAGGGTGATAAACAGGTGGCCGCTGTCATGGCGGTGGGCCAGCCGAGGCCGCACGCGGTCAAGGTAGCGTTGTAACCAGTGCAGGGCCTGTTCCCCGATGGGCACCACCCGGTCTTTACGGCCTTTGCCCTGTCTCACCAGCAGTACGCCGCGCCCGAAGTCGATATCGCTTAACCGCAGGTTGGACAGTTCCATCCGCCGGATACCGCTGCTCCACAGGACTTCAAGGATGGCCCGGTTTCTTAAGCCGGTCGGCCGATTAATATCAATGGCCTGCAATACCGTTTGCGTTTCGTCCTCGTTCAGCACCTGAGCGGGCAGGCGTTTGTCTCTTCGGGGCAGCACCAGTTCCTCAGCCGGGTTGTACAGGATGTACTGGCGTTGTCGCAGCCAGCGGAACCAGACTCTGAGGTCACTCAGCCGTTTTGACTGCGTGCTGACGGCCAGCGTGTTGCCATCGGCTTTACGATAGGCTCTCAGCCAGGACTGATAGCTTTCCAGTAACGGCGGGCTGACTTGCGGGGCGGACATAACTCCCCGGGCCTCACACCAGTTAACGAACGGCAACAGCCGTTCCTGATAGCCGGTCAGCGTCCAGACGCTGTAGTGTCTGGCGGTCAGGCAGTCCAGATAGGCTTCAAGCTGCTGGCGTAATGTGGTGAGATGAGCGGGGCGTGTAGCGGCGATAGTCTGAGTCATGACGGGGTTTCCTGTAAGGTACATGGATTGTTGTTATGGGGTAATGCGTGACTGCGATACGATGATGTTTTTCTTTATTGCCTGCCGGAACAGGGCTTTTTCCTGTACCCCGACCGGTTTAGCGCCGGGGCCTTGTATGGCCTGCCTCTGGGGGGATTGATGCTGTCCGACCAGTCCCCGACCTGCACCCGACAGGCGGGCGACCGTCTGCGTGATAACCCCGACCAGGCTGAATCATACGCCGGCTTTCAGGGCGCTATCAGACCGCACAGGTGCGCCGTGTCGTTATCTTCACCGTCGAACAGCAGTTCATAGACGAACGTCAGTCCGCGACGGTGCAACAGCAGGTATTCCATTTCGACCAGCCGTGACAGATGGATTTTTAGCTGGGTATCGCCCCACTGGATGGCGTCACGCAACAGTTTGCGGGTGAACAGCCACTCATGGCGCGGCTGCCCGCTGGCTTTTACCCATTCTTGTATCAGCAGCAACAGTTTCCGGGTCTGGGGCGGCATTTCATCCAGTGTGCGGCCTAATATCTCGTGGGCCAGCCGGTTCGCCAGACGGATGTCTTCTTGGGTGACTTCGATATATTCAAGCCGTTTACCCCGGTGTTCCGCGGTCTTCACTTCGCGCTGGTGCTGATGCAGCAGGGCGATACTTTGTATCAGGGTGAGATATTTCATGTGGTCGCGGCGGGTACGGGTTTTATCGCTCATGAAGGTGAGCTGTGACGCATAAGGATTCACCACATTCAGCGGGCGTAATAGCCGTTGGGCGTTCTGGTGCAGTTCGGTGATATACGTTTTTTCATTCTCGGCCAGTAAGCCTTCGAGGGTTTGCTTATGGCGCTGCAAGGCGTGGATAGCTTCGGTCTGTTCCCGCGATTCGTTCACGGTCAGCACCAGACAGCGGTTTAACAGCTCTTCATCGACATCTATTGCGGTGGTGGTGAGCATCAGCATCACTGGCCCTTTTACTGTGTACTGTTTGGTGACCAGATTCCCGCTGGCGTCATCTTTACCGGTACTGGCAATGGTCAGTTCGCCGTCGCTTTGCAACAGTTTGAGCGCATAAGCGGCCTGCCGTACCCCTTCTTCTTCGGCAATGGCTAAGATTTTATGCTGGAGATTGGTTTCCCCCAGATAGAACAGACTCTGGCCGGTCATGGCGCTGTATTGCAGGCGTTCTTCTTCCGGTATCAGATTGAGGACGGCCTCCATTAAGCTGCTTTTACCTGCCGCCGAACTGCTTTGTATCAGCACGGCCAGCGGACGCTCCAGCTTGCGACTGACGGCGGCTAAGTAACCGGCCAGCAGGTTAGTGGATTCGCCTACCACGCCACAGGCGGCTAAATCAGCGGTGATGCGCTCGCTCAGTTTCGGGTCTTGCAGCAGCGCCAGCGCCGCGGCCCGCTGGTCTTCGCTCAGGTCGGGAACCGGCTGGGTTTCGGTTTGTTCACCGACGCCGGCCTGTTGACACTGTTCCAGGACCAGTAACACCTGTCCCAAAGCCCGGCGCAGGTCACTTTCGGCCAGTCCCAGTTCGGTGGCGGCCAGCCGCGCATACCCGCCCCGGCTGCGGGCGTTCATCATGTCCACGCTGTCGGCGAACATGATGCCGCTGTCGGTATCAATCACCTGTGCATTGACTTTCATGACTGCGGCCCCGGCTCTGACCTGAGCCAGCCCGCGAACACACCAGCGCAGCGGACCCAGTGAGACGATAATTTCGCCGTTTGGCCCTGTCTCCCACACGACGCCGGGCAAAGACAGCGGTTTTGTTGCCCGCTCAGCGGCTAAAGCAACAGGGGGTTCCGTTGCCGGGGACGGCGGCGCTGCCGGTGCGACCGGTGCTTCGGTATCGGTTTCCTGCGCCGGGTCATACATCGGCACCGCGCCATCCAGCAATAACCCGAATGCCGGTTCGGGCTCGGCGACCTGGCACAGATAGCCGTTGGCATCCATGTCCTCGGGGAACACCACCCGGAACACGGTAATGCCGGCGGCAGTCAGTTCGGCGGCCAGTTTCACCGCCGCCTCATTGCCGGCGGGGTCGTTATCGAAGGCAATCAGCACCTGCCGGACCTGATGCCGTTGCAGTGCCTGCCAGTGGTCGGGGGTAAAGCCATTGACGCCGTAAGCCGCAGTGACGTTGCGGTAGCCTGCCACCCAGAACGACATGGCATCGATTAACGACTCACACAGGATAAGCGATTTGGACGCTATCATGGCGGCTTCATTCCACACGCCGCGGTGCTCGCCGGGCAGGTAGAGATGTTTCGGGGTGCCTGCCCGCAGGCGCTGGGTGATTTTCCGGCCATAGATTTCCTGTACCTGCCCGTGGTTGTCGAGTATCGGTATCACGAGCGAGCCGCTAAAGTGTTCGTGACCGGACTCCCGCATCAGGCCCACCGCTTGCAACCGGGCCCGGATAGCGGCGCCGGCTTTCAGTTGTTTCTCCGGCAGGCGGTAAGCCAGGGTTCGGTTGGCAAAGCCGAGCTTAAAACCGGCGACTAATTCGGGATGATGTAACCGGCGTTTTTCCAGATAGGCCACGGCTTCGGGGGCGTTCAGTAACGTATGATGGTAAAACTCCACCACCCGGCTGAGCAGCGCCTGCCGTCCGGCCTCGTCTTCGGCCAGCACGGTGGGTTCATTGGGCTGAACCAGCGGCGCGACAGCAGGATTGTTCCCCAGTATCCCGCGCAGGTGTTCTGCCGCCCGCCGCAGGCTCAGGCGCTCGGTTTTCATGACCCAGTCCAGCACTGAACCGCCGGTGTTGCAGCCAAAACAGTGATAGAGGTTCTTTTCCGGGCTGAGGACCATTGACGGGGTTTTTTCCTGATGGAACGGGCACAGCAGCACGTAATCTTTGCCGCGTTTAATCAGCTTTCGACCCTGTTGTTCTGCCACGGCGACTAAGGAGACGGCTGTTTTCAGGTGCTGTAATTCTGCTTCGGGAATGCGGGCCATATCACTAATCCTTTAAAAAATACGTCAAGGTCTATATTGACCTATTTTAAACAGGACATTAGAATGCTTTCAAGGATTAATTTTCAGGAGGGGATTTAGCATGTGGAACAAACAACTAACCTGGCTATGTTTGTCCATGACTGATTTTGGTAAAAACCTCTCATCTATTCGTAAATCAAGGCAGTTAACACAACTGAAGCTGGCCGACCTGTTGGATGTTCAGCCCCGTATGGTGGGACGCTGGGAACAGGGGAAAGCCAAGCCTCAGTTTGATTACATCATTAAACTGGCTCAGATATTAGAGGTCAGTATTGACCATCTGTTACTGGGTGATAAAGGCAGTGCCGCCCCGGAGTTTGATATCAAGAACAAGCGGCTAAAAGAGTTGTGTAAACAAGCAGATGCATTGAAGCCGGAAGACCAGGAAGTGATTTGTCATTTTCTGGATATGGCTATCACGCAAGACAAGATAAAGCAGGTGATTAAGCGATAATCTGTTGATATTTAGCGCGGGGATAACGGGCTGGCACCCGTTACCACCGCTCACCACAGCAACTAATAGGAGTAGTCACTATGGCTAAGGCGCATTCTAAAGCAGAAGCGGCGGTAAATAAAGCCGTGAAAACAGAACGTTATTACACGGTGGGTTATGTGCCGAACGGGAACAGGGTCAACAACGCCACCCCGGCGATACATCTTAAGGGGCAGTGGCTGAGACAGGCGGGG
>NZ_KL543992.1:0-2350 GCF_000711895.1 Photorhabdus australis DSM 17609
AGGAAAATAATGGCCGATTCAGGACTGGTTTTTACCCTTACCGTCGGTAACCTCCCCCCGCAAACTTTTGCCGTCGTTGAATTTACACTGAATGAAGCTCTGTCAACCCCATTCAGTCTGGACGCCACACTCTCCAGCGCTAACCCCGACATCGATTTTAAAGATGTCCTGGATAACTCCGCCACCCTGACCGTCTACCGTGACGGACTACCCGAACGTGAGGTCACCGGGATTGTCACTCAGTTTGAGCACAGCACCACCGGACGCCATCGCAGTCATTATTCCCTGACCCTCCAGCCCGCACTGTGGCGGGCCGGATTACGCGTCAACTCCCGGATTTTTCAGCATCTTCCTAATATTCCGTCTGCGCCAACCCATATAGATGAAGAGGCATTAATACGTCATCAAAACCTGGCAGAGGCGTGTTTTTATTTTTGTCAGGATAACGAAATCACCAATGAACGTTCTATCCGGGGATTTCTCTATCTGCTGATGGAAAGACGTATCGAACAATTTCAACACATCCCGCCAACATGGCTAGCCCAACTCAGCGATAATCAAGGGCCTGGCTATTATCGAATGGAAAAATTATTAACAAGCGAATTAGGGTTTATTCCCAAATAAACCCGCTAATAAGGTAATCGATATGACTCAACAACGTACTTCTCCCCCTGCCGGGGCTGCTTGTATGACATGTAACAACCCCGATCCCTGTCTCTGTGAAATCAGTGTCACTTTTGATAAGAAAACTCAGGTCTGGCCTAAAAAACCCATGATTAACATGAACCTTGTTGATGATGGGAAAGGCCAAACCGGAACGATACAAATTGCAGAAAAATGTGATCACGCCAAACATCAGGCTGTACTGCTTGGGGGACCCAAAGAGAAAACTTTGAAATTTAATACGCCTGAAAAGGTCACGTTATTCTACAAAGAGCATTTAGAAGATACCGATATTGAAAACGGTCTGAAAAGTGTCGTGTCTTATCTGTCTAATATTGCTAACCCCACCGATATGTACAAAGCTCCCCGATATTATAAGCTCGTGACAGAAGCCTGTACGGGTCGTCAAAAGTACGCGACGATAGCGGTTTACCCCTCAGTCAGTTTTATGGTCTCGGTAGGATTTGGCTTTGATTTTTCCCATGGTGAACGGCCCATTAAAGAACGGCGTGATGAACAGAGAAAAGCCCGTCAGGCTATGGCAAATGTCAAACCTAAAGATGGCAATAAATTACGTGGCGGGTGGACCGTTCACACGGATAAATTTTACCTGACCAGAGAAACCGCCCTTAACGTTGAGTACGCCTTGACCGTTCAGGATATGGATTACTCAAACAAATTTGCCAAAACCAACAAAGTCAGGAAAACCCGGGAGAGTTTAGATGCCATCAATCGGGTCGAAAAACTGTTGGGATACACGAAAAAATACCTAGCACCCGCGCCTGATTCAAAAGGTAAAGGTACCCATGATTACCAGCTGTTTGACCTCAAAATTGATCCCATCAATATTGGGCTGGCTTATGCCTATGACCGAACCAGCTCAGTCGATGACAGCTCCCATTTTGTGGGTTTCAGCGCCGCCCCATTTATGGGCATGACCGCCAAACTGGACCTCATCCAAATGGGTGCCGCTTATTGCAAGATAGACAAAATTGCCGCCAAATTCCGAAAAGCAATAGAACGTAAGAATGCAAATGACAAAAATTACTTAGAGATTGAATGTTGCCTTATTTTGACCTGCAATCTGTCCTTTCAGTTGGGTGCTGCCTATAAAAGCAAGCAATGGACTTTTGATGCCGGTAATAAAAATGCTCTGAAATTAAGTCTGGAAGGAAAAATAAATGCCGCTTTTAAGACCAAGATTATGATAATGGAAGTTGCGCTAAATGCGAAAGGCGCTGTCAAAACGGCGGCGGGTTTTAAATTCGATCAACATGATAAGGGGATCGATCTCGTCGGTTACCACGATGGGATTACAGCTGAAATTGAGGTAACTGCGGATACAAAGAAAGAAAAAGATAGAAAATCTATAGCTAAAGTCAAGAAGAAGTGGGTTATTGCCGATCCGTTAAAAGCCAGCGAATCCCCGTTAAGAATAAATCTACTAGGGGAAGAACGGCTTATTACCCGGCCTGAGACAGTCCCAGGGGCTGAAACAACGCCGTGGGAAATGGGTTATAACCCTAAACCTAAGCTGGATAATATCCCATTTATCACAACGGGATTCCCAGGAATGAGATAAAAAGGATCAGAAATGAAATTAAAACTGTTATTACTGTTATCAGGAGTGCTTGTTATGTCCAGTGCTAACGCAGATGAACCCAGACTATATATTCGCAGCGGATTC
>NZ_KL543992.1:3845-4989 GCF_000711895.1 Photorhabdus australis DSM 17609
AGGCCGAAAGTACAGAAGCCGGACATATAGAGAAACAATATTTTGATCCCAAAGAGTTTCCACCTAATATGACTTTATATCGGTTTAGTCGCAATATAAAAATCAGTGGTTTACCAGAATGGGAATGGATTAAAGCAACGCCTTATACCGATACACCGGAGCAACGTCAACAACTGCAACAGGCTTATATGGCTGTCTGGCAAGCCTATAATGCCAAAGATTTAAATACGCTTCGCGAGCAACAAAAAGTCGCGCTTAAAGCCTGGGCTTGGTCAACCGGTGAAAGTGAAGAGAGCATTTTCACTGATCAATCTGTTTACCGTAATATCAAAACAACAGGCTTCAAAATGATACCGATTAACTGGGACGATTACAGAGTTAAGATAATGAACCAGGGTAGAATGGTCAGATTAGTAAATAAATCTGATTTAAGGAATTCTCCAATATCCTACTATTACGTTGATGATGAAGACGGTGAAACTGTTCTGGCTACTGTTGCACCTATTTTCTCATTAATTAACGGTCACTTTGTCCAAGTGATTTAATGGATAACAATATCGGGTTATTTAACCCAATATTGTTCTTGATTTTGATTTAGTCATTCAAAGTTTCCAATAAGCCCTCAATATCATTTTGATAACGAGAAATTTATTACAACCCGCCAGGGACATGAAATAAAAAGAGGATTTTACCCTGTTCAATCAACTGGAAATTTATTCTTCAAAATAAACTTAACTTCTCTTAAATAAGGAAAACACAATGGGAAACGTAGTAAAAATAGGTGATATCGGTACAGCACATGATGATTGTGAAGCGACACCGGTGATTTCCGGTTCTACCAGTGTGAAAGCCGATGGGATCCCTCTCGCCCACCAAGGCGATAGCTTAGCACCGCATTCCTCTCATCCACGAACTATGGCCGGCAGCCACAAGCCGATGAAGGATAAACCGTAATGACAGAAGAAAAACGTTATGCCGTCATTGACGGTGCCGCCGAGCCCCGGCTGTTTTTTATCCTGGAACACTTTGATCCACCGGTGACGTGTCTGTATGACGAGTCTTTACAGCCTGAACTCTTGAAAGTGGCCCCGTATCTGGTGGAAGTGACCGAAAAAGTCGGGCTTTTTCTGGCAGAATGGGGAAC
>NZ_JONO01000101.1 GCF_000711895.1 Photorhabdus australis DSM 17609
TTTAATTCTTTAATTCTTTAATTCTTTAATTCTTTAATTATCAATATTAATGATAAACCTCAATATATTTACATGTATTATTATATACATTACCCACACTATACATTCAATAAAAACTAAATTAATAACTTATTAAATACAAAATAAAGACTTTATTTTTTGGAGTAAAAACAAATATTAACTTTAACATTACAAATAAATGTTAAATAATATTTTCAAAGAATTAAGCCATTATTTAAAACAACCATTGCCAGTACTAACCCATTAAACATAAAATTTATTTAATTAAATGGCAACATTAAAAAATAAAATTATTAAATAAAAACAAAAGGTTAACCAACGAACTATTTAAGAAATTAATCGAAAATGAGAATAAACCTGCAATAATAAAATAACATTTTTACATTAATCCTTAATAAAACATTATTGTCAGTCCCACACATTAAAAAATCATAAATTCAATTTATATATTATTGTCAAATACAAAAACAGCCCTATAAATCGGGCTGTTTCTGCAAGCTATGTCTAATAGACAATTGTCATCCAACAGCATTAATGCTGTCTGCATGATCAAGTTATTAATCCCAACTTTCTCGAGTAGTTAAGTAATTCAGTTACCTTATGAACTTTGAGTTTTCGCATCATATTAAGGCGGTGAGTTTCTACTGTTTTAACACTAATACTTAGCATCTCGGCAATATTACGATTACCATTGCCTTCGCTAATTAGCTGTAAGATTTGGCGCTCGCGCCGAGTAAGTAATGTACTGTCATCATTCGTTCCCTCCCCTAACAGGTGAACAGCCTCCTGATTCAGGTTAGGATCAATGTAACTTTTTTTGGCTGCAACGCTGGTAATTGCAGCCAGTAATATCTGCTGTGAACTCGTTTTCAAAACATAAGCTAATGCCCCAGCACGTAATACACGGCTGGCCGTTAATTCATCATCATGGGCAGTAAGGGCAAGTATGCGCAAATCCGGCCAGCGTTGACAAAGCTGTGGAATAATATCCAGTCCATTTAACCCCGGAAGGCCAAGATCAAGAATAACAATATCCGGTGCCAGATCCCGGCAGGCAGCATAAACAGATAGCCCATCATCAACCTGCGCGACGACCTGGTAACGCGGATATGCAGCAAGAAGGTTCTTTATTCCATCTATGATCAGCTCATGATCATCCACTAGCAAAACTTTATAGCAAATCATATTAGGACCTCGCGGAAAAAGGTGCATTCTGCTCGTGTTCCTCAGCAGAGCACAGTGTTGCATTAATCAATTTTCGTAGTTTCATCAGCTCATTCTCTTGCGGCAGAGCACCGTTATGTACCTGGTTTTCCATCTCAACAATGATACATAACAACGAATTAAGCCCTGCCTGCCCACTCACTCCTTTCATGGAATGTAAGAGCTTTTCTAATACCTCCTGTTGAGTAACATGTTGTTCAACTTCATCGAGTAAAGTTAATAATTCCCTGCGGACCTTTTCCTGCATACGCAATAAGTTCATGGACAGTAATGGCTTGTCTGTTTCTTGCTGTACCATCAGCTCAATATCACGCCGTAACTGATATTCCGCTGTCATTTCTAATATTTGAGCCAATTGGTTAATCGTAACCGGCTTAGATATGTAATCATTCATCCCCGCCTGAGCGGCGCGCTCTTTTTCCTCGGCTATCGTATTTGCCGTCAGAGCAACAATCATACATTCCGGGTCCTGATTATCAGAGTCAACACGCCAAAGTCGAGTAGTTTCCAGACCGTCACATTGCCCCGGCATCAATATATCCATCAATACCAGATCAAAACGGTAACGTCTGCCTAACAATAATGCTTCTGTACCATCCTTAGCGTACTGCACTTCCTGACCTAACCGGGTCAGCATCATGCCAATGATGTCTCGGTTCGTCGCAGCATCATCCACCAATAACACACACATACGCCAGGGTTGCAACGGTACGTTGTCCTGCGCAGGTGGAGGTGTTCCAGATAGCTGACGCTCTACAATATCCCGCAGGCGACCGGGCAAAAAACGTAAATCATTGGCAGATAACTCGCCGTAATGCTGTTCTGACAAACAGGTGAGGCCCCATG
Source organism: Photorhabdus australis DSM 17609 (assembly GCF_000711895.1). GTDB lineage: Bacteria > Pseudomonadota > Gammaproteobacteria > Enterobacterales > Enterobacteriaceae > Photorhabdus > Photorhabdus australis. The sequence continues at coordinate 2,092 of NZ_JONO01000101.1, forward strand.
CCATTAGTTGACGATGTAAAGCCAATGGTGCATCGACGTCTCCTTGCAATAACTCTGGCTCAATAAAATCTGTCAGTGGCAGTTGAAATATCACGCTGGTGCCTAATCCAAGAGCACTGTTGAACCTTAAACTTCCTCCCATCATTTTGGCTAGCGTAGCCGCAATAGCCAGACCAAGCCCTGTGCCCTGAGCATGTTCTTGCACCTGATAAAAAGGATTAAATACCGATGAGATATTTTCTGGTGCCACACCACATCCGCTATCAGTGACATCGAAAATCAGTGTGTTATCTGAACGGGTAACAGTCAGACAAATTCCACCATCATCGGTAAATTTGCAGGCATTTCCTAACAAATTCACCAAAATTTGCCTGACACGGATTGCATCAAGAACTAATGATTGTGGCACATCAGCGGCGACAAAAGTTTCTAACGTCAACCTTTTATTGTGTGCCATTCCCTGTATCGTCGCCATTGACTGATCCAACAACGGTAACAACTGACAGGTTGCATACTGCAATTCAACTTGCCCGGCTTCAATACGCGAAAAATCAAGTAATTTATTGATAATAAACAGTAAAGATAATGTACATTGGTGTGCCGTTTCTGCAAGTTGCAGTTGTTCGTTATCCATTTCGCTGGTCTTCAACAGTTCCAATGCACCCAATGTTCCGCTGAGCGGCGTTCTCAATTCATGGCTGATCGTCGTCAGATGGCGACTTTTACGCTTATTGGCTAACTCTGCCTGTTGTTTTGCTTCCGTTAATGCTTTGGTACGCTCCGCTACCTTGTTTTCTAATGTGGAATATTGCTGATTCAGGGTATCCAGTAACGCATTATAAGCTCTGGCTATCTGACCCAGCTCGTCACGCCGATTCTCCGGCAGACGAACATCCAGAGCGCTCGGCCCGGTTTTATCAATAATATCCACAAACTGCCATAACGGTTTGGCTAAGTAATGATGCAACATCCAGAATAAAGTCAGCGTTATCATTAATAAAATAACCAGCGCAAAAGGCAGCTGAATAATCGCCTGATCAATGATTTCCTGAAATAGACCTCTGGTAGGATACAGTACCAATTGCTGCCAACCAGGGCCTTTAAGCTGGATGCGTAATACCTGATAACCGGGAATATATTGCCAGCCATCATGTAATTTAACTTTCTTCAGCAATGCTAAAATATGTTGCTCTTGATCCTGCGGTAATTTCCCTTTGAAAAACGGCAATAATTGTTGATTGCTGTCCAACCAGAGATCGATATCATAATTAGTGACTGCTTGTCCGTATGATAATAGATCATTGAATTTAATCGCGTATCCAGTCAGTCGCCCCATTTTATCACTCGCAGCGACCGAGATGCTCCAGCCACTGCCGGGAATATGCTCTGGCTGCCCCCAATAAATATTATCGTGATTGGGACTCATGGGAAAATTCGCCAATTCAAGACACCGTTTGACAAAATAATCATCTGAGATTTTTTCCGGAGGATAAATCGATATCCCTTGAGATCGCTTAAAAATAAAACTGTCCAGATAATAAGCTTGTCCGGCAGCGCCATATGCCTGAATAAACCAGTTATCCTGACTTATTTCGTGATCGGGCTGGCAAATACTGCCATCGATGGGAAGATATTTGCTATCAGTATTCGACGTAATATTTTTATCATTCTCATACTTTTCATAATAAGCATCGTAGCGCCTCGCCAGCTCCTGCGCATCTTTCTCAGCATCTTCAAAACGATGATTACTTAAATCTGCCCGTAAAGTCGCAAGATGTGATAACTCATCCATCATATGCTGGTGTGCATGTCTGAAAGAAAAAAAGGCTGTCGCTATAACAGAAATCAGCCATATAAGGAATAGCGTAAGTGATAGAAACAACGTGAGTTTAATCACTAATGATGAGCGTGTTCTCATTTTATAATCTCCTTATTATTCAGAGATACTTCCTGGTGAAAAACCCAAATTACTCTGTGCCTATCACGTCAAATTAACCACAGGTTTAGCCGTTACCTTATTGGGTTATATCTTTCCGGTACTCTATATTCAAGAAAAACACACTAGAAGATAATAAATACTTTATGGCAGATAACAATCAGATAAAACTTATCAAAATTATTTAACTAAATTATGATCAAGATCAATTTTACACTTATTTCATCTCAACAAAGCCCAAACGAAAGTGAATATCTGCCAGCGAAACGTTTTTCTTATCACTGGCAGTCGGTTATTCACAAACAGAAGTTCCCCTTCCCACAAGCAATACTTAATGTGGGAAAGGGTGAGTGCTTTTTAAGCAGGCTGCCGGGTTAAGCTACTTGGTAGGTGTTGTTTATTATTCATTCATCCCATTCTTCTTCATCTGTTTTATCACCATTATCATCCCCCTCCTTGTCCTCGTCTCTGCCGTGAATTGCCTCAAATCTCCTCTTGAAAACACTTTCTAATGTATTTTCTTTCTCCCTATCTTTCTTTCTTTGTTCTTGTTCCTTATCTATGTCTTCACTCGATTTCGCGCTATTCG
>NZ_JONO01000102.1 GCF_000711895.1 Photorhabdus australis DSM 17609
TCAGCGTCCTGAGTGACTGGGAAATTCACTGTTTTCTCGGGCCGATAGATAAAATTGCCACAAATTATCCAGGGATTGACAGGCAGGATAGTTTTCACGCCGCCAGAAAACAATTTCCTCGGGGCGCTAGCAGCAAAAGAAAGATGTTATCGATCACGTCCGAACAACTGGAAAAGATCCAGATTATTTTTACAGAACGTTATGTGCACAAACTGGCCTCATTCATTGATGAATGGGGAAGAATAGAAGAACTTAATTACATTGATTATTCCCGCACACTGTTCACGTGGTTCAGAAATATCGGTATTACGGATGACCGCAGTATTCGGGGGTTAACGAAGTTATTTGTGTTACATAAATATTGCTCGATAGAAGAACTGCCCGTTCATTATAAAACATTGCTGGAGAATGACAGCGAACCGGGATATTTACGGGCAGAAAAGCTGTTATTACAGGAATTAGGTCGTGTACCACTGTGATTTAATATTAATTATCTTAACCTTATAGAAATGAGGAAAGAATATGGAAAATGCAATGAAAATCGATGATGTAGTCAGTTGCAGCAGGGGAACCCTCGGTAACGATCACGTTAATATTAACCAGAGGAAATAATAATGACGTCATTAGCTGCCGGAAACGCCATTTGTGATTGCAAAAACCCGGATACCTGCACACACCGCGTTGATATTACCCTTGGTGACAAGAAATTCAGTTATATACAGGAAAAATTTTCCCCCGCCATTTATATGGTGGTAGAAGATGACCAGCCTATTCCCTTAACGATAAAGTCAATTAGTAAAGGCTGTGCCTCCAGTAATTCTCAGTGTCCGATTGGTGATATTTATGATGATAATGTTTTTCAACACATTGCCCGATTTTCTCCGGCTCAACCGTATAAAGGGAAAATCACTTACCAATTGCCTGCCGGGGGTTTCTCATTGGAGGAAAATAACCCTCTCCGTTTTCTTGTTAAGTTTATTTCTCCTGATAATTGGTCCGCCGGACTGGCAAAATCATCCTACTTTATCCGAGTGACCGAGTGCGCCGGGGAGCCGTTTGTTCCCCAAAAAATTAATATTCACAATGAAATAAAAAACATTTTCGTGGGTAAAAATCCGGTCTTTTACACGGCTATCAATTTAGTACTTCTTGAGAAATTTGAGGTGGATGTTTTTTTTGGACTGAAACAGGCGATTGAAGAGTTTAATGACGAACAACGGCGTCAGACCTTTCGCGAAAATTACCCTAACCGGGCCAGACCTGGTTCCCGATACGAAAAACGATTAACAAGAAAATACACGACACCTTATGAAGTCACCAACACCCTGACCATTACTGGCAAGATCTCTTCTACCCGGGGAAAAGAAACTCGTAAATGGTCCAAAGAATTAGAACAGGAGTACAAAAAAGGTACTTATAAGCTGAGTTTGCTTGAATCAGTGGGAAACTCGGTTAAACAAGTTAACAAGGTCTTATCGGATGGTAAGAAACCAGATGAAATCAAACTCTTGTCTGCCGAAATTTTATATCCGGTCATTAATCTTCATGGCGAAGGCGCATTGTGCCAAAGTGCTACAAATCAGCTTTATTTTAAACGCAAAGGGAGTATAAAAGCCGCCCCGCTGTTCGGCATAGCCCTCCGGCTGGATGTTATCCAGATGTTTGCGAATTACTACAAACTGGATATGTTGGTGGCTACTATTCGTGAACATGGGCAAGAACGGGAACAAGAAGTTAAACGGGGCAAAGATGGTGCCTACCTTGGCGTTAAACTGGATTTAATCGTGAAAGGCAGCATCGATCTGAGTTTCAGCTGGGCTTCGGATGAGAAGAAAGAGTGGCATTTTGAGCCCGGGGCGTTGGTCAAAGGCAGCCTGGCTATTGGAGCGGAAACCAATATTCGAGGTGGTGTCCGGTATTGGGCTGTAGAAGGGTATTTTAAGGCCAGCGCTGAGGTTATGGCTGAAGTGTGTGTTGCATTAGATAACAGCCGGAAAGATAAGCTGGATCTGGTCTTTTACCATGAAGGGATTAAAGCGAAGAGTAATGTGGCCTATGGCGCCAGAGTTGGAGAAGTAGATAATATTAATAGTGAAAATAAAAAACTTGGTAATTCTAAATCAACAGCCATGAGAAATTTACAAGATGAAATTGAAAAAGAGTGGGTACTTCAAGAGCCGTTATCTAAAGAAAAATCGACGTACAGGGTATCTTTTGGGTAGTACCTTGCTAGCGTTATTATTGATGGTAAATTCTTCGATATCGGGAAAAACAAATATGGTTGAATATAAATATCTTTTGTCGTTCAAGACTCAACGTAACACTTGCGTGGTGCGAATAAATGGCGTAATGGCCTTGGATAATATTAATTCACGAACGGGGACGCAATCAAGTGGCTTTAATATGACAGCCTTTGTTGAAAATGGTCAAAATACAATGGAATTGCTGATGGGGCCGTTATCTTTTGAAACAGATTCTGAAGGACTTTATCCCGATTCTTGGTGTGAAGCAACATTAACTAAAACCGCACCATATGACGAGGAAAGAGTGGTTATTAGCCATATCAAGTTGACTGTTGATGATAAAGGCAATGTCACGACACAAGAATCGCAGAGCCAGTTACCAAATGGTAAGGCCGGCTTTGATTATGCCGCCATGTCGAAAATAGAGGCGGAAGAAGGTTTTTTTGCCGCACAGAAAACCTTTACACTCAGTGGATTACCGGACTGGATGTGGACAACAGCGCGGCCAGTTTCGGAAAAAAATGATATGGAGGCGATAAAAAATTTCTATCTGGAAATCAGCAATACCTTACATCGGCGAGATTTAAATCAATTATGGAAAATGAGTCAACCCGCCTGGGAAGAATGGGCGATAGGTGAAAATAGCCGACCAGAGACTTTCTTTAACTCATTCGGTTTTAAAGAAAAATTGGATGATAAGAATTATGTCGTCATACAACCTGAATGGGATAAATATGAGTTAGTGCGCTATAAAGAAGGGAAAATGTTCCGGTTGGAAGCAGGAGCACTAGGTGGCTCTCCAGTCAGAATGGAGAATAAAGTAACAAATAAGATTTTCAAGTACAATCCTTACTTATCCATTATTAACGGCAAAGTGATGATTGTCCGTTAAGTAATACTACTGTAATTCATTCAGCCTCAGGTAAAGCATCAATCTGAGGCTGAAAAAGATATAAAATTTTCAGGACTAGGAATTTATTTTTCACATGAAGGAATCAAAGCTTATTTTGAGGTGGAAATAAAAGCAGATTATATAAACAATTATAATGATTCAGTTAGCCAATCAAGAATTGGTGGTAAAGGTGGAAATCATGGAGTAGATATGAAACTAATCAAAGCAGATGTGTTGATATGCGATAAAGATGAATTTGGGCCACTTTATTTTATTGATTTTTGAAGAAAAAATACCATGCTTAATCATAAAAAACTTCTAGCAATATTATTATTTATATTACCCATAACCGGGTTATCTAAAGAGAATGAAAATTTCATGAATAATAAAATAGAACCCATTGATTACAGATTAGAAATTGAAGTAAATAAATGCTCAATTGAGTTATTTATTAATGGAATGAGAATCCTTTCATATTATGATAAAGAACCGATGAATACACTAATCGGCATAGGTGAATACCTGAAACCTAAAAATAATACAATACAATTCTATACTTGGCCATCAAATAGAAAAAAAGATATTTTCGATTCAGGTTCAAAATGTAACTTCACACTAGAGGCAAGAAATAGATTCGAAACGCCTGATCTAAAACCAGTTATGAGTATAAAATACAATCCTAATGATAATATAGAGCATAATACCTCTAATTCATCTCTTGAAATAAACTCTATAAATGAACAATTGGCGAGATTATTAGGCCGCAACAAGATAAATCATAACAACGAAAAATACTATTATGAGTATTCACAACAATTTGATATAAAAAACGATTACCCTGTATGGAACTGGGTAAATTCATATCAATTTTCAAAAGAAAATAACGTTATAGATTCATTACCAGAAAAATATCAATCAGCCCTTATTTCTGCCTATAAAGAATATTGGGCGTTCTTAAAAAGCAAGGATATTAAAGGATTGAAACAACTGCATAAAGAATTCCTGGATGAATCAGTCAGAGCTAATGGTGGCAATAATGATGATTATTTTTCATCAATAGGATTAGATGAAATTATAAATTCACCTGATCTTCAACTTTTACCTTTAGATTTTAATCAATCTAAAATTGATATTTCTCTGGATGGCCGGGTTGTTTTTATGTCTCCCTCACCACTTGTATTTATTAACAAAAATAATAGAAAAAACAAGACACTATTAAATCCAAAATATCGATTCGATGGAAATAGATTTATTTTAACCCGATAATGATATGAAAAAAAAGAGGGTTCATCCCTCTTTTAATAATAGATAATATTGCCTCCAGAGCTTAAAGCAAGATTCAAAGTACTATCTGTAAAAGGTACAAGTACCACAACAGGGGGAGGTAAAACAGCACTGTCAGCGGGATTAAAATGTGATGATTCAGGCTTAGGGATTTATTTCTCACATGAGGGAATAAAAG
>NZ_JONO01000103.1 GCF_000711895.1 Photorhabdus australis DSM 17609
CCCGGCCTTTTACGAAAAGTACTCGTTACTGCATCCCAAAATGTTATTAATTCATTTTCACTGTACGGTGTTGCGGATAACTGGTCATTTTTCAACTCAATATTCACAAAGGGATTTTTATAATCACCCGCTGTTTCATTGGCAACTAAATCAAAGGCATACCCGGGGATCTCGGTTTCTGGCTCCTTAATTGTTTTTGTCGGAAGTTTCGCTAAAATTTCCTCCGTATAAGTGCCATTAATTTCTCGTTTCCCTTTCCTGATTATCTTAGTACGCATAGCCAGAAATATGCCCTCCATTCCAACCATACGGTCTAACATATGGTCATTCTCTTGAAGATCATTTAATATCTCAATACTGAAAGTAAAATGATCATCTTCATTTCGTTGATAAACAAAAGTCATATTCTCTTTTTCATTATCACTACCAGCAATAAAACCATCAGGAATACAGGTACCGGCCACCTCGGGGATTTCCGTCTCCTTTCTGCCACTGATTCTGGCAATCAGACTATTCATTTTATATAAGGTTTGATTCAACTCATTATATTGTCTTTCAGAAAATCCATCTTTGATAAAATCATCCCTGTCTGCCTTGTATCTATCATCTGACATCTCCATAAATTCCATTGTTATAATAAAAGCCACCCCATTATTATAGAAATGGGCTTCCAATACTCGGGCATAGCCAGGCGCACTCGTGTCCTGATTCCTGTCGAAAATCACACCTTTTAGATCCCCCTGAAGACGATAAACCTTCTTCAAAAAAGGCATATTTTTAGGATTAACATACTGAGTTGTCTTTAATTCCTGCTCTCTCAACCGTATCTGATGTTCAAATTCAGGGGGATACAGACGCTCAGTTTCTATTTTCGCATCACCAATAAATATTCCATCATGGATAATATTGTCAAATCCAACAGGAACATCAATTAAATAACGCCCCACACAACGGGTCTGCATATTGGCTAACATTTCAGTCGTCACTTTCTTTTCCTTTTCAGTTAATACAGGATGATAATAAACTGGGAAATACCACCGCCACAGGGCATAAATCGCCACCATCGCTAATAAAATCAGTAAATACTTTTTTTTATCCAATTTTCACCGCCTGCACTAGCTTGACAATTGAGCGTAAGGTAAATAACCGGGCGGGAGTCTCTTTCGTTCCGTTATTCTCTTTATACGCCCCTTCATGGTCGACTTCCGTTGCCAGCAAGCCACGTAAACCATTATAAGTAATCCGGCCAGCCTGTATCGGTACCGTACCATCTCCCAGCTCCTTTGGCGGGGCCAACTTAAAAGTTTTCCCGGCAACATCCTGAAATGAAGGCCCAACAGAAAACTGCACCATACGTCTTGTACCAATTTCCAAATCAAAAGGATCATAAATCGGCTGATCAAAAGTCAAGCCAGAATAATCATCCATTTTGTTATAGTAATTTTTACTTTCTTCTTCCCAGGAGATAACACCATACGATAAGTGTTTCTCACTAGCGCCATAAAAGGCATAAGTATTCGGATGATAATGATCGGTTAACTCTTCAATAAATGGCTTAACGGTGTTATTTATCAACTCCCGATAATTATTCCAACTTTCCTCATCTTTCCATTTATCCTGTTTATCCGGGTTTAAAAACCGGGTTTCACATAATCCCCACCACCGTTTTTTTTCCAGATAGATTTCCTTATATGGATCAGATTCCGGCAGCTTATGTGTGATGTTACCATCTGCGATGTGTAGCCAACGTTTACCATACTTCATTCCCGGCAGCAGCTGTAACGGACCGGGAGATTGCGCCATCACTGCCGTCATCTCCGCCCCATTACTGCCGATAACCAATCCAGTTATGCCATCTTCACCGGTTTTCATCCTTTTATAAGTGGTCGGTGCCCCCGTATCCGGCATCACACCATGCACAATGCCTAAAATTTTATCTCTACCATTTAGCTGCTCTGAGTAATGACGGGCAACTAACCCGCCCATCGAGTGAGTGACTAAAATCACCTTGTTAGTGGCACAGCGCCTACCATAGAAAGCCAGAACCTTATCCACATATTTCGCCAGCCTCCGGGCAGAATCCACATTGGATTGCAACCAGTTATAACCCATCACATGAACCGGGTAGGCAAAGTTATAGCTATGATCCACCTCGGGCCGCGTCAGTGGCTCTTCACCCAATTCCGCATTCAGGTTCATATCGACCATTTGCTGCCGAAGAGTTTGCTGTCCCTGCCCTGCCAGACAATATTCAAATGCTAAACGCTCATCATCCAGCACCGACTGAAGCCAGGGCAGGAATGTGCCATAGCTCATATGGGCTATTTCCCCCCAGCCACGCTGATGGCAATCAGGAAATTTATTCTTTTCCGTGTGGTCAGGTGTGATAGCCCCAGAATCATCAACCACTGTTTTATTCGGGTCTAAGGTTTTTTTCCGGTAAGGTGCTCCCCTAAACATCCACAATACAACATCAGTGCTATACTCCGAATTTAACCGCCAGACTGACTTACCCTTCGATTTTAAATTACTCCCCATCACCCCCGGCAGAAAAATCACCGGGATCACTTTAGTTGCATATTTCAAACAGGTCGCCACCAGATTTTCTTCCATTCTGGCATTGGGGACATTGTAATAAGGGGAGCCTAATTCATCATATTCCGGATGAATATAGATCTCATTTTCCTTCGGTTCGCTCACAATCTACTCCTCATCTTTTATTTTCAATTTACTGATTTCCACGCCAACCTGCTTTTGCAGATCGCTTTTCCCATCCTGTGCGGTTGATAACGCCCGCACGTCACCATCTCCGGTATGGAATTGCATAGCCTGACGAGCCAGCGGAGAAATGTTATAAGCCTGTGCAACCTTCGGCGTCACAGCATAACTGGCTGTCTGCCATTGCTGGACCAATTGACTGGCCCGTTGCCCACTGAATTTTTGCCATTCCCCTGCCCGCTGGATAATATGAGCCGGGGCACCACATTCCACCTGCCCGTCGCCAATACGGATATATCCCCCGCCACAAGCCAGCAAAATCTCCTGTTTTGCACTGATGATCACTTTGCCTTCATGACTGCTTACCGTGATGTCTTTCAACGCCTCCAGTCCCATTGCATCACCCTGCGCCTGAATCTCTACCCGGCCCCGGCTGGCAAACAGTTTGATCCCCAGTTTTTCAGCAAACAGACTGATCATCCCTCCGGCAGCCACCGTGAATTTTTTCAGTACGCTGAAATCGGTATTTTTCCCACTGGTGGCGATCACATTGTCCCCCGCAGAAAGCTGGAGGCTTTTCGCCGTCGTCTGGGCAATCCCCTCCGGCGCAGAAAGTAACAGCGCAGATTTTTTCAGTTCCGTTAAGGTGTCACTTAATAATGCTTTCTGTTGCTGCAAATCCGCTAATTCAGCTTTGGCCGTTTCTGCTGCACCCCGTAATGCTTCCGTTAACGCCTGCGCCTGCTGCAACTGACTCAACGCCGTCTGCATCTCCAGCGTTTGTCCCTGCGCTTTAGCCTGTTCATCCGCACTGATAAACAACCCCTTACCCGCGCGGATCGCGCCCCAGGCATCGGTACGCAGTTCAAAACCCTCGCCCCGTTTATTCGGATGCGGGCGCTGACCATCGACAAGATGCCCCAGATTGAGCTGGCTCTTGCCGCCGTATTCGGTACTCAGCTTGATGTGTTCCTTCCCGCGCTCGTCGTCCATCCGCAATTTGTTATTCGCCGGCGTGCGCAGCACATTGCGTTTGTAGTTGTACAGCGTGACGTGATCCGGGTGGGCTGAATCATGCAGCGCGTGAGCAATATACGGTCGGTCCGGGTCGCCCCCTTCAAATGCGATCGCCACTTCTGTGCCAACCAGCAACGGCCAGTGAAAACCGTAAGTGTCGCCTGCATAAGGCCGGGCCAG
>NZ_JONO01000104.1:0-1063 GCF_000711895.1 Photorhabdus australis DSM 17609
GCTATCACTATGCGTAAGATGCACCCCACCGTGCCAGCTATGCCAGACATTCACCGGGAAACCCCGCTGGGCATCCACCGGGATCATTCTATTTACCCAGGCTGAATCACTTTCACTATCGGATTTTTCCCGCAACAGGGGGGGACTGATAATCATTTTTTGACTCCTTAATCATTTAGTCAGGTTAATTCGTTAAGATTGCTCAGGAAAATCGCCAACGTTTTTGGGGGTCTCCTGCTTTAACTGGTAAAGTTGTCGATTCTGTTTTCTGGCTGGCTGCCCCTGTTCGCTCAAAACTGGCACACTTAATCAGGTAATCCCCTGCGGTTCCCTGCTCAATTTTGTAGGGATCAAGCGTGAGATAAGAGCCGCCCGCATTAAGGGTGATCTTTTTCTTTGCCGTGATATAAATTTCCTCTTCCGTGCTGGTTATGTTGATCACTTTGCGAGCCAGTAATTCCATCAGGTCATTTTGTGCCTGAACAGAAACCGCCCCCTGATTGGCAATCAGCTTAATGCCTAATTTGCGGACAAACAGGCTGAAAGTCTGACCAACACCGATAAAGAAATTCTTTACCACCCCAATATCCGCATGCTTACCGGCATTAGCGATCAGGTTTTCTGTTGCCGCCAGTTGCAGACGCTCACCACTGGTTATCGAAATCCCCTTTGGCGCACTCATCAGCAATACAGCCGATTTCAGCTGTTCAAGGTCCTGTCGTAACATCGCCAGCTGAGCATTGATATCAGCCGCAGAGGCATTAGCCGTCTGTGCATCAGTGGAAATGGCCTGCATCTGTTCATTCGCCACATGCAACTGACTCAACGCCGTCTGCATCTCCAGCGTTTGTCCCTGCGCTTTAGCCTGTTCATCCGCACTGATAAACAACCCTGGTCGGCTGGTGCTATCACTATGCGTAAGATGCACCCCACCGTGCCAGCTATGCCAGACATTAACCGGGAAACCTCGCTGGGCATCCACCGGGATCATTCTATTTATCCAGGCCGAATCACTTTCACTATCGGATTTTTCCCGCAACAGGGGAGGGCTGATAATCATTTT
>NZ_JONO01000104.1:1073-4859 GCF_000711895.1 Photorhabdus australis DSM 17609
GCACTCGGGCTGTCCGGGTAAAGTTTGGCCGCCTTTTTATACAAATCATACTCGTAATCTTCGCTAATCTGAGCTTCTCCCACCGTTTCATAATGCCCGTTCCGATGCTGTCTTCGGGTCGTCATCGTACATTGCCCCTTATCAAAGCTCATCGTGATAAACAGCGGCTCCAGACTGGTATATTGCGCCTTTTCCCGGGTCATTGCCGGGGCTTTCTCCGGCGCTTTTGCATAGAAAGCCGTGCCTGCCGGCAGGTAGAAATGCATATCCCCATACACCACATCCGTGCGGCCATCTTTGGTGATATCCAGTGCTGACGTGGTACGACCAACTAACTTAGTCAGGTTGCTATCATCACAAAATATCTGGAAATGAACCGCGTTGGCCCCGTCCACCTGTCCTACCGTACCCAGCGAGTCTTTTCGGTAAACCGTTTTTCCTACCGAGATAGCCTCATCCAACGATTTCAGATGCATATACAGTGAGAAAAACGTCACTTTGCCGTTCTCTCCACTGCCAATTTCCGTTTCATGCTCCAGCACCACGCAGCCACAATCCGTCCCTCCGTCATAGTTATACGGGGGCCGGTCCCGTTTGGAAAATTGGGGTTGCCGGACAAAATGCACCGTCCCATCCGCAATAGCCCTGATTTTTTCCGGTCGGCTGGTGCTATCACTATGCGTAAGATGCACCCCACCGTGCCAGCTATGCCAGACATTCACCGGGAAACCCCGCTGGGCATCCACCGGGATCATTCTATTTATCCAGGCCGAATCACTTTCACTATCGGATTTTTCCCGCAACAGGGGAGGGCTGATAATCATTTTTTACGCCTTATCGTTAATTGATCAAATAACAAAGTTGTCAGGAAAATAACCTGCACTACCATAGGTTTTGAATGTCCACATTTAATAGTCATGGCCTGCACAGAGCCTCATTAGCAGCATATTTAACCACCATACCGGGCATTGAATTTAACGGGATACCGTTACAACGGATATATCCTTTCTCCTCCAGAAGATAGGGATAACAAAATGAAAAAACCATCGTGGAAACTATCGCGAAAAAAAAAGAAAAAATAATGAACTTTCCTATCTTCACTTGCAAATGCATCGGAGCCTGATTCAGGGTAAAAAGAAAATATCCCCCTAAAATAACCAACGGGTACAAAAAAAGGGGACTTAAAAGCGCAAAAACATCAAATCGATTGAATAAAATCAATTGCTTATATAAAAACAAATCAATCAAACGTATAAAAGCCCAATAGGAACCTATTGTCGGGAATATAACAATAGCAATCAATACCATCAATGCAGGCAGTCTTTTTCTAATTTTTTCTGGCAAATTCATTTTAAAAAAACCTCGGTTTAATATCCTGAAGGATACGTCTTAAATAAGTTTTCTGTCTTCATAGCTTCTTTACCTTCTTCCAACATGTTATCCGCAAACATAGCGCCCAGATCCCACAACCCTTTTTCAATCTTCTGGCTTCCTCCATTAATCAATAAAATCAATACTTTCAATTAATTTTAAAGTATAAGGCGTCAGATCAATCTTTTTACCATTTTCTTCACGGAGCATATCTCCCCAACCACATAATGCAGAATATTCATGCACCATACAAAAATAAAGTCCCTTTTTAGCATAAGAATCACCAATAAAAATATAGTTATTAAAAACCACATATCCTGTTGCATTTTTTGACGAAATAAGATGAAGATTAAGAGACATTGGCTTTTTCCCCTCAACTTTTTCATATAGCTCATCTTTTGCTAATAACCAACGCTGATGCTCATAATCATAAACAATTTTTTCAGGATAACGACTAACGTCTCTTCCTAAATGACCAGCGTATACCGTATCATAGCCTGCCTCAAAAACATCCCCAGCTGTCAAACATACCCAAGAACTTATTGGTGATTGTTCTTTAAAATAAATTTCATCATCACTGCCTAGACCATAAAAAAAATTTTGAAATTTAATATGACATCGACCAGCAGATATAGACGATAATTGTACACCAAGTGTATTTTCCAATAGTTCATGAGTAGTAACAGGGTGCTGTTTGCTTCTATCTGGTAATGTTACAGCCGGTGTAATCTCTGCTAAACCCGACATAGAGAAAAACAATAAAAGATAATAATATGAGATTTTCATAATAATATTAACTCCGTCTGAATTGATACTCTTTAGGGAAATCAAAGACTTTTCCATTATTAATACCTAGATCACATACCCTATTCATCTTTGATATTATCTATAGTGTTCTCGTTTTCTTACCAGTTTTATCTATAGAAAAAACCTCATTTATAAACCATCTGTTGTTCTTATAAAATAGTTGATATTCAAAAATATCGACATCATCATCTGTTTCAGAAAACCTAGATGGCACTTTAGTAACTACAATAGCTGTATTCCTTTTAATTCTAGATGACATTATTTTTTCTCCTTCCGGATAATGCAACGGATATTGGCCATAAATACTCCCATTTTTTCCAATTTTTTCTGGAAAACAATATTTCATTAACAGATTAGAATATTCTTTTCCAGGGGAAAAATAATTTTCACCTTCTAAACTCCTTAAAGAATTTTTATTCCAATTATAGTAATCATAAATAAAACCATTTACTAATGATTTAGGATCTTTGAAATTAATATCGTTAGCAAATGATATAGTACTTAACATACAAAGAACAAAAAAAAGTAAACTTATAAATATTTTTTTCATTTAATTATCCCATATCGATACTAATGCAATTAGCAACAGAGTCAATGCTGTCATTCAATATAAACCAAGCATGCTCAAAGGCAGGCCAACGCACTGTATCAAATGCCATATGCCCTGGATTAATTCTACCAGTGACTTCTCTAGCGTCATTATAACCACTACCTTTATCGGCCCAATAATTAATACTTAACTTACCTGATTCAACTGGCTTACCATTAACTTTTATATATTTTTGCTTACTAGACCAATAATATCCAGCAGCATCAAATGCATAATAAGCATTTGTAGCAAGCAAAGTGTTGTTTGGCTCAATACAAAATGATGAAGCATTAATTCCCCCGCGGAAATCATTATATTTAAAATAATTTCCTCGCCCAGTTAAATGAATAGCACCTCTACCTTTGAATCGGGTTCCATCACCAATAATATTATTACCTAATTTATTTCCTTGAACTGTTCCTGGACCATAATTCTTATCAAAATATTGTTCTGATCCATTTTCAAGTAAGCTATCAAATCTCCCCGTTTCAGCAGCCATTTGCCCTATGAAATGCGCTATCCTTAATGGAGTATATATTCCATATTTAATCAACAACTTCGGCATAACACCTTTTATATTCTCAGGCCGCTTAATTTCTCCAGTAGCTGTCGTCCCTTCATTAGTAATTCGGTCGATTAAAACTTTTCGAGTCAATGGATGTCTCCGCTCATAAACACTCAATGGTACTTCTTGGTAACGGCGAACAACACGCACAATATCTTCTTCCCCTAACCACCCACATTTCCTAAAGTGAGTAATAAACCTCCTCGGATCAAAATGCCACACCTTGCCGGATGGTAATCCTGCCATATCAATACATAGCGCCTTAACATGAGCGATAAACTTATCCCAGTCTTCCTCCGACATCGGCTCATCCAGCACATCATTAGGCAATTTCAGCCAGTTAAAACGGGTGTCCGCGGTCTCAGCATCCCACTCAAATGCAAAATGACAAATCGTGTAACTCAGGTCTGCTCGTGGCTCGGTTTCTGCGTTAAGTTCGGCCAGTAACGTCGGG
>NZ_JONO01000105.1 GCF_000711895.1 Photorhabdus australis DSM 17609
TCTGAAGCCGCGGCTAAGGATGAATTTTTAAATATCAAGAATGCCAGCCGTGACGACATACTGGCCGCGCACCGCGTACCACCACAGATGATGGGAATTATTCCACAGAATACCGGCGGTTTTGGTGATGTGGAGAAGGCGGCCAAAGTATTTGTACGTAATGAACTGATGCCGCTGCAAAGCAAAATGAAACAGTTAAATGACTGGATTGGTGAGGAGGTGATCCGATTTGAACGGTATTCGTTGGATATGGACGAGGACGAATAGCCCGCATTATTGATCGAGAGGCCGCCGACTGAGCGGTCTTTTTTTGTCTGAAAGAAATATAGTTTCAATACAGAATGATTACATTATGAAATTTGAGACCAGCACAGTTACCAGATGCTGCCGCGCGCAGTCGTGACCCCGCCGCGCCTGCTCACTAAATGTAGTGTTTTTCATGCACATGCAAGCGATGGTCGGCAAGGCACCAACACTGGCGCTTTGACAGAGGAAGAGCCTTTGTTATTATTGCGGATTGATGCAGTATGTATGATTTTATGCAGATATAGAAAATAGGCTGATCTGTATTGTTTTCTGACATATTGGATTAATTTTTATTTTTTAGTTGTTAATTGTAAATTATGGTCAAATTCGATCCATTTGTTTTTTATTTCTATCAATCTTATTTTAAGCTTCAAACATGTTTGTTTGAGTTTTGATATATCATTTCTACATGTAATTATTTCTTGCTTGTAAATATCTATCAAATTATTGATATGTAAACTTTCATTAATAATATTGACCATGTTATTCAACAACGATGAATCCAATTTTGACACTGGAAGTATACACATAGATATATAATGTATTTTTATATTAGTTAATAAAAACAATCCGATTCGATTATTTTCTTCATCCCTGAAGACAAGAAGGCAATCATTATTTTTATGATAAATTAAAAATTTTTTAAAGTTTTGCTTCTCCACGAAATCACAAAGATTAATCATTTTATTTATATCTACATAGTTCTGTACACTATCCATATTTAATAAAACTTTAATTCCATTTATTTCTCTTTTCATTTTCTTTTCTTTGTCTTTTTTTCGTTGTACCTCTGGCACCAAAAAACACCTAAAGTAACAAAAATAGCAACAGATGAAGATAAACTTCCTACAATTGAAACTAGTTCGATAGTTGTCATAATAACCCCACAATTAAATTTTAGTGATTTAGTTTACTCTATGATTCAACTAAATTACAACATAATAAATAACCCACAAAAATTAAGTTAACCTCGTTTTCTCCGTTATCTTCTGAATCTCTTGATGAATAAAACATCCTTTGCCAGTGGCAATGTGTTGAGACACCCAATGCCAGCTTAATTAACTTGATTAAATCGTCAGAATACCCCCATTCAGAAACATACACATCACCATGAAACTCCAGTTATATAACTATTTTCATACAAGAAAAAAACCAGATTTACTACTGAATTTCAAGCCAGTGATTTCTTGGAATTCTTTATTAGATTCTTCTTCTACTGAGGAAAGTACTGGCTATTAGATACACAAATATAGGTAATAATTCCTTATTTACTTTCCAGCATTCTTACCATAATAACAAACCAGAATAAAATTTATTTTCGCTAATAGTTTCTGAATTTAATTTCAAAGTAATCATTTTATTTATCATCACTACGGTGTTTAATTTCCTGCGCCAATTCAATTGCATCATTGTTGATTGTTAATCACTATGGTCTGCTTTTAGTGATTTGATTTCTTTCCTAGGCTCTTTTATACGTTTTTCATAACCCAATTGTGCCTGATAAATGTGCCATGAATTATCAACTTTAGTGTTTTTCTCAATAATTTTAACTTGATCAATTATTAATAACATCAGCGGTTTTTGGTAAAGATGATAACTCTATTTTTCTCTAAGAAAATGCTGTAAACATCAACATATTTTTCGCAACCACTTTATTATTCATATTTAAATAAAGAAAAAAACATTCTTGCATTATTTATTGATAATGCTTTTTTAAATTCTCGAATAGCGTTCTAGATTCGTTTTTCCCTCCTATGACTAAAGCAATATATATCTAAATCACGCCTAAATAACTTCACTGGCTGTTGTTAATTTTTTCATTTCCACCTCATTTCACCAATATTCTTAATCCGCTGCCACAACAAATCGCGACGTGCTTCTTTCTGCCGTTCCGTCTCTATCGGAATAAAACTACCATCCGTCCATAACTTGAACGACTGCTCACCTACATTAATTTTTCCTCCGATGATTAATGACTTCGCCATAGCCCGGCTAAAATCCATGCCGATTGAATCCGCATAATCGATAACTTTTTCCACTAGCAGATCACCGCCTCTAGCTGCACTGTCACCCCCCGTACAGTTATTGACAGAACTCCAAGAGGCGGCAAAGCCGCCAGAAAACCCCAAACCCACGCCCTTAACATCAGCGTTAAATTTGGGAACAATGTTCCATTTAACAGTACGGGTAATAAAAGAAGAGGAATCGCCCAAGCGAGGCGAGTAGACACCGGAAATACGCAACACATTTTCGCCGTAGGCATTGCCCTGCTCAGTGATTTCATAGGACAACCGCACGGTTAAATCTTTCCGAGCAACCAGAGGCCCACCCTGGAACTCGGTATAGGCGAACCAGTCTCCCACATCCGCAGCAAATCGGACATTATCCATATCTGCATCAGGCAAGATTTGCTCATCACCACGCAAACGACGCAATTCGCGCCAGACGGAAACGGGCGCACCGCCGATCTGCTGAAACTGCCGGATACGCCAACGACTGGCCCAGGCAGCAACAGACCGTGACATATCCTTAAGAAGTTGGCCTGTTTCCTCATCCTTTTCGCCATCCAGCGCGTAACCGTCAATATTTTTAGAAATGTACTTAGCGATATAGCCCGTGGCTGAACCTTTCGCCTTATCGATGGGCTTTACATGGAATCGTGCTTTTAGTGCTTTCTGCCCCTGTAATTCTTCTGAATCTTCCAACCGGGCGTAATAACACATGATGTCACGCATTTCATCGACATGTTCAGGACGCATAAACAGCAACATGTGCCAATGCGGCGTACCATCATGGTGGGGTTCAACTACACGAAAACCGAAGGCACTGATCCCCGCACGGGAATAAGCCGCCCTGATTTTCGCCCAGACGTTGCACAGATATTTTTGTGTATCACGGGGACTGGCCCCGTTCCAATTTGAAACAAAGCCACCGACACTATGGACAGCGTGATATTTTGATGGCGCGGTGATGGTATAAAACTCACCGATATAACCGAGTTCGTCAGCCAGATTTTCAAAACCGCGCATTCTCACCATCAATTCACTACGGCGAACTGCGGGATTAGCCACACTACCGAGTACCATATCTTCCAGTGGCATCCTGTCGCCCTGTTCATTCTCAACATCAAACTGTTTGATAAAATCCCAATTGCGGCGCTTCTGTTCCAACCATTCACGCAGCGTACTACGGGAAACATAGGGAGAGGCTGATTTCTGCACCTGGCCTACCGCAATAGCCATATGCTCGGCGCGAATGTCACGCATTCTTTTCAAACGGGCATACCACCATTTATCTGACATCATGCGCAGGAGGCCGGCACACAATTGATCGACTGTGGCACCTTCCCTGCCTTTGGTGAACTGCTGCCAGTAAGGGGCTGTTGTGCCTGCTTGTTGAGTCAGTTTTGCCAATAACTCATAGATACGGATCAAACGCTTTCTGGCGTCTTGCTCGCTCGCAGGTTGTTGATTGACATACTGA
>NZ_JONO01000106.1 GCF_000711895.1 Photorhabdus australis DSM 17609
ATGATGTTTGGGCTGCGCGCCTATATGTAATGTCAAAAGAAGGAAATCATATCGATGAGCAAATTAGGTCCACTCGATCATATTGACTGTAAAAACATTCTGAAACACTGGATAGAATTTCAGCTGGTGGATGAACAGGGAAAACCGCTGGTTAATATGCCTTACCGTTTGAAAGTTCGGGGGAATCCTCTGATGGGACGTAAAGGGGTTACCGATGGCAATGGATTATTAAGGGAAGAAGAGATGCCGCCCCATCCAGTCACTTTGTATATCGGTGCTCAACCATTGGCGGATGAGATGGAACAACGGCCATTGCGGGAAATACGGGGAGAAGAGGCGTCGGTGGTGAAACCAAAAGCGGAAGCCGAAGGCCATCAATATCGCTATGTGACTATCGGGCAGATTAGTGATGGGTTGCCGGTGCTTGATGATTGGAATGATCCTAAAAAAATTCCACCTCCCTATCATTTTCCTGATCCGGAACCAAAAGGCTATCAGGTCCATCCGTTAAATCAGCGGTATGTATTGGAAGTGTGTCCATTTCGGGCCTGGGTTTTGTTGTTACATCATCAGAAAGAGTATTCCATTGTGAATGCTTATAATCAGTGTTTGATGAGCGTGCTAGCCTATGCTGATGGGGATGTCAATGTTGAAGGTTCTGTTAAACATTTTTTTAACCGGCAAATGGTGGATGTTTCCAAACTGCCTTATCAGGTGGAAAAAGTGTCGGCAACACCTGTAGTTTACGATGTACCATTTAGTGAACGTTATACCCGGGTGGAATTTATTGATTCACAAGCAGGGGATAATAAACAGGGTGATACCAAACTGTTTTATGCTGCCAGTAAGAAAGATGTGATTATCAGTTGGCGGGGAACGGTTACTCTGAAAAATTACCTGACTGATGCCACCTTCCAACCATTGGCTTTAAGCTGCGATGATGATAAAGCATTATGCAGTGAGTTTATTCATCACGGCAAAGTGCATAGAGGGTTTTGGGAGGCATTTAATCTGGGTGGGAGGTTAATTGTTCCCAGTGATAAAACTAAAGTTACAACAGTATTCAGTGATATTCTGGACTTAGCTAGAAAAAGAAAGTTATTTATTTGTGGCCATAGTTTGGGAGGCGCGTTGGCATTATTGCACAGCGCACAACTGAAAGAACATAATCCTTGTCTTTACAGTTATGGGATGCCAAGAACATTGACCCGCAGTGCGGTAGAGGAATTGTTTGCCATTACCCATTATCGCCATGTAAATGAAGATGACCCGATCCCTTCGGTGCCTTTTGAACAGGATATGGATAATAGATTTTTTAATTACTGGGTGCCGGTGGGGTATGAATGGGCAATGATAAAATTGTTGCCACCGTCACCGATTGTTAAAGCCATTAAACAAGCGACTGACAGTAAAGAAATCTATTTGCATCATGGTAAGGTTGTTCATTTTTTTCAAGCCAACAGTTGCCCGGAATGGCTGATTTCCGCCAGGAATGCCCTCCTTATAACGGCTGTGACCGAAGAAGTATTGAATAACACCACCAAGCTTTATTTAATTCCTGAATTAAACCCGGAAACAGAAAAGGATTTTTCTCTGGCCGGTGAGCGGCAAAATGCGTTATTTAATCAGCTCAGTCAACAAGAAAAAGACAAACTGTTTGTTGAAAACAGAGGGGCTGATTTAAAAGGGGGATTTGGCTTTTCTAATCATAGCTCGTATAAATATGCGGGTTATATAGATAAGCGCCTCAGAGAGTTATGCGAACCGGATAAGATTACGGTCTATCAGGACAGTCAGCGTCAATTTAAGGCGACAATGGATAATGATAAGATGCTTATCCCTGACAACATTTACTATCGTAATCTCTATTTTCTGGAGATGGACAAACAGTTAATAAAATCACTGACCGTCAGCCAACAGGAAGAGCAAGGCACACTGGCCTTACAACATTACTGCGATAAGAAGGAACTATCAGTATGAAGATATTGAAAATAACGTTGCTCTTATTATTTCTCTCTTTTATTTACTGGGCGTTAGGCGATACCTTTTTTAACTGGCTTTTTCCCTTTTCATCTGCCGGAAAGGAACAGTTAATTACCGTAGAAGGGATCGCACCGAAATATACCAAACCGTATGTGTCCGCGCAGTATATCTCAAAAGACTGTCTTAGATATCAGTTGGATGCAGGCATGTCACCTTATAAGGTGCCGACTTATTATGGATTGGATTTGGATGTAAAAGCTGATCCGCAAACCGGTTATTTTCAAGCGAAATTACCTTTCAATGGTGGAGGATGGTGTAAATGGAAAATCAACCAAGCCTCTGTGGCGGTGGGTTATACCGATGTTAGCCACCTGATGAAAAATGCTATTCCCTATGCTGGGACAGGATTAACTGCATTTATCAATGATGCAGCTCAAACAAATATTAGTGAAATTGCTGCATTGAATACTATAGATTTCAGGCCGGTTATTTACCCTGTATTAAAGGTGGTTGATGGGCGTCCAAATAGAATTTTCTTGCAGGGCATGGTGGATACGTATCCTTTTCGGTTGAAATTAACTCCAGGAACAGAATGGAAAATTACCTATAAACCTAAATTAGATGAAACCAAAATGCCTAAAATTATTATCCCACCAGGAAAAGAACCTTCAAGAGTTGAATATCCTGATGGCAGAGTTGATTTAGACAGAGATTCTATTGATTACTGGAAAATAAAGTAGCGTCACAACAGAAAATAATCTGAAGGATGCAGGGTCGATTCAGAAAGGATTTTTTAAGCAGATAAGTGATGCAGATAAGAACAAATGGTTTCCACCGCATGAGAATCCAACGGTAAAGGATTCGTTAGGTTTCCCTGATCACCGTTCAAGGAACTATGCTCTCTATATTGGTGCACGACTGGCAGAGTTGGTTGCACCGGATAAATACCATTTTTTCTTGGATCAGGAACAATTATTTGAAAAAACATTGAATGAACGAACTGATATTGTTTCAGATATTCGGCAACGCGATACATTATTTTTACAGATGGATCATCAGTTGAAACAAGCATTGATTTGTACTCAACAGGATAAACAAGGTCCATTGGCTTTAATGCGCTATGTGGACAACGCTGTAGGGATAGAGGAAGATTTACTATGATAAATATCAAGCAATATTCATTGGTTTTGTTAGCCACATTAATCTCAGGTTGTGCTGACCCGGATGCCCCACTTTCTCCTCCTAAAGAAAATCAGTGGATCACGGTAGAGGGAGTCGCTCCGAAATACACACAGCCGCATGTATCCGCAGAATATATTTCAAAAGATTGCCTTGAATATCGTTTAGATTCCAACATGTCGCCTTTTAAAGTGCCAACCTATAATGGATTACGTTTAAAAGTAAACGCTGATCCGCAAACCGGTTATTTTCAGACGAAATTACCTTTCAATGGTGGCGGTCGGTGCAAATGGAAAATTAACCGGGCCTTTGTGTCGATCAGTTATACTGATGTTAAACATCTAGTAAAAGATGCAGTCCCGTATTCAGGAACAGGTTTAATCGCATTTATCAATGATGCAGTCCAGACGAATATTAGCGAAATTACAGCAGTGAATACCATTGATTTTAGACCGGTTATTTATCCTGTTTTGGAAATATCTGAAAAATTCCCGAAGAGCATATTCTTGCAGGGTAAGGTTGATATGTATCCCTTTAGATT
>NZ_JONO01000107.1 GCF_000711895.1 Photorhabdus australis DSM 17609
ATGGAAAGGATAATTATCGTTATTTAAAAATAAAATAGACGGTTTTATTATGGAATATATACCCAATAGATTTCAAGATGCATCGCGACGGCAAGGGAGCGAATCCTCGGGAGCATAGAGAACTATGTGACCGGGGTGAGTGAGTGCAGCCAACAAAGAGGCAACTTGAAAGATAACAGGTATAGTGGAAATAAATGGGATTAATAACAGGGGCATATACCGAATGAACTTCAAAATGCTTGAGCCGTCAGACATAAAAATATTTAAATTCAACAATATAATCGTTTTTCAAACATGCACTTTGCAGTATCTTGAGTATATATGCTTAACTCGGTTTATTTTCAATAAACTCTATCATCCCATATACTATA
Source organism: Photorhabdus australis DSM 17609 (assembly GCF_000711895.1). Lineage (GTDB taxonomy): Bacteria > Pseudomonadota > Gammaproteobacteria > Enterobacterales > Enterobacteriaceae > Photorhabdus > Photorhabdus australis. The sequence goes on from NZ_JONO01000107.1 coordinate 372, forward strand.
GGCTGATGTGCCAGCCATTACGTGATTCCAGGATATAGATTTGTATTTGAGAAAGACTTTTTCATACGGCATCATTTCATTATCATTTATCGAATGTGGATAGGTACAAGAAAGGTCAATAATGCTTGCTTCTGTTAATTTGACTTCATAGAAAAGTTCTAATTTCCCTGCGGGATTTATTCGATAAAAGACAAAAACCGCATTCAGTAGTTCGTTTGAAGAGATTGCGACTGATAATAATGGGGATGATTTGTCTATTGGCTTGATGAACTGAATTGGGTGATGATCGACATGTTGCTCTCGAGTTAGCGTGTGATTTAAACTCAAGACCTGTATTTGATCTTCGTGCCCCTTTTGGTATCGGTTTCCTATAGAATCCAGAGTTGAACAACCAGCAGAAATTAAACCTTGTTTCTTACCATCTAATGACAAATAAATCATATAAGACATAAATAATTACCATACAAATGTTTTATTTAAACGACCTGAAGCTATTTGCCCAGGCTACGGAAATATAACCGTAACATTAAAATATAAAAAAACTAATAGTTCGATATCGAATTTATTTTCCAAATCACGAAGGCTGTACTCGATTTACATATTTATTCTATGGAATGGGTTTTGCTATAGCAGTTCTTATAGAATGGAATTTAAAATATTTTTATCATTGTCATACTTACATAGAAAGGCGTTATTTTGGTATTATACAACACCAACTGTTGGCTTTCTGCATTTATTTAACATTTTGTTATTATATAATAGACATGGCTATTTCTTATGTAATATAGTGCTAAACTCTAATTCTTAATGACTAATGGGTTTAACCGTATGGATGATAGAGAACTGTTATTACAACAATTAGATAATGCATTAGTGAATAGCCCAGTAGTTTCAGAGGAGAAATTGGCACTAATGATGATGCTATGTTTTCAATTGATGTCGTCAACTGAAACTCAGGCTCTCAATATGAGAGCTTCAGATGGTCGTACTCTTTCACTTAAATTGGAAATGCCATTCGTTAAACACTGATGTGGCGATTTTTGATTTTAAGAATACTAGAGGAAGTTTTACGATGACATACAAAAAATACAGCCCCTCTTGGGAAGGTTATATGGGGGATTTCCTGAGGGGGCGTGTTGAGACTAATCACTTAAAACCTCAGCACGAATTCTTTGATGCTATTGGTCTTGAAAAGCAGTTAGATGAGAATATAACATATATTGCCCTGTTATCATTAGATGAAGCAAAGAATGTTTTGGAAGATATTGATTCGCCAAAACCCAAAAGCCCATTTATGAAGAAAGTGTTCTCAGTCGCAGATCCAATATCATCCTATGCAGGTAATATACATGATGCTTTTGACTTTACAAATGTAGTCAGAGAGTTCAAAAGGTTAGGGATTAAAGCCACAGAGTATGTTGGCAAGAATGGTGAAAAATATATTAAAATTTCAGGCTATGCAGGGGTGAGAAAGATTATTACTGCTTCAAGGTACAAGGCTTCCAACATGAAGATAATATCTATGGGGATAGGGCAACAAGGATTAAATAGTGGCATAGTTAAGGGAATGAAGTTTAGTATATTATTTTCTGCGGCTTATAGAACGGTTGAACTTATATTTAAGGACGAATACAAACTGGCTGATTTCTTAGGTAATATTGCGGTAGATTTGGCTAAGGCAGTAGTAGCAGCTTTTGCTTCTTGGGCTATTGGGTCTTTGATAGCGATCACATTTGCCGCTGGTGCTAGCGTAATTTTTGTGGCTGCTGTTGTGTTTATTGTAGGTTTTGGAATGACATATTTACTTGATATTGTGGATAAAAAATTTAATATTAGCGAAACTGTTATTAATTTAATCAGAAAGGAAATGGAGAGAAAACCAAGAATTCCAGAAGCTAATTTCAATCAATTCCTTAATATCTGGGGGAATTATGGGAAGTAAAAAGAAGATTATCCATATTATCGGCGCTCTTGCTATTTTTATTTTGATGTTATTTGCTTTCTTTTTGACAGGGGAAAATTTAATTTCTTTAGTTAGAATGAGTGAGAAAATAACATTCTCAGGTGGTGTTTTTATAATATTTTTTTCTTTTCCTTTGATCTCTTATGCTACCTTTTTGATTATTTTTTTTACTGTGACTGGTCATTATCCAAAGTATCATGATAATTTTGTTAAATATCTTTGTTCGATAGCTATTGTTTCAATTGTTTTAAGTTTTCCCATATCTTTATATGTAAATTATAAATTGAGAAGTGATAATTATTTGGTATGCCCAAGAATATCTTGGATGTCTCCGAATACCTATGTAAAAGATATTAAACTGTGTGATTGATATCTTTTTATTTAATTTCTTCATAACTGGGGGCGTTATGGGAAAAAAGATTATACATATCATCGCTGCTCTTGCTATTTTTCTTTTAACTTTATTCGCTTTCTTTTTGACAGGGAAAAATTTAATTTCTTTAATTAAAATGGATGAGAAAATAACATTTTCAAGTAGTGTTATTATTATATTATTTTTTTCTCCTTTGATTTTTTATTCTTTATTCTTTATTCTTTATTCTTTTTGTTAGTATTACTGGTCATTATCCTAAGTATCATGATAGTTTTAATAAATATTTTGGTTCGATAGCTATTATTGCATTTTTTTTAAGTTTTCCCACATATTTATATGTAAGTTATAAATTAAGAAGTGATAACTATTTGGTATGTCCAAGAATATCCTGGATGTCACCAAATACCTATGTAAAAGATATTAAGCTGTGTAATTAACATTGGTTGTGTAAAGTTATTATTTAAATAATTCAATTAAATTATAAATTTGGTTTTAAATTAAATGAAGATATTTTCAAAATAAGATTAATGGCTATATTTTCAGAATAACATTTACTGGTTATTTTGATAGTTGGAAATCGTTATCATAGGGAGCATGGGTATTGCTATAGGAAAACACCTAAAAATCGGTGAATTCATTATCTTTTGATGCATTTTATTTAAATGAGTCATTTACTCATTTATCCTGGAGAGTTTGGAGGATATATGGTTACAAATATAATGCTTATATGTCACTCATGTTTTTAATAAATTAATTGATCATCTTATTATTGTTGTTTAATCTCTATTTAATTAA
>NZ_JONO01000108.1 GCF_000711895.1 Photorhabdus australis DSM 17609
TTATAATGATGGATAAGAAACCATAAAATCAAGAATAAGATAAAATTTATAAAATAAAAAAGCGTAACAATTAAATTGCCACGCTTTTTAAATACTATACCTCAATAATGCAAAAATGCGTCACATAACCGCCTGTAATCCAACAAGCAGTGCTGAGAAACAACCGTTTCTTCATGTAAAATGACGATTCAGTACAAAGTTGAAACGAAAAAACGAGCGGGACAGTATTCTTCCCGTTACCTACTTCCAACTTATATATTTCAATAAGTTTATACCCGTTATCTTTCAAGTTGCCTCTTTGTTGGCTGCACTCACTCACCCCGGTCACAGAGTTATCTAGGCTCCCGGGGATTCGCTCCCTGGCCGTCACGATCCATCTTGAAATCTATTGGGTATATATTCACCCAATACGTTGATTAATTCGTTTGCATAGTTGCGAATATATTCTTTATTCCATTAATGCGTGCTCCGTAAAAACCTTCACGAAGCACAAAACAAATTTGTTAATGAACCACCATAACTTTGCCATCAACGATAGAGAGATAAGGATTGTAGAAAAAAACATCATCACCCTTTTCCAATTCTATCGGTGAAACTCTGTCGTAATCATATTCAAAACGAAATATTCGGTTGTTTTTGTAGGTATAAAATTCATATTTATCCCAGCTAATAGGAACGGCTTTATAACCCTTTTCAAAAAAACCTTTAAAATCCATAGAGTCCCACATAAAATCAGGCGAAGCACCTCTCTCTTTCCCCATTATTTCCCAGGCTGCTTTTGTCATTGACCGAATTTTTTTGAGGTCTTGCTGAGCAAAGGCTTGTTGTAATTCTTCATAAAATACTTTGACTTTGGGGATATCAGCTTTCGTAACAGGTGTGGCTTTTGTCCATTCCCAATCAGGTAAATCTTCTGCGTAAAAATCTTTAGTAGCTTCTCTTGTGTCATCTTCGTAATGACGTTCCGTCTTACCAAAAGTATTTACTGGAGATGGATAGAAATCTTTATCTACAATAATATTTCTATCCTTGTCCACAATTAGCTTGATACCGGTGACCGTTTGTTCTTCGCCAAATTGATTCACTTTTTTTAGAAGTACCGAACACCACATATCAGGAGTCGGTTTCTTTTCTGATTCACCCCATAGTGCATTATGCATAGATACCGTCAGGGTATTTTTACCGTTTTCCAGAATAGAGCTGATGGTTTGTCCTGCTGAGTAATTACCTCCAGCAGAATCACCACTATCCATCACCAAAATATCGTTAACTTTTGCCAAACAAAAAGCCGCATTGGTATTAAAATTGATGGTGTAATTGACTTTCATTGTTTCCTCAGCCTGAGAGCAAGAAATAACGTTTGCACATATGCCAAACATTAGCACTAATTTTTTAGTCCAAAGACCAACGCCATGTCGATTCTTTTTTGGATAGTGCCGGGTAAATAGTCCATTTTTCATTTTTTAATTTAGCCTCCTCACTTTTTTTGGACGTAGTAGTTTTATTACCTATTCCTGGTTTAACCTTTTTTTTATCAGTTTTACCCACTTGAACAGCATATCCCATAGACGCGATGGCAGTGATGCCATCGTGATAAAGAATTAAATCCAATTTTTTTGGATCAGTATCGTCGATACCCAGATATGCTTCGGCTTTAATCATAGCTTCCGCTTTGAAGTAACCACTAAATCCCCAAAAACCGACACCAACCTCAATATTGGTTTTACCTGTTATCGACCCCATAAGTTTAGCTTCTTTTTTATCATATCCCCATTCCCCTGTTTCATCAGTCTTAAATCCAAATCCTGCGATAATAGTAAAGTCAAAAATGATATTAAGTTCCGCTTTTGCATAGGCGCCGTGTCCATCCTGTTTTACACTCACTTCCTGAGCTGCAGCCTCTTTTCTCACTTTAGCTAATACGGTATCAACTTTATAAACAGCAGCAAATGCCTGAAGTAAATCTAGGGTAATTTTGAAGCCAAATAATGGTGAACCTTTTACCTCAAACTCATATTGCGGAATAATCTTCTGAGAAGACATTCGTTTGATGCAACCTTTACCTTTAATCGAAATAACAGGATAAGTTAATTTGCACCCAAGAAGAGGATATTCGTTGCTACCATCATTTTGTAAGACATAATTAATCTTACCTATACCACGATCAATATCACTCAATACTTTGATTTTGTTGGTCTGCTCCTTGAATTTTTGTTCCAACTCGCGTGACCATTTAGTTTCATCTTTGCCCAACGTAGCGGTAATACTACCTTCAATTTTAATCCCTTTATTAGAGACATATTTCCCTGTTTTTTTCGTCCATCCACTATGATCAGGTTTATATCCAGACTTCTTCTTTTCCGTTTTCATCAGCTCCTTTCGTTTTTCATCTGATTGTATTTGTACAGATTGATCGAAACTAATTTTGATATCCACATCCACTGAACGAGGAAGAATCAGCGTAAAACTTGAGCTAAATAGATGACGTTTACCAACAGTAATAACATTATTAATCGTTTCTATACGGGAATTAACAAGCCCAATTCCCATATAGTCCTGAGAAAGAACTGGGATAAAAGGTTTATCATCACACTCAGCCATACTTAATCGATATATTTGATTATATCGAGGATCGGTCAGTAAAGCTTCTCGATAAAGAAAACTACTAAGTAAGGTGATCGGATTTCGTTCAGAATAATCGAAATTTTTGCATCTTTTTGTGTAACGTAATGAACCTTCATAAGATTGTTTGGGTGTAAACCGAATAACCACCCGTCCATTTTCATCAAAAACATAACCGACTGGACAATCTTGGTTTTTGGAAATACAACTTTTAGAAATTGAACTAAGGAGAAGTTTTACAGGCTTAGAAATATTATTATCCGGTTTAAACTCAACCAAATGACTAAACTTTTTATTAAATGCTTCTTGTCGATATACCCCTTTTTGTTCCCCGAATTCAATAGTTGCTTCAAGGGTACATGAGTCAGGAATACCACAGGTCTGACAGGCTGATCCTGCAACACCAGAATGAATTTTTGCCATCTTTGTAACTCCGTTTACTGGAAAACATCTGATTTAATATTAACTTGGTATACCAAGTTACAACAAAAACAATGGCATCAAGCATAAAGAAAAAAAAACCTGATGTGAAATTATTATTTTCTTTTCTGAGGAGACATTTTATCTATACCCGTAATCATTGAATAGGAAGCCGAACTCGCCTGAATATCCTGGCGCGCTCAACCTGAATGCCATTGGTCGTACGGTGTTCCAGGAATATCAAACCATCAATGACGA
>NZ_JONO01000109.1 GCF_000711895.1 Photorhabdus australis DSM 17609
GAGCGTGACGCAACGGGGCTGTACTACTACGGATACCGTTACTACCAGCCGTGGGCGGGCCGGTGGCTCTCTGCAGATCCGGCGGGGGTGGTGGACGGGCTGAACCTGTTCCGCATGGTCAGGAATAACCCGGTGACATTCATCGATCCTGATGGGTTGATCCCACAAACCGTTGCAAGAAAATATATATATTTTCCGATACCTCATGAGCAGCGAAGGAATAGAATGGAATATGCAAATATGGCTAAAAGACAAAGTAGAAAGCCAGATTATGTATTGCTTGTGGAAAGCGGAGAACATGAGAAAGAAAATATTTCACTCATAAAAAAAGAAAAATCAAACTATGAGCAGCTTATTAAAGAAAGCACAGAAAGGTCTGACATCATTGAGTGGAAGGGGATAGTCACTATGTATGAATCCGTATTGAGAAATAAAACCAACAGTTTAAACAGAGCGAGAAAGAGTGATATATTATATATAAATTCACATGGTCATCCCGGCGAGGGTTTCTTTTTTCCTGACCCTGGCGAATACCCCGTCAGCGTTGAGGATGTCGCAGAAAAATTAGTTAATGTATTTAAAATACCTAAAGATCTCAAAGTGAGAATTTCTGCCTGCCACAGCGCCGAAGGAGGACCCGACCCAATTATTATTCCTGAAAATATAACGGATATAAATGAAAAATATACATACGTCAAAGCTAGCAGAGGTGATTTTTCGAGTTCCCTGGCTGGAAAACTTGAACGTGCACTTATAAATTTACAACCTGAACGCTTACCTGGGTTAGTTTCTGGATATTTAGGCCAAACAACATTCAACGCAGTAAACATGGATAAATATGCGCTAACAAAAAATAAAACAATGAAAATAAGCACAAAACACGCATTATCTATTTTTTACTCAAAACCAAAATTTACGGGAATAGCTACCTATTTTAGAAAGATGAATACAAGGTTTAGTATTCATGGAGAGAACCAAAGGAAATAATGGGGTGTGTCGCGTTAAGTGGGCAAGCCAGCAAAGGTTCTTCCCGGTCGCAGCTGTTGGCCATCGATTTTTTGCCAGCAAAGTTTCATCCCGGGCGGTGCCGGCAGCGTAAAAATGACAGCAAAAGAGGGTTATCATGGGGCATTACACAATCAGAACGAATGACGACGAAGATCAGGCCATTAAAAAGGCGCAGGAAGCCACCGGACAGGCATCAGCCAGAGTAAAACCTTTATGATGGCCTTCAGCGTCACAGAGACGAGATAGAGCAGCCCAGGCGCTCACTGGCGCAGGAACAGGCCAAAAATAAAGAGCAGGTTGCATCAGTGCAGCAATTCAGGAACAGCATGAATGTTATGTTTGAACTGGCTGGCAACAATAAAAGTTAATATCATTGCTCTTGTTCGGGCGCTGTCGGGGTTTTCTTTCACGGATGATGGTTTGTTTATCCCGACCCTGTACAGGGGTTTGAGGGCCAATGGAACGAAAACGTACGTTAAGGAGATAATTCATTGTTTAAATGTATTAGTCGCGACTTGATCTGACAATTCAACTTGAAAAGTTGAGAGTTACCGGTTTTGATAGAGATGTCCAAATCTTAAACAAAACACGAGGTAACTCTCATGCTATATACTAACAATCCTATTATTAAACACAAAGTCGGTTTACTTAATTTAGCGGAAGAACTTGGCAACGTTTCTAAAGCTTGCAAAGTGATGGGCGTATCACGCGATACGTTTTATCGTTATCAAGAACTTGCCCAAGAAGGCGGTATTGATAATCTTATCAACCAAAGCCGTCGTGTTCCTAATTTTAAAAATAGAGCGGATGAGGCGACTGAGCGTGCCGTTGTTGAACATGCGGTAGAGTTCCCTGCTCACGGGCAACATCGAACCAGTAATGAGTTACGACAAAAAGGCATTTTCATCTCAGGGAGTGGTGTACGCTCTATCTGGCTCAGGAACCACCTTGAGAACTTTGCAAAACGGCTCAAAGCCCTTGAAGCTAAAGTTGCTGAAGAAGGTATGACGCTCAATGACGCTCAAATCGCCGCCCTTGAGAAGAAAGCCCATGATGACGAAGCTTGTGGTGAAATCGAAACCGCTCATCCTGGCTATTTAGGCTCACAAGATACTTTCTACGTTGGTAATCTAAAAGGGGTTGGGCGTATTTATCAGCAGACATTCATCGATACGTATTCGAAAGTGGCGCATTGTAAGCTGTACACGAGCAAAACACCGATTACGGCAGCATAAATGACCGTGTATTACCGTTCTATCAATCTCACCAGCTGCCAATGCTAAGAATCCTGACGGATAGAGGAACTGAGTTCTGTGGTCGAGTTGAACATCATGATTATCAACTTTATTTAGCGATTAATGATATCGACCATACCAAAACGAAGGCGATGTCTCCGCAAACTAATGGTATCTGTGAACGGTTCCATAAAACGATTTTACAAGAGTTTTACCAAATCACGTTCCGCAAAAAGCTGTATAGTGACCTGGAAAGTCTGCAATCGGATCTGGACAACGGGTTGTGGCACTACAATAATGAAAGAACACATCAAGGTAAGATGTGTTGTGGTCGAACACCAATGGAAACATTACTAGATGGAAAACGACTCTGGGCAGAAAAAAATCTGAACCAGATTTAACCTGACAGACACCTGTATAAATAACCGGTAACTGTCAGGTCAAGTCTGAGCTAGTACATCGCAACACGGGTAGAACCCGCTATTACAGTCAGCATCCGAGCCTGCATCTTAAAGGCAACTGGCTGGAAGAAGCTGGGTTTACTACTGGACAGGCGGTGAACATCACCGTTGAACGGGGGCAGTTGATTATCCGGCTCATTGAGAACAGCTGACGACTCAAAAAAGATCCCAGTGCTTGACCCTGTAAATAATTCTGTGTATTTGCCTTTCATTAAATGTGGCCGTCCAGGCGGTCACCGAACTCAATAATAAAACGACTCATCGCTTGTTTCCAGTTTTGAATCGGCATGCTCCATTTTTTTGAAGCTGATTCAATCGCCAAATAGATAACTTTACGCACAGAATCTTCCGTTGGAAATACCTTACGTTTTTTAATCGCATGGCGGAGCACACTGTTGAGGGATTCTATTGCATTCGTCGTATAAATGGCTTTACGGATATCTTCGGGATAGGCAAAGAACGTGTTTAGATTCTCCCAATGGGCATACCAACTCTTGCTGATTTGTGGATATTTGTCAT
>NZ_JONO01000110.1 GCF_000711895.1 Photorhabdus australis DSM 17609
TCTGAAGCCGCGGCTAAGGATGAATTTTTAAATATCAAGAATGCCAGCCGTGACGACATACTGGCCGCGCACCGCGTACCACCACAGATGATGGGGATTATTCCACAGAACACCGGTGGTTTTGGTGATGTGGAGAAAGCGGCTAAGGTGTTTGTACGTAATGAGCTAATGCCATTGCAAAGTAAGATGAAGCAATTAAATGACTGGATTGGTGAGGAAGTAATTCGGTTTGAACGGTATTCGTTGGATATGGACGAGGACGAATGACCCACATTATTGATTGAGAGGCCGCCGACTGAGCGGTCTTTTTTGTCTGGAGGAAATATAAGTTTCAATACAGAATGATTACATTATGAAATTTGAGACCGGCACAGTTACCAAACGCTGCCACGCGCAGTCGTGACCCCGCCGCGCCTGCTCACTAAATACAGTGCTTTTTATGCACCTGAAAGAGATCATCTCAAAGGCACCAGTATTGGCGCTTTGTGGGGCATGAGATCCTTTTTTGATCTTGCGGATTGGTGCGGGGGAATGGGGGGTTATGCCCCCTTATGCGCACCCGCAACAAAAGAATAAAAAACGATCACTTTATTAATGATAAGGATATTTTGATATCGTTAACACCACAGGCACGCGCATAGCGACTGAGTGTATCAATGGATGCCTTAACGATATTTCTTTCTATTTTTGATACAGTCGGTGGTTTGATACCCATTTTTTCAGCAACCTGAGCGCTGGTCAGCCCAGCATGTTTCCGCCATTCAGTCAGCATATTCTGCATCTCAATCGCGAACTCAAGCTCTTTCTCCTCTTCCGCTAACGTGGCTTTAAATCGGGGGTTTTCTTTGGTTCTTTCCTCAATGTAAAGGTCTAAGTCATCACGCATCATATTTCCTCTTAATCTCTTGATGGTTCTGTCAGTTCATTTTTTCGCGCAATCGCTATCCTAAGTTCATTCAGGGGAGTGGCATTAGTTTTTTTCACAAAGCATCTTAACAGATAGATTTTCTTCCCTGCGGCATAACAAAAAAAACTTCTGGCTATTCCGTCTTTGGCTTTTGCTCTCAACTCAAACAGCCCTTTATATCCCTCTATCGGTTTTGAATGCGGCTCTCTCAGGCTGGTTGGGTTTTCCCTCAAACGCTTAATTAACGCGACCATGCGCAATTCCAGCGAGTCAGGCAGTGATTTTAATTCTTCCTTAAAAGCATCATGAAACTTAATTTCAAACATTCGACAATCCCCTATTGATGCCCAAATAATAGCCCATGAGCTAAATTAGCACAAGAGCTAAGCTAGCCCTTGTGCTAATAATGTCTAGCATCGACACATAGCAATAACCCGCTTTGAAAGCGGGTTTAGTAATAATCGCGTGACATGTCACACAATCACAACTGCAATTTTAGTTCATGCCAGCCCGATGTATTCCAACAGGCAGCCTCACCAAAGAAGCAGTATTCCGTCACCGGATGCGGATCAGCAACGCCAGATATTCAACCACCTCATAGGGATCGTGCCCCGGTCGTTTCAGTGAACAACTTCGATTTAACGAGGTAATTCATCATTTCCTAGAGTGATGTTTCCCTCGCCGTTCTGCGCGGTTCAGAATCCCGGCACATGCTGCTTGGCTCAAAAAGTATTTTTGCGGGACAGATATCTGTTCTAGCACTTGCGACAACAAACACACGGCGACGTCGTTGGGCCACTCCGAAATATTGAGCGTCCAGTACCCGCCACGCAACAGCTCTTTGTGGTCCAGACACATAACCTGAGTTCGTCCATTTCTTCCTTGACGGCTGCAATGGTTCATCTTCTCCGGTAAGTCCCGCAAGAAAACAACCAAAGGCATTATCCTTACTGGATAGAACTCCGGGGACATTTTCCCAGACGATAATTGAAGGCTGTTCGCCGTTTGCTGCTCTGACGGAATCAATGACATTTGCCAACTCCACGAATGATAATGTTAGTTTTCCCGCTCATCGTCCAACCCATTACGCAGACCTGCAATGCTGAACGCCTGACAGGGTGTACCACCAACCAGAATATCCGGCGCATCGGCCCGATTTTTGGTAATCATGGCGGGGATTTCAGTCATATCCCCCAGATTTCGGACATCAGGCCAGTGATATTGCAGTACCGCGCTGGGGAATTTCTCAATTTCACTGAACCATGCCGGAGACATACCCAGCGGTTCCCATGCCACACTGGCTGCTTCAATACCGGAACAAACAGAACCGAAACGCATATTCACGATAGGTTTTTCCTCATTTCACCAATATTCTTAATCCGTTGCCACAGCAAATCGCGACGTGCTTCTTTCTGACATTCCGTCTCTATCGGAATAAAACTGCCATCCGTCCATAACTTGAACGACTGTTCACCTATGTTGATTTTTCCTCCGATGATTAATGACTTCGCCATAGCCCGGCTAAAATCCATGCCGATTGAATCTGCATAATCGATAACTTTTTCCACTAACAGATCACCGCCTTTGGCCGTACTGTCACACCTCGTACAGTTATTGACAGAACTCCAAGAGGCGGCAGAGCCGCCAGAAAACCCCAAACCCACGCCCTTAACATCAGCGTTAAATTTAGGAACGATGTTCCATTTAACAGTACGGGTAATAAAAGAAGAGGAATCGCCCAAGCGGGGCGAGTAGACACCGGAAATACGCAACACATTTTCGCCGTAAACGTTGCCCTGTTCAGTGATTTCATAGGACAACCGCACGGTTAAATCTTTCCGTGCAACCAGAGGCCCACCCTGGAACTCGGTATAGGTGAACCAGTCCCCCACATCCGCAGCAAATCGGACATTATCCATATCTGCATCAGAACGGGCATACCACCATTTATCTGACATCATGCGCAGGAGGCCGGCACACAATTGATCGACTGTGGCACCTTCTCTACCTTTGGTGAACTGCTGCCAGTAAGGGGCTGTTGTGCCGGCTTGTTGAGTCAGTTTTGCCAATAACTCATAGATACGGATCAAACGCTTTCTGGCGTCTTGCTCGCTCGCAGGTTGTTGATTGACATACTGA
>NZ_JONO01000111.1 GCF_000711895.1 Photorhabdus australis DSM 17609
TCATCGACATCTATTGCGGTGGTGGTGAGCATCAGCATCACTGGCCCTTTTACTGTGTACTGTTTGGTGACCAGATTCCCGCTGGCGTCATCTTTACCGGTACTGGCAATGGTCAGTTCGCCGTCGCTTTGCAACAGTTTGAGCGCATAAGCGGCCTGCCGTACCCCTTCTTCTTCGGCAATGGCTAAGATTTTATGCTGGAGATTGGTTTCCCCCAGATAGAACAGACTCTGGCCGGTCATGGCGCTGTATTGCAGGCGTTCTTCTTCCGGTATCAGATTGAGGACGGCCTCCATTAAGCTGCTTTTACCTGCCGCCGAACTGCTTTGTATCAGCACGGCCAGCGGACGCTCCAGCTTGCGACTGACGGCGGCTAAGTAACCGGCCAGCAGGTTAGTGGATTCGCCTACCACGCCACAGGCGGCTAAATCAGCGGTGATGCGCTCGCTCAGTTTCGGGTCTTGCAGCAGCGCCAGCGCCGCGGCCCGCTGGTCTTCGCTCAGGTCGGGAACCGGCTGGGTTTCGGTTTGTTCACCGACGCCGGCCTGTTGACACTGTTCCAGGACCAGTAACACCTGTCCCAAAGCCCGGCGCAGGTCACTTTCGGCCAGTCCCAGTTCGGTGGCGGCCAGCCGCGCATACCCGCCCCGGCTGCGGGCGTTCATCATGTCCACGCTGTCGGCGAACATGATGCCGCTGTCGGTATCAATCACCTGTGCATTGACTTTCATGACTGCGGCCCCGGCTCTGACCTGAGCCAGCCCGCGAACACACCAGCGCAGCGGACCCAGTGAGACGATAATTTCGCCGTTTGGCCCTGTCTCCCACACGACGCCGGGCAAAGACAGCGGTTTTGTTGCCCGCTCAGCGGCTAAAGCAACAGGGGGTTCCGTTGCCGGGGACGGCGGCGCTGCCGGTGCGACCGGTGCTTCGGTATCGGTTTCCTGCGCCGGGTCATACATCGGCACCGCGCCATCCAGCAATAACCCGAATGCCGGTTCGGGCTCGGCGACCTGGCACAGATAGCCGTTGGCATCCATGTCCTCGGGGAACACCACCCGGAACACGGTAATGCCGGCGGCAGTCAGTTCGGCGGCCAGTTTCACCGCCGCCTCATTGCCGGCGGGGTCGTTATCGAAGGCAATCAGCACCTGCCGGACCTGATGCCGTTGCAGTGCCTGCCAGTGGTCGGGGGTAAAGCCATTGACGCCGTAAGCCGCAGTGACGTTGCGGTAGCCTGCCACCCAGAACGACATGGCATCGATTAACGACTCACACAGGATAAGCGATTTGGACGCTATCATGGCGGCTTCATTCCACACGCCGCGGTGCTCGCCGGGCAGGTAGAGATGTTTCGGGGTGCCTGCCCGCAGGCGCTGGGTGATTTTCCGGCCATAGATTTCCTGTACCTGCCCGTGGTTGTCGAGTATCGGTATCACGAGCGAGCCGCTAAAGTGTTCGTGACCGGACTCCCGCATCAGGCCCACCGCTTGCAACCGGGCCCGGATAGCGGCGCCGGCTTTCAGTTGTTTCTCCGGCAGGCGGTAAGCCAGGGTTCGGTTGGCAAAGCCGAGCTTAAAACCGGCGACTAATTCGGGATGATGTAACCGGCGTTTTTCCAGATAGGCCACGGCTTCGGGGGCGTTCAGTAACGTATGATGGTAAAACTCCACCACCCGGCTGAGCAGCGCCTGCCGTCCGGCCTCGTCTTCGGCCAGCACGGTGGGTTCATTGGGCTGAACCAGCGGCGCGACAGCAGGATTGTTCCCCAGTATCCCGCGCAGGTGTTCTGCCGCCCGCCGCAGGCTCAGGCGCTCGGTTTTCATGACCCAGTCCAGCACTGAACCGCCGGTGTTGCAGCCAAAACAGTGATAGAGGTTCTTTTCCGGGCTGAGGACCATTGACGGGGTTTTTTCCTGATGGAACGGGCACAGCAGCACGTAATCTTTGCCGCGTTTAATCAGCTTTCGACCCTGTTGTTCTGCCACGGCGACTAAGGAGACGGCTGTTTTCAGGTGCTGTAATTCTGCTTCGGGAATGCGGGCCATATCACTAATCCTTTAAAAAATACGTCAAGGTCTATATTGACCTATTTTAAACAGGACATTAGAATGCTTTCAAGGATTAATTTTCAGGAGGGGATTTAGCATGTGGAACAAACAACTAACCTGGCTATGTTTGTCCATGACTGATTTTGGTAAAAACCTCTCATCTATTCGTAAATCAAGGCAGTTAACACAACTGAAGCTGGCCGACCTGTTGGATGTTCAGCCCCGTATGGTGGGACGCTGGGAACAGGGGAAAGCCAAGCCTCAGTTTGATTACATCATTAAACTGGCTCAGATATTAGAGGTCAGTATTGACCATCTGTTACTGGGTGATAAAGGCAGTGCCGCCCCGGAGTTTGATATCAAGAACAAGCGGCTAAAAGAGTTGTGTAAACAAGCAGATGCATTGAAGCCGGAAGACCAGGAAGTGATTTGTCATTTTCTGGATATGGCTATCACGCAAGACAAGATAAAGCAGGTGATTAAGCGATAATCTGTTGATATTTAGCGCGGGGATAACGGGCTGGCACCCGTTACCACCGCTCACCACAGCAACTAATAGGAGTAGTCACTATGGCTAAGGCGCATTCTAAAGCAGAAGCGGCGGTAAATAAAGCCGTGAAAACAGAACGTTATTACACGGTGGGTTATGTGCCGAACGGGAACAGGGTCAACAACGCCACCCCGGCGATACATCTTAAGGGGCAGTGGCTGAGACAGGCGGGGGTTAATACCGGCGGCCAGATTACGGTGAAGGTGATGGACGGTTGTCTGGTGCTCATTCCTGACAGTGAGGCCACGCAACAACAGCATCAGCAGTACCAGCGGCAACAGGTCCAACTGCGGGAGATAAAGCAACAGATGCGGGCGCTGATAACCGGTTTTGTGGGTTAAGGGGAGAGCATAAGATGACGATAGTGATTGAACATTTACAGGACATTCAGTTAACCCACATTGAAGCGCTGGCCTTGGC
>NZ_JONO01000112.1 GCF_000711895.1 Photorhabdus australis DSM 17609
GCAATGGTGCGTGGTGCTTCGATTTCATGGATAGTGAACCCCAGATCGGCATAAAGTTCTTTGGCTTCAATGGAGTTGGACACTATGACAGGAACGCCCAATAACTCATTGAGCTGTTTCAGAGAAATCGCCAGATCCTGATGGTCATGATGAAGAAAGCCAGTTTTGCAATACTGCGTGAAATTAACGCCGTTGGTGAAATAAGGCGGATCGCAATAAACCACATCCCCAAAATCAACCAGTTGCAGTATTTCGCGCCAATCAGCACAATGAATAGAGGCAATCTTGGATTTCTCAGCAAACGCCAATATTTCTACTTCGGGAAAGTAAGGTTTTTTACAATTCCCAAAAGGCACATTGAATTCACCTTTTGAGTTATAACGACACAGGCCATTAAAGCAATGCCGGTTTAGAAATAAAAATACTGATGCGTGCCATATTTGTGATTTATATTTTTTATCATCAGAATTAAATAAACCCCTCAGACAATAAAACCCATGTTCACTATTAAAATACGAAAACCAGTCTTGCGCAGCATTTATAAATCCATCACAATTTTCTTTGATGCACTGATACATATCAATTAAGTCGCTATTAGCATCCGCAATTAAATACGCATCATATTGCGTATTCATCATTACAGAACATGAACCTGCGAACGGTTCAACCAACCGTTGACCTGCTGGTAGATGGGGCAGCAATTTATCCATAATGCGAATTTTAGAGCCTGCCCATTTCAAAATAGTTTTATTCACCAATTCATATACTCCGATAATGCTTCTGTTTCAGTTCAAAAACTTCCTGACATGCGACGCAGCGAATGACTCCGGCGATACTCATCCGGCGTTCCACAGGGATAGGTTGGTCGCACTCTTCACATTCAAACGCAGAGACACCGACGGAGCGGTTTACATGCTCTGATATTCTGCGCTCTAGCGTTTTCTCAGCATGTTGGCAAGCATGGTCGATTTCCCTAGACACTCTCCAGCTCCCGTGCTTCGAGTTCTATTTTCTCGGCTTCACTGTTCAACAATGCAGATGACGCGGCGTAATCCAATTTCTTTGCCACAATATGCGCCGCGATTTTTAACAGACGTGAAGAAGAACGCTCGGCTAATATCTTGCGTTCGTCTTCTCTATTTCTTTTAATTAATTGCTCTATATTCATTTTTTATTTCCTATTTTTAGGCAATAAAAACCCCTGCGAATTTACGCATTAATTTCTTAGATTATGCTTTAAATTAATATTGGGTTGATTTTGGCAATGCCAATTTATCTGGCAATATAGATGCCACAGCCCGAAGTTGATTAATTGCCAGTATTAATGAACGCCGTTCCTCTATTGTTAACTCCTTAAACTTGACGTGATAACGCTCTTTATCAAAACCTGCCAAGTGAAAAATCAAATGCAAAACCCGTTCATTGTTTCTAATGCGGTTATTTGTACGATCGCGCATAGTTTCAATGAAATCTGCCAATTTGTTATTATTTTCTTTATCATCACAAAAATACCGATTACGCGCCTCAGAGGCTTTATTGAGACCATCGATTTTCTCATCCAGTGTTAAGACAACAGCACGGCACGGTTCTGTATTTGCCATTTTATCACCTATAAATAAAAACTAATAACGGGGTTAATATCACAGTTACCAAACCAATTACCGAAATCATGAAATATTTGTAATGATCCGTCTTTTTGAAATCATCACCAGTTAATTTATATTTATGCGTAATTTTCATTAATTCATTCATTGATTTCTCTCCCGTAAAGCTGCCTTGCAAAACTGATAGCCTGCTCTTTTGAATCGAATTGACCATAAGAGTATTCGCCATCACTGACCTGATATCGGGTAATGTGATCTACGGCGTTCTTGCGTAAAGGTCGAATAAGTAATTTTCCAAATTTTACCCGTCCCTTTCTATATTCCTCTAGTGCCGGTATTTGAGTCATAGCACCCACCTTACAATCCAACCCACAATAACCACGCATCACGTAATTCTTTGGGACGGTTCAAATATGCATCACGCATTCCTCTATTAAACTCAGGTAAATAAACCCAGTTTTCTCCACGAGTTTTTACTCCCTCTGGCGCCTCTGGTATCTGCCACGGAATAATTGGTAATTTACTCTTGTCAATCATTCCCTTAACAGCACCCGGAGTTTTGCCTATCAGTTCAGCAAACTTCTGATAGGGCACTGCATCAACTGGATAATAAACCTGCATGTACCCATCTGAATTTTTTTCCATCACTCATCTATTTCCTTTCTATAACACTCAGTAGTGGTCAATTAAGAACCTCGTAATTTCCCAACTCGTTTGCTAATCTGGCTAGACCAAACGCCTATAGTCGCTCCTAACAGCATCTTTAGGGGTTTTCATGCCTTAAAAGGTCTTAAATATGGAACCTTTTGAGGGAGTTTAGTCTTAGAAATGGAACCTGTCAACTATGGATATGTCACAAAAAATTCGGGCTATACGTAAGGCCGAAGGACTTACACAGATGAAGTTTAGTGAATTAACAGGCATTGCCTTAAGCACTCTAAAAAACTACGAAGGTGAGCACACCGCGCCTGGATTAAGTACCGTCCTACAAATTACCAATCACCCCAAATTTGAAAAATACACACTCTGGCTAATGACGGGAAAGATTGCCCCAGAATCTGGGCAAATTAGCCCAACTCTCTCCCCTGATGGTGTAGACATCAAAACGTCACACCACTCAGACCGGAAAACTGGCTAACACTACATGAGGAATTAAT
>NZ_JONO01000113.1 GCF_000711895.1 Photorhabdus australis DSM 17609
AACCGGACTACCAGTATCGGCCACGATGACGAACTGGTGATTGCCCACAACCGCAAAATAACCGTGGAAGGGCAACAGGAACATAAAACGACCGGAAGTTATATCGAGTTAATCGAACGGGATAAAAATCTGGTTATAAAAGGTGATGATATCAGATCAGTTGCGGGTACATTAGGTTATCAAGCCGAAGGGGATATCACCATAAAAAGTGATACCCGGATAACTTTACGGGTTGGTAACAATTTTGTTGTCATCCATCATGGGGGAGTAGATATAAAAGGGGCTGCAATAAATTTAAACTCAGCGGGAAGCCCAGGTGATGTTTCTTTACCTGCCATGCCTTCAGTTTTGAAAGCCGCCGCCGCGCTTGGTATGCCATTTGTCGCCCACTGTAGCTCAAAGGAGTGATCATGGAAAAAGTAAATTATTATGCAGTCATTGATGGGGCGCTAATGCATGATTTATATGATATGTTGGAACAATTAAATCCGGTCGCATCCAGCTTATATACAAACATCCCCAGTAAAGAAGAACAAATAAACTCACCCCACCTCGTTGAATTAACTCAGCCCGTTAAAGTCTGGCTGTCGAGAAAAAAAGATCCCTGGGGGCTGTATTTATTATCAGAATATCCATTTGAAAAATTACGACAGCATCTCAGAAAATATTTGCAGGTCTTTATTCCTATTGAAAAAAAACCCGTATTTTTTCGATATTATGATCCCAGGGTATTCTGGATTTTTATTGACATCTTAAGCCATGATGAGCTTAACCGGTTTCTGTCACCTATAAAGAAAGTCATCAGCTACCACCACGGAATATATAGAGAAAGCGCTCCAATTGAATACAATAGCGAAGAATCCTTTCATAATAAGGATAAATTTTTCAGAATAACTCCAGAACAATATCAAATTTTTAATGATAAACATTATGAACAATATATTGTAACGTTAACACACCATATGCTTGCATACTGGTGCGACATTTTCCTGTCTGAAAAAAATGTGCCCGATGATATATTTCACGCGTTAGAGAACAAAAATCCCAATGAGAAATTTAAAGATACTTCTGAGTTCCTGATGATTTTTCCCGATGAATATTACATGATCAATAAAGCGGCTATTGATAGGATCAACAGCAAAATATACTATATATACCGCAGTTCTCTTCATGAGAAATATCGGGAAATAAACAATTTTGTAGTAGATATCTACGCATTTTGTCAGCAGAACAATATTATTGATGATGTTTCAATAAAGACACTAATGAAACTGTGTATTGTAAAAGAAATTTTATCTGCCAACGATATTCCTGATAGATGGCTACATCATCTAATGAATCAAGATGAACCCGGTTTCTATAATGTTAAGATTGTTTCTGAACTCAATAAAAGAAACATCATATAAAGAACCATCAGACAATATTTAAAAGGAGTCAATATGACAACATTTAATGCAGGAAAAGCCTGTGCAACCTGTCCACCCAAAGAATATGAAGAAGTTATGAAACAGGGCATATACAGCCAGAAAATAAAGATTTATAACAATAATGAAGTCTCAATACCATTAGAAAACATTCCTTATTATATCCGAATTGAAAAAAACAAACAGATAATATCGGGGAAAACAGATGACAAATTTTTGACTGAACGAATATATACGCAAGAAGCAGAAAATATCCGTATCGTTGTTGGGCGTGATGCAGGGAAATTACAGCGCAGAAAAAGTGAATATATTACAAACGCCAAGTCATCCTCAACGAAAACGGCCTTAAATAAACCGACATACGAGGTGGAATATTCAATCTGTGGTTATGATTATATCAGCGTTGTCGCCGCCAGAACGGAAGGCCCGGATTATTCATTAAGTGGTGTGACCAGAGGATTTTCCGCCCCAATAGGTAACCAGTATATGTTTATTAATCAGGGAATAAGGCAACTGGGCGAATACCCTGCAACCACACCGGATTATAAAATACAACGTATTCTGGTTGTTTTTGCATTAGGGTATACTAACCATGACATTAAGGTTATTAATCAGTACACGCAAGATAAAGGGGGAAGAATTGTTTATGTCAGAAATTCAGATGAACTCGTGCAATTTTTGTCTGAGCGAAAGAGTAAAAAAAGACTCATTAAACAGTTAGATATATTCTCTCATGGCATCATATTGAATATCCCTTTTCATTTCTATGCTGAAAATATCTTTAGTGGCTATAATGATCCAGCAGGTGATTTTACACTGGAGAAAATTATGCAGATTGATGAAAAAATCTTTGATTATGATGCTGTCGTTACTTCCTATGCATGCAGAACAGGCATCGCTGTTGACGAAGACGATTTCACAAATACCGATCCGGGCTATGAACATAGTCTGGCTCAATTAATGGCAGATACCTGGGAGGTCGAAGTCCGGGCATTTGCCATGCGCAGTCATTATGGCAAGACTTATGGCACTAAAACAGAAATAAACGAGGCAGAAAAGCATCGTAAGGAAATAATCAACTATAACGATGCCCTCAAAGAATATATAAAAAATAAACATTTTAATCCCAAACTTAAAAAACCTATAATGCCAAAGGATTATGAAAAATATAATCAAAGGATAGATAGTCTGGATACAAGAACAATAAATGAACGCAACGGGGGTCCTATAGATCCG
This sequence comes from Photorhabdus australis DSM 17609, assembly GCF_000711895.1. Classification (GTDB taxonomy): domain Bacteria; phylum Pseudomonadota; class Gammaproteobacteria; order Enterobacterales; family Enterobacteriaceae; genus Photorhabdus; species Photorhabdus australis. The sequence goes on from NZ_JONO01000113.1 coordinate 2,661, forward strand.
AATGGGGCATGGCATAAACCCGGTACAGCAGAAACACCAACAGGGTTGCCCAAAGGTTTACGAACCTATCTCCCCAGAAGATGGGAATAATATGAAAAAATTTTATCGTATTGTTATAGTTCTCATTATCGGGGCTTGTTTTCTTTGGTTATGGAATCAGATTAGTATGAAAAATAAAATG
>NZ_JONO01000114.1 GCF_000711895.1 Photorhabdus australis DSM 17609
TGTTGTTGACGCGCTCAGAAGGATACTCGCGCGTCAGACTCAGCAGCCCCAGACACAGGCGATAGGCCTGTTCAGGATGAGCTTTTGTCCGCTGATGCTCTGCCGAAGGTCAGGGCCCGCTGGATATGGAATGTGCGCCAGTTTTTGCTTAAGGCCTGGGGCTCTCTCACGCTGCCGACGGCGCTGGCACACATTCGGGACTACGACGAATGGAAACGTTTCGTGCTCAGCCAGGGGAAAAACGAAAAAGGCGAGACCTATTGGCACGTCTATTTTGCGAAGCCGACAAAACATGCTCGCCAGACAGCGAATTATCTGGGCCGCTATCTGAAAAAACTGCCGGTATCGGGGGCCCGTCTGGCCCATTACGATGGCGAAAGCCGGATCACACTGCGTTTTCTTGATCACCGTACCAGGCAGCATGAAAGTCTGACATTAGGTCAGCATGAGCTAATATTAAGGCTGATAAAACATATACCTGAAAAACACTTCCGCATGATCCGCTACTTCGGATTTTTGGCTAACCGCGTGGTGAGCAAACAACTTCCCCTGGTAAAAAAAGCGTTGGGCCAGGACGAAGAGATAAAAGTAGTGGCGATCACCCATAGCTCGTTAAGCCAGAGGTTGCTGAAGACAGATCCTTACAGTTGCCTGCTGTGCGGCGCCCGGATGGTATTCAGTCGTGCGCTTGGCGCAACACGATTAGCGGTGCTGGTTTCGAATGCAGGTGAGATAGCACGAATGCGCTACGTCGGTTAATGCAGGGAGGATCCACCTGCATTCAGGAAACACGTACAAAAATCAAACTAACATATTGAAAACATATCACCTTTATACCCCCCACTGGAGAATTATAAGGATTTTAACCCTGCTGATGACGTTCCAGAGCTGCCTCTGAAAATTTGAAATTCCTAGACGTGGACGATGCTCCACCATGCTGACCTGCTGCCAGAGTGGGGCATGATGTTCCGGTACTGTCTGCCAGCCAGATGATGCTGAACAGAGCCTGTGTGATGCCACCTGCTGCTCATTACTGTAGATCCGCAGCTCATTATCCAGCGATATTCGTATCGAGACCGGCTGACCACACAGCGTTAACGATTGCCGCCAACCTCTATGTAGCTGTCCCAGGACACATGGCGGATGTCGAAGTAGCTGGTATCGAAGTCCGTATCCGGTAACGGCTGCAGATGCTCCTGTTCCAGTGCGAAGCGCTGTTCCGGGGTCTGTCTGAACTGGCGAAGCTCCCGTTTATCAGCGACATCAACCATCCATTGGTCCAGCAGTTGGTTAACATGGGTGAAGCTGTCGAACCGGCGGTACCGGACGAAGAAGTTCTCCTTAAGATATTTCACCATCCGCTCCACTTTGCCTTTGGTTCTGGCCCTGCGCGGACGGCAGGCCCGTGGCAGGAAGCCATAGTGGTAGGCCAGCAACAGGAACCCGGAGTTGAACACCACCTTTCCGTTGTTATTTTTCAGCACCGCGGCTTTCTGGTTATCAACCAGCACGGTTTTCACACAGCCACTGAAGTATCGGAAGGCGCGAACCAGCGACTCATAGGTGTGTTCAGCATCCTGTTTTGGCGCGGCGAATACATGGAAGCGACGGGAGAACCCCAGCGTATTAACCGCGAAGTTAACTTTGCATCGCTGTCCGGCGACCTCAACTTCAACTTCAACTTCGCCCCAGTCGTGCTGCAGCTGGTAACCGAGCTGGGTTTCGAAGCGCACCGTTTTCTTCGACGGACGCATTTTGCGCTTGGGCTGGATGTAATAGCGCAGCATGGAACGCCCACCGGTGTAACCCATCGCTTTGATTTCTGCGAGAATGACCTCGCCATTCCAGACATTCTCTGCCAGACGCGTGTCGATATAGTCCATGAACGGCTTCAGTTTGGCCATTTTGTGGCGCGTTTTTCTGGCCGGTGGTTCAGGGTATTTGAGATACCGTCTGACGGTGCGTTCAGAGCAACCTACCTGAGTTGCAATGTCGATAATGTACGCACCCTGCTGGCGCATTTGCTTTATCATGTAAAAGTCCTCTCTGCTCAGCATGCTGATGTCCTTTCTGGTGTGAGAACCTCAAGGAAACAACATGTTGGGTGGAGCGGACAAATTAAATGGTGAATTACCGTCTTATATCATTGGCGCTAACAACAAGCCAAAGGTGGAAGTTGGCGTTCAGATCGTCGAGCGCTGGATCCTGGCCCGGCTACGACACCAGGTCTTCTTCTCGCTCGCAGAACTGAACCACTGTATTCGTACGCTGGTAACGGAGCTCAACGAACGGCCCTTCAAAAAACTGCCGGGCAACCGCCGGAAAGCCTTCGAAAGACTGGACAGACCTGCGCTAAGATCGTTACCGGTACAGCCGTGGCGCTACCGGCACATCAAAAAAGCGAAAGTGAATATCGATTATCACGTTGAATATGAACAGCACCATTACTCGGTACCCCATCAGTACGTCGGTAAAAAAATAGTGGAGCTTCATGCCTTCGACAACCTGCTTGAAGTCTGGGCTGACGGGCAGATGATCGCCAGTCACCCACGGCGTCTTCATCCGGGTAACAGTACCGCAGCAGAGCACATGCCTGAACGCCATCGCCACCATCAGCAATGGACGCCAGAGCGGCTGAAAAGCTGGGCGGCCGGTGTGGGCTCCGACACCCTCACGTGGGTCAGCGGACAAAAGCTCATCCTGAACAGGCCTATCGCCTGTGTCTGGGGCTGCTGAGTCTGACGCGCGAGTATCCTTCTGAGCGCGTCAACAACA
>NZ_JONO01000115.1 GCF_000711895.1 Photorhabdus australis DSM 17609
GAGCAACAACAGGATGCCGAGCAGCGAGCGGATGCCGAAGCCGCAGGGACAACAGCGGTGACGGTCAGCGCGGAAGACGAAGCCGCCGCGCTGGCATTGCTGACATCGCCGAACTTAACAGAACAGATTATCAACGACATGGCCGCCTGTGGCGTGGTCGGTGAATCCACCAATCTGCTGACCGGGTATCTGGCGGCGGTCTCGCGCAAACTCGATAAACCGCTGGCCGTGCTGATACAAAGCAGCTCGGCGGCGGGGAAATCCTCGCTGATGGAGGCGGTGCTGAACCTGATGCCGGAAGAGGAGCGTATCCAGTACTCGGCAATGACCGGGCAGAGCCTCTACTATCTGGGAGAAACCAGCCTGCAACACAAAATACTGGCGATAGCCGAGGAAGAAGGCGTGCGGCAGGCGGCCTATGCCCTGAAACTGTTGCAGTCCGACGGCGAGCTGAAAATCGCCAGCACCGGCAAAAACGAACAGAGCGGCGAGTTGGTGACGCGGGAATACAAGGTACAGGGCCCGGTGATGCTGATGTTAACGACGACGGCCATTGATGTGGATGAAGAGCTGCTGAACCGCTGTCTGGTACTGACGGTCAACGAATCGCGCGAACAGACGCAGGCCATCCACGCGATGCAACGGCACCGTCAGACGCTGGCCGGGTTGCTGGCTGACTCGGAGAAAGGCTATCTGACGCAGTTACACCAGAACGCCCAGCGCTTATTAAGGCCGCTGAAAGTGGTGAATCCTTACGCCCATCAACTGACGTTCCTGTCAGACAAAACCCGGATGCGACGCGACCATATGAAATACCTGACGCTGATACAGGCCATTGCGTTGCTGCACCAGTATCAACGTGAAGTGAAGAAAACCACCCATCGCGGGCAGGTGATTGAATATATCGAAGTGACGAAAGACGATATCCAGCTCGCCAACCAACTGGCACATGAAATTCTGGGGCGCACGCTGGATGAAATGCCCCCACAGACGCGCAAGCTGTTACTGCTGATACAGGACTGGGTACGGGAAACCGCCGGACAACAGGCGGTCAGGGTCGATGAACTGCATTTTACCCGGCGGGATATTCGGGCCGCTCTGCACTGGGGCGATACGCAACTGAAAGTGCATCTGGCGCGGTTGCTGGAAATGGAATACCTGTTGCTGCACCGCCGCGGGCTGACCTATGAATATACGCTGCTGTGGGATGGTGAAGATACCGGGCAACCACATCTGTGCGGGTTACTGGAGATGACGGAATCCCAGTCAGAAACGACAGGCGATGCGTTCCGGTCGGGGTCAGAGTATGTTCAGTCGGGCACAGGTCGGGGCAGGGTCGGCAGTCAGTCGGTCAGTCAAAATCCGGCCTCAGAGCAGGCAACACCCGACTTATCGGCGGAAGTGGCCGGGGTAAAACAAAAAACGGTTATTAAAGCAGAAAAAAAACCGGCTTCAATCCCCCTGCCCGAAGAAACAGAAATGGCGAATGACGCTGTTGCGGGCAAGGCGTTCCGGTCGGGGTCAGAGGGTGTTCAGTCGGGTACAGGTCGGCCCCAGGTCGGTACACAGCCGGACAGACAAAATCCGGCCTCAGCACAGACAGCACAAGGCTTAACAGCAGAACCGGGCGGAGCCGGAAAGAAAATGGTTAACAAACATAAAACGCAAAAGGCCCCGCCGCCCGCTGCCTCAGCCGCCCATCCCCAATCCAAAACGGAGATAAATCATGGCAAACCGTAAACCCCGCAGGGGAAGCCTGCTGACAGTGGATGAAGTGTACCGTAAACCTGTCGGCCCGGCGCACGACCCCAAGAGCCTGTATGCATTGTTGCTGCGCTTTGTGGTGTGGCGGCAGGAACGGAACTGGTCAGAAAGCACGCTGAAAGTACAGACACACCATACTTACCACTTTATCCTGTGGGCAACCGAGCGCGGCTTATACTACGCAGCGGATATCACCCGGCCAATACTGGAACGTTACCAGCGTTATCTGTATCAGTACCGCAAGACCAACGGTGAACCGTTAAGCACCCGGACGCAACGTACCCAACTGGAGCCATTGAAGGTCTGGTTCAAATGGCTGACGAAACAGAACCTGATACTGGCGAACCCGGCGGCGGACCTTGAACTCCCCAGACTGGAAAAGCATCTGCCACGCTATATTCTGACCATTGATGAAACCGAACAGATACTGGCGCAGCCTGACCTGACGACGTTGCAGGGGGTACGTGACCGGGCATTGATGGAGCTGCTCTGGTCAACCGGGATGCGCCGGGGAGAATTAACCCGGCTGGATGTGTACAGCGTTGACGGCAAACGCAAAACGGTGACCATCCGGCAGGGCAAGGGCAATAAAGACCGGGTGTTGCCCCTTGGTGAACGCGCCTTAAGCTGGCTACAGCGTTATCAGCAACAGGTGCGGCCACAACTTATCGTCAATCCTGACGTCAGGGCATTATTCGTCGCGATGGACGGGCTGGATGGCTTACAGGCCAACGGTATCAGCAATCTGGTGACAGCGTATATCAACGCGGTGGGTATCAAGAAAAAAGGTGCCTG
>NZ_JONO01000116.1 GCF_000711895.1 Photorhabdus australis DSM 17609
CGTTCGCCCTGCGTAGCGATATTGTGCAACTCGCCTATCACTCCGTCCAGCGCCCCACCGGCGATAATCTGGCTGTCGTGATTAGTGACCTGCGCACTGTTGAGCGTCAGATTGCCCCCGGCCAGAATTTTACCGGGGTCACTCTGTTTAACCTGAGTTTCCTTGACGGTGCGGGTGTACTGATATTCGTAAAAGTCATTACTGCCGCTGCCATCCGGCATGATGGCATCGTGCACGCCGTATTTATTGTGGTGGGAAGTGTCCACCTGTGACCAGTCGTAACGGGCGGTCTGGCCGCTCAGTACCGCGTCGTGATGCTGAGATTTTTCCGTTTCGACGACCTGAGTCACTAACCCGGCGTTGGTGTTGTTAATCTGGTCGGCATTCATCGTCAAATGGCGCCCGGCTTCCATCGTCGCCGCGTGGTTATTGAGCTCACGGGCTTGACCGGTAGCCGTCAGCGCGTTATCCAATTGACCACCGATGTGCATGTTGCCCACGCTGTCAATCTGGGCATGGTCACGGTTGTTGAGCGTTGCGGTGCCGATATCCAGTCGGTCACGCGCGGCAATCACGGCGGCTTTGCCATCCTGTGCGGTGTTATTCAGGGTCTCCGTCTGGAGGGCGAGCTGGTCCCCGTAAAGTCGCCCGGTGCCGGTGTTGTTCAGGGTGTTGGCTGTCAGGTGGGTCAGGCCGCCGTCAATCAATCCGGTGTTGTTCAGCGTATCGTGAACCGTGATTTGCGTTTGTTTAGCGCTGATTTCACCGGCGGCGCGGTTGGTGAGATGCTGTGCGTCCAGATGCAGCGCCTGACCGGCTGTTATCTGGCGGTCATTGAGGAGATTGCCGGTCGTTTTCAGGGTCAGATTGCCATTGGCCGCCGTGTGGCCGGTATGATGAAAATCCTCGGTTAACGTGACCGCCATATCGCCCTGCGATAACAGTTGGCCGTCACCGCTTAAGGCGCGTGCGTTAATCGTGGCGTGCTCCCCGGCAATCAGCGTGCCTTGCCGGTTGTTCATCGCCAGAGACGTAGGACGGGCCTCGTCGCCGACGGTAAGCTGTTTGCCCGCGGAGATTAACCCCTGCGCATTCTCCAGCGTGTGACTCACCTGAGCTTGCAGATGGTTGGCTGCCCGTAAGGCCCCCTGAGTATTGTCCACCTGTTGCGCGTTGACCGTCAGGTTTTGTGCTGCCACCCCGTTATCCGTGTGCGCCGTCTCGCGGTTAATCAGGCGAGCGGTGTTCAGGGTCAATTGCTGACCGCCACGGATAAGGCCGCCGGTGTTATCGGTTTGAGTGTCAACATGAAGCTGGGTGTCACCCACCGCCTGCACCTGACCGTGACGATTGTCGAGCTGATGAGTGTTCAGGGTTAAGGTGTCGGTGGATAACAATTTGCCGTCCCGGTTATCCAACGCGGCGTGTCGGGTGTCGATAGCCAACTGTCCGCCTTGCAGATGACCGTGGCGATTGTCCAGTGGACCGCTGGTTATTGTGGTTTTTCCTTCTCCAATAATCTGGCCCTGCTGGTTATCCAGTAACTGCCCGTTGGTATCCAGAGTCAGAGCGTCGGCGGATTGTAAGGTCCCCTCACGGTTGATCAGTTGTTGACTGTGAATGTCCAGCCCGCCATTCCCGGCTATCTGGCCCTGAGTATTAGTGAGTTTGGCGCCGGTCAGCGTGGTTTTACCGTCCGCCGCGATTAGCCCGCCGGTGTTATCCACATCGCCGGTACGCAGGGTTAACGGCCCGCCGCTTAACACCCGGCCCGACTGATTGTCCAGCGTGTCTTTGACCGCCAGTGTCAGCGAGCCTTGGTCGGCGGCCACGAGGTGGCCGTGACGATTATTGACGCTCGTCGCCTTCAGGTTCAGGTTGCCGTTGCCCGCAATAGTGCCGTGCTGGTTATCCAGTATCCGGGTGGTGAGGGACAGGGTCTCTTTGCCCTGTTGTTGCATCACGCCGCCTTGATGACTCAGGGTGTCGGCGTTGACGGTTATCTGCCCGGCCTGAGTCTCGGCGTGGTTGAGTTGCAGTTCACCGGCCTGTATCGTCAGGGCGCCATGGGTCAGTAGTTTACCCTGATCACCCAGCCACTGCTGGGTATTGAGCGACAGTGTCCCGTTGCCTGCCAATTGCACCTGACCTTGAGTGTTATCGGCCTGATGCGCGGTCAGATGCAGGTCCTCCCCCTGACTGGCAATCGTGCCCTGCTGGTTGTCGAGCTGGTCCGTGGTGAGGGTCAGTGTCCCCTGACTGAACACGGTCCCCTGACGGTTATTCAGGGTGCGGGTATGGAGCGTCAGTTCACCGGGACCGGTCTGGTCAATTTTTCCTTTCAGGTTAGAGATATCTGGGGTTGTGAGGTGGATTTCCTTCGCCACTAACTGGCCGCCGTCGTGGTTAAACTGACCCGGGGTTTTCGCGCTAAAACGGTCGG
>NZ_JONO01000117.1 GCF_000711895.1 Photorhabdus australis DSM 17609
GCGACGACAGCAAATAATTATCCGGTCAACCAGGCGGGAACACTGGTTGTTACGCCGAGTGCATATGGCTGTCAACAAGAGTACACATCATTCAGTACGGGCAGGAAATTTACGCGTGGGCTTTCTCAGATCTGGAACGGAAATGACGGGCCATGGAATCCATGGGTTGAATATTATGGGGTGAATAACGTACCAACCCCTGCCGTTATCGGCGCGCTTGATAAAAATGGTCAGGCAGCATCGGCACTGAAACTTGCCGGGGCCAGATTAATCAACGGCGTTTCATTTGATGGCAGTAAAGATATAAATCTTCCACTGCTCGGCTACGGCCAGGGATGGGTTGATGTAACATCGCAGCGCTCAGTCGGGGTCACATATACAAACTCGACAGGAAAACCAATACAGCTGCTTCTTGACTTCTTGCGACCGTCAGCACCATGGTTTGTAAATGTTGTGGTTGATAGATTACCACTATCAGGAGCCGGGGGGTACTGCCCGGTAATTCCCCCCGGCTCCACATACAGAGTTAATACGTCCGGGGTAACAAATCTGACGTGGAGGGAGTTACGATGAAATATTATATTGACAGCAATAATAATATTTATGCCTATGAAGATGATTGTGACGAAGAGTTTATTGCTGAAGGATTAACCCTAATAACTGAAAAAGAAGTCAATGAAATATTGAACCCGCCGCCAACCCATGAAGAACTTATTCAGACTGCTGAATACAAGCGCCAGCAATTGCTTAAACATGCTGATGCTGTGATGCTCGACTGGCGCACAGAGTTGATGCTGTATGAAATCAGCGACGCCAACAGGGCTAAACTGTCAGCGTGGCAGGCTTATAAGAACGAGGTTAGGTCGGTTGATGTGACAACCGACCCCGGGCATGTTAACTGGCCGGAGCACCCTGATGTTGATGTGGCAGCGTAAAATCATGAAGCTGTCCCCGGATTTATCGGGGATCTCCGCTGCTATCGTCCCTGTTCACCCGTTTCTCTATAACATTGGGCAACAGACTGACAGCGGCAGTTATCTGAGTCCGGCGAATGCCATTGACACATTAGCCAATAAACTTACGGGCGAAGGTAACATAAACAGTCTGGTATTGATGGTCTGCGCCAAAACCTACGCTGAATTTATGCAACATATGACGCAGTTTGCATCGGTGTTGCCGCTTCCGGTCTTTGCTCAGGTCACCCGTATGGCAAAAACCGCAGAGAGTCAGGCGATCACCAAAATGCAATTGCCAGCGCCGCAGGGCGGTGGTTTACCGCTGCCCCAGCCGCTGTCAACTGCAACCAGTCGCCTGGCGGCTAATGTGCAACGGATTGAACAGGCTAAGTCACAGGCCAGTGCGGGCAGCAGTTTGGCCGGATTAAAATCCCAGTTAAGCGGGTTTACCACCGCCAGACAGAACGCCTTGCAGCAGGTCACAGATATCCTGAATGGTGCAATGGGAAAATCGGCCAGCGTCTGGACATTCACCGGAACAGGCCACGGTGCCCATCTGGCCGAACAGATGCGCAAGGGTATCCCGGAGCCGGACGCCATTTATACATTGGCAACGCTGTTTGTCGGGGATGACATCAGCCCACTGGAAAGGATGCTACACCATGAGCCAGATTATCACCCTCGCTCTTGATGGCGAGGCCATCCCGTTAAAAAGCCTGACCGTCACGCCCTCCATGATGTTTCAGGACAGCGACCAAAGCGGCCAGTCATCCAGCACGGCGGTCGCCGAGCAGGGCATCAAGCCGAAGGAATTGCGCATTACGGGCATTGTCCCCTTTACGGAACAGAAAACCCTGTCGCGCCTGTTTGCACTGGCGGAAGCCAAAGATGGCGGCAACCTGAAACGCTACAGGGTCGCCAACCTGACCGCACAGGCCATCAATTTTCGCATTGGCACCTTCACCAGTACCATTGATGCCAGCAAGCTGGACGGTAAGCAGGCATGGCAGGTCACTTTTACCCTGCGGGAACATTTATCGGTGTCTGAAAAACGCGATGCCCGTGCAGCCGGCACTGTTTCGGCCAGGAAACAAACCGGAAAAGGCGGCAGCACCGCAGCCAGGGAAGAGCCGGAAAAATTAAGCTGGTTTGAGCGTGAGGTTCTAAAACCGATTAATGATCATATCGGGGGCAGTTAATGAAACCCCT
>NZ_JONO01000118.1 GCF_000711895.1 Photorhabdus australis DSM 17609
GCCTGTCGGCATTATTTCGGACATACTTTCGGCTCCATCATTTTCAACGGTTCTTTAATCGGATAATTGGGACTATTGTAGGTAGCGCAGGACGTCGTCACCTTCACCTGATCACAGGGTAAGAAATGCACCGTAATCCCACAGGTGCGCTGACCGGTATAATCGGGCACTGGCACTACCTGACTATGCTGGCGATTATTAGCTCGTAATTTATTACGCCAAGCTAAATATTTTTCTTCATCAGCAAAACCGGGAAACCCCTTTGTTGATGCTTCACCGGCCTCCCAATCCACCTTGACCGTCATCCCCGGTTTCCATTTCGCTGGCACGCTATAGCAGCAACCACCGCCACCGCCCTGATACGGCCCGATAATATCGATACCCGGCGTATCATCCACACTGAACCGGTTAATCGCCCACTTGGTATGGTTAATCGCAATAATCACGCCGGCCTGCGCCGGAAACTGGCTACACGCCGCCAGTAACAGGCATAAAACCGCCCATTTAAATCGGTGTTTTTTCATCTTTCTCTCCTTCATTGAGGGATAATCTGGCTTTGAGATGCTTAAGCACGAATGACGCCCGCTCATCATCCAGTGAGACCTGAGCGTCTGATGCCTCGACCATCAGGGCATAACAGAGGTTAAACAGATGTTCACGTGCCACATCCGGGTAGTCGCATGGCTTCAGTTGCGGCATTAGCAGATGAGCATCAGAAACGCACAGGAGAGACTCCAGCTGTTTATCGGTAAGATCGATTTTCCCGATAGGGTTATCAATTGTGCCTAAATCACCCGTCCCCAAAGCAAAGCGCGGGCTCTCATCGCGATCAAGCCAGCTCCAGAATAGAGCGGGCTGTAGGAATTGTTGTTGCTGTTCCTTATCCAAAATAGGGGATAACAGCATCGGAAAAATACGTGGATCAAAAAAGCGTAAAATCCCCGCCTGCCCTGCGTAAGCCGCGTCCACACACTGGATTAGGTGTTGCGACAACAAGTCAAATGACCAACGGGAACACAAAACCAACAATAATGATTGACGACCCAACGATAGAGTGATTTCCTGCATCCATTGCTGCTGGTCAAGTTGGGTTAAATCGATCCGCAGCAATATTGGGGCTGCATCCTTCCTCCCTTCTTCCGGCAACCCTTGGAACAACGAACACCACTTAATTTCAGGCAAAAAACTTTGCAGTGTCGGGATCAGGGAGAATTCCCCTCCGGACTGATCCACAATCATATCGAGATAATCAATCCCGCTATCCTTTACCAACGCCACCAAGATGGCGTGCCAGTCAGTTATTTGATGGTTATTCATCGGTTATTTCCTCAAAACAAACCCTTGCGCCATCTCCTGCGCTTTTTCCAGGCACTCTTTACACACGGATTCCGGCAAGTCAGGTAACGGAAAATCCTGTTTGGCCGGGGCATCCATTTTGTGCTGCCCTTTCAGGCTTAGCAGGCCCGGCCCATGAATTTCAATTTCTCCTGCCGGAGAGAGACGGATATAGGCACCGCCACACGCCAACGTCAGGCCATTTTTAGCGATAATCTGTACTTGCCCCTGCGTTGATTTGACGGTGACATCCTTTAACGCGGTAAGACCTAACTCATCCCCGTGGGATTCCATCGTGAATGGCCCTTTTCCTGAGACCAGACGCATTCCCTCTGTCTGCGCCAGTAAAGAGATGGCCTGAGTAGCATTCACCCCAATGCGGCAGGCACTGGCCATATGCACGTCGCCCGCACTTTGGGCATAGAGCGCCTGACCACTGTGCAACATCACAGTCTGCGGGCTGACAACACCGATACCCTCTGGCGCACTGAGTAACATAGCCGCCACTTTCAATTGATCCACGCCCTGTAAATAGGTTTTCAGGCTCTCGGTATCCGGTGAATAATTCAGGTGGTTTTTTGTCACCGCTCCCCATTCCATCACCTGATTGACCGCCCCCTTGACCAGACTGATCGCCGGGGCCATCGCCAGTACCCCCCCACGGGCTTTAGCCTGTTCATCCGCACTGATAAACAACCCCTTACCCGCGCGGATCGC
>NZ_JONO01000119.1 GCF_000711895.1 Photorhabdus australis DSM 17609
TGGGCAGCGATATTGAATCGCTCCCGATGCCGGAAGAAAAGGATTTTCGTGATTATATTCTGGTATTTCCCATCCCGAATATGCCACCGGTGTATGTGTATTTGAGTAAGTCTAGAAATGGATTACCACAAGATGGACACAATTATTATCCTGCCCCAAAAACAGAGGAAATTACTGGTGTTTCTGGGTTACGGTCAGCTAAGAAAAAAACTCCAAAACAAAATGGGGGTGGTAAACGGGATAGATGGGTAGATAGTAAAGGCCGCAGAATTTATGAATGGGACTCTCAGCATGGTGAATTGGAAGTTTACCGAGTAAGTGATGGTGAGCACCTTTACTCTATAGATTATAAGACAGGGAAAGAGCTAAAACCTGCGATCAAAGGGCGAAACATTAAACAATATTTGTGAGGTATATAATGGGATTAAAATTAAGATTGGAGTGGTTTGACAAACAAACAGAATTAGGGGAAGGATGTGAATATTCTAAAGATTTTAAAGATAATGCTGATGTTATGGTTAGTGGATTAGGCATATCAACAGAAGATAATATAAATAACGGCGGCTTTGATGTGGAATCTAAATGGGTGATTATTCTACAGCCCCATTTCAGGCATCAAATTGATTTATTAGCTTATGATTATCAAATCTCTTTTGATTATCGAGATTTGTGGTAAACAGAAACTCAACGGATGAACAAAGAACAAGGGTGGTATGAATAATGCTAGATACTGTGGCAGTTATTAAAAGTTTAGGGCAGACAGCCGAACAACTCGTTGAAAGACGGCTTATTCCAGCAGGAAAGTTTGAGTTTCTGTTTGAGAATGCTGATACATTCGATTGTGGACCTGATGTTGGCCTTACATTAGTGTTTCACGCTGATTCAAGAATATTAAAATCTGTACAAATTACACTTATTAATGCTTATGAGGGTAGTGGAGAATATAATGGAGAATTGCCTTATCCATTTTTACGTTCAATGGATAGAACAATTGTTAGAGCCCTTATGGGGGAACCAGATTCTGCTGGTGGCCCAGAAAAAATCCCTGTCATTGGCATGGTGGGTGGATATGATTCTTATACGTTGAATGAGCAATATCCTAATACGAAAGTTCGTCTTCTCTATTTAGCTGATCTAAGGGTACATGCGTTAATATTTGAACGTTTTGAATAAACGTCTTCTGGAGTGTTTTTTTATTTTTATTGGATAGCGGTTAATAAGCCGTTATCCATGTTTATATGCTAGAGGTTAGATATAAATAAAGAGGTTATATAAATAGTGACGATCAGTGTTGAAGAGTTAATTAATAATTTGGGGAAAACTGTAGATCAACTGATTGAAAATCAGGTTATTTCAGTTAATAAATTTGAATACCTTTTTGAAGGAGCTGATACGTTTAATTATGAACCTAAGGCTGGTCTTATCTTGGTATTCGATGATAAATCGAGGAAATTAAGGTCAGTTGAATTTACATTGATTAGTATTTCTAGACGTTCTGGAAATAGTGAAATGTATCATGGGGAAATGCCTCCTCCGTTTACTCTATCAATGGATAAAGTTGCTGTTAGAGCTTTGCTAGGGGAACCTGATGTTACCTCAGAGGAAACAAACATTCCTGTTATTGGTGTTGTCGGCGGACATGATTGTTATATTCGTAAACTTCAATCTGTATACCCTGATACAAATATTCGTGTCCTATATTTAAAAGATTTGCGTGTTCGAGGATTGGTTTTTGAGAGGGAAATATAATTTTTTCTTGTGAAAAATTTGAAAATCTAAGTCTAAGATACATCAGAGAAGGGGATGTAAAAATAATGACGGTTAATGTTGAATCGTTAATTAATAGTTTAGGTAGAACTTACCAGGATATTTATGATGAGGGGCTAATTCCTTATAAAACTAAACCAAGTGGTTTTGCCGGTGGTAGTGTGCTTGGATATGGTTAAAGAAGGCGTCTTTCTGTCTTTCCATCGGGAAGGAAAGCGATTAAAAGAAATTACATTAACTTTGTTTGACGA
>NZ_JONO01000120.1 GCF_000711895.1 Photorhabdus australis DSM 17609
TTTGAAAGGACGGTTAACACACCACCACTGGTTAATTCAGTACTTTGTTGAGTATAAGTTTCTGTGATGCTGTTATCTTTGAAATAATCAGCGCGATCTTTGTAGAAGTGATCCCTAGCCGACTCGAAACGTATATCACCACCAGAGGTAATCGTTATGTCACCATCAGAAAGTAGCTTTGAACCCACAGTGGTAATGGCGCCATTGGCAGCCATTGTCAGCTTTTTAGTACCACGGATTTGTGCGCCATAATTTCTATCGTCTTTATATTCATCATAATGCTCAGGTCTGTCATCGTCATTGTAAGCAATAGCAGAGTAAAGCAGGGGCAGAAGTGTGATATTCCTTCCAGAAGATAATAATGCATTCCCGTTTGCATGTATCTGAACCGCCTTTCCGTTAATATCTGTGCCGCTGATAACACTGATATTATTTCCTGCGGTTAATCGGCTGCTTAATTCTCCTGAACGTGATGAAGGGAATAATTTACTCAGTGGAGGAGATAATTCACGGGGAGCCAGATCAATACTTTTTGCAGAAGTTAAATTGATGTCTTTTCCTGCGGAGAAACGAAGACGCTTAGCAGATAAATTTCCGCCGGCATTAATCACAATAGAACTTTTTGCATCCAGCTTACCTACTTTAGATAACATGTGATTAAAAAGTTCCTGCTCCTTAATGTAAGCGATAATACGGCCAATTCGTTTATGTGATAACAGTACTGCATTGTTATTATCAACGGTAATATCATTATTTGCCGTCAAGGTAATATGATTACTTTTAGTTAAAAACACATCCCGCAGAATAATATTCTTACCTGCGTTTAGCAATAAATCACCTGTTGCCTCAATGCTGCTGATTATTCGATTGCCGTCATGGTTGAAATATCCGGCAGTCTCATTGCTTTGCAATTTCAAATCAGCATTACGGCTGATAACAGTAATGTTTTTTCCCTTGATTTTACTCTGCAATACATCAACATTATTGGCGGCGATCATAGAGACATCACCACCAGAAATAACTTCCCCGGTGTTTAATGTAACAGCGTCAGTTGCTAAAATAGTGATATCGTTATTAGCTTTAATAATATTATTGTTGTTGATTTTCCCTGAGTTTAAGACAATATTTTTAGCAGATAACGTATCATAACCACCTGCAACAGTGATTTGGGACATTTCATTTATGTCATAGGGGAGTGGTGTGCGAATATCAATATTATCTTTAAAATCAGCGATAAGATTACCGGCAGCAACAACACTGGCCGGTTCAATAATATTTTTTTCATCCTCCCATGTTTTAACGTTTCCTGATCTGTCAAAGTCTGTTCTAATATATACGTCGCCCTGGGAAGATATATTACCTTTGGTGTCCTTCTCAGTATATACAATATAATTATTTAGCACGCCGGTTATTTTGCTTTCATTAATAAATTTAATTCCTGTCAAGAAAATATCTTTACCGGCACTCATCTTACTGACAAAATTCAATAGCTCATCACTGTTGATATACATGTTCTTTCCCGATGCTATCACTCCAGGCGGCTTACTGTCAGAAATGATGGTTTCATTTCTGGCGTGATTTATATGAATTCCCCCATCTGTAGTATTATCTTTGCCAAAATCAACACGTCCAAACCATTTATCAGGAAGTGGAGTGATTAATTCAGCCTCATGAATAACCGGGTTTCCAAAATCATAGGTTTTCGTTTCATTAATAATCAGGTTTTTATCTGTTGAATCTGGCGTTAACTCATTATTTTTAACAATAAAAACATCGCGTGTATTATTCAGTTTTTGGGTCCTGACAACTAAATCGCCCTTCACGGTTTTTATTGTTGCCGATCTATTCTCGACGAGTTTACCTTTATTCCCCTGAGCATCCTTCTGTATCCA
>NZ_JONO01000121.1 GCF_000711895.1 Photorhabdus australis DSM 17609
ATTGAGAATAACTTCCTGAGTGCTGACCAGATAACGGATTTTGCGGCCAGAGCCAAAGGGTGTGAGGGACGCGGCGACTGCAAACAGATCACGAAGGAAATGGAAGATCTGAGCCTCAAGCAGCAAAAAGAGCTGATCGCGGTGTGTTCTTCCAACCCCGCCGCCTGCAAGGAAAAATACGGCGATATCCCGGCTAATGGTATGCTGGTACGTCAAGCCATCGATCGCGTACTGGGTGACGATGTACCTTCACGGATGAAGAATGACATGTCTTCTCTGTTGGCCCAGCAGATTGAAGCCGAAGGCGTCGTTTCGAGTACGGAATTTGCCAGCCAGTTGCAAAGCCGCTACGGTATTGACAAGCAGCAGGCAGAGATCTTGGCGAGCGCTGCACTGGGTGCTGTGACTGGAGGATTGGGTAAAGGTAAATCTGGAAACTCTGCAAATAATACAAATTCTGGGGCTACTCTCCCTATGGGAGGTAAACAGAAGCAGATGAATCAGCCTAAAAATCCCTCTTACCAACCCGTAAGGAATGAACCTGCGACTATTAATAACAGAGAGTATTCTGGTCATGCCTTGGATCGTATGCAAGATCGCGGAATCACTCCATCTGTTGTAGAAAATACCATCAAAAATGGAATATCAACCCCGAGTAGAGGGGGAACGACTGTTCATTATGACCCAATGAATAATGTATCTATTGTTACTAATGAATCAGGTAAAGTGGTAACGGTGAAATATGGAAAATAAAGAATCCTTGATAAAAGATGCGGTTAACTCATTAGATGACTTAATGGTGTTCTCTAGGTTCATTCATTCATCAGAGGATCTGTACGATGATGAGCGATATCAGAAAATATGGTTTGAATTAGAAATAATTAATTCTGTTGCTTTAGCTGAATGGGAAGATCAAGGTCGACCAAGTGATTGGACTAAAGAATGGAGCATTAAATTTAAAGAAGAAGCCACTGAAGTGATGGCTTCACTTATTAATCGAATAAAAGAATGTTAATAAAATTCCCGGCTTTATGAATTGACCAAGATCTTTCTTTTAGCCGTCAACCGTTCTCTACCAGCCGGATAATCAACTGTCCGGCTTCGCTGGTAATGGTGATCGGCTTCCCTGTGGTAAAACCCAACGCGGCTAACCAACGTCCCTTAATGGTGAGCTGCGGGTACGGATTGGGCTTGCCCCGGTTAGGCCGGTAGCCCACGGTGTAATGCCGTGGCTTTACAGCCTGCCCTTTAGTTGTAATGGTTTTTGCTTTAGAATCGCATTTAGCCATGATGAACTACCTCTGATAGTTGGTGATGGTTAGCGGCGTTGAAGTGTTCCCGCACTTCAGCGCCGTGCTGTGTTAACTCTCTTCCTTCGCTGTTGTTGAAATACAGGCCATTGTGCCGGCAATTTGAGTTTTGATGATCATTGCATCCAGCAACTCCTTAATAACCTCCTGCTCATACTGCGGCATACGAGAAATTGCCTCAAATTGATAGCGCAGCCGCTCACTGGGACCGCGCTCCTGTTCATCAAAAACCAGCATATCCGCACTGACACCGAGCGAAATAGCCAAGCGACGTATTACCTCTAAGGTAGGTTGTGCTGAGCCTCCCTCATAACGCCGGATCTGTAAAACTGCCACACCAGCCATATCAGCCAGCGCCTGCTGAGTGAGCCCGCGCTCCTTGCGTAATGTGGTAAGCCGTTCAGGGAACTGCATATCGAGAAACCAGGTTGTTGAACTTGATATCACTATATATCCCCCTTTTAAAAAGCTTGTTTTTAGATATCTTATCAGATATGTTTTAAATATCAATATAGCATCTTGACAGGTTTTTACAGGAGGTCATTGATGACCCGCATTCCCGATACCGATTTAGCCCACTTAAAGCAAACTGTCTCATTGCTGGGACTGGCGCGTAAGCAAGGCCGT
>NZ_JONO01000122.1 GCF_000711895.1 Photorhabdus australis DSM 17609
GTGCTTTAAGTTTTTTCTCGTCCATAATATGCCTGCTTTGTTGTTGGATGTAACATATCAAAAGCAGGCAAATACACAATTTAAATTACAGTCTCAATTCTATTTATTCCTTAAAGGAACAGCACTTCTATTAATTGAATATTCCGCATTTTAAGGTGCAGTTCATGTATGACCCTGTGTTTATTTCGGCTGATCCGGCCATTTAATATTGGGGGCTAATGAAACATCAACCCGGCTCAACATCACTCTGTATTTCTTCCATTCCAGCAGAGCGGCTTTTTCAGCTTTGGTAGCAATATCTAAGTCAACAGTGTCTTGCAGCAATGCAACCGTTTCATTCGCATTCTGACTCAATGCCGAACGTTGCTGTTCTGCCTGTTCAATTTGACTGGCTTTTTGGGCTTTAGTATCTGTGACCCATTTTTCGCCATCCCATTTATCAAAATCAGTGGCCGGTTGCTTGAATGTCAATGTTTCCGGCAATTCACCCAGCTCAGTGATTTCATATTTTTGACGGTTTTGTGTGTCATAAGCCATTTTTCCACGGTAGTCAGGCACGATTTCCCAACGGCATTTATCTTCACTGCGACGAACAGCCACATCATGGGATTGAGGGAGTTCTGGCGCATCTGGATAAGCCCCGGCTGATAAGCTGACACCCAGCATGAGATATTCCATATCAGCATTGGTAAATTCTCTTGTCATCTGATTAGTGTGATAAACCTTTATCCAACCTGCTTGAGTGGCTAATCCATCCTTACCTAATATGGCTGTTTCATGTTCTAAAGAGTATTTTTGTTCTGTCATTATGCTGCTCTCACTATGTAGTTAAATGCGATGTTGCGGGGGCGGGTTTCGTTTGCAGTACGTGCGACAAGTGATGCGTCAAAATTCCAATCCCCGGATACCCCCCAATTTTCGCCTGTGTGTCCTGAATCAGCAATTTTTTTAAATATTGCTGTAAAAGCCCCCGCCGCCCGCGGACTCTCTACCCCTTTTCTCATTCCGATGGAGCCCGTAATATTTTGGAGCGCATCTTCTTGCCACGAACCACACACTCGCCCTGGATCTATCCCTCTACCATCATCCCAACCCCGGATAAATTCCCCCCGCAAATCAGGTAGTGCACCTGATGGATAAGCAGCGGCTAATCGCGGATATAGGGATTTATTAAATGCCTGACCATTGCATGTAAAATAACCAGCTGGCGCAGTAGGTAACGGCCATAGAATGGGGGAGCCGACAGGGAACGTGTTGACTAAGCCACCATAGCGATTCTTGTTAACATGCAAAAAATAGGCATACAGATCTCCACTGGAATTAACATATATTTGACCTGAATCATAGTTAACAAACCCGAAATTAATTCCTTTTTCATAGCCTTCGTGATGAGCAGAGAAAACCCCTAAATATTCATTACCCGGAATATAATTGAACACTTTCATCCCCGCTAAAGCTCCAACATCCTCGGCGGTTGGTTTATTGAGCGTGTTATATTCTTGTGCCCAAGCTGACCACCCAGACCCAGAATAAAACCCTCTAGTATAGGCTCTGGTACTCCCTACGATATGATAACGCTGAATAACCCCGTTACCTTTTAAAATGACTAACGAACCTGCACTGCCTTCAGGATAATTCTTTCCAGAAATAGCCTGGGCTGTACTAACCTGATAATAAAGTCCCGGTGTCTTGTAGTCATTCAAATCAGCTTTTTCAGGAATGGATATTGCTTGTCCCTCAAAGATATCCTGAGACGTGATATTGACATCCCCACTCAACGCCTTGCCATTAATTTTCCGGCTACTCGGTACCGCACTTTTGGCCAATTCCACCGTTTCCACTAAACCAAG
>NZ_JONO01000123.1 GCF_000711895.1 Photorhabdus australis DSM 17609
GTGCTTTAAGTTTTTTCTCGTCCATAATATGCCTGCTTTGTTGTTGGATGTAACATATCAAAAGCAGGCAAATACACAATTTAAATTACAGTCTCCAGTGCTTGGACTGGGATCTTTTGCTAACTGATTTTTAATCTTTTATGTCCATTTTGATGCTTGCCCCATCGGGAATATTTCGTATTTGTAGAGCCAAATCAGCTCTGGCTCTCATTGATTCGCCTGTTCGAGCTAAGTAAAGATTTTCCAATTCATATTCTCCCCCTAAAACAAAAGGAATTTTAGGGACTAAACGATAGCCAGATTGAATAGGGCCGTAAATGTTTTGCCAATTATGAGCCAAAGAATATCCAGTTAGGACTTCATAATCTTCCAAGATAATCCCACTCCATTCATTTATACTTTCGGCTAATTTATCAAATAATCCCGTTTCAGGATCGAATGTATGAATACAATCATCTTTTAAACAAAACTGATTTCCAAAGATATCTTCTGCAAAGAAAAGAGCATCTTTAGCCATATCTCCGTACGAGTTAATCCATAACATGTTGTTATTCCAATCAATTAATCCGATCTCTTCATCTATCGTTTCATATGGAAAAACGCGTAATGCAGACTCAAAGCCATAAAATCCATTTTTTTTAGTCAATAAACAGCTCAATTCATCTACCAATGATTTTCCATAATTAGAAGCAATATATTTTTCTGATCTAACCGAAGAAATATCATGACTACAAATTGAGAGTAATTTGTCAGTTAAAGGCCACATTTTTCTATTTCTCCGTTTCTATTTTGCCTGATTTGTCTGTCTTTTCTGTCTTTATAATTACAGTTGTACCATTAGGTAATCCGCGACATTGTTGACCAATACATGATCCAGCTCCTCTATTATCAGAAGGGGTAATTGGTCGAACCGAAGCGCCTGAGCCACCTTCTTTAAACATAGCAGGAGGATATTCATCACGATCTGCACCTTTCACCGGAGGAGTATTTTTCAAGGATTCTCTTCTCCTCTGAGCAGCGCCTCCACGATCAATCGTCAACACATTAGGATGCCCTGCTTTCTGAGCATCTTCAATATGCTTCGCTGATTCTGGATATTTTGTTTTATCTACAACAATAACTTTATGCTCATTAGTATGTTGTTCAGAGCTACTGCCTTTGTTAACAATCGAACCTTTTATTGACGGTACAGATGATGGTTTCGCCTGCATTTTATCACTGGCTTTTGCCCCAATAATTCCCGTCGCGGTCTCCAGCAACATCAGGTTACGCTGCTCTTCCTCCACGTACTGCGCCGCATCCGCCTTGGATAACCCGGCGTTTTCCAGCTCTTTTTGGCGCAGTTCCGTGTTAAAGAACCCGGAGAGGGGTCCGCTGCCACCATTTAACCAACTGCTCTGCTCTGAACGGCCTATCTTATCATTAGCACGGTATCCTGAAACCGCCAGTTCTTTACCCAACTCATGGTTGATAAAGGCCAGCTCTTCGCGGCTTAACTCGCCATTCAGCGCCATCTGTTTCAGGCTGTTGATGGTTGCATCACTGGCCTGCCGATATTCCGTCCAGACCCCTTTACGGCAGCTGTCATCCTGACACGATGCCAGTTTACCGCGCATGTCCTCAACCGACGGCAGACCTTTATCCAAAATCCGCTGGCTCAATTCTTTGGCCTTACCGCACGCTTCCGGTGACATCGTGCGGCAATCCCCCAGATTTCGGGAGGCCAGTGCATTATTATCTGCCGAATTCTTCCCGGCCTGCGCCCCGGTGAGGGCGCTGGCGGTGGA
>NZ_JONO01000124.1 GCF_000711895.1 Photorhabdus australis DSM 17609
GCAGTGATAAGAGTCCCGCTTGTGAGAACGCTTTCTTTGGATATGCCTGGTTCATGTGACTGGCTCCTGAGTTCCACCAAGGTCCTCGCTGGTTTGTCGCTGATCTCCACGCTCTTCCTTCCCCAAGTCCGCTCCTCATTAGCATTCTTGCTCGGGCGTACGACCTTTTCCTTTGCCGCCATATCAGGCAGCGCAGTTTTCGCCGTATCCAACTATCCAGCTCGTCCAAACAGCCTTTCACTTCCGTTAAGCGAAAGTAGCTCATCCAACCACGTAATACCGGGTTCAACTCTCTTAGCACCGTCTTCATCGCTCTCGAGACATTCCCCGTCAGTAAAACCCGGATTTTGTCTTTTACCCGTGACACGCTGCTCGTTGAGATCTTCAACTTCGTTATCTTATGGTGAGTGACGCTGTACCCCAGGAATTTTCGTTTCCACGGCCTGTCCACCGCGCTTTTATGCGTATTTACCTTTAGCTGGAGTTTCTCCTCCAGATAGTGGCTTATCTCTTTCATCGCGTGCTCTCCGGCTTTACAACTGCATACATAGATATTGCAATCATCTGCATACCGGCAGAACTTGTGGCCTCGCCGCTCCAGTTCGCGGTCAAGAGCCGTCAGTAAAATATTCGATAACAGCGGCGAGAGTGGGCTGCCTTGCGGCATGCCTTCCCGTTGTTTCGTGATTTCTCTGCCCGCGACCCTGTCCACTTCCAGATAGCGCCTGATTAGTTTGAGCAACCGGATATCTTTGATTTTCCGACTCAGCCTCGACATTAGGATGTCGTGGTTAACTCGGTCAAAGAACTTCTCCAGATCCAGATCAACTACCCACCGGTATCCGCTTTGCATGTAGAATTGTGCTTGCTGCACTGCCTGCCACGCGTTGCGACCCGGGCGGAAGCCGTAGCTGGCGTCTGAGAACTCCGGCTCATAATAAGGCGTGAGGTGCTGTTGTATAGCCTGTTGGATCAGTCTGTCTACCACCGTTGGGATACCCAGCCGTCGAACCCCGCCATCCGGCTTAGGGATCTCTATCTGACGTATCGCCTGTGGGACATAGTTTCCCTGCAACAATGCCTCTTTGACACTCGCCCAGTGTTGTTTCAGCCAGTCTTTGAGCTCGCCAACGCTCAGGTTATCTACCCCTGCTCCGCCTTTGTTCTCTACCACTCGCTGGTAGGCCAGCATCAAATTGCTTCGGGTTATCACCGCTTCCAGATTCGGCGGCACTTCCGCTTTCGTTTGCTCACCTTTCGCCGTGTACGTTTCAACTCCCACAACAGTGCTCCGCAAGTTCCGCTTGCCTCCTTCTGTTCAGGCGACGGTATTTCCGTACTTGTGCATCATCAACGTGCATCGAGATAAGGCGTCCTAATCACGGTTATCAATGTTCAGCCCTTTATGATGCCGGTTTTGCATCACTACTACGGCCTCGGCTGACTTCTGTTGTCCCCTCCCAACACCTCACGATGTCAGTAGCACAGTGGCAGAACAACAGAGCTCCCGGGGTAATTCACGCGACCTTCCTGCTTATACCTGTCGGCTTTACGTCACAGCGTTCCGTGTAAGTATTGGGCTTTGACGATACTAGCCGCCTCACCCCACTGTGCCGCCTAAACCGCTTCCTGTTCGTCAGGCCAGCATTTTGCTTTCGGTTTCCTTCAGATCCGCAGTCACCCACGGCACCCTTACCGTTCAGCTAACACTTCCCCTTACCGGGTGTGTAGAGGACTTTCACCTCCAAGTCACCGGTTTGGTCACCACAACCAACCCGGTTGCGCTCACGCGCAACGCGCCATGCCCAGCGCACTA
>NZ_JONO01000125.1 GCF_000711895.1 Photorhabdus australis DSM 17609
GCTTCCAACATGAAGATAATATCTATGGGGATAGGGCAACAAGGATTAAATAGTGGCATAGTTAAGGGAATGAAGTTTAGTATATTATTTTCTGCCGCTTATCGAACGGTTGAACTTATATTTAAGGACGAATACAAACTGGCTGATTTCTTAGGTAATATTGCGGTAGATCTGGCTAAGACAGCAGTAGTAGCTTTTGCTTCTTGGGCTATTGGTGCGGTCCTTTCATCTGTTTTTGTGGCAGGTGCTAGTATCATTGTCGTAGCTGGTATAATCGTTTTGGCAGGTTTGGGAACTGCTATAGCACTCAATTATCTAGATGATAAATATCAGATAAGTAAAAAGGTGATTGAGTTAATAAAAGAAACTTATGATAGAGAAAGAACTCCTATAGCTGATGTAAATGAATTTCTTCATGATTGGGAGAGATATAGTCGTGGGTGATAAAAGGAAAATAATGAATGTTATTGGGACTGTTTTTCTATTGTCTTGGATGTTATTTGTTATGTCTGTTGTCAGTGAAAGTTTATTTTCGTTGATTACAATGGGTAATAAGATAACGTTTTCTAGTGGGATTATGATTGTATTTTTTTCTTTTCCTTTGGTATTCTATTTTTTGAGTTTTGTTATTTATTTTAATTTGACAGAACGTACTCCAAAGTATCACGATATTTGTGTTAATTGTCTTGGTATGATAGCTATTGTTGCATTTTTCTTGAGTTTTCCTATCGCCTTCTATGTGAACTATAAACTGAAAAGTGAGAATTATTTGATATGTCCAAAGATATCATGGTCATCACCGAATAAATATGTAAAAAACATTGAGCTATGTAATTAATATTATTGAATTTAATTTCAATCAATTCCTTAATAACTGGGGGAATTATGGAAAGTAAAAAGAAGATTGTGCATATCATCGCTGCTCTTGCTATTTTTATTTTAACGTTAGTGTCTTTCTTCTTTTCAGGAAATGATTTGATCTCTTTAGTTAAAATGGATGATAAAATAACATTCTCGAGCTGTGTATTTATTGTGTTTTGTTCTTTTCCTTTAATTTCTTATGCTATATTTTTTATTGTTTTTGTTAATGTAACTGGTTATTATCCTAAATATCATGATGGTTTTGTGAAATATTTAGGTTCGATATGGGTTTTTTTGTTTTTTTTTAGTTTTCCCACATCTTTATATGTGAATTATAAATTAAGAAGTGATAATTATTTGGTATGTCCAAGAATATCCTGGATGTCACCAAATACCTATGTGAAAGATATTAAACTGTGTGATTGATATCTTTTTACTTAATTTCTTCATAACTGGGGGAATTATGGGAAATAAAAGAAAGGTTATAAATATTATCTGTGCTATTTTTATTTTCATTCTAACGTTATTCACTTCTTTTATGACAGGGGGGAATTTAAATTCTTTAATTAAAATGGATGAAAAGATAATATTCTCAGGTGGTATTTTTATGATATTTTTTTCTTCTCCTTTGGTTTTTTATTATGTTATTTTTGTTGTTTTTGTTAATATAACTGGTCGTTATCCTAAACATCATGATGGTTTTAACAAATATTTGGGGGCGATAGCTATTATTTCATTTTTTTTAGGTTTTCCTACATCTTTATATGTGAATTATAAATTAAAAAGTGATGGCTATTTAGTATGTCCAAGGATATCTTGGATGTCACCAAATACCTATGTAAAAGATATTAAACTGTGTGATTGATATCTTTTTATTTAATTTCTTCATAACTGGGGGCGTTATGGGAAAAAAGATTATACATA
>NZ_JONO01000126.1 GCF_000711895.1 Photorhabdus australis DSM 17609
ACCGGCAATCTCCTCAATGACCGCCAGATAACAGCCGGTCAGGCGCTGCATCTGGACGCACAGCATCTCACCAACCGCGCCGCCGGTGAAATCAGCGCTAAACAAACGCAAATCACGGTTCACGATACCCTGAACAACACCGGATTGATTGACGGCGGCCTGACCCACCTGACAGCCAACACCCTGAACAACACCGGCACCGGGCGACTTTACGGGGACCAGCTCGCCCTCCAGACGGAGACCCTGAATAACACCGCACAGGATGGCAAAGCCGCCGTGATTGCCGCGCGTGACCGACTGGATATCGGCACCGCAACGCTCAACAACCGTGACCATGCCCAGATTGACAGCGTGGGCAACATGCACATCGGTGGTCAATTGGATAACGCGCTGACGGCTACCGGTCAAGCCCGTGAGCTCAATAACCACGCGGCGACGATGGAAGCCGGGCGCCATTTGACGATGAATGCCGACCAGATTAACAACACCAACGCCGGGTTGGTCACTCAGGTCGTCGAAACAGAAAAATCTCAGCATCACGACGCGGTACTGAGCGGCCAGACCGCCCGTTACGACTGGTCACAGGTGGACACTTCCCACCACAATAAATACAAAGTACACGATGCCATCATGCCGGACGGCAGCCGCAGCAATGACTTTTACGAATATCAGTACACCCGCACCGTTAAGGAAACTCAAGTCAAACAGAGTGACCCCGGTAAAATTCTGGCCGGGGGCAATCTGACGCTCAACAGTGCGCAGGTCACTAATCACGACAGCCAGATTATCGCCGGTGGGGCGCTGGACGGAGTGATAGGCGAGTTGCACAATATCGCTACGCAGGGCGAACGCGTGACCACCGATACCGGCAGCCAGACCCACTGGTATGCCAAAAAGACCAAAAACAAAAAGTTGGGATTCGGGGGGACCAAAACCTCGCAGGGGAAAAGCCGCAGCCATTATGACCCGGCCCCCGTCATCGACACCCTCGACCTGAACACCCTGGCCTGGCAGGCGCATACCCGTCCACCGGGTACCGATATCACCATAGCCGACCGACAAACCGGTCAAATCCATTCTGCCCCCACAGCGGTCACGCCGGTGAACGGTATCAAAAATCAACCACTGAGTTTGCCCCCGGAGACCGTCAAAGGACACACTGTCGACCCGGTGATACGCGTGGTGACCCCCGATACCCGCCTGCCGGATAACAGCCTGTATACCGTGCAGCCGGGCAGCGACAGCCACTATCTGGTCGAGACCGACCCGAAATTTACCCAGTATAAACCCTGGCTGGGCTCGGACTACATGCGGCAACAGTTAACGCACGACCCGGCGCGGGTTCACAAACGCCTGGGCGATGGGTTCTACGAACAGCGTTTGGTGCGCGACCAAATCACCCAACTGACCGGCCGGCGCTATCTGCCGGGCTACCACAACGACGAAGCGCAGTTTAAAGCGCTGATGGACGCCGGTATCGCCTTTGGTAAACAGCAACAGTTAACGCCCGGTGTCGCCTTAAGTCCGGCGCAGATGGCATTGCTGACCTCAGATATTATCTGGCTGACCAACCAGACGGTGACCCTGCCGGATGGCACGACCGAAGTGGTGACGGTGCCGCAGGTTTACGCCCGCGTCCGTCCGGGCGACCTGCGCAGTGACGGCGCCTTGCTGGCCGGGAATAGCGTGGCCCTTAACAGTCAGGGCGATATCACCAACAGCGGCACGATAAGCGGGCGTGACGTCACCCACCTGACGGCCAACAATCTGACC
>NZ_JONO01000127.1 GCF_000711895.1 Photorhabdus australis DSM 17609
GAGCCGCTAAGGCGGTGAAGTGGTTGATGCCCGGCTTCCAGGAAAAGCCTCTAAGCGTCAGGTCATATTGAATCGTACCCGAAACCGACACAGGTGGTCAGGTAGAGAATACTGAGGCGCTTGAGAGAACTCGGGTGAAGGAACTAGGCAAAATGGTGCCGTAACTTCGGGAGAAGGCACGCTGGCGTTAGGTGAAGGAGTAGACCTCTGGAGCTGAAGCCAGTCGCAGAGACCAGCTGGCTGCAACTGTTTATTAAAAACACAGCACTGTGCAAACACGCAAGTGGACGTATACGGTGTGACGCCTGCCCGGTGCTGGAAGGTTAATTGATGGGGTTAGCATGCGAGTGCGAAGCTCTTGATCGAAGCCCCAGTAAACGGCGGCCGTAACTATAACGGTCCTAAGGTAGCGAAATTCCTTGTCGGGTAAGTTCCGACCTGCACGAATGGCGTAATGATGGCCAGGCTGTCTCCACCCGAGACTCAGTGAAATTGAACTCGCTGTGAAGATGCAGTGTACCCGCGGCAAGACGGAAAGACCCCGTGAACCTTTACTATAGCTTGACACTGAACATGGAGCCTTGATGTGTAGGATAGGTGGGAGGCAGAGAAGTGTGGACGCCAGTCTGCATGGAGCCGACCTTGAAATACCACCCTTGAATGTTCGATGTTCTCACTCAGGCCCGTGACCCGGGCCGGGGACAGTGTCTGGTGGGTAGTTTGACTGGGGCGGTCTCCTCCTAAAGAGTAACGGAGGAGCACGAAGGTTGGCTAATCACGGTCGGACATCGTGAGGTTAGTGCAAAGGCATAAGCTGGCTTGACTGCGAGAGTGACGGCTCGAGCAGGTACGAAAGTAGGTCTTAGTGATCCGGTGGTTCTGAATGGAAGGGCCATCGCTCAACGGATAAAAGGTACTCCGGGGATAACAGGCTGATACCGCCCAAGAGTTCATATCGACGGCGGTGTTTGGCACCTCGATGTCGGCTCATCACATCCTGGGGCTGAAGTAGGTCCCAAGGGTATGGCTGTTCGCCATTTAAAGTGGTACGCGAGCTGGGTTTAGAACGTCGTGAGACAGTTCGGTCCCTATCTGCCGTGGGCGTAGGAAGATTGAAAGGGGCTGCTCCTAGTACGAGAGGACCGGAGTGGACGCACCGCTGGTGTACGGGTTGTCATGCCAATGGCATAGCCTGGTAGCTAAGTGCGGGAGAGATAACCGCTGAAAGCATCTAAGCGGGAAACTTGCCTTGAGATGAGTCTTCCCTTGACTAAGGGTCACGGAAGGAACGTTTAAGACGAAGACGTGGATAGGCTGGGTGTGTAAGTGCAGTGATGCATTGAGCTGACCAGTACTAATGAACCGAGAGGCTTAACCTTACAACGCCGAAGGTGTTTTGGGCGTAGAGAGAGAATCGGCTTGTAGACGGATTGATATTCCGGTGGTTGCGAGGGCAACGGCGGGAATGAAACAGAATATGCCTGGCGGCGAGAGCGCGGTGGTCCCACCTGACCCCATGCCGAACTCAGCAGTGAAACGCCGTAGCGCCGATGGTAGTGTGGGGTCTCCCCATGCGAGAGTAGGGAACTGCCAGGCTT
>NZ_JONO01000128.1 GCF_000711895.1 Photorhabdus australis DSM 17609
ATTGCGCTATCTTGACAATCGCTCGCAGGGTAAACCAACGGGTATTTTGGGTATTATCTGTTTTATAAGCGCCTTCATGATCAACTTCTACCCCCAATAACGAACGCAAGCCACTGGCGGAAAACTTGCCGCTTTCAATCGGCACGGTGCCATCACCGGGCTGTTGCGGATCTGCAATAGCAAAAGCTTTTAGGTGACTATGATCATTAGGTTTGTTTGGTTCAGTGGAATACCCCACCATACGCGTACTTGCAAGATGATTATTATACGGGTCGTATACCGGGCTATTAAATGCCAGCCCAGGGTCATCTCCCCGGTTAACCAGAGTACGCACTACCCAACGAACTACGCCATAGGAGCGGTATTTCATGCTGTTACCATAAAAAGCATAAGTATTGTTGTGGTAACGGCCATTTAATCCTTCAATAAAAGGCCGAACTTGCGTCAACAATAAATCATGATACTTATCCCAATCTGCCTGCATTACCGCCCGGTTTTGTTTTTCATTAGCTGGGTTAATCAAGCGTTCTTCGCATAACCCCCACCACTTATCGCGCTGCAAGTAAATTTCTTCATAAGGGTCACGTTTCGGTAAGGTATAGAGCGTCCTGCCATCTTTAATCTGCAACCATCCGGTGCCATATCTCAGACCAGGTAATAACTGAAGTGGTCCCGGTGATTGCGCCATCACCGGGGTCAACTGGGCACCATCTTTACCAATCACCAGTCCAACCATGCCACTTTCACCTGCTTTCATCCGTTTATAAGCCATTGGAGAGCCATAGGTCGGCATTACCCCATGGACGATACCCAAAATTTTGTTACGCTTTCCCAGTACTTCTGAATAGTAACGAGCGACCAATCCCCCCATAGAATGGGTCACCAGAATCACTTTCTCACAGGGTTGACCATTCCGGTTATAATCTGTCGTAATCTTTTCAATATGGTCAACCAGCTTATTTGCCGACTCTACATTAGACTGAAGCCAGTTATACCCTATCGCATGGACTGGAAACTGATACTGATAACTCAGTTTAATCTCATTCCGCGAGAGCTTCTCTTCCCCCATTTCAGCCTGTAGATCCATCAATTCCAGTTGCTGACGTAGTGTCTGCCCTCCCGTCTGATTCAACTTGTTGAACAATAATTCATCCTGATCATCCAGTGCAGCCTGAAGCCAAGACAGAAATTCACCGTAACTCATATAAGCTACCTGCCCCCAACCCCGCTCTTTCCGTGAGGGAAATTTAGGGCCTTCTTTATGATTGTCGTCTACCCTGCCCCGTGAATCGACTACTGTATTCTCTGGATCAAGCAACTTTTTGCGTGTCTCTGCCCCCTTTATTATCCACCCCCACAGACTTCCAAGACCATTTACACACCAAACTGACGTTCCATGTTTGTCCTGCAAATTACTCCCCATCACCCCGGGTAGAAAAATCACCGGGATCACCCGGTTTGGCACCTTATAACAGATGGCTTTCAGATTTTTTTCACTGGGCGCGTTAACTAACGGGTAATACAGCCT
>NZ_JONO01000129.1 GCF_000711895.1 Photorhabdus australis DSM 17609
CAATAACAAGTACTTTTTTTCTATTCATCAGGGTAGGCCAGAGAAGTTTGTTTAATAGATTGCGCTATCTTGACAATCGCTCGCAGGGTAAAAAAACGCGTTTTGTCGTTATCATAGGCATCTTCATGCTCAACCTCCGCCCCCAATATTGAACGCAGGCCGATAGCGGTAAACTTCCCTCCCTGAACGGGTACAGTACCATCACCCGGTTCCTGTGGATCCGCTATAGCAAAAGTCTGTATTAGAGAATAGTCATTGTCAGGGTATATTGGATATCTGACACTGCGCATCTCTGATAATTCCGCACCAACCGGGTCAAATATCGGGCTATTAAATGCCCGTTCAGGATTACTTGACCGATTAAAATAATCTTTACGTGCTACCCAGCGAACGGTGCCATAAGAGCGGTGTTTCGGGCTGTTACCATAAAAAGCATAGGTATTGCTGTGATAACAATCAGTTAACTTTTCGATAAAAGGACGAACTTGCGTCAACAATAAATCATGATACTTATCCCAATCTGCCTGCATTACCGCCCGGTTTTTTGTCTTATTTTCCGGGTTAATGAAACGTTCTTCGCATAATCCCCACCACTTATCGCGCTGCAAATAGATTTCTTTATAAGGGTCACGCTCCGGTAAGCTATGACGTGTATTTCCATCATCAATCTTTAACCACCATTTGCCATATCTCAGACCGGGTAATAACTGGAGTGGTCCCGGTGACTGCGCCATCACGGCAGTAAACTGTGCACCATCTTTACCTATCACTAATCCAGCTAAGCTCATTTCGCCCGTTTTCATACGCTTATAGGCCGTCGGCGCACCAAATGTCGGCATCACACCATGCACAATCCCCAGAATCTTATTACACCCCCCCAATATTTCTGAATAGTAACGCGCTACCAGCCCCCCCATTGAATGCGTGACCAGTATCACCTTTTCACAAGGCTGACCCCGCCGTTTATAGCCCGTAACTACCTGATGAATATAGCCCACCAATTGCTTTGCTGACTCTACATTAGACTGAAGCCAGTTATACCCCATCACATGAACCGGAAACTGATACTGATAACTCAGCTTAATTTCATCCCGTGTCAGTCTGGCTTCCCCTGTTTCAGCCTGTAAATCCATAAACTCCAGTTGCTGACGCAATGTCTTTTCACCATTATTTTCCAGCCGGTTTTTCAATAAATCATCCTGATCATCCAGCGCTGCCTGCAGCCAGGGCAAAAACTTGCCATAACTCATATAGGCTACCTCCCCCCAGCCCCGCTCTTTCCGCGAAGAAAACTTGGGGCATTCTTTATCATTGTCATCCACCCTGCCCCGTGAATCGACAACAGTGTTTGCAGGATCAAGTAACTCTTTTCGCTCTTTTGCGCCTTTGAAAGCCCAATCCATCAAAGCACCTACTTTGCTGTTTAAACACCAAACTGACGTTCCATTTTGATCCTGCAAATTACTCCCCATCACCCCCGGCAGAAAAATCACCGGGATCACCCGGTTTGGCACCTTATAACAGATGGCTTTCAGATTTTTTTCACTGGGCGCGTTAACTAACGGGTAATACAGCCT
>NZ_JONO01000130.1 GCF_000711895.1 Photorhabdus australis DSM 17609
GGGCGACCAAGAAATGGAACACATGCAGATCATATGCCTTCGGCGGCTGCGGTTAGAGCTTATTTTAAGCGGTTATATCCATTATTAGATGAACGTGAATTCAAGGAATTATCTGAGGGGGTAGCTTCTATCATTATACCCGCAGAGGTACATCAGAAGTTCAGTGCTACCTATGGTGGTAGGAATACTTCTACTCAGATAGAGCAAGATTCAAAGAATTTACGGTCAGCGCTTGATCGGGACTTTGATGCAATCAAACCTGTATTGAAGGAATATGGAGCAACAGAAGCACAACTTGAAGATACCAGAGCCAAGATGCATAAGCTGAACCAAGAACAGGGGTTATACAAATAATGACAATCAATGTTGAAGCGTTAATAAACAGTTTGGGAAAATCTTATCAGGAAATTTTTGATCAAGGATTAATCCCTTATAAAACCAAGCCAACAGGTTTTTCTGGTGACGAAGTGATATGCTTGGATATGGTGAAAGAAGGGGTGTTTCTAGCGTTTTATCGAGAGGGAAAGCGTTTAAAAGAAATTACGTTGACTTTGTTTGATAAAAATAAACCTCTATATCAGTTTCCTAATGAGCTTCCTTCTCCTTTGGTGCCTCTCATGTCACGACAGTGGGTTCATGAGCAGTTTGGCGAGCCTGAGAAATTACAGAAACCACAAATGATCATGAAATGTCAGTTCGGATGGAAAGAGTTATATACATTATTTGATTTTCACATTCCTACAAGTATGAAAATCTCTTATGACATGATGGAGCGAGTAAAATCGGTAACTTTTTTACTCACATCAGAAGTGCGTTGGTAATCAATAATAAATATGGGAGATATTATTTAATAGCCAATTCATTTACGAGCAGTTTGAAAAACAAAATCGTAGATGAATTGGTTTAATCAAGAACAGAGGTTATATAGATAATGGCGATCAATGTTAATGCATTAATTAATAGTTTGAAAACCTACCAAGAAATTTTTGATGAAGGGCTAATCCCTTATAGGAATAAGCCAAGTGGTTCTCCTGTGGTGCCTAATATTTGTATTGATATGGTGACAGAGGGGGTTTTTTTGTCGTTTGAACGGAATAGTAAAATATTAAATGAAATCACTTTAAGATTGCTTAGAGACGATAAAGCTTTGTTTATATTTCCAAATGAATTGCTATCACCGTTGAAGCATTCTATGGATAGGGGATGGGTTAGAGAAAATTTAGGTGATCTGATTAAGTCAATACCACCGAGACAAATTTTAAAAAGGCAGTTTGGTTGGAAAGATCTATATCGTTTCACGGATGAAATCAGTATGCAGATTTCTTATGATTTACGTGAACAGGTTAATTCAGTGACTTTCTTGCTTACATCAGACGTGAGTTGGTAATTAATATATAGATGGAAGGTTCTTTCTTAAAGCCAATTCATTTACGAGCAGTTTGAAAAGCAAAATCGTAGATGAATTGGCTTAACCAAAATGGAATAATTACTTGAATTTTTAGCGCGGAGTAATCTCTTTATCTTCTTTGGATAAAATGGGCA
>NZ_JONO01000132.1 GCF_000711895.1 Photorhabdus australis DSM 17609
TACAACGCTACCGGATATAGCGGACTCGCTGACATCGAGAATTAATGACCATTTTCAGGTGCTAAAAACTGCATCTTGAAGTTTCTTGGGTATATTCTAATAAAAAATTCTGTATCGATCTTTATCAAATCCAATAGTTAAGACCGACCTGCTGACTTTTTCCTACTCCTCACCTGTACGGTAATTGTGATTTCCCTGTATCCAGCTAAAGCTGGCACGCAGTAACCGAAAAGCTTCACAGAGGAACTGCCCCAGCCAATTAAAATGAACGAACAAACATAGAGCTATCTCATTGAATCATTAGCGTAATCAATAAGATCACAAAACTCTATGTCTGTCTCGTTTTATGGAAATACCTCAGGGAAGCTCCGATCTCTTCATTAAAATATTCTTTACAGAACCTGTTGTAAGAAAGCAACTAGCTCCTGATTAACTTTATGTGGTTGCTCCAATGTGGAAATATGACCAGCATCCTGAATAACAACGTAATCACAGCGAAGTATTTCAGCCATCAAATAACCTTCCAAAGGTGGACGGGGTATATCCTGTTCACCAGTAATGACAAGGGCAGGAATATCCAGCTTTTCAAGCAAATGAATTCTATCTTCACGCCCAAAAATTATTCTCCCTAACGGAATAATGCTATTACGTAATGTTTCCGCAGAAATTTTCGCCAAACGCTGAGTCAATTCATCCACTAAATTCTGAGCAGGCTGCTGACTGAAAAAGATTGGTACTATCTGTTGCAAAATAGGTTGAGGAATAGCACCGACCTGCTCTATCGCATCCAACATAGCAAAGTACTTTTCATGAGTAACTTCAGGCTCTAACCCCACAAAAGTATCCATTAGCACCAATGCCTTGACTCTATCCGGTGCCATAGCTGCTAATTCAGTTCCCCACATACCACCAGCAGATAAACCAATTATAGCGAATTCCTTAATTCTAAGTTGATCCATCAACGCCAGGTAATCCTGAGCCAAATCAACCAAGGTTTTATGTTGCTCGGGTAATTCTGCCGAGTTCCCATGCCCCCATAGATCAGGAACAATCACCCGATATTCCTTACTTAATACTTCGATCTGTGGTGCCCACATATCAGAGTTAAACAAATAACTATGCCCCAGCAATAGAGGGAAGCCTTCACCTTCATCTCGATAAGCCATTGTTTTATTGTGTAACTGAATAGTTTTCAAAGAAAATCCTCATGTTAGTTAGTTGCGTATAAAATTATTCTAGATACCCAAAATAATTGTCTTTAGGTTATTACGTTTTGACAACAAGAAATTGACGAATAATTCACCGATAGATTATAAAATCGAGTAGGAGACGGGATCGCTCCCGCCGTCCTCTCACACCACCGTACGTACGGTTCC
The DNA here is from genome assembly GCF_000711895.1 of Photorhabdus australis DSM 17609. Taxonomy (GTDB): domain Bacteria; phylum Pseudomonadota; class Gammaproteobacteria; order Enterobacterales; family Enterobacteriaceae; genus Photorhabdus; species Photorhabdus australis. The sequence goes on from NZ_JONO01000132.1 coordinate 1,377, forward strand.
GTATACGGCGGTTCATTGTTAACGCTGGAAC
>NZ_JONO01000133.1 GCF_000711895.1 Photorhabdus australis DSM 17609
TGCGTTTCTGTTACACCATAATCCTTTAATGCTGGAGTTATCACATTAAAGTCTCTATCAAGAGCCGCTCGTAAGTCCCTTGAGTCCTGCTCTATTTGATGTGGAGTATTCCTCCCTCCATAAGTAGCACTGAGTTTTTGATGTATTTCTGCCGGAATAATAATGGCAGCAACATCTTTAGTTGCTTCATTTAATTCAGCAGGAGATACATTTAGATATAACCTCTTCAATTTAGCCCTAACCGCAGCCGCCGAAGGCATATGATCAGCATGCGTTCCATTCCTCAGTCGCCCCGCAAAGTTTCTATACAAATCTACTTCAAACAATTTCACTGGCGGTTTACTCAAATACACATACACCGGCGGCATATTCGGGATGGGAAGTACCAGAATATAATCGCGAAAATCCTTTTCTTCCGGCATCGGGAGCGATTAATGCCAGTATGATAGTTGTGAGGTATTAATCTTGTCCGTGATAAAAAGGATTATAAAAATCCTTTTTATCACTTACTCAATCGCTATTTTTTAAAACCCGGCTTGCCGCTTTTGGCTCGCCATTCTTTTATCACTTTAAGCACACCTCCAGGACTATCTTCAACTCCATTTTCTGAGTAAAAAATTAGTCCATTTCGTCTGGGATGCTCGGTAATTATCTCAATATGTTTTACTAAACTGTGATATTCGTACTCAGTTTTACATTCACCATCGAAGATTTTATTCAGCAGAACTAAAAATTCAGCTTCTGTATAATCTTCCAACTTATTTTTCAAATTCATCCCACTTTACCCCCTTTATTAGTATGTATTTTTATATGCCGCTTCGGTGTCAATATGCGCAGATTATCCATGTTATAAACCTCACCACCTTCATGAATTGGTTTAACATGATGAATCTCAAATACTTCCCTACCTCCAACCTGCTCTTCAGGAATTGTATATGGAGAATAACCTTCAGGTACGTTTATCGCATTTGCTCTTGTGAATTGTTTAGACAATTCCGGATCATTACCAACCTCTTTCCAAAATGCCTTTCTGAAATCATCAAAGCTATTAAATCTCCTCTCCTCCCTCGCAACTTATCCGCTATCTGACTGGGAATTGGTGCTCCCATACCTTGTCCGGCGCGACTTAACCAATCACCTTCAACTTTTTGTTCCCGACCCGTTATCACTCCCGGTTGGTTCCGGGGAATATTAAACATCACATAAACTGGTTTCATGCCTGAACCGGCGGGAAAGACCAGAATATAATCACGAAAATCCTTTTCCTACGTTACAGGCAGCGATTTAATATCGCTATCCACTTTACCCAAGACAAATAATTAGAAATCACACTTCACTCAAATTTTTTTAAAAGTTATATTACTCACCTT
>NZ_JONO01000134.1 GCF_000711895.1 Photorhabdus australis DSM 17609
GTCAACTCCCGGATTTTTCAGCGTCAGTCCATTACCGATATTATCGACACCCTGCTGAAAGAAAACGGCATCCGCGATGTTGTTTACACCCTCGGCTATGAACATCCCGAACGGGAATTCTGCGTCCAGTACGACGAAAGCGACCTGGCTTTTCTTCACCGCTTATTAGCCGATGAAGGCATCTTTTATTACTTTGAGTTTCATCAGGGGAAAAATGGCCAGACGATTTTCTTTGCTGACTCCTGCCTGGCACTCGGTAACCGCTTTTCCGTTCCCTATAACCCAACACCCGATACGCAGGGAATACAGGGCAGCATCCATCAGTTCCGCTGGCGCGAACAGGTCGGGATCCAGGGCATTTCTCTGCGGGACCGCACCTTCAAAAATCCCCCCTGGACTGCGGAATATCACTTTTACGAGGCTAAATCGGCCAACCAACGAACCGATTTACCCAGTTATTACCACTATGATTTCCCCGGGCGTTATAAAGACGAACGCGGGGAACGCATGAGCCGTTACCGTCTGGAAGCCTTACGCCGCAATGACCTCCTCGGCCACGCGCAAAGTGACTGCTTTTTCCTCTGGCCGGGCCTCATGTTCACCCTCACCCAGCACCCCAAAGAGAAATTTAATGTCCCGTGGCAGGTCATCAACATCCGCCACCATGGCCGGCAGCCACAGGCCGATGAAACCCGCACCGGCGGCACAGGCACCACACTGACCAACCACCTGACCTTTGGCGACCGTGACCGTTCCTGGCGCCCTTCCCCCTACCCCAAACCCCGCATTGACGGCCTGCAAGTGGCCACCGTGGTCGGTCCCGAAGGGGAAGAAATCTTTTGTGACGAATATGGCCGGGTACGGGTGCAGTTTGCCTGGGATCAATATGGACAGTTTAACGACCAGAGTTCCTGTTGGATACGAGTCAGCCAGGCATGGGCAGGAAAAGGCTGGGGCATGATGGCTATCCCGCGCGTCGGTCAGGAAGTGCTGGTGGACTTTTTACATGGTGACCCGGACCAACCGATTATCACCGGGCGCACTTACCATGCCAGCAACCTTCCCCCTAACCGCTTGCCGATGGCGAAAACCCAGATGTCAATCCGGTCAAAAACTCACAAAGGGGAAGGCTTTAACGAACTGCGTTTTGAAGACGAAAAAGATCGGGAAGAAGTGTTTATTCACGCCCAGAAAAATCTGGCGATTCAGGTACGCAACTCCCGGGACGAGCGGATTAACTACAACCGGACTACCAGTATCGGCCACGATGACGAACTGGTGATTGCCCACAACCGCAAAATAACCGTGGAAGGGCAACAGGA
>NZ_JONO01000135.1 GCF_000711895.1 Photorhabdus australis DSM 17609
GCTTCAGCTTTGGACAAGAAACTAAAGGAAATGGGAGAGTCTATAGATAAAGCCACCCAATGCTCCTTTGGCCGGACATGTTCGTCAGATTATGTGGATAATGAAAATCAACCAAATGTGGGGAAAAATCTAACAAATGAAGAAAAGGCTAAGTATGGTGGAACCGGTTCTGGATCACCAGATGGTTGGGAACCGCAAGATGAGGAAAATGCACGTAACAATAGTGTGCTTCCATCCAGGGATAACCTTAATCAAGCTGCTTCAACCCCCAATCGTAATGGTTTGACGGACGCTGGACGTGCATTACAAAAGCACGGTGGAAGGGAAGGTTCTGTGTATTCATATTCTAGCCAGAAAGCATCTGTTTTAAATAAGGAAGCTCAAACTATAGTTAGTGAGATACTAAGTAATCCAAATACCAAAATAGAATCTAGGCTTGTTTTTGAAAATAAACAGAGGATTACTGTAGTTGAAGCAATTGCTCCTGATGGACGTGCGTTGCGATTTAATGCTGATGGTACAAAATTGATTGGATTCCGTGAGCCACCAAGTAAATGACAGAGAGGAAGAGTATGTTGGAATATAGTGTAGGTAGTTCCGTTGGCCGAGATGATCTTTATGCTGAACTATCTTTTAATAGGGTTCAGTGGGGGGAAATATCATTATCTGAGGACAAAAAATCAGTGAATATTATTATTTATCCTGACAATAATATTCTAGAGTTCAGGTGTGACGAATTTTTGTACATTGTAGAAAAAGCAAAAGCTCACCTACTTAGTTTGGAACCATTATCTGAGTGACAAAAATTCCAGCCACTGGGCTGGAATTTTCTTCTCTGTTAGCTTGTTGTGGAGAATAACTTCCTGAGTGTGAATGAGCTGGACAGCTTTGCGCACCAAGCCCGCACCTGTGAAGGCGAAAGCTGTAAGCAGGTGATCAAGGAGATGGTTGATACCAATATCCGTAATCAGCAGGAAATGATGGACTTCTGCAACAGCAACCCGAGCCAGTGTGCGCAGAAGTATGGTTATCTGGTTGATCAGTGGCCGGTGTTTGAACGTACCCTCAAAAATATGGACCGGGATGGCACATTGCCGGTTGAGTTCAGAAATTACCTGTCGGCGGTGAATACGTTAGGTCAGGCGGCTACAGGCAAGGTGGGCGAACTCGGCTGGACAAAACGCTTTGAAGCAATGGGCATGAGTCAGGAGACTGCCGCTGCGATGGCGATGACGCTGCCTGTTATTGTTGAGGGCAGCAAAGGGCCGAAATCATCGCCAACAACAAAAGGAAG
>NZ_JONO01000136.1 GCF_000711895.1 Photorhabdus australis DSM 17609
TAGTGATGAGGAATTCCATTGTCAACCTGAGCTTGGGCTCATGCTAGTTTTTGATGAATTCACAAAAAAATTAATCTCTGTATGCATTACTTTGACATCATATTTACCTGAAATTGAAGTTTATAAAGGCAATATGCTTTCACTATTTCAGCCTGTAATGGATAAAGCTACTGTGAGAGCAAGATTAAAAATGTTATATCCTGACTTAGAGACGGATAAGTTAAGTCTTCTTGAAAAAGATGTTGCAGCAATCATTATTCCGGCAGAAATTCACCAGAAGTTCAGCGCAACTTATGGAGGTCGGAATTCTCAGACTCAAATAGAACAGGATTCTAAAGACTTAAGAGCAGCTGTAGATCGTGATTTTAGTACGATAGAGCCAACATTGAGAAACTATGGGGCAACGGAAGCACAGCTTGAAGACGCCAGAGCCAAAATACACAAGCTTAACCAAGAACAGGGGTTATACAGATAATGGCGGTTAACGTTGAAATGCTGATTAATAGCTTAGGTAAAACCTACCAAGATATTTATGATGAGGGATTAATTCCTTATAAAGCTAAACCAAGTGGTTTTTCTGGAGATAAAACTATATCCTTAAATATGGCTAAAGAAGGTGTTTTTTTATCATTTAACCGAGAAACTAAGGTATTTATAGAGATGACATTAACTTTAATCGTACCTGATCGTCCTAGCTTTGTTTTTCCGAACGATATACCATATCCTTTAAATAAGGAGATGAATCGTCAATGGGTAGATGATAATTTAGGAAAGCCAATTAAAACCGCGCCGCCATTTAAGGCATTAAAACGTGAATTTGGTTGGGCATATCTTTATTCCTATCAAGGTAAGCAGGGAATTAGCATGCAAATATCGCATGATGTTTTAGATCGAGTTAGTCGAGTTACATTCTTACCTACAAGTAGAGTACGTTGGTAGTCAATAATAAAAAGGGAGCTTTTTTAATAGCCAATTCATTTGTGAGTAGTTTTAAAAACAAATTGCAGATGAATTGGTTTAACTAGGAATAACGGTTATATAAATAATGGCTGATGTTGTTGCAATCATAAATAATTTAGGACAAACAGTCGATATGTTGATTGAAAAACAACTTATTTCGGCTGGGAAATTTGAGCACATCTTTAATAATGATGAGGAATTCCATTGTCAACCTGAGC
>NZ_JONO01000137.1 GCF_000711895.1 Photorhabdus australis DSM 17609
TTATCTTCTTTGGATAAAGTGGGCAGCGATATTGAATCGCTCCCGATGCCGGAAGAAAAGGATTTTCGCGATTATATTCTGGTACTTCCCATCCCGAATATGCCGCCGGTGTATGTGTATTTAAGTAAACCACCGGTGACACCGTTGGAAGTGGGAGAATATCAGGATCTGGCTGGACGTAGCCGTAATGATGGGTTGGATATTGATCATATTCCTTCTAAGGCGGCATTAGAGCAATATGTGCTTAAAAGATATAAAGGTAAGATCACTGATAAGAAGATCAAAGCAATTTTGGAAAGGGGAATAGCTATAGCTATTCCGAAACGGGTCCATCAAAAATATAGTGAGACCTATGGTGGAAGAAATACTCCAGCGAAAAAGACAAAAGATGCTATGGATTTGAAAGCTGCTGTAGATAGTAATTTTTATGCCCAGACTCCCGGATTACGGGAAGAAGGTTATACAAATGAACAGTTGAATAAAGCGAATGAAGAATTACATCGTCTTAACAGAATGCAAGGGTGGTATAAGTAATGACAGATGTTATTGCAATTATTAATAGCCTAGGGCAAACCGCAGGTATGTTAGTTGAAAATAAACTTATTCCAGCGGGAAAGTTTGAGTTTGCTTTCGAAGGTTCTTCCAGATTTAGTGTTGAGCCAGAAATGGGTCTTACTCTAGTTTTCGATGCGATATCACAGGTATTGATTTCTGTTCAATTCACATTGATCAACACGGTTGATGATACAGGTACATATAGTGGGAAGATGCCTTCCCCATTTTTTCACCAAATGGATAAAGCTACTGTTAGGTCATTTATGGGGGAACCTGATTTCAGTGGTGGACCGGAACGGATTCCTGTAATTGGCTTGATAGGTGGATTCGATGCTTATACTCGTGAGCTAAGTGATCAATACCCAAATATAGAAATTCGCTTTCTTTATCAATCTGATCTTCGTGTGGATGGGCTGTTATTTGAACAGTTAGTAAATGATGACTGATATTGCTGCAATCATAAATAGTTTAGGGCAAACAGCTGATATATTGGTTGAGAATCAACTTATTTCGGCTGGGAAATTTGAGCACATATTTAATAGTGATGAGGAATTCCATTGTCAACCTGAGCTTGGGCTCATGCTAGTTTTTGATGAATTCACAAAAAAATTAATCTCTGTATGCATTAC
>NZ_JONO01000138.1 GCF_000711895.1 Photorhabdus australis DSM 17609
CGGTTTTGTGGGTTAAGGGGAGAGCATAAGATGACGATAGTGATTGAACATTTACAGGACATTCAGTTAACCCACATTGAAGCGCTGGCCTTGGCCCAGCTGGTGAAGCGGCTGAACTGGGCGGAGATACGGGCCTGTGCGGTGAATGACGAGGAAGCGTATCAGATCAAAGATGCGATCGCTAAGCTTCAATCTGCTCTGGCTTACCGTGGGTATGCGCCAAGATAGATCATGAATAGGGCCGGAAGATCTCGAAGGATCTTTCAGCCTTACTTTTTTAATTAAAAATACCTTTATTCTCAGCTTTTTCTATAAATAAGTCTTGTAAACTTCCTTGTATTTCTTCGTCTTCATAAGTTAACGTAAAATCACCATCTATATTGGGTGGAAAGTGGGAACCATCAATGGTTCCAAATATAGTTGATGATGTGTCAGATATTACTACCTTGAAGAAGTCGAAAATAGCTGTTTTGTCTTGTTCATCTAATTTTGATAATGCTTTTCTGGCTTTAGCATACACATCATCATTATTATCCATTGGGCTGGTTAAACTATTCTGATAACGGAGTAAGTTGTCATCAAATAATTCACTAAAAATAGATTCTATTATTTTCTCATCATTTTTCATATAGTTACCTTTTAAATTCATTTAAATTTAACTTCTGGATACATATTTTTATTCATATTAATAAGCTCTTTAAGCTTACTATTTGGAATTTCTGGGTAAACTCTTCTTAGCTCTTTTATATCTCTGGCAATCACACTTCTTGCATTAGTAAATTCTTTACCTGTTGCTGGGTTTATTCGACTTCTAGATACAATTCCTAATCCATCTTTAGAAACTGTGTGTCCAACTTTAGGAACTAGTATTGATGGTCCCGTTTTAGGATCATAATTCTTCACTAGATCTTTCATTATTGCTTTTTGGCCAACATGATGGGAATCAAGGGCTAGATTTTTTCCTTTAACTGAATCCCTTAAGTTCCCATAGCTGTCAACATCCCATTTCTTAGGATCTGAACATCCAGTTAGTCCTAACGGATCAATCCAACCCGTCGGATTATGCACGTAACTGTAAGGATTTACTCCTCCTGCTAACCCCAAAGGGTCAGGGCTGAGATAGCACGTCGCTT
>NZ_JONO01000139.1 GCF_000711895.1 Photorhabdus australis DSM 17609
ACCGGCGGTTTACTCAAATACACATACACCGGCGGCATATTCGGGATAGGAAGTACCAGAATATAATCGCGAAAATCCTTTTCTTCCGGCATCGGTAACGATTAATGCCAGTATGATAGTTGTTAGGTATTAATCTTGTCCGTGATAAAAAGGATTATAAAAATCCTTTTTATCACTTACTCAATCGCTATTTTTTAAAGCCTGGTCTGCCGTTTTTTGCTCGCCATTCTTTTATAGTTTTTAAAATTCCCTCTGGAGAATCATCTTCTCCATTTTTGGGATAATAAATCAAATCTGCTCCTGAAGGATGTTCAGTTATTTTTATAAAATTCTCTAATAAAGTATCTTGCTCTTCTTCTGTACCTTCATCCGATATTATTCTTAAAATTAAATTTATAAACTCATTTTCGGTATATTCTTCCAATTTATTTTTCAGTTTCATTTTACTTTATCTCTTTATTTGAATGAATTTCGATATGCCGCTTTGGTGTCACTACTCGTAGATTATCTAGATCATAGATATTGCCACCATTCCTAACCAAATCCACATGATGGATTTCAAAAGAACGCCTCTTTCCTAATGTATCAATAGATCTTGCTCTGGGAGCTCTTCCATGTTTCATTCTAGTTTCATTCCTTGGAAGAAATTGCTTAGACAATTCAGGATCATTAGCAACCTCTTTCCAAAACGCCTTTCTGAAATTATCAAAGTTATTAAATCTCCTCCCACGCAACTTATCCGCTATCTGACTAGGGATCGGTGCACCCATATCTTGCCCAGCAAGACTTAACCAATTGCCTTCAACTTTCTGCCCCCGACCAGTTACCACTCCCGGTTGATTCCGGGGGGTATTAAACATCACATAAACTGGTTTCATGCCTGAACCGGCGGGAAAGACCAGAATATAATCGCGAAAATCCTTTTCTTCCGGCATCGGTAACGATTCAATATCGCTGCCCACTTTATCCGGGATCGGTAACACGGTTATTTGTGACGGTATAAACGGCGGTTCTTCATTCCCGGTATGGGCCGG
>NZ_JONO01000140.1 GCF_000711895.1 Photorhabdus australis DSM 17609
ACGAACAAAAATGGCTTGATTAATAATGTTGCCAGACAGGCGATTGAACGGCAGAAGAATCTGCCAGCAGGAATGGAACAACGGATAGTTATTGATGTTCGAGGGCAAGCAATAACTGCCAAGCAAAAAATGCAAATAGTTCAAGGAATAGTGCAGAAATCAAATGGTTCTATAAATTCATCATCCATCAGGTTTAAAACAGAATGAAAAATGTTGGTATACATGCCGCTATGACATTAGCTGAAATAGGCACTGCATCTGATATAAATGGATTTTTCAATTTAGTGGTAACGTTATTGGAACATCGTAATAAAGGGAGTAAGTACCCTTGGGTCACAGAAAATCTCTATCGGCGTTCTTTGAAGTATGAGGAATTATCAAGTGTCAAAAGAGATCTTGACAGTATAGAAAGGTCATTTTCACAGATATCAGCTAAAGGTATTGATTGGATGTCGTTAGGAGTGAACGTAAATAATACGAAATTAAATCTGAAAGGAGAGTCGCTATCAATTGTTTTCAAAAGGCTTTTTAGTGCATTTTCTGAAGCATTAGAATGTACTGAAGTTTATTATCAAGAGCTTAACGAATATATCCCTGTAAGAATAGGTTTTACTGATACACCATATTATATTGATGAGATTAATCGCCCCCTTGAAAAATACGATGCTTTAGGCCCAGACGATCCTCCATTCTGGCTACGTTAAAAAAAGTTCCCGGCTTTGTGAACTGTACTCCAATAGTTGGATACTCAACTGATAAAGGTGCAGTTCATATACCGGGGATGGTGATTGCGATTGCGGTCGCTGCGGTCACGGCGGGTTCGGGCCTGGTGGCTTGGGCGGGAAGTGGTGCCGTGGGGGTGACAGGCGCCACGGGAGCTACGGCGAGCGCGGTTTATGGGGCGGCTTATGGCGGAATGATAGGGTTGACCTCGCAGGCGGCGGTGGCCTTAGTTGAGAATAAAGGGGATCTTACCCAGACACTGGCAGCCTTAGCGAAACGCGATGCCGTCAAATCCCTTGTTACCCAAATAGCTGTGGGTGGCGCATTAGG
>NZ_JONO01000141.1 GCF_000711895.1 Photorhabdus australis DSM 17609
ATGTCTGCCCCACTGATAATACTGACATGATCCTTTGCCGTGATTTTACTGCTGTATATGGCTGATCCCTGGGATAACGATAAATCAGCCTGATACCTGGGTTCACAAGCACTGAGATCAATATCTTTGGCTGCACTTAAATAAATATCTTTTCCGGCAGACATCTCTGAGCCTTTGGCAGAAAGCGTATTCCCCGCATTAATCGTTAATGATTTTAAGGCAGTTAAAATTCCCGATATGGGGGCATGATGCCGATTGGCTGACGTTGATTTTGCAAAAGTATAAGTATCTGCATGGTTTTCTATGGTGACATCATGACTGGCTGACAAAGAGATATTTTCAGCCGGTTGTAAATAGACATTTTGTAAAAGCAGGTTTTTACCCGAATTGATAGTTAAATTACCACGGGCATTTAATTGATTGGATGCGGGATGCTCACCCGTTCTATGTTGTTCCCAAATATGGCCGACTTCATCACCGTTATGAAATGCAATATCTCCATAACGACTGAGCGCGGTCACCGCCTTTCCGCTGATATGACTGCGCCAGAGAGAGATATTATTGACAGCCACCATAGATAAACTATTAGGGGACAAAAGTATGGAATTTTTTAGGGTGATATCACTCTCTGAAACAATATTGACATCATGAGCCGCGTTGATTTTATCACTGAGGGTTATTTTTCCCGCATGTAATAGGATATTTTCAGCGGACAGTATTGCGGGCAGTTTTTCACTGTCGACGGGATAATTGAATAAATTGAAACCTGCCGGGGAACTGTAAGGATAATGAGTATCAATATGAATACTGTCACTAAAGTCGGCGACAAGATGACCTTTTGCTATAATACTGGCGCGCTCAACCACCAGTTTGTCTTTTCTAATATCATATTTGACTTCACCGTTGGGTAAGAGATGATAATTTTTATCATCCCATTGATGATAGGTGTCAATTTTTCCAGAAATACCATTAGAAGCCAGTTGATAGATCCCCGTAGGGATATTCAGTGAATCGGTTATAG